>CAMBLO010000027.1 GCA_945868505.1 uncultured Clostridia bacterium | reverse complement strand
CCGTTCCCAGAAAATATATTTAAAAATCGTGTCTTTTTTATTGACTATAGTCCATCCATCATTCCGCACCAATCCAGTAATTCCTTCTCCATTCCGCTCAACGCAGCTTTATCAATATTCACTCCATCAAGCTGTAATTCTTTCATTTTCTTTTCCAAGAAAGGAATTTTTTTATCAGCACCCAAAAGCAGTGTTTCAACTCGTTCCAGTTCTATGCGCACTTCTTCCGCCTTTTCCTTTTCCAGTTTTTCATCAAATCCACCACGCCTTTTGATCCGAGAAAAGATGCCGTTCCTTTCCATGCGCTCCACATCATTCTGTTCAGAGATCAGCTTCCTTTTCAACTTATCTACCTGCAGGCGATGGACTTCTTTTTGGGTCGCCCAAAGGGCAAGCTCCGCCCGTATCTGCAACGCTTCTTTCATGTTCTGCATAGTTCCGCCCCCTCTCATTTACCTGCGCTTCATCTGTTTCTATTGTAGCATATATTATATAGAAGAAACACCTCTCGGAAATATTGTAAAAGTTTTGTAAGAAACCATGAAAAAAGGACTCCCAAATGGGAGTCCTTAAAAACTAATTCAGTTTTCATTAGCTGTTTGCTTTTGCTGCTTTGTATTTTCTTACAGCTTCAGCCAGTTTAGGCAGGATCTGTTTCAGGTCGCCAACGATACCCAGGTCAGCTACTTCGAAAATAGGAGCGGATTCGTTTTTGTTGATAGCGATGATCAGTTCAGAGTTTTCCATACCTGCAACGTGCTGGATAGCACCGGAGATACCGCATGCCATGTACAGGTCAGGGCGTACTGTTTTACCTGTCTGACCAACCTGTCTGTCTTTTTCAATCCAGCCAGCGTCTACACATGCTCTGGAAGAACCAACTTCTGCGCCCAGTGCATCTGCAACGTCTCTGATGATGTCGAAGCCCTGAGGACCACCGATACCACGACCACCGGAAACGATCAGTTTCGCTTCTGTCAGGTCAACGGATTTCTTATCGGATTTAACAGCTTCCAGAATTTCAACGTTCATGTCTTCTGCTGTGAAGTTTACGTCGAATTTAACCAGTTCGCCTGTTCTTGTTTCGTCTTTCGCGATCATTTTCATAACGCCAGGACGTACTGTAGCCATCTGAGGTTTTGTTCTGGGACACATCAGAGTAGCCATGATGTTACCGCCGAATGCGGGACGTGTCATCAGCAGAGCTCTTTCGGGTGTTGCGTTACCCATTTCAGCTTCTTTCGCCAGTTCAGCTTCTGTTTTAGCCATTCTCAGACCTGTTGTATCGGCAACCAGACCAGTTTTTACACGGCTAGCTACACGAGGAGCAACGTCACGACCGATGGAAGAAGCACCAAACAGCATGATTTCGGGATCAAATGCTTTGATAACTTCTGTTACAGCTTTTGTGTAGGGTTCTGTTACATAGTTTTCCAGCATGGGATCGTCAACCAGGATAACTTTGTCAGCGCCATAGTGGAAGATTTTTGCAACTTCGCCTTCGATGTTGTGACCCAGCAGCACTGCTACTACGTCATCTTTCAGATCTTCTTTCAGTCTTGTAGCTTCACCAACAAGTTCCAGACCTACGTTCTGAACCTTGCCGTATCTCTGCTCCATTACTACAAAAATACCTTTGCTCATTGGTATTGCCTCCTTAATAAACTCTCTTTCGTGAGGCTCTGCCTCACACTCCGCCAGTAAATCAGTTGAAATCCTGATTTCAACTGATGATTGCGGCAGCAATCATTAGATGATGAATTTTTCTTCCAGTTTCTTAACGATTACATCAACAGCTTCTTCTGCTGTCAGATCTGTCATCTTTGTACCAGCACCTTTCACTTCTTTTGTGAAGGATTTGAATACGTTTGTAGGGGAACCTTTCAGACCGATCATATCCAGTTCCAGATCGTCTTTCAGATCTTCAAAGCCCAGAATCTTGATTTCTTTCTTGTAAGCGTCGAAAATGCCGCCGATGGACATATATCTGGGTTCTGCCAGTTCAGCGATTGCTGTCAGCAAGCAAGGTGTTTTAACTTTTACGATGTGGTAGCCATCTTCAAACTGTCTCTTAACTACAACGTGATCTTCTGCTGCGTCAACGATTTCTTCTACATAAGAAACCTGAGGCAGGTGCAGTTTTTCAGCAATCTGGGGACCAACCTGCGCTGTGTCACCATCGATTGCCTGACGACCTGTGATAATCAGATCATAGCCGATGTTTTTCAGAGCTGCTGCGATGATACCGGATGTAGCATATGTATCGGAACCGCCGAATTCTCTAGCGGATACCAGATAAGCTTCATCACAGCCCATAGCCAGTGCTTCTCTCAGAGCAACGTCTGCCTGAGGGGGACCCATGGAAACAACTGTTACTGTGCCACCCAGTTTTTCTTTCAGCTGCAGAGCTGCTTCGATACCTGTTTTGTCATCGTGGTTGATGATGGAAGGTACGCCGTCACGGATCAGTGTGCCTGTTTTGGGGTCAATTTTTACTTCAACAGTATCAGGAACCTGTTTGATACATACAAGGATTTTCATTGAGCTTTTCCTCCTGTTTCTTTGTTTCGATTATTTCAATTTCATCCAGCTGGAGATAACCATTTTCTGAACTTCAGATGTACCTTCGTAGATTTCTGTGATCTTTGCGTCACGCATCATTCTTTCTACGGGGTAGTCTCTTGTGTAGCCGTAACCACCGAACAGCTGTACACATCTTCTTGTGATATCACTTGCTGTGGAACCACCGAAGTATTTGCACATTGCGGACAGGTGGCTGTAAGGTCTGCCTGCATCTTTTTCACATGCTGCTTTGTAAACCAGCAGTTTTGCAGCTTCTGCCTTTGTTGCCATATCTGCCAGTTCGAACTGTGTATTCTGGAACTGACCGATCTTCTTGCCGAACTGTTTTCTTTCCATTACATATTTCACACATTCGTCGATTGCGCCCTGCATGATACCGATAGCCTGAGAAGCGATACCGATACGACCGCCGTCCAGTGTCTGCATTGCGATCTTGAAGCCCTGGCCTTCTTTGCCCAGAATGTTTTCTTTAGGGATTCTGCAGTTTTCGAAGATCAGGTCGCAAGTTGCGGAACCACGGATACCCATTTTTCTTTCCTTTTTACCAACGGAGAAACCGGGTGTGCCTTTTTCTACGATGAAAGCAGAGATGCCTTTGTTGCCTTTGGATTTATCTGTCATAGCGATAACTACATAGATATCAGCATAGCCAGCGTTTGTGATGAATACCTTTGTACCGTTCAGAACATATTCATCGCCATCCAGAACAGCTGTTGTCTGCTGCATGGAGGAGTCTGTACCTGCACTGGGTTCTGTCAGACCGAAAGCACCGATCTTTTCGCCCTTTGCCAGGGGTACCAGATATTTCTGTTTCTGTTCTTCTGTACCGAAGTAGTAGATAGGGCCTGCACACAGGGATGTGTGAGCGGAAACGATAACTGCTGTAGTAGCACATACTTTACCCAGTTCTTCGATTGCCATAGCGTATGTCAGGTAGTTGCCGCCTGCACCGCCGTATTCCTTGGGGAAGGGAATACCCATAAAACCGTATCTAGCCAGTTTAGGAATGCTTTCCACGGGGAATCTTTCTTCTTCGTCCAGTTCTTCTGCCA
The DNA here is from genome assembly GCA_945868505.1 of uncultured Clostridia bacterium. Classification (GTDB taxonomy): domain Bacteria; phylum Bacillota; class Clostridia; order Lachnospirales; family Anaerotignaceae; genus Anaerotignum_A. Next base: position 30,808 of record CAMBLO010000027.1, on the reverse strand, counting down.
GAGGTTTGATTTCTGTTTCAGCGAATTTCTTGTACATTTCTCTCAGCAGTACCTGCTCCTTAGAATATCCGAATTCCATAAATTTGTTTCCTCCTTTAAAACCTTTGCTTGTGTGATAGACTATTGTCTCTTTCTATATCCGAAACGGATTTTGCCGTTCCTTTATTCTGATGAAAACTCCGAAACTCTCGGTTTTCCCATACTCTTTATAGTATAAAATACTTTCGTGTCTTTTTCCAGTATGTTTCCGAAAAAAAACGACCAATTTTTAGGGGCCTTAAAATATCATCAAATTAACAGAAAAGGCCCCTGAAAAATTACTGATTATGCTCTTTTTTTGTTATATTCTTCCAATTCCAGAATTGCGTCTTTGATCATTGCAGGTGTGATTTCGTAAGGAACTACGTCCATATCGTATCTCTTTACTGCCAGTTCCAGAACGGGATCCAGTTCTTCTACAGTGATTTCAATATCAGCCAGTTTTGTAGGCAGGTTCATACCTTTATAGAATTCAAAGAATCTGTCCAGTTTATCATACTGTTTATCCAGTGTCAGCAGAACCAGTGTACCGTAGGAAACTACTTCACCGTGTTTATGTCTTGCTTCGATCTGATGCAGTGTTGTGCTTGCATTGAAGAACGCATGTGCCAGCGATGTGTTGTATTTTGCAGAGTCAACCATGTTGGAAACCATACCTGTGTTGATGAAGATATCCAGAGCAACTTCTTCGATTGCTTTGGAAGCACGGTTGTTTCTGCAGTCTTCCATAGCCTGAATACCATATTTCAGCAGGGGTTCTGTGCAGCAGCCGGACAGAGCTACACCAGCCTGTTCTTCCAGAGTCAGTTCATCTTCTCTGCCTCTTGCGGAGAATTTTACTTCTGCTTCTTTACTCATACCGTCACCGATACCAGCCCACAAGAAGGATGCAGGAGCTTCTGCGATAACCTTTGTGGAAATAAAGATATGTACAGGGGGTCTGTCTACACGATACATACATCTGAATGTATGGTCTTCGTTGTAGTAGATACCCAGAGCGGAGTTACATGCGCATGTAGAAGCGATGGTAGGGAATGTGAAGTAGGGTTTACCCATATCACGAGCAATGTATTTACCTGTATCGATCGCTTTACCGCCACCCAGACAGAAAATCATATCTGCATTTTTCACAACATCCAGTTTTGCCAGTCTTTCACATTCTTCGAAAGATGCTTCGCCGCCAAACAGAACATATTCTACTTTTACAGTACCTTCTGCTGTTGCTTCATCAATATATTTTTTTGTTGCATTGATAGAAATTTCATCACTGATGACAACTGCTTTTGTACCATAAGGAGCGCAGACTTTGTCAATATCCGTGTAAGCATTTTCGCCTGCAGAATAACCGGGGAAAAATACAGTAGTGTTTGCCATTTTAAATTCCTCCTCAAAAATAGCCTCTAAAAATATTTTCTTTTACTTGCTTCTTTCTTTGCACCTGTCAGAAACAGGCGTTCCTTTGTAAATCAATTCTCTCATACAGAATCTTATCGTATATGCTCAGTATATAAAAAGAAATCCCCTTTTTCAACCGAAATTGTTAAATAATCTACGATTTGGAACAATGAACAACTAGGCAGTGCTTTTTTTCACTTTTCTCACTGTAATTTTGTTCATTTTTGATACATTTTTCACAATAGAAAACAATTGTTTCTCATCATTAGAAAACATTTACTCTGACGAAATTATTTTGTATTTTTCTGAAAGCAAAAAAATATCAGCCTTATAGAAAAGACTGATACATTTCATGAAATAAATTTTATTCAAACTATTTCCCCATCAAATTCTGACGGAACAGGGGCACATAAACCAGCTTCGGGCCTTTTCTCACACTTTCCATCAGAGAAATACTTCTGACAGAAACCCGCACAGGCTCAACCTTTACACCCTTCTGCACATCCATAAAGCTGCGCTGGGGTTCCACCTCTCTGCCCAAGGTGATATGGGGGCTCAGCCCCTTTCTTTCCCGGGCAAAGCCCTGCTGTTCCAGAGATTTTTCCAAGGTGCTGAACAATCTCTGCAAGTGATTACTTTTTTCCAAACCGGCCCAAAGGATGCCTTTGTTTCCCCTAGGGAAAAACCCTACCTTATCCAGCGTCAGGGTAAAAGGACGATTGCGGCGGGCTGTTTCATAAATGGCCTCCTGCAGATAATCCAAATCCTCCTCTTCTACTTCCCCCAGAAAATGCAGCGTCAGATGGAAGTTCTCCTTGGGGGTGTAATTCCCGCGGCGGCAGAGCTTTTGCGTTTCTGTCTGTATGTTTTCCAAATGATTTTTGACTTCTTCTTCCAGTTCAATGGCAATGAATGTACGCAAACGGTCTCCTCCTTTCTTTTCTTAAGAAAAAGCCCCTGATGCTGCCATCAGGAGCTTTTATGGTTGTTTAGATTATTTTACCAGAGCCAGTGCTTTTTCCACTACGTTTTCTACTGTGAAGCCGAAGTCCTTGAACAACAAACCTGCGGGAGCGGATGCACCGAAGCCATCCATGCAGATGATGTCGCCGTCCATGCCAACATATTTATACCAGCCGAAGTCGGAAGCTGCTTCCACAGCCAGTCTTGCACGAACTGCCTTAGGCATTACGCTTTCTTTGTATGCTGCATCCTGTGCTTCAAACAGTTCCCAGCAAGGCATACTGATGACACGAGCCTTTACGCCCTTTGCTGCCAGTTCATCAGCAGCTTTGTAGATCAGTTCTACTTCGGAACCGGAAGCCATCAGCAGTACATCGGGAGTACCTTCGCAGTCCTTCAGCACATAAGCACCCTTCAGAGCGCCTTTGCCTGTACCTTCCAGAGCAGGCAGGTTCTGTCTGGACAGGATCAGACCGGTAGGCGTTGTTTTGCTTGTCAGTGCTGTGTACCAAGCCGCTGCTGTTTCTCTTGTATCGCAGGGACGGAATACATTGTAGTTGGGCAGGCTGCGCAGCATTGCCAGATGTTCGATGGGCTGATGGGTAGGGCCATCTTCGCCTACGCCAATGCTGTCGTGAGTCAGGATGCTGATGACAGGCAGACCCATCAGAGCTTCCATTCTCAGACCTGCTTTCATGTAGTCAGAGAATACAAAGAAGCCTGCAACATAAGGTCTAACGCCGCCGTGTACTGCCATGCCGTTTGCCATAGCTGTCATGGCAAATTCACGGATACCGAAATGCACGTTGGAACCGGCGGGGTTTTCCTTGCTGTAGTATTCTCTTTCCTTCATCAAGGATTTGTTGGAAGGTGCCAAGTCAGCGGAGCCGCCAAACAGATTAGGCACAACCTTTGCTACCTTCTGCAGCACCTTTTCAGATGTAGCACGGGTTGCGATATCGCCTTCATCCTTCCAGAATTCTTCATCATTCAGCAGATCAGCTGCCAGTTCGTCGCTGTGCCATTCTGCGTATTCTTTTGCCAGTTCGGGATATTTTTCACTGTAAGCCTTGAACATTTCGTTCCATTCTGCTTCTGCTTTTGCACCTGCTGCGTTGATTGCAGCAATGTGTGCTTTTACTTCTTCGGGAACGAAGAAGGCTTCTTCATAGGGCCAGCCCAGATTTTCCTTCGCCAGCTTGATTTCTTCTTCACCCAGAGGTTCGCCGTGGGCAGATGCTTTGCCCTGTTTGTTGGGTGCGCCATAGCCGATCTTTGTTTCGATCTTGATGATGGAAGGTTTGTCCGCTTTCTTCGCTGCTTCGATAGCCGCTGCGATCGCATCTACATCGTTGCCGTCAGCAACTTCCTGTGTATCCCAGCCGTAAGCTGCAAAACGTTTCAGTACATCTTCGGAGAAGGCTGTTGCTGTGTCGCCTTCGATGGTGATATGGTTGCTGTCGTACAGAACGATCAGCTTAGACAGACCCATTGTGCCGGCCAGAGAAGCTGCTTCGGAAGCAACGCCTTCCTGCAGACAGCCGTCGCCGCACAGAGCGTATGTGTAGTGGTCTACCACCTTGAATTCGGGTGTGTTGAATTTTACTGCCAGATGGCTTTCTGCCAGAGCCATACCAACGGCATTGGCGATCCCCTGACCCAGAGGGCCTGTTGTTACTTCAACACCTGTTGTATGACCATATTCGGGGTGACCGGGTGTCAGGGAGTTTCTCTGACGGAAATTCTGCAGATCTTCGATTTTCAGACCATATCCGAATACGTGCAGCAGGGAATACAGCAGGGCAGAACCATGACCTGCGGAGAGGATGAATCTGTCTCTGTCGTCCCAGTTGGGGTTTGCGGGGTTTGCTTTCATTTCCTTTGCCCACAGGGTATAGGCAGCGGGAGCCGCACCCAGAGGCAGACCGGGGTGGCCGCTCTTTGCTTTCTGGATGGCTTCTGCGGAAAGGAAACGGAGTGTATTGATTGTCAGGTTATCAATATTGTTCATTTGGTTTTTTCCTCCAAAGGTTCAGTTTTCAAATCAGCTTATTTTATATTACTTTTTGGGTACAGATTCCCAGTCTTTCAGGAATCTTTCGATACCGATATCTGTCAGAGGGTGTTTTGCCATCTGGATCAAAACATTGTAAGGGATGGTTGCGATATGGCAGCCTGCTCTTGCAGCGTCGATTACGTGCAGAGGGTTGCGGATGGATGCGGCGATGATTTCTGTTTCGATGCCGTGGATATCGAAGATATCAACGATTTCTTCGATCAGTGTCATACCAACGGAACCGATATCATCTACTCTGCCCAGGAAGGGGCTAACGTATGTAGCACCTGCTCTTGCAGCCATCAAAGCCTGTGTTGCGGAGAAAATCAGTGTAACGTTTGTTTTTACACCTTCTGCAGCCAGAATCTTTACTGCTTTCAGGCCTTCCAGCGTCATAGGAATTTTGATAACGATATTTTTGTGGATTTTTACCAGTTCTCTTGCTTCTTTTACCATGCCTTCGTGGTCCAGGCTGATAACTTCCGCACTGATGGGGCCATCCACGATGGTTGTGATTTCTTTTACTACTTCAACGAAATCTCTGCCTTCTTTTGCGATCAGGGAAGGGTTTGTTGTAACGCCGCAGATCACGCCCAGATCATTTGCTTCTCTGATGTGATCCACATTGGCTGTGTCAATAAACATTTTCATGATACTCTATCTCCTTTTCAATTCGATTCTTATAGTGTCTCTTACCTTCGGCATCACTGCCGAATGCACATAATATGCTAATTTTATTTTACGCTATGGAACGGACAAAATCAATATTTTCACGCAAAAAAGGCGGAAACTTTATCCGCCTTTTTCTCAATGTATTCTGTTTTATTCAATGGTCAGGTTCGGATTGCTGCTGCCATGATGAGATTCCGCAGGCGCTTCCGCAACATAGCCATCCTCTCCGTTCCAGCCCCCTCTTTCCACCACAAAGCGATAGCGAAGCCCATCCGTATCCTCTGCTTTGAAGATAAATTCAACAGCCTCGCCCCGTTCCAGCCGAACTGCATCTGTTTTCCGCAAGGAAGCCACATAGCTGTGGTAAAAGGGATCGGCGATCTCTTCCTTCGCAGGAACAGTTTTGATCTTTTTCCCATCGATATAGACCTCCACCCGCTCCTTTTGCAGGTCAAAGGTGCCTTCCCTGCCCAGCCAGCTCGGCAGGGAAATATCCACAAAAATCTCTCCCTCCAGGGTCATAAAGCTATCTTCAGTGTTCCAGCTGTAGACGCAGATGCCGCTTCTGTTTCCGGTGAAACTAGGCAGCACCTCCCCTTCTATGCTGACACCGCCAATATCTTTCAGATATTCCATATCGCCTTTTTTCACACAAGCTGTTGCCCTTGCTTCGCCGCAGAAGGGCACCTTTACCTCTGCCGTAAAGGCTCTGTCTTTGCCAGCCGCCGCAGGCACTTCCATGGGTTCTGCCCCATCACAGGAAAGAAAGAATTTCACAGTCATACCGTTTTGATATTCTTTCGGCGTTGCCATCATGTGGATGGTGGCTGTTTTCCCCTTCATATCCACATCGACGATTTCCATATCGCGTTCCTGCAGGGGATTATTGGCTTCTTCTATTCCAGAGGCAACTTCATCAGAAATATTAAAAATCTGACCGGAAATATCATCCAGTTTTTCACTGGCGTTTCTGCTGCCACTTACAATCTGCCGTTCCAGTCTGCTTTCAACCCCATGGCTGTTCCAGAAAATCGCCACCAACAAAATCAAAAAGCAAATGTAAAACTCTTTCCGAGTCACATAGGTTTTCTCTTTCTGTTCCTCTTGTCCTTCTTCCCTTTTCCAGTCCTCCATAAGCAGTCCCCCTTCTTCTTACAAAAGCCAGTTCTTCACAACTTCCTTGATTTCCGTTTTTTCACAGACATTTTTATGCAGGATGGGTCTGTGTTCCAGCCCAACGATGGGGGCAGGTACAGGCACGCCGCTGGCCTTTTCCAAATCCGCCTGCAATGCGAAGGCATCGCCGTCGGCATATTTTGCATCCAGTGCAGTCATAACGTCCTTTGTAAATTTATAAGGGCTGGCAGTGGAAACGATAACCATAGGCTTGTTGTCGCCGCTTTCTGCCTTATATTTCTGATATGCTGCGTATGCAACGGCAGTATGGGTATCCATCACATAGCCTGTTTCTTCGTAAAAATTCTTGATGGAGGCGAAGGTTTCCGCTTCTGTAGCATATTCGCCGCTAATCTTCTTTTCTGTGATTTCCGCAGTATAGATGCCTTCCTTATTCAGCCGTTCCATTTCTGCCTTTGTGGCATCCTGCCCGCCCATGTGGGCCAGCAGACGTTCCAGATTGCTGGAAATCAGGATATCCATGGAGGGAGACACCGTCACATGAAAGTCTCTGTTTCTGTTATATTCCCCTGTGCGGAAGAAATCGTACAGGACTTTATTATCGTTGGAAGCACAGACAAAATGACCTACGGGCAGACCCATTTTCATAGCATACCAGCCCGCCAGAATATCGCCGAAGTTCCCTGTGGGTACGGTGAAGTTCAGTTCTTCCCCTGCTTTGATTTCGCCCATTTTTACCGCATTCAGATATGCCCAGAAATAGTATACAATCTGAGGCACCAATCTGCCGATATTGATAGAATTTGCGGAGGAGAACTGGAAGCCTCTTTCCTCCAGTTCCTGCGCCAGTGCTTTGTCTGTGAAAATGCTCTTGACTGCGGACTGGGCATCGTCAAAGTTGCCCTTGATGCCTACAACACAGGTGTTGGCACCTTCCTGTGTATTCATCTGTAATTTCTGCACAGGGCTGACACCATCTTCAGGGAAAAATACCATAATTCTTGTGCCTTCTACATTGGCAAAGCCTTCCAGTGCCGCCTTACCTGTGTCGCCGCTGGTGGCTGTCAAAATCACAATTTCTTTATCCAGACCATTTTTCTTTGCTGCCGTTTTCATCAGATAGGGTAGGATAGACAGAGCCATATCCTTGAAAGCCAAGGTTCTGCCGTGGAACAGCTCCAAGAACAGGGCATCGCCCTTTTTCACCACGGGAACGATTTCCGCTGTGTCGAATTTTTCATCATAAGCCCCATTGATGCAGGCTTTCAGTTCATCTTCCGTAAAATCCAGAAATTTGCTCAAAACTTCATAGGCCAGTTCCTGATAATTCAGCTTGCCCAATTCTTCCAGAGATTTTTCCATCTTAGGGATTTCCTCGGGGATATACAGGCCGCCGTCGGGGCAGATGCCCCGCAGGATGGCTTCCGATGCTGTTGCTTTGATGTTTTTATCCCTTGTGCCGATATATGTCAATGCCATTTCTTTCACTCCTTTTTCTTTTGAGGGCGTTGCCCTCAAACTCCCACCAAGGGGATCATCCCCTTGGAACCCGATTTGCAGAAACTACGTTTCTGCGAAAGAATATAATTGTTTTCCTTTAAATTGATGCGATAGTTCTATTTTACAGATGATTCAAAATTTGTCAACGATAATCGCACAAATGTCTATGCATTAAATACAATTCACTCCCATTTCCAGCTGACGGCGTATTTATTTTTCAGTCTGCCCTTCTGCAGCTTCGCCCAACCCAGAGGGAAACCATCCACGCAGACCAGTGTCCAGCCGTCCTTGCCTTCTCCTTCTACGGTTTCGCCTTTCAGGTATCGGATAACACGGTTGTCCTCCAAGGGAAAGTCCACCACGTTTTTCACTTCTTCCTTCCGCAGCCCCATTGCAAAGGCCTGAGAAGGCTCGAAGCGGTCTTTTTTCAAGGTTCCCAACATCCATCCGGTACGGAGGACACGGAGCTTCTCCAATTTGGGTGTGCCCTCGGGAAGAAGATACAGCCCATCGCCATAAATTTTATAAATACCTTTTGGCATCTCTTTCAGCACATCCTTAGCAAACTCCCGAAAAGGCTCCATCTGTTTCGTCCATTTGCCCTCTTCCGAAAGAACTGCTTTTCCGCCTTCGCTCTCCTTTTTCCGCAGCAAAGCCAGAAAGTGCCCCTCCCCTTTCAGCTTATGGGGATACAAGCGGGCGCAGGCTTCATAGGGAGCAATCCCCGCTACAAAGCCATTTTTCTTTTCAATGGGAACCAGTTCAAATTCGGGATGATTTTCCAGAAAATCACCGATGCTCTTTTCATTTTCCTCGGGAGAAAAGGTGCAGGTGGAATATAAAAGCATCCCGCCCGCTTTCAGCATAGGGGCACAGGCTTCCAAAATCTTCGCCTGCTCTGTGCGGCAAAACTCCAGCATATCAGCATCCCAGCTTTTTACCATATCCGGCTCCTTGCGGAACATCCCCTCGCCGCTGCAGGGGGCATCCACCAATATCTTATCGAAGAAATTGGGCAGACGTTCCGCCAGATGCTCCGGCGTTTCGCTCATAACGATAGCATTGTGGATGCCCGCCAATTCTACATTTTTCAGCAAGGTCTTTGCCCGTCCTGCGCTGATGTCATTGGCAACCAGCAGACCTGTCCCCTTCAGCCTTGCCCCAAGCTGGGTGGTTTTCCCACCGGGGGCAGCGCAAAGGTCAAGGACAAAATCCCCTTCCTCAATGGGAAGGGTTGCCGCCGGGCTCATGGCACTGGGCTCCTGCAGATAATACAGCCCTGCATGATAATAGGGATGCTTGGCAGGGCGTTCCTCCCCTTCATAATAAAATCCCGTAGGGCACCATGCCACAGGGCTCAGGCGGAACATGCCCGTTTCCTGCAATGCTTCTGGGCTGATTTTCAGCGTATTGACCCGCAGACCATAAAATCTTCCCCCATCAAAGGATGCAATATAATCGTCGTATGCTTCTCCCAAAAGGGCTTTCATTTTTTCCGTATATTCCAAAGGCAGGTTCATAGGTTTCCTCCTGTATTCTGTCTGAATTTGTCGTTTTTTGTTTTCATCATACCGAAGCGGAATAAAATTGACAAGCCCCTCCTTTTGCCGGAAAAGCAAAAATCCCCTTTCTTCCGTTTTTTATCTTTACAAAGGCTCCCAACTCATATAAGATGAATAACAGAAAAATCATCCCCGAAAGGAGCAATGTTATGGGAAAAGATATCTGGAAACCGGGAACGGTCATCTACCCCGTGCCCGCCGTTATGGTCTCCTGCGGCACCATGGAGGAAAAAAACATCATCACTGTGGCATGGACAGGAACCGTCAACAGCGACCCTGCCATGACTTATGTCTCCATCCGCCCCAGCCGCCATTCCTATGAAATCATCAAGGAAAGGGGCGAATTTGTCATCAATCTGGTGACAGAAAAACTGGCCTATGCCTGCGATTACTGCGGCGTAAAAAGCGGGCGGGATATCGATAAATTTGCGGAAATGAAGCTGACTGCCAAAAAGGGCGAAAAGGTGGATGCGCCTATTATCTATGAAAGCCCTGTGAATATCGAATGTAAGGTCAAAGAAATCATCCCTCTGGGCACCCATGATATGTTTCTGGCGGAAGTTGTCTCCGTGCAGGTCAGCGACGATTATCTGGACGAAACAGGAAAATTCCATTTCGACAAGGCGAAGCCCATCTGCTATTCCCACGGTGCTTATTACGGTCTGGGCAAAAAACTAGGCACCTTTGGCTATTCTGTGAAGAAAAAAGAGGATAAAAAAGGGGCGAAAAAGCCTGCTTCTCCCAGAAAAAAAGCAAAGAAGAAAAAATAAGGCAAAGATAGGATTCTTTCTGCCATTGAAAAAAACGAGGAATTAAAAAAGGTTCATTTGCAGGGCTTCCAAAGGCTCTCCAAATGAACTCTTTTCTTTATGCTGATTCTGCTTTCTCTTCCGCTTCCAAAACCGCTTCCACGATTTCCGCCACATTACCTTCCTCCAAGGCTGCTTCCTGCATAGGCTCCTCTGCTGCAGCAGGTTCTTCCTCTGCACTTTCTGCAGCTTCGGCATCCTTTCTGTCCTGTTCCTTTTGCAGGATATGCTTTCCTACCATGAACAGCAGCACCGCCACCACCGCCGTAGGGATGACTGTCAGGGTTAACTGCACCCAATAGAACTGTTCGCCCCAGCGGAAGAAGGGCAGCAGCACCCCATAAATCATGGTATACAAAGCACCCAGCAAAATCAGAACGCCGAGAAAGGTGCGCTTTCCTTCAAATTTCTTCAAAGGGTCATCCTTGCAGAAGGCAACCACACGGTCAAAGCAATCCTGATCCTCCATAGCTCTGATTTCCTCCGGCAGCTTTGCTACATGGAAGGTATCGAAAAAGCAATAGCACCAGACAACCGGCAGCAGGAAGGCAAGGAATTTCCAGCCGATGGTCAGGGTCAGCCCCGCCAGAGCCGTGAAAAGTGCCATCAGCAGTGCGCCTTTTTTCATCATGCCGAAATACATATAGCCGCCGCCGGGCCAGAGGGCACACAGGAATGTCAGTATCTTTTTTTCTTCCAGTTTCACGTTTTTTCCTCCTTACAAGATGCGCTTGGGGCAAAAATCGATATAATCCGCAGCAACCAGCTCATAGGTAATGCCATATCGTTTCCCTTCAAAGGCTGTGGCATGGCTGGCTGCCCCATGCAGATGCCCATAGACCACTTTTTTGATGGGGTACTCCTTGAAAAGCTCCGTAAAAGCGGAATCTTCCTTTTTATCGTTCATAGGCGGAAAGTGCATCATCAAAATGATCTTCTCCGCACCGTTTCGCATGGCCCCATCCAGAGATAATTTCAACCGCACCTGTTCTCTTTCGTATAGCTTTTTATCCTGTTCCGTAAAGCGGGTATCATTGGGGCAGAGCCAGCCGCGGCTGCCGCAGATCGCCCAGTCCTCATACCCATCAAAATCGTTTTTCAAAAACCGCATCCCCGGGTATCTGGCCTCCAGCTTGGAGGAGGATTTCCACCAATAATCATGGTTGCCCCCCAGCAGGATTTTTCTTCCCGGCAGGTTGTAAATCATATCCAAATCCGCCGCCGCATCATCAATCCGCATTCCCCAAGATAAATCTCCGGGCAAAAGGACGGTATCTTCCTCAGAAACTACCTGCTTCCAGCTTTCGATGATTCTTTGGCTATGGTTTTTCCAATGCTCCCCGAAGACATCCATAGGCTTATCCACGGAAAAGGCAAAATGCAGGTCTGCAATGGCAAATAAGCCCATGTTCTTCCTCCTTTTCTTCTTATACCCGGTAAACTTCTACCAGTACGTTCAGCTTTTCGTTGAATTCCCGCAGTCTGTCCATATCATTGCTTTCCCAGACATCGGAAAATTCTCTGTTGATGGCATCCATATCCTCCAGCTTTGCCACAAAATGCAGCTTCTGAATATTATCCAGAATATTGGATGTCATATTTCTTCTAATTTCATTCAGCCGCTGAGCATTTGTGATTTCTCCACGGATAGTGGACATTTCCTGATCCAGACGGAAAGCAGCCTCGGCACAGTTTGTCAGTCTGTCCTGCAATGCCTGGGGAATATTGCCGCTGTATTTATAGCGGAGAGAATGCTCCGCTGTTGCCCAGAAATTCATGGCGTTTGTGCGAATCTGGATTTCGGCGAAAATTTCCTTGGGCCCCAGTGCCGTACTCAGGGGGTATTTGATGATGATATGATAGCTGCGATAGCCGCTAGGCTTCGTATTCGTTATGTAGTCTCTTTCCTCCACGATAGTCATATCCCTGCGGGAGCGCACCATATCCACTACCTTCTGGATATCCTCTACGAACTGGCAGAGGATACGGATACCTGCGATATCTTCAATCTCCTGCTCGATCCGATCGGGGTGAATATGCTTTCTGCCTGCTTTGTCCAAAATGCTGGCAGGCTTTTTCAATCTGCCTGTGACAGAATCTATCGGGGAATAAATGCCCAAATGCCGACATTCTTTATCCAGATTTTTGAACTTCAGCAACAGTTCCTCCACCGCCTGTTCATAAGGATAAAGCAATTCTTTCCAATTTATGATTTCCAAAAGGGTTCCTCCTTCAGCCAAATTACCATATTTATTCATTTTCATTGTACTACATAATCCAACGCAGACGCAATGGAAGAATTTCTTAAATTTCCCGAAATAGCAACAAATAGCAACATCTTTGTGTATTTTCTTCTGAAATGCTGTTATACTAACTTTATCATGCAAAAAGGAGGCATAAAATGGACCAAAAAGTCTATGAATTTGATGCTGTGATCCAAAAAGTCCCCAATATCGACGGAGCCTATGTGGAAATCCCCTTTGATGTGAAAGCGGAATTCGGAAAAGGCCGCGTGAAAGTCCATGCCTTTTTCGACGGCTGTCCCTATGACGGCAGTCTGATACGCATGAAAACCCCCTGCCATATCCTGGGCCTTCGAAAAGATATCCGCAAAATCATCGGCAAACAACCCGGTGATATCGTCCATGTCCTTTTTTATGAACGAACATGAAAGAGCATCATATCCCAAAGGATATGATGCTCTTTCAGCGTTCCAGCAGTTTTTTCACTTCTTTTTCCGTTCCCGCTGCCAAGATTCGCCGGGCAAAGCCCTTGCTCTGCTTCTCCGAAAGTCCCCGCACCTGATAGCGTACAGAGCCAATCTCATTGGAGACCATACTAAATTCATCCAGACCCATCCCCACCAAAATAGGCACGGCTCTTTCGTCCCCGGCAAATTCCCCGCACATCCCCACTTCCTTGCCTTCCCTATGTCCCGCCTCGATGACCTTCGCCACCGCCCGCAGCACCGCCGGATGGAAGGAGCTGTAGAGCTTCGTCAGCTTTTGGTTGCCCCTGTCTGCCGCAAGGATATACTGGGTCAGGTCATTGGTACCAATGCTGAAAAAATTAACTTCCTTTGCCAGTTCCTCTGCGATGAATACTGCCGCAGGCGTTTCCACCATAATGCCCGTACTGATGCTTTCCCGAAAGAGAACATTCCGCTCCCGCAGCTCCTGCTTACATTCCTCCAATAATTGATTGGCTTTGCGAAATTCCTCCACAGAAACGATCATAGGGTACATAATGCGGATATCCCCAAAGGCCGCCGCCCGCAGAATGGCCTTCAGCTGGGTCTTAAACACATCCCGCATATCCAGACAAAAACGGATGGCCCGCCAGCCCAGAAAAGGGTTTTCTTCCTTTTCAAACTGATAATAGGGCAAATTTTTATCCCCGCCGATATCCAAGGTACGGATGGTGATGGGCTTCTTCAAAATCTCCACCGCTTTTTTATAGATTTCAAACTGCTCCTGCTCCGTGGGGAAACGGCTGCTTTCCATATATAAAAATTCACTGCGGAACAGACCAATCCCTTCCGCCCCATGCTTTCTCGCCAGTTCCACATCCTTCAGGCTACCCACATTGGCATAAAGATGTACCTGCCGCCCATCGGTGGTCACTGCCGGCAGGCGGTTCATCTCCTTCAGCTTTCGCTTCAATTCCCGCTCTGTTTCCTGCTTTTCGGCATAAACCTGCTTTGTTGCATCGTCGGGGGATAACAGAAGAAGTCCTTCCTTCCCATCCAGAATGACCTCTTCCCCCTGCTGCACCTTCTCCAAAATCCCTTCCAACCCCAGTAAAGCGGGTATTTCCAAACTCCGTGCCAAAATCGCCACATGGCTGGTGCTGCCGCCTTTGGCTGTCACCATGCCCTTGATATAGCGAAAATCCATCTTCGCCGTATCGGAAGGGTTCAATTCCTCCGCAAAAAGAACGACTTCCTCCTGAATATTCCGAAAGGGGTCATCGTCGATGCCCTTCAAAAAAACCATGATGCGGCGGCAAACATCCCGCACATCCGCTGCCCGCTCCCGCAAATACGCATCCTCCAAACTTTCCAGCAAGCCGCAGGTTTCCTCCATCTGTTCCTCCAAAGCCCACTGGGCATTTTTCCCTTTCTCTATTTTTTCTTCTACCCCCAGAATCAGCGTATCATCCTCCACCATATCCAGATGGGCGGCAAAAATCGAATTCGTCCTTGCCAAAGGGCGAAGGGCATCCCTGGTCTGCTCCGCTGCACGGCGAAAAGCGGCTTTTTCCCGCTCTTGTGCGGTTTCTTCGATTTCCACACGCTCCGCCGCCAGATTGGGCGGCTGTATCAGAAAGGCCCGTCCCATTGCCACGCCCTTGGAAGTCCCCTGCTCCGCTCTGATCTCTTCCATGCTCATCCCTCCAAAATCCGCAGAAAGGCTTCCAGCTTTTCTACAGAATGTTTATCCCCTTCCCCATCAGCGGAAAGCATCAGTTCACTGCCCTCCTTCGCCCCTAAGGTCAAAAGCTGCAGAATGCTGTCCGCCGCCGCCTTTTTCCCGTTGTGGGAAATATATACCTTGCAGGGTAGCTGCTTTGCAAAGGTAACCACCTCCGATGCCGGGCGGGCATGAAGCCCTGTTTGATTCTTCAAAATCACTTTTCTTTCAATCATTTTCTCGACCTCCTAAAATCGTTTCCCTTAGTTTCCCTGATTCCCGCAAAAATATGAATCTGATATTTTCGAGATGCTTTTTCATACAAACTTCCTTGGTTTTCCTTGACATCTAGTTTTTCCTGTGGTATCTTGGATATTAGTTAGTTGAAGCTAACTAATATCTGGAAAGGAGGTAATCCCATGAGCGTTGTCATCGTAGGAGGCCATGACAGAATGGTTCGTCAGTATATGGATATTTGTAAAAAATTCAACTGCAAGGGGAAAGTTTTTACCCAGCTCCCCGGCAATTTCAAGGGGCAGATCGGTCAGGCGGATCTCATTATCCTTTTCACCAGTACCGTTTCCCATATCATGGCAAATGGCGCAGTGCAGGAAGCTGAACGAAATAACATTGCCATCGAACGCAGTCATAGCAGCTCTTCTTCTGCCCTGAAGCGTATCCTTGGCCAATACTGTACATCTTAATACCATTTAGTTAGTTATAACTAACTCAAAAAGGAGGTACTCATGTCCGATTTTGAAGCAACCATGCTTTACTATGCCTCCCCTGCCCTTTTGGGCAGAAAACAGGCAAATCTCTTTTCCTTCCCCGTCGGTCGTTTGACAGACTTTCGGAAGGAAATCGAAACATACAGAAAGGAACTGTCTCCCCTTGGCATCTCTGTTGAATATCTTTACAGCCGCCATCAGCGGGTCTATCTGCTGGTCTATCGCAGGGATATGCTCCTGCAATATCTGAAACAGCCCACTGTAAAAGACTTTCTCATCCAAGAGGGTTATCCTGCCAACGTAGGCGAAGAAGCATCCTTTGGTGAATGTCTTTCCATCCTGCGGCAGCATATCCTGCAGGGGGAGGATTTTCCCCACGAAATCGGCTTCTTTTTCGGCTATCCCCCGGAAGATGTTTTCGCTTTTATTCGGGAAAAAGGCCGCAATTATAAGCTGGTTGGCGATTGGAAGGTATACGGCGACGGCAAGGCCGCCCTTCGCACCTTTCGCAGCTATGCCAGATGCAGAAAAAGACTTATGGAACAAGCAGCCGCCGGCGCAAGCATCGTGTCCCTTTTGACCCCTGTATGCGCCCACACCGCTGTTTGCATATAAAAACTTATCAGATTAGGAGGCGTAACAACATGAAAAACGCAGTTATTTATTGGAGTGGCACAGGCAACACCGCAGCAATGGCAAAAGCCATCGCTACAGCGATGGGGGAAGATACAGAAATCTTCTCCGTAGATAAATTTACAGGCAGCGTAGCAGACTATGACAAGATTGCCTTTGGCTGCTCCGCCATGGGCGATGAAGTGCTGGAAGAAGCCGAATTTGAACCCTTCTTCGCATCCATCGAAGGCAGCCTGAAGGGCAAAAAAGTAGCTCTGTTTGGCTCCTATGGCTGGGGCGATGGACAGTGGATGCGCGATTGGGCAGACAGAACCGCAAAGGCAGGCGCAAACCTGTACGATGAAGGTCTCATCGTCAATGGTTTCCCCGAGGGTGATGCCAAGGTGCAATGCACTGCCTATGGCGAAGGCTTTGCAGCATATTAAAAACAAGCTAGATAGCATCTGACTCAGATGTTTTCTAATACAACTAACTCTTATAACTCCTCTATTATCTCTCTTAATGAAGAAACCGAGTCTGAAAAAGGCTCGGTTTTTTCATATAATTTTTTTGTATGGATATCTCCCCTCCATCAAGTCCAATTCCTTGCTTTATCTAAAATCCACAGAACACAAAAAAGCCGTTCCTATTTCTAAGAACGACCTTTCATGGTTCATTTATGCTTTGTCTTGGCAGACGCATCCGCCCTGCTTCTTCCCGCAGCCGCAGGAGGAAGGGCAGCCGATGCAGACTGCGCCCTGTTTTTTCTGTTTTCTAATATAGCGGACTGCTGTTCCCACCAAAAGGAGAACAACCGCCCCTATGATAAAATTCGTCATGTCGAAAACTCCTTCTTATATGCTTTTTGCAGTGCCATGGAGCGCATATTCCGCCGCAATGCTTTTGTTCGCCTTCCGAATCAAACCAACAATGATTGCCGCGATGACTGCCACCGCAATCAAACCGGGAACGAAGCCTGTCCCCAAAGTTCCTTCTGTCAGCAATGTACCAATCTGGTATACGAAGAAGGCTACGGTAAAGCCTGTTGCAAACTGCAAAGCAATGCCGCCTGCCAACCATTTTTTATCTTTGATCTCCGCATTCATCGCACCCATGGCTGCAAAGCAGGGAGGGGTATACAGATTAAACATCAGATACGCCAACGCTGCTGCCTTTGTCAGGCCCATGATTGTGGCAACTTCTGTTGCACCGCCTGTCAAAGCCAATTCCTCTGTATCAATGAAGTTGGAGATGCCATACACAACTGCCAGTGTACCAACAACGTTTTCTTTTGCGATAAATCCCGTAATAGAAGCTGCTGCCAACTGCCATACGCCAAAGCCCAAAGGAATCATCAGGATGGCAAAGGGAGAAGCGATGGTCGCCAGAATGGAGGTGTGGGCCATACCTTCTTCTACCACCTGCAGCTGCCAGTTGAAGGTCTGCATGATCTGTACCACTGTGTTGCACACCAAAATGATGGTTCCGGCTTTGATGATATAGGCTTTCCCGCGGGAACACATAGACAGAAACGCTCTTTTCAGGCTAGGCACTTTGTATTCGGGCAATTCCATGATAAAGAAGGATTTTCTGACCTTATGTCCTGCAATCTTATTTACCAGCAGTGCGCCAAAGAAAATCAGCACGATACCTACGAAATACATCAGTGTGCCTACCCAAGAAGCATCTGCGAAAAATACCCCTGCAAACAGAGCAATCACGGGCAGCTTTGCGCCGCAGGGCATGAAGGGCGTCAGCATTGCCGTTACTCTCCGTTCTCTTTCATTCCGAATGGTTCTGGAAGCCATAACGCCGGGGATGGCACAGCCGGTACCGATCACAAAGGGAATAACAGATTTCCCGGAAAGACCGACTTTCTTGAAGATAGGGTCCAGAACCACACCAACACGGGCCATGTAACCACAATCCTCCAGCAGAGCAATCAGAAAATACATGACCATAACCAAGGGCAGGAACCCAACCACGGCACCGACACCGCCGATGATACCATCTACCAGCAAGGCCTGCATGAAGGGAGAAGCATTTTCTGCCAAGCCCGCCACATATTCCTGAAAGCCTTCAATCCAGCCTACCAGAGCATCGGCAATCATAGGGCCCACGGAGGACTGGGAAATATGGAATACCAAAAACATAATGACGGCGAAAATGGGAATCCCCAGCCACCTGTTTGTCAGGATGCCGTCCAGCCTATCCTGACTGTTTTTCTCTTTTGTCAGCACCTTTCTTGTCTCAACCTCTTTTACAATTCCGTTCACGAATGTAAAACGGTTTCTGTCGGCGGCTTCTACCGCCTCTTTACTTGTCAGGTCGATATTCCCTTCCTCGTAAGGGGCCTTCTGTCCTTTTCCCTTCAGAGATGCTGCTGTTTTCACTACTTCCACTAAGCCCTTGTCGTTCGCCGCCGTAGAAACGGTCTTGATTACCGGGCAGCCCAGCTTTGCAGAAAGCAGCTCCACATCAATCTGTGTATCCTTCTTTTCATTCACATCGCTTTTGTTCAGGGCAACCACCACGGGAATGCCTAACTCCAGAAGCTGTGTGGTAAAGAACAAAGAGCGGCTCAGATTTGTGGCATCCACAATATTGATGATGACATCGGGATTTTCGTTTCTCACATAGCTGCTGGTTATGCTTTCCTCCGATGTGAAGGGGGACATAGAATAAGCGCCGGGCAAATCCACCGCCAGCAGTTCCTCCCCTGCATAAAAGTTCTTTTTGATGGGGCTTTCTTTTTTATCTACCGTAACGCCTGCCCAGTTGCCCACCCGTTCGTTTCTGCCGGTCAATGCGTTATACATGGTGGTTTTCCCGCTGTTGGGATTTCCTGTTAAAGCAATTCTCATTTTGGATTCCTCCTAGAATACTCATATTTTTATTGCATCATGTTTTCCAAAAGCAGTTAGCTATAACTAATCAAAGGGCAAAATATATGTGGTGAATTTCTTCACCACTTATATCATGATGGCTTCTGCCAAAAGGTTATCGATGGTATATCTGCCGTCCTTAATAGAAACGACACATCCGCCCTTTAAATGGGAGATTACCGTGATGGGTTCGCCGCTGTAGCACCCCAAAGAAAAAAGGAATGCGTCCATTTCTTCATCCTCCGTTGCAATTCCTCTGATTGTGTATTCTTCTCCTTCTTTTGCAGTTGTCAGGTTCATACGCACGCCCTCCTTTCATAGTTAGTTTTAACTAATTTCTTTAGAGAGTTTATCACAACTAACTCTAGGTGTCAAGCTTTTTTCAAAAAGAAAACTCCGGAAATTTTCTCCGGAGTCCAATCTCGTTTATCTTTTTTTGCTGCAGCTGCTGCAATCGCCATTACAGCCGCCACAGCCGGTGCCATTCTTTTTCAAAAAGCGGATGGCAGCAATCAACGCCACCAAAATCGTTCCTAAGATGAGATAATCAAAAATACCCATATCCTCACCTCTTTAGAAAATCAGGCTCAACCCCTGATATACAACAAAAGCAACAATCCACGCTACCACACATTGCAGCACCGCAACGCCCAATCCTAAGGCATTACTCCCCAACTCTCTTTTTACCGCCGCCATAGCCGCCATACAAGGGGTATACAGCAGTGTGAACACCAGAAAACTGATGGCGGAAATAGGGGTAAATAAGCCGCTCAGAGCAGGCCCCAGCGCTTCCATAGATGTGCCCGTCAAAACACCCAAGGTGCTGACAACGGCTTCCTTGGCAGAAAAGCCTGTAATCAAAGCCGTGGGAATCCGCCAGTCATCGAAGCCCAAAGGGGCAAAGATGGGTGCCAGCCAATGGCCCAGCATGGCCAGCAGGCTATCGGCACTGTCTGTCACTACATTCAAGCGGCTGTCGAAGCTTTGCAGGAACCAGATGATAACCGTCGCCACGAAAATAACGGTAAAGGCTCTTTGCAGGAAGTCCTTCGCCTTATCCCACATCAGAAGCAGTACGCTTTTTGCGGAAGGAAAACGATAGTTGGGCAGTTCCATAACGAAGGGAACAGGTTTCCCTCGGAATACGGTTTTCCCAATCAGCAGCGCCATAATAATCCCCACGATAATGCCCGCTGCATACAGGCCAATCATCACCAGTGCCGCATACTTCGGGAAAAATGCCGTCGCAAATACCGCATAAATAGGAATCTTTGCGGAACAGCTCATAAAGGGTGTCAGCATGATGGTCATGCGCCTGTCCCTGTCGGAGGACAATGTTCTCGTTGCCATAACCGCAGGAACGGTACAGCCAAAGCCCACCAGCAAAGGCACGATGCTTCTGCCGGAAAGGCCGATTTTTCGCAGCAGCTTGTCCATGACAAAGGCAATTCTTGCCATGTAGCCCGTATCCTCCAAAATGGAAAGGAAGAAAAACAGTACCACGATAATGGGAAGAAAGCTCAATACACTGCCCATGCCCGCAAATACACCATCAATCACCAGGCTATGTACCACAGGGTTAATGCCATAGGCCGTCAAAGCTTTATCTGCCACGGCTGTGATGGCATCGATACCCGCCGCCAGCAAATCGCTCAGATATGCGCCAATGACGTTGAAGGTCAGATAAAATACCAGAAACATGACCCCGATGAAAATGGGAATCGCCAAAAATTTATCGGTCAGGATGCTGTCTATTTTGACACTGCGGATATGCTCCTTGCTTTCCTGAGGCTTGATAACCGTTGCCCCACAAACCTTTTCAATAAAATCATACCGCATATCCGCCAGAGCAGCGTTTCTGTCCATGGCGTGTTCTTCTTCCATCTGGATGATACTGTGCTCCACCAATTCCAGTTCATTCTGGCTCAACGCCAGCTTTTCTGCAATAGAAGGGTCGTCCTCGATGAGCTTTGTAGCTGCAAAACGGGTAGAAATACCCGCCCGCTCCGCATGGTCTTCAATCTGATGGCATACGGAATGGATGCAGCGGTGAACGGGACCGGAAGGGCAGAAATCGTATACCTTGGGGTATTCCTTTCCCTTCGCCACACGGAGGGCTGTCTGCAGCAGTTCGTCAATCCCTTCATTCTTTACGGCACTGATGGGAACCACAGGAATCCCCAGTTCCTCGCTCATTTTGCTGATATTGATGGTGCCGCCATTGCTGCGCACCTCATCCATCATATTCAGCGCCAGCACCATGGGAATATGCATTTCGATCAGCTGCAACGTCAGATACAGGTTTCTTTCGATATTGGTGGCATCCACAATATTGATGATGCCATCGGGCTTTTCATTCAGAATGAAATCCCTTGTTACAATCTCCTCGCTGGTATAGGGGCGGATGGAATAAATCCCGGGCAAGTCCACCACGGAGCAGTCTTTTTCCCCCCGCACTTCCCCCACCTTCTGGTCTACGGTGACCCCGGGGAAATTCCCTACGTGCTGATTGGAGCCTGTTAATTGATTGAAAAGCGTCGTTTTCCCGCAGTTCTGATTGCCTGCCAATGCAAAAATCATTCTGCTTCCCCCGCTTTCACTTCAATATTTTTTGCGTCATCCATACGGATGGTCAGGGTATATCCCCGCAAGCGCAGCTCCATGGGGTCGCCCATGGGAGCGATTTTCGTCACTGTCACCTTTGTTTTGGGGATGATGCCCATATCCAAAAGACGGCAACGCAAAGCCCCTTCTCCGCCAACCTTCGTGATGACCGCTTCTTTCCCAATGGGAAGTTCATTCAATGTCATACTTAATCCCTCTATTCTAAGCAAATTCAGCCAAAGCCGAAATTTTTTCAAATGCAAAATAATACTAAAAATGAGTATACCACGGCTAACTCTTTCCGTCAACGGAATGAGTTCATTTCAGCTAACTTTTATGAGCCGCTGGAAACAAAGCATTTCTGCCTGTCCCCATATTTTCCAGTTTATGCGTTTCTCCAAGGAAAAGTTCCTGTTTTCAATAGAAAACGCCTTAAGCCATACCGACTTAAGGCGCAGTTTCCTTTGCTTTATTCAACTGTTACAGATTTTGCCAGATTTCTGGGTTTATCCACATCGCAGCCCCGTTCCACTGCAATATAGTATGCAAACAGCTGCATCGGCAGCACGTTATAGGAGCTGGTAAACAGGTTATTCACCTTCGGCAGATAAACCACTTCGTCTGCCACATCTTCGATGGCAGTGCAATCCTCTGCGGCAATGGCAAGCACCTTTGCCCCTCTGGCTTTGACTTCCTTCACGTTGCTGACGGTTTTTTCCAGCAGGCTTTCCTGGGTTGCAATGGCAACCACCAAAGTTCCTTCTTCAATCAGGGAAATGGTGCCATGCTTCAATTCCCCTGCAGCGTAAGCCTCACTATGGATATAGGAAATTTCCTTCAGCTTCAAAGAAGATTCCATGGCTACCGCATAGTCCAGACCACGACCGATGATGAACGCATTTTCACACTTTGCATAGTCCTTTGCAATATCCGCCATCTTTGCGTCTACCTTCAGCACTTCTGCTGTCCGTTCCGGCAGGGCCCGCAGTTCTTCCACGGCTGCTTTGTAAGCATCCTCTGCCATGGTGCCACGCACCTTGGCAAAATACAGAGCAATCATATACAGCACAGACATCTGTGTGGTGTAGCCCTTTGTTGTGGCAACGGCAATTTCTGGCCCGGCCCAAGTATAAATCACATCGTCACTTTCTCTGGCGATGGAGCTGCCTACCACGTTTACGATAGCCAGAACCTTTACGCCCTGTTTCTTTGCTTCTCTCAGGGCAGCCAGTGTATCAGCAGTTTCGCCGCTCTGGCTGATGATGATGCAAAGCTCCCCTTTGTTCAGAATAGGGTTTCTGTATCTGAATTCAGAAGCGATATCCACCTCTACGGGGATACGGCAGGTTTCTTCAATCACATATCTGCCCACGATACCGGCGTGCATAGCACTGCCGCAGGCAACGATATGGATGCGTCCACAATTCTTGATCTCTTCTTCTGTCAGGGAAATTTCATCCAGCTTGATATCTGTTTCCGTCATGCGGGGCTGGATGGTCTTTTTCAGGGCTTCGGGCTGTTCCATGATTTCCTTCATCATGAAGTAATCATAGCCGCCTTTTTCCGCTGCATCAATATCCCATGTCACATGGTAAACTTCTTTTTTGATCTCGCTGCCGTCCATGGCATACAGCTTTACGCCGTCATTTTTCAGCACTGCGATCTCATTTTCTTCCAGCAGATAATAATCTCTTGTATATTCCAGCAGAGCGGGAATATCGGAAGCGATATAGTTTTCGCCTTTTCCCAGACCAACCAGCAAAGGGCTGCCCTTTCTCACTGCCACCAGGGTATCGGGATGTTCACTGCACATGATGCCCAAAGCATAAGCACCGCGAATCTTTTCCAGAAGCTTTCTTGTGGTGGAGATCATGTCCCCGTCATACAGATATTCATACAGATGGGCTACCACTTCTGTATCTGTTTCAGATTTAAAGTGATAGCCTTCCTTTTTCAGCATTTCCTTCAATTCCAGATAGTTTTCGATGATACCATTGTGTACCACGGAAATTTTACCATTCTGGCTGTTGTGGGGATGGCTGTTTGTTTCGCTGGGTTCCCCATGGGTCGCCCAACGGGTGTGGCCGATGCCGATATGGGAAGATTTCTGTTCTTCCTTTTTCAGCTTTTCCGCCAGACCTGAAAGTCTGCCTTTTACCTTGATGGTACGGATACCATCTTCATATACAGAAATACCTGCAGAGTCATATCCACGGTATTCCAGTTTGGACAGGCCGTTCAACAATACGGGAATAGCCTGGTCATTACCAATATATCCTACGATTCCGCACATAATTTTTACCTCCCAAAATTTATTCGTCCGTTGCCTTTCTTTTGTCGGGAGCGTTGGCCGCTCCGTTTTGTAAAAAGGCCTGCGTCCCTGAACGAAAGGGCGAGGAGCATCCGCCGAATGTTCGATAAACTCCTGCCTCGTCAGCCGCCCGATCTGCGGCTCTGGCGCTTGAATTGCCTGTAAACCTTCCTTTCCTTTGAAATGACTGATCGGAAGCCGCCTTTCTTTTGCGCATAGAAAGGCATTATCGACTGATTATAGCATTTTTTTCGCCTGCGGTAAAGCCTTTTTCCCATATTATGCGGTCTGCCATTGTCTTTGTGCGCGAAAAAAGACCCAATCTTTATAATTTTGAAAGATTTTTGTTATGGATTATTCAAAAAGATAAGTTATACTGTTAGAAAGAAGAAATCCATCATAAAAAAGGATTCAACCGAAAAGGAGGAATATAAAATGAAAAAATTACTTGCACTTTTCCTTGCCTGCACCATGGCACTGGGGCTGGCCGCCTGCGGCGGCAAAGAGGAAGTCCCTCCCGCCCCCTCCGCAGAAGAAGTCGTTGCTTCCATGGAAGCTCCCATTGATGCCCTGGCAAGGTGTATGCTGGAAAACGATATGGAATATGATCCCCAAGACCCCGATTTCTTCTGGACTGCCCTCTACTACTTTGCAGGAGGCTATGGTCTGGAGCATGAACAGGTAGAAGAAGTTCCCGATACCTATCAGCTGAAGGTTCCCAAGGCAGTCATGGAAGAACACGCCATTGCATTGTTCAGCGCATACGATGGTCTGATGGATTTGCCCTCTATTATGAAGGGTAATGTTTCCTATGATCCAGATGAAGATGCCTACTTCCTTTCCCGTGGGGATATCGGCCTTTCTGAAACAAGGCTGACCAATGTTGAAGAAACAAAGGAAGGCTATACACTGGTGGCAGAGCTTTGGTCCATCGGTCCCGAGGAAGAAATGATCGCCGCATGGGACGTTGCATTGATCCGAAACACATTCTCTGAGGGAATTGAAAATCCTCTGTATCTTTGCAGCGTTTCTTCCATGAAACAAATCAAAGAGGATACCCCTGACGAAAATGGCAGTGAAACCAGCACCGCAACACCCGATGAAACCATCACGGCTGTGTTCAACGGCCTCTCCGATTCCCATACGGTAGAAGTGACCCTGCCCGATGGCAGCATCCAGGCATTTCAATTTGATCCCGAATCTGCCGCAGGCAAGATTATCAACAGCCTGGGCGAAGGGGATGGCTTTACCTTTGGATATACCACCGATGCAAAAACAGGCGCATCCGTTATCCTAACAGCAGAATAAACGCAGCAAAAAAGAGCCCTTTGGGCTCTTTTTATTTTGTCCAGCCATATTTTTCAGCGATTTTTTCCGCCACATAAATGCCATCCACCGCTGCAGAAACAATGCCACCGGCATATCCGGCCCCTTCCCCCGCAGGGTAAACGCCCGCTTTTTGCAAGCTCATGGCTGTTTCATCCCGCAGGATGCGGATGGGAGAAGAACTGCGACTTTCCACCGCCGTCAGTAGGGCATCCTCCCGATCGAAGCCCTTCAATTTCCTGCCCATGGCAGGCAGAGCTTCCCGCAACGCTTCCGTCATAAAGGGAGGGAAAATTTCATCCATATCACTTTCCTTGACCGCAGGACGATAGGTAGCTTCTACCTCCGACGCAGATACAGTCCCCCTTTCCAGGAAACTGCCCACCCGCTGCACCGGGGCAGTATAATCGCTGCCTCCCATCTGGAATGCCTTTTCCTCCAATTCTCTTTGGAAATACATTCCCGCCAAGGGATGGTCACTGCCGAAATCCTCGGGGAATACCTGCACCAGCAGTGCGGAATTGGCGTTTTTGCCGTCACGGGCGTGTTCGCTCATGCCATTGACCGCCAATCTTCCCTCTTCGGAGGCTGCCGCCACCACATAGCCTCCGGGGCACATACAAAAGGTATAGACCCCTCTGCCCTTGGAGGTGGTGTAGGTCAAGCGATAATCCGCCGCAGGCAGCTTGTGGGCCGCCTCTCCATACTGGGCTTCGTCCACCATTTTCTGGGGATGCTCGATACGCACGCCCATGGCAAAGGGCTTCTGTTCCAGTGCAAATTTTTCTGCATGAAGCAGCTCAAAGGTATCCCTGGCGCTATGCCCCAAGGCCAGCACCACATCGTCCGTTTCGATCCTTTCGCCATTTTGCATGAGAACTGCCTTGATTTGACTGCCGTTCCATTGAAAGCCTGTCACCTTCGCAAAGAAACGCACTTCCCCGCCCAGAGAAATGATTTTTTCCCGAATCTGCTTCACCACTCCACGGAGCAAATCCGTACCGATATGGGGTTTCGCATCATAGAGAATTTCCTCCGGCGCACCGGCATCCACCATTTCCTCCAGCACCTTGCGGCAACGAGGGTCTTTGATACGGGTGGTCAGCTTGCCATCGGAAAAAGTGCCTGCACCACCTTCGCCAAACTGCACGTTGTTTTCCGTGTCCAGCTTACCTGTGTTCCAGAAGCGGTCAACAGCTTCCTTGCGGCTGTCTACATCGCCGCCTCGTTCCAGAACAATAGGACGCAGCCCCATTTCCGCCAGCACCAGACCCGCAAACATCCCCGCAGGGCCAAAGCCCACCACAACAGGCCGTTTTTCGGGCATGGTCTGCCCCTGCATCATGCGATAAACCAAATCAGGAGTTTTCGAGATATTTTTATCCCGATTTTTCTCTAAAATCTTCTTTTCATTCTTTACTTTCACATCCACCACATAGGCATAATGAATGTTGTCTTTTTTTCTGGCATCCAAAGAACGTTTGAAAATGCGATAGCCATTGATTTCCTCCACGGGAACGCGCAAAGCCTTCGCCAGCTTCTTTTCCAACGCCTTTTGGTTGCCTTCGATAGGCAGTTTCAGTTCGGAAACTCGAATCATTTTTCTTCCCTGCCTTCCCATTCTTCATAAAACACTTCCCGCAGGAACAGACCACGGCTGGGAGCTGTGAAGCCTGCCGCTTCTCTGCTTTCCGCCTGCAGGATAGCCTCCATTTCGGCCGCTTTTCGCTTGCCTTCCCCAACTTCGATGATGGTGCCCGTCAGGATGCGCACCATCTGGTAAAGGAAGCCATTGCCGTAAAAATGCAGTGTCAGTTTATTTTCCGTTTCTTCGAAACAAATATTATAAATAGTTCGCACTGTGGATTTTTTCATCCGTTTATTGGCACAAAAGCTTTTAAAATCATGCTCGCCAATAAAGGCTGCTGCCGCCTGCTTCATAGCCGCAATATCTAAATCTTCTTCGCAGCGAAACACATATTTCCGTTCAAATACAGGAGAACGCTTGCTTTTCCAGATGGTATAGGAATAGTGCTTCGCCTTGGCACTGAGTCTGCTGTGGAACCTAGGCTGCATCTCCTCAATGGAAAGACCTGCGATATCCTCGGGCAGTCTTTCATTGAAGGCATCCAGCAACTCTTCCGCCGTTCCCTTCCAGTCCATACGGAAATTCATGACCTGCCCCGTAGCATGGGTACCCGCATCCGTTCTGCCGGAACCGAAAACCTCCGTTTCCTGCCCGCAGAGTTCTTTCAGGATGCGTTCCAGTTTTTCCTGTATGGTATTGTCTGTATTGCCCTGCTTTTGCCAACCGTTGTAGCGTGTACCGTCATAAGCCAGGACGATCTTATAATTTTTCATGGAATCCCCTCGATCTTACTGCTGCAGTGCATGCAGTACACTGGGCACAAACTGTTTCTTTCTGGAAACCATACCAGGCACATGTACCCAATTTTCTTCCCCAGGGCCAAAGGCGATTTCCACCAGTTCCTTGGCACCTTCGCCAACGAACACCAGATCGGAGGATTCTGTCAGGATATTTGTCAGCAGGAAGAACAACATTTCCCCTTCCTTGACAGCCCCTTCCATATACGCTGCGATTTTGGGACGAAGCTGTTCCAGTTCTGTTTTATCCATAGAAGAGATCTGGCCTGCGCCGAAGTTTTTGCCATGACCGCTGAATTTCTTGAAGTCCTGATAGAAAATTTCTTCCGGTGTTTTATCTGCCAGACTGCTGCCGGCGCGGAACATTTTTTCCGCATGATCCTGAATTTCAACGCCTGCAATGGCTGCCAGTTCTTCCGCTGCTTTTTTATCCTTTGCTGTGCAAGTGGGAGAACGAAACATCAGCGTATCAGACAGAATTGCGGAACAGAGCAGTCCTGCAATCTTAGGTTCCACTTCCACGTTGTTTTCCTGATACAAATCGTAAACGATGGTAGCGGTGCAGCCTACAGGCTGGTTGCGGAAATATACGGGCATGGTGGTTTCCAGGCTGCCCAGTCTATGGTGGTCGATGATCTCCATGATTTCTGCTTCGTCAATGCCGTCTACCGCCTGAGATTTTTCATTATGGTCTACCATAATGATCTTTTTATTATCCATGCTCAACAGGGAACGTCTGGAAAGCATACCGCAATAGTTGCCCTCTCTGTCCAGAACAGGGAAATCTCTGTGGCGGATCTTCGCCAGTGTTTCTCTGATATCTGTGATAAAATCTTCGCTGCTGAATGTGATCAGATTATCTTTTTTCATAAAATAACGCACAGGCGCACTCTGAGAAATCAGTCTTGCTACCATGTAAGTATCATGGGGTGTGCTGATGACTTTGCAGTTGTTTTCCTTTGCCAGTTTCTGGATGGTTTTGGAAATAGGCGAACCGGTACAAACGATGATACAGCCTGCGTTCATTTCGATGCCACAAAGCTGATTTTCGAAACGGTTCCCTGTCAGCAGCATATCGCCGTCCTCCACATAGTTTTCCAGCAGATCAGGGTTTGCTGCACCGATAAGGATCTTGCCCTTTGTAATTTCCTCGTTGGGGTCGCCTACGATCATCGTACCATCGATGGCATCCAGTACATTGGTATATTTTGTATGGGACATGGCAAGGATGCGTGTTTCGTAAATATCCATATTTGCTGTGGCAATATCCTTGACAGAAATAATGCCTTCCAGTCTGCCTTCATCCACTACAGGCATGGTGGATTCCTGCAAATCTCTCATGGTATTCCATGCATTCTTGATGGAAATATCCGCAGTCAGCACGGGTGTAGGCTTGATGGTAACGTCCTTTACCTGTGTGCCCACATGGGAGATGAATTCAGGGGTTTCCACACCAAAAAAGTCCAGTACATATTTTGTTTCATTATTCACTTCACCGGCTCTTTTTGCCACAAAAGAACCTTCCTCTGTTTTGTTTTTCAGCGCCGCATAGGCGATGGCAGAACAGATGGAATCTGTATCGGGGTTCTTATGACCGATGACAAAAGTCTTTTTTTCCTTCAGCATATCTTTTCTCCTTTCCATTCACGGGCTTCGCAGCAGTTCTGCATCGTCACCCATGACACCAAAGGTGCCGAGAAACTAGCCTGCCGCAAGAGGTCGACCGTCTTTTCCAGACTGAAAAGAAACACCTCATGCCCTTTTTCCAAATAATATCAGCATAGCAAATACCAATATTTAACCAATTTTAGTATATCTCATAAAGGCAAGGAAGGAAAGGCAAAAAAGCATTTTCGTAAACTTGCTCAGGAATGCATGATTTTTGTATACTTTATACAGCAAATATACCTCAAATCCCATGATCCGAGGTACATTTCTATCCATCATTCTTCACTTTTTCGCATTTCCTGCTGATACCATACATAGCTCATCACCGTCGGCACCAGGCAGATAAAAGCTGTTATCGCAATCACAATGCCTTTCATGATATTTTCCCCTACAGCAAAGGTAGCAATCAAAATCAGGAAACCGCCAAAGAAGAAGGCTTTGCCGCCCAGTCGCTGGGTTTTGTTCCAAACCACATCATTGCTCAATGCCCATGGTGTTTTTACCCCCGTGAAAAAATTCTGCTTTACCTTTGGCATCATGTTGCCGATAAAAATAAACAGCATTGCAACCATGCAGCAAACCGCCTTGGGAATATTCATGGTATTGGGATAAAGGCTCTCTACCAAAGTCAGTCCCGTCAATATCGTTAAAAAGACCAACAGCCCCAAAATGAGCCAGTCATAGGTTTTCTCAAATCGCTTGTAGTTTTTTCTTTTCGGGTCTATTTTTGCAAACAGGGGCATTAAGATGCCAAAAAGCAGATTCAGCCCAGCCACCATGAACAGCTCCCATTTTTTCCCGTAGCGGCTGACACCCCCTGCGTTCCACTGCAGCGGCACCAGCTCCGGCAATTTACTATAAACTGACAACACCATCAGCAGCGGCAATATACTGAAAATCACCATTGCGATTCGTTTTCCCTTGCCTTTCATCTTTCTTTCCCTCCAGTCAAAGCTGTGATCCAGCTCAAAATTTCCTCAAATACGGACATATTCAACTCATAATAAATATATTTTCCTTTTTTCTCATCAGAAATCAGCCCCGCCTGCTTCAAAATAGATAGATGATGGGAAATGGTAGCACCTGTGGCATCGAAATGTGCGCCGATCTCTCCTGCTGTTTTCTGCCCATCCTTCAATATATCTAAAATTTCTCTGCGGCTGGGGTCGCTGATGGCTTTCAGCGTTTCCTGCAAACTCATGCTCTTCCCCCTTCATCATTTAGATGTTTGTCTAAATGATAGCATTTCCGTTTCATCCTGTCAAGAACATTTCGATATTTGTCTAAATGTTCTTGACAGGACAATTTTGCAAATAAAAAAAGAACGCCGAAAAGCGTTCTCAAAAAAAGGTGCCACCCGGATTTGAACCGGGGATAGAGGTGTTGCAGACCTTTGCCTTACCACTTGGCTATGGCACCATATTCTGTTGCTATTTGTAAGTATACTCCCGTTTTTTGGTTTCGTCAATCCTTTTTGCCGTTCTTTTTCCGACACAAAATGCAAAGCCGAAGACAGCCCCCAAAAAAATTTGCCTTTTCTCAAATTCCATTCATGTATCAAGTTTTGGAAATAAAAAAGCCCCAATCTTGCTATTGCAAAATCAGGACTCTTTCAGAGGCGCCACCCGGATTTGAACCGGGGATAGAGGTGTTGCAGACCTTTGCCTTACCACTTGGCTATGGCGCCATATGATCCGTGCGGGATTCGAACCCGCGTTACCGCCGTGAAAGGGCGGTGTCTTAA
>CAMBLO010000026.1 GCA_945868505.1 uncultured Clostridia bacterium | reverse complement strand
AAAAGCATGATGCCGCCCACAGGTCTGTCCAAGCGGTGCAGCAAGCCCAAGGGCTGTTTTGCATAGGCTTCCAATTCAGAAAGCAAATCCGCATCCCCCGTTTTATCCGCCTGAGAGGGCATCCCTTGGGGCTTTACCGCAGCCAAAATATATTTATCTTCAAAAAGGATGTTCATTTCATTCCACTTCCTTTAATACAACCGCACTCTTTGGTGGCAGCGTCAGCTCTGCAAAGCCATTTTTAACAGGGCATTGGAAGCCAAAATCCGTAAACCCATCACGACTGGTCATCAAGCAATTTTCCAGAGAACCTTCTGCCTTCATGCCAATTTGCCAAACGGGAACGGAAATGCTCTTGCCCTCATCGGTATTATTGAGTGCCACAAAGAATTTATTTTCTCTGTCAAAACGGCCATAGGCGATCACGCCATATTCCCCATAAAGCTGCTTTAAGGAGCCATGGCGCAAAACAGGATTTTCTTTTCTCAAATGGATTGCCTTTTGATGGAATGCAATCAATTCCTTATTTTCCTTTCCCCAGGGATAGGTGCGGCGATTATCGGGATCTGTCCAGCCTGCAAGGCCTGCTTCATCCCCATAATATACTGTAGGCGCACCAATCCAAGTCATCTGCAAAAGGACTGCTTCCCGCAGCACCGCAAAGTCGATACCTTCGGAGGCTGATGCGGAGCCATCTGTTTCCAATCTGCCGATACGGCGGTTGGTTCTGGTCAGGAAACGGGAATGGTCGTGGTTGGAAAGCTCATTCATGGCTGTGGCAATGGCCTGAGAGGGCAGCTTGCCCATCTGATAAATCATCGTACCCCAGAACACATCCGCATTGTTATACATATCCTCCCGTTTTTCTGTGCTGTGCTTGGAAACGCCCGTCAGGAACCATGTGACAGGCTCCATGAAAGCATCATAATTCATAATGGAATCCCATTGGTCTCCCTGCAGCCAGCTTGTGGCTTCGCCGTAATGCTCTGCAAGGATAAACTTATCCGGGGAAACTCCTTTGATAACATCCCGAAATTCCGCCCAAAATATATGATTGAATTCCGGTGTTTTCCCTAAGTCGGCAGCTACGTCCAGCCGCCACCCATCCACATGAAAAGGCGCAGACACCCATTTTTTTCCAATTTCCAGAATTTCTTTTTTCAGTTCTTCGCAGCCCTCAGCGTTGAGCTTCGGATGGTTTTCATAACCCCACCAGCCTTCATAGGTGCCATCCTCGTTCCAATAGAAATAATCATGATAAGGGCTGTCCTGATACTGATAAGCACCCTTTTCTGTTCCTTTATAAAAACCGTCTCTGTCCATCCATTTGTGGAAAGCACCGCAATGATTGAACACACCATCCACAAGCACACGGATGCCTCTTTCATGGGCTTTTTCCACCAGCTCCGCAAAAAGCTTGTCCGAAGCAGTCAGGTTTTCTTCTCTGGTGGTTCTGGTGGCATACATGGTTGCGCCCACGTTGGTTGTGGCATTGCTGTCCAACACCTTGCCGCCATCTACAGCAATCTTCCCCAAATGGGGGTCGATATGGTGATAATCCTGAGCATCATATTTATGGTTGCTGGGGGAAACAAAGATAGGGTTGAAATAAATCACTTCAATGCCCAGTTCCTTCAAATAATCCAGTTTGTCGATGACACCCTGCAAATCTCCGCCATAAAAATGGTTCACATCAGTGGCTGCGGGAAGGGTATCCCAATCCTCCACCTGTTCCGCCATTCGTTGCAGGTAAACATATTCATTGGTTTTAACATCATTGGAAGGGTCACCATTGCAGAAACGGTCGGGATAGATCTGATACATAACCGCCCCCTTCGCCCAATCGGGGGTCTGGTAATTGCGGATGATTTGAAATTCCCCTTCGTTTTTGAATTCAGTAAAATATCCATATTTTGTATAGAATCCAACCTCATCACCATTTTGCAGGCGAAAATAATAGGTTGTTTTCTCTTTTGTGGGGGGCAGAGTCGTTTTGAAATATTCGAAAATGCCGTCTTCCTCCACTTCCTCCATCAAATATTCCCTTTCTGCTGTGCAGAGAAATACTGCGGAAAAAGTCCCCTTGCCCACACGAATGGAAATTTCCACTTCATCGGTGGACAGAGGCTCTGCAGGAGAGCGGAATTGTTTTGTTTCATCACTATATATGGACTGAATACGAAAATCATCCTCAGCCATTGATAAGCCCGATGCAATGTGCTCTGGCATAAATTACACCACCTTGTTTCAAAATTGATTGATTTTTTCTATTATAATCTGTGAATGGATACCATGTCAATTTCTTCGTTTCTTCAACAAAATCATATTTTTTGCAGAACGAAAAAGAGCAGCCTGCCGATGGCTGCTCTTCTTCAAAAAGAGAAGGTATTTCTTATTGGGTTTACGTGGCAAAAGTGCCACAAAGTTAGTGAAAATATTGGGGAGTTTTCACGAGCCTATTATAGCACGTGGGATGGAAAATGTCCAGCAAAAAGTCATGACAGATTGTATTTACTGCAATACAAAACCAACTAGATTGATTCCTCCTAAAAAATCAGCTCATATAATCCGCCAAAAGCTTCGCCAGGTTCTCCTCCCCAGTGACCCGCAATCCTTCTCGTATTTGCTTTGCCTCTCCATCCGGCAAGGCGGAAAGAGGTAGGTCTGTCCGCTCTCTCAAGTGGATGGCTTTGTTTCCATCCTCATAAAAGACCGCCAGATATCCCTCATCCTCTCCAAGGATAAAGGATTCACTGCTCATCCCATCAATGCTACAGCGTAAAATCACCCGTTCGGGAGAAAATAAAACCACCTGCCAGCCATTATAAACGCTTTGCAGCTGTTCCAGATTCAAGCCCTGCAAAAAATCAGGGGCCAGTTCAATCTGCTCCTTTGTCACACGGTCTTTGGTATAAAAATACTGATATATCATCTTTGTTTGTGCATTGATCTCCTTTGGGGCTTGCAGAACATTCAGACTTTCTTCCCCCGCTGCCATCTGCTTGTCCCTCTCCCCTATCCACAGGGAAATATAATACCCAGCCAGCAGACAGAGTAAAAAGCTGGAAAGCGCCGCCAACGCTATCGTTTTTCGCATAGTACCACCTCTTGGAAAGAGTATGGACAGGAAAAATGACTTTTATACCAGCCATAAAAAAGCCTTAGACCAAAGGCCTAAGGCTGTGTTGGACAGATATATTCCGTCAGCAGGATTTTTCTTTCCTATATCAATATAATCTCAGATGAACAGGAACACCGTTTTTATATGTGCAGGGCAGTTCCCCCTGAATAAGAGGGAGCAGATAATCGATCATTTCCTGTGTGACATCGTTGCCTGCTTCGTTAATCCATGCATCCGGTACGGTTTTTACCTGATTTGCGATTTTTTCAATCTCTACAAAATCGATTTCAAAGCGATAAGGCTTTGTAGAAGTTCTGCGCAGGCAGGCCATTTTGCCTGTGCCGCCGGAAATTGCATAATCGGCAGCAGCAGCACCAATCATTCTTGCTTCATAAATATCGGATGCGGAAGCAACATGGGAAGCGCAGCGCTGCATTACGTTCAGTTCGATGCTTCTTACCTTACAGCCAATTTCAAAACGCAGGATTTCTTCCAAATAGCGGGATGCGCCAGCCAAAATCTTGTGACCGAAGGCATCAGCCGCCCGATCAGACAAACTATCTGTAACATAATCACCCTCTTCGTTTTTCAGACCTTCGCTGACTGCGATAATAATGGAATGTTTTTCCGCCATTTTTTCTCTGACATCATCCAGGAACTGATCCACGCAGAAGGGTCTTTCACACAGATAGATCAGATCAGGAGCGGTATCGCCATTCAGTCTGCCCAAAGCGGAAGCCGCTGTCAGCCAGCCGGCATCTCTGCCCATGATTTCAACAATAGTGATGGAGGGCTGTGCGTATACATTACAGTCACAGGAGATTTCAGACATGGTAGTCGCCACATATTTCGCCGCGGAACCAAAACCGGGACAATGGTCTGTTTCCATCAAATCATTATCAATGGTCTTGGGAGCACCAATAATCTTGATGTCATCAATATGCATCCGTTCACAGAATCCAGCCAGTTTATGAACGGTATCCATGGAATCGTTACCGCCGATATAAACGAAATAGCCGATATCATACTTACGGAAGATCTTGATGATCTTATCATATTCAAAAGTACTTTCCTCCCAATGGGACAGCTTCATGCGGCAGGAACCCAGTGCAGAAGATGGTGTCTGACACAAAAGCTGCAGTGTTTCAGGGTCTGCCAGTTTGTCGTTCAGTTCAATCAGTTTATCCGTCAAAATCCCCATGATGCCGTTTTTTGCGCCATAGATTTTGCCGATATTTTTATCTGAAAGCCCTTTTTCCACAACGCCCACCAGAGTAGCATTGATGGCTGCGGAAGGGCCACCGGACTGTGCAACCAAAAGATTTTTCATAGTAAACTTCCTTTCTTACCCCAAAGGGATATCCCTCGCTTGTTTCCTCTCATTATAACACGTTCCCCCTCAAATGCAAGCAGTCAGATCAGGAGAGGATCAGCTTCAGGAAGAACAGGAAGGCGATAATAACGATCACAGGGTTCAATTCGCTCTTTCTGCCACTGAATATTTTCAGCAGTACATAGGAGAGTACACCGAATACCAAACCTTCAGAAATGCTGTAGCATACGATCATCATCAGTATGGTCATAAAAGCAGGGAACCCTTCTGTATAATCAGAAAAGTTGATATCTCTCACATTTTCCGCCATCATCAGACCAACGACCACCAAAGCAGGAGTAGTTGCAAAAGAAGGGATGGTTGTCAGGATGGGAGAGAACATCAGTGCTACCAAGAACAGGATACCTGCTGTCAAAGCAGTCAGACCAGTTCTGCCGCCGTCGGAAACACCGGAAGCAGATTCCACAAATGTAGTTACTGTAGATGTACCCAAAACTGCACCGATGGTTGTTGCCAAGGCATCGGCAAACAGTGCACCTTTGATCTTGGGCAGCTTGCCATCCTGATCCAAGAAGCCTGCTTTTGTGGATACACCGATCAATGTGCCCAGTGTATCAAACAGGTCAACGAACAGGAACGCAAAGATGACCACGATAAAATCAAATACAGAAATGCCTGAGAAACTCAGTTTGCCTGCGATGGGCATGATGCTGGGGGGTGCAGAAACGATGCCTGTGGGGATCAAAGAATATGCTCCTGCTTCGATATCTACGACATAGATGCCTGTCAGCTGGCAAACGATACCCAGCAGCCATGTGATCAGGATACCCAGTAACAGTGCCCCTTTCACCTTTCTGATGACTAGCACCAGTGTGATGACCGTGCCGATCAGCGCCAGCGCAACAGATACAGATCTTACGTTGCCAAGGCTTACGCAGGTAGCTGGATTGTTTACGATAACACCTGCATTCTGCAGACCAATAAAGGCGATAAACATACCGATCCCAACACTGACCGCTTTTTTCATGTTTGCAGGGATAGCGTTGAAGATGGCTTCACGAACATTGACTGCGGAAAGAATGATAAAGATAATACCTTCCATAAATACAGCTGCCAAAGCCACTTCCCAGCCATACCCATACTGGGCACAGATGGTATAAGCAAAGTATGCGTTCAGACCCATGCCGGGAGCCAGAACGAAAGGATAGTTGGCAAAGAACGCCATAAAGAACGTCCCCAGAGCAGATGCGATACAAGTTGCCGTCAGCAATGCACCATAATCCATACCTGTGATGGACAAGATGCTGGGATTTACTACCAGAATGTACGCCATGGTCATAAAGGTAGTTATGCCTGCCGTAATCTCGGTTTTCATGGTTGTTTTGTTTTCCTTTAATTTGAAACTTTTTTCGATGAAACTCAAAATATTCCCTCCTTTTAATTCAAAGAACATAATCAAATACAGTATACCTTTTTTTTCAAAAATCCGCAAGAAAACCTTTTCCTCACAGAAGCGAAAGAGCTATTTTAACAAATGAAAATATAACTTTTTCCTGAAATATTTTAGCCTTTTCCATGGAAAAATACTCTTGAATCCGCCGTTTTCTCTTGTCAATCCACTGCGCCTATGATAAAATAAATAAAGTAAAGATGACAGACGACCGTCGGCCTGACCGACGGTTTTCCTATTTTTCAAACAAAAGATATTTAATGGAGGGATACGATGAATCAAGAAATGATCCTCATTCTGGACTTCGGCGGTCAGTATAATCAGCTGATCGCACGCCGTGTCAGAGAACACCATGTATACTGTGAAATTATGCCCTGGAAAAAATCCTTGGAAGAAATCAAGGCAAAAAATCCAAAGGGTATTATCTTCACGGGCGGCCCCAACAGCGTTTATGAAGAAGCCTCTCCCAAGGTAGACCCTGCCCTGTTTGAACTGGGCGTGCCTGTGCTGGGCATCTGCTATGGCTGCCAGTTGATGGCATACACACTGGGCGGCAAGGTTGGTCATGCTGCGGAGCTGAGCGAATATGGCAAAGCAGAAGTAAAATTTGATACCACAAGCAAACTGCTGAAAGGTATCGATGCCAACGAAATCTGCTGGATGAGCCACACAGACTATGTAACCAAACTGCCCGAAGGCTTCCGTGTGATTGGTACAACCCCCACCTGCCCTGCGGCTGCCATCGAATGTGAAGCAAAAGGCTTCTATGGTGTTCAGTTCCATCCCGAAGTAAACCATACACCAAAAGGCTCTGAAATGATCCGCAACTTCCTCTTTGAAGTCTGCGGCTGCAAGGGCGACTGGACTATGACAAACTATATCGAGGACCAGATCAAACGCATCCGCGAACAGGTAGGCGACGGCAAAGCACTTTGCGCCCTTTCCGGCGGCGTAGACTCCAGTGTGGTTGCTGCTCTGGTTTCCAAGGCCATCGGCAAACAGCTGACCTGTGTATTCGTTGACCATGGCTTGATGCGTAAAAACGAAGGCGACGAAGTGGAACAGATCTTCGACGGCTATTTCGATTCCCATTTTGTAAGAGCAAATGCCCAAGAACGTTTCCTGAGCAAGCTGAAAGGCGTAACAGACCCTGAACAGAAACGAAAGCTGATCGGTGAAGAATTTATCCGCGTATTCGAAGATGAAGCAAAGAAAATCGGCAAGGTAGATTTCCTGGTACAGGGTACCATCTATCCCGATATCATCGAAAGCGGCCTTGGCGATTCTGCAGTCATCAAATCTCACCACAACGTAGGCGGTCTGCCCTCCGTTGTTGATTTTGAAGAGCTGATCGAACCCCTGCGCCTGCTGTTCAAGGATGAAGTCCGCCAGATGGGTCTGGAACTGGGTCTGCCTGAATATCTGGTATGGAGACAGCCCTTCCCCGGTCCCGGCTTAGGCGTGCGTGTCATTGGTGAAGTAACAGAAGAAAAAGTTGCTATTTTGCAGGATGCCGATGCCATCTTCCGGGAAGAGATTGCAAAAGCCGGTCTGGACAGAGACATCAACCAGTATTTCGCAGTCATCACCGATGTTCGTTCCGTTGGTGTTATGGGCGATTTCAGAACATACGATTACACTATCGCTCTGCGCGGCGTGACAACAACAGACTTTATGACAGCCGATTGGGCTAGAATCCCCTATGATGTGCTGGATAAGGTTTCCACCCGTATCGTCAACGAAGTGAAACACGTAAACCGTATCGTTTACGATATCACCTCTAAACCGCCCGCAACCATCGAGTGGGAATAAATGTTCTCGTTCCAATAATTTTGGGCCTTTTTACCCAAGATTTTGGACCATCAATTTCACATCAAAACCAAAACCCAAGTAGTTCACATCGAGCTGCTTGGGTTCTTTTTTTGAGCTGATTCCGATTTCGACCTCTCAGATTCACATCATAATTTCTCCCCACCCCACACGCACGTCCTCTGGCTTTTTATCTGCAAAAAGTCCAGTGTTTTCAATGGATTCGGGGCGATTTCGAATGAATCTTGAATGAGAAATCAGAGAAGCTTTCACGGTGTTTTGCTCCCCCGCAGGGGCGAATGGGCGTGAGGAGGACGTGAGGGGATGGCGAGGGAAAGGACGTCTTTTGAAGGCTCTGGATTTGCCTCGGGTGTAGTTCAAGCGGGACAAAATTTTATGGAGAATCGACCCAAAATAAAATGCACAAGCACAATAAAATGGGATCAAATAACAAATAAATAGCAACACGACTAGAAATGGCATCGCTCACAGGCTTGTGGACGATGCTGTTTTTTTATACGAATGTTGCCAAAAAATCTTCGAGAAAGGGAAAATAAGATTGACTATTCCTTTCCTTTGTATCATAATAGACTGGTCGG
Organism: uncultured Clostridia bacterium; assembly: GCA_945868505.1. Lineage (GTDB taxonomy): Bacteria > Bacillota > Clostridia > Lachnospirales > Anaerotignaceae > Anaerotignum_A. The sequence continues at coordinate 27,147 of CAMBLO010000026.1, read as the reverse complement.
TCTATAATGGAGGATAAACATGAAAAAGGCAGAAAAAACAGAATTGACAAAGAAAAAAATACTGGATCGAGCTATGCAGGAATTTGGCTCAAAAGGATATCGTGGGGCATCCCTGAACGCCATTTGTGAAGCAGGCATCCCAAAAGGATTGCTATATCATAATTTTAAAAATAAGGATGCTTTATATCTTTCCTGCGTTGCAGAATGTTTTCAGTCTTTGACAAACTGTTTAAAGGAAGCAGAGATCGGCAATGATCTGGAAAAATATATGCGGGTGCGAATGGCGTTTTTCAATGAACATGAGATGGAAGCCCGTATCTTTTTCGATGCAGTTTTGCAGCCGCCGGAAGCATTGTATGACCAAATCTCTGCTTTGAAAAAAGAATTCGATGCTTTGAACAAAGCCTTCTATCGGCAGGTTCTACATACCATAGAGCTGCGTGAAGGGATTACCGAAGAAGAGGCTATGTCCTATTTCACCATGCTGCAGGATATGTTCAACAGCTCATTCAGCAGCCGAAACTGCCGAAATATATCATTATCAGATAAAATGGATATCCATGAAAGAGATCTGCCGAAAATTTTAGATTTCATGCTATATGGCATTGCGAGGAGGAAAAACCAATGATTGGACTCATATTACGTTGGATGCTTGCGATCGTGATCGCATTCTTTATCGGGAAACTCGTTTCCAAACTGAGACTGCCCGCTATTTTGGGCTGGCTGATCGCCGGGATGCTGCTGGGGCCCTATGCTTTTCAGCTGATGCCCAATGAACTGATCGGCACGTCATATTATCAGACGATCATTCATGTATTGGAATGTGCCGTAGGTTTCATGATCGGTACAGAACTGGTATGGAAACGCCTGAAGGCATACGGGAAAGCACTGATCGTTACCACACTGACACAGTCCCTTGGGACTTTTGTGCTGGTGTCTGCAGCTTTTTCCATCATTTTCTATTTTTCCGGTGTGCCTCTTTATCTGGCATTCATGTTCGGCGGTATCGCTCTTGCTACGGCACCGGCACCTGCGTTATCCATCGTACAGGAATTTCAGACCAAAGGCGCTGTGACAAAAACATTGATCCCCATGGCTGCACTGGATGATATGGTAGGTGTAGCAGTCTTTTTCACAACCGTAGCAGTCGTTGCACGGCATATTTCCGGGGATGGGATGCCTTTGTATATGATTCCCGTAATGGTTCTGCTGCCTTTGCTGATCGGCCTTGTAACAGGCTTTCCCGCAGGGAAGCTGCTGAAAAAAGAGGCACCCAAGGGTAAGACACTGCTCATCCTTATGGTGATGGTTGTTGTAACAGCTTTTGTGGGATATTTGTGCAACACATACCTGATGCCCTCCCCTCTTCTGAATTTCATGCTGATGGGCATGGCGTTTTCCGCCACCTTCTCCAACATGGTCTCTGAAGAACGTTTGGAACAGATCATCCGTGATTTCAACCCGCTGCTGGGCATTTTCATGATTATCGTCATCCTGAATCTTGGGGCACCCCTTGATTATCATGCCATTCTGGGCGCAGGTTTTTATACCCTTATTTATATTGTGGTTCGTGCTTGCGGCAAATATTTCGGGGCACGTTTTGGTGCAAAGATGACAGGGATGCAGCCCACTGTCCAGAAATATCTTGGATTTACACTGCTGCCCCACTCCGGCGTATCTCTGGTATTTACCGGGATCACCGTTTCCATTCTGGCGGGGCCTGCTCCTGAATGTGCTGCGATCATTCAGGGTACCATCGCCGCTGCGGCTGTTTTGAACGAAATGATTGCTGTAGTGGTTGCGAAAAAAGGGTTCGAATGGGCCGGGGAATTATCCGGCACAGAAAAATAAAAAAACAGCATCGAAAAAAATTGTACAAAAGAAGGACGACAATATAATGCCGTCCTTCTTTTTATGTCATTTATTTCAGTTCTGTTACTGTTTCGAAATACTCGTTCATTTCTTCTTCTGTCCGGAAATTTGCCATGTAAACCTGATTGCCCATGGCGGCAGACAAGGCATCGGGCAAACGTTCTGCCATTTTGATGTTCCCGCCGTATTTTGCCATAACAGCATCGTGATCCATCACATAATCCTTGCCATCCCTGCGACCAATGTAAGCACAGTAATTGTGTTCGCCTTCGGGTTTTGTGGATTTGTCAAAGGCGATCATATCTGCCCAAATCTTGTAAACATCTGTGCTGTGGGCGAAGTTGATCATATCGGGAGAGAAACCGCCGCTGGGGCGCATATTGACTTCCAGACCCATGATATCGCCCTTCTTGCCCAGGCCCTTCTGATCCTGTGTCAGGCGGAAAAATTCCAGATGGACGAAGCGGCTCTTTACGCCGAATTGTTTTACCGTTGCTCTGCCTGCTTTTTTCGTATCTTCAGGCAGTTCCTTCAGGATATAGAATTTACAGTCATCATTTTTATTTACCATATCCATGATAGAGCCGGGTGTCAGATTGCCTGCTTCGAACATGATGTCCCCCTTGGAATCCACGATGGCATCATAGGAGCAAACCTGCCCGTTTACGAATTCTTCCATGATATATGTGACGCCTTCATGTCTCTGCCCATAGAAATCAATCAACTGTTCCTCATTTTCAATCTTGAAGTTGTGGGATGCCCCAACGCCATTATCAGGCTTTGCCACAACGGGATAGCCCACTTTCTTGATGAACTTTTTGCAGCCTTCCAAATCTTTTACCAAGTAATAGCGAGCCACTGCCAGACCTGCTTTTTTATAGTATTGCTTCATTTGGGATTTATACTTGATGCGGGGAATATCGGCGGTCTGGAAACCGGATGTGATGTTGAAATCTGTCCGCAGTTTGGCGTCTCTTTCCAGCCAGTATTCATTATTGGATTCCAGCCAGTCGATGCGTCCGTATTTGAAAATGAAGAAAGCCACTGCACGGTAAACTTCATCCTCATTTTCCAGACTGCTTACCTTATAGTATTCGTTCAGGCTGTTTTTCAGGTCATTGCTCAGCTCATCATAGGGCTGGTCGCCGATGCCCAACACATTCAGACCGTTATTTTTCAATTCACGGCAAAATCTCCAGTAGTTTGTAGGAAAATTAGGGGAAATAAATACAAAATTCTTCATAGGTACCTCCGTTCTTTTATCACTTCTTTTGTATGTATTCTGTATCATGTTTATTTATCCGCGATATAACAATGTATGCATAAAAAATGGAATCTGCCGTTCCCAGCTTGCTTCGCAATGCTCACCATAGGGCACGATACGGCTGTTCAGCATAACGCCCTTCTGTATCAGCATAGAAGAAACTTCACCGTATAAGCGGCGAATCCCCTTGTGGTTTCTGTATTCCTCAGAACCATAATCCATATACAAAATGGTATGGGAATCCAGCTTGGCACGGGTAATCATATTTTTTACTTTTCTGGGGTCTGTCCACAAAGAGGGAGACAGAGCCACCGCACGGGAATAAATATGATTATACTGCATCAGAGCATACAGGCTCATCAGCCCGCCCATGGAACTGCCGGCGATAAAGGTATGGTCTCTGTCGGGCAGGGTACGAAAGCTTTCATCAATAGAAGGCTTCAATTCATAGGCAAACCAATCCATGGTCATTTTTCCTGTACCAATGATCTCGCCAATTTCCGAATTGCGGAAGGAAAAAGGTGCATATTCCTTCAATCTGCCATTATCAGGATCGTGGCTACATTCCACCGCAACAATAATCATCTGGGTGTGGGAGCGTTCCATATAGCGTTCCATCCCCCAGGATTTGCCATAAGTGGCATCCTCATCGAAAAACACATTATGCCCATCGAACATATATAAAACAGGAAATCTTCTTTCCTCCTGATGGAAATAAGATTTCGGCAAACAAATGTAAACATAACGTTCCTCATATCCCCCCGATACGGGAACAGTCACTTCAAAACGTTCCGTCATTTTGATCTCTCCCATCTGTTCTTTTCCCTTTTCCAGAAAAGAATTTATTTTCTAATATAGCACAAGCATCTGCAAATGGCAAGGAAAGGCCATTTCTGCAAAAGGAAAGAAAAAATCCGAATCTGACATGGAAACATGAAAAATTCGGATTTTTTTGATTTTTTCTGTATTTATATTACCACAAAATCGTCATTTTTTCAAGTCTTGTTCTTCCCTTCCATCCGCAGTATAATCACCTTCCAAACAGCAAAAGGAGGGATTCTATGGAATACACACTGGCGGAGCTTTTACCCATGGTAGAAAGCCTTTCCAGAAAATACACGCGGAACGAAAGCACTTCCATTTCCTACGAAACGGCACAGCAATTGATGGAAGCGGTGATTTATTGCATAGAGGAGGCGGAACATCCTTCTGCAGACCTGCCTGTATCAGTGCTTTCTGCCACCGATGCCTATGCCCTTGGGTATGAAGCAGTGCTAAGAAAAACAAAGCAGACTGCGGAGCGATACAACGCCCTGATGGAACGATTCTCTTCCTATGGCAATCAGGCTTATGAGGAAACCATCGCCCAGGGCTTTCCTGCTTTTTTCCGCTGGTATGACCCTCTGTTTGCCCCGCAGGAGCATATCCTGACATTGGATTATCCTTTGCTTCGTCCTTTGGAAGCGCTTTGCGGCATTGACCGAATCACGGCATATCTGGAATGTATTGAAACAGAGCAGAGATTCTTGCGTTGTTTTTCCGAAGAATTTGTCCGTTCTACCCTTTCCAAGCATCATCCCCAATGGGAAGAACTGTTTTTAAACCTGCCCTATCATGTGCTGAAAAAGCTGCTCTGCCTGCTCTTGCTGGATTTCCATGAGGAAAAAGAGCGTTTCAACCCCATGGATTATGAAAACCTGCGAACCAAGCTCAACGGGCTGTCGAAAGCGGCATTGCAAGAAAGGCTTACCGCCCTTTTGCGGCGGTTTCTTTCCCAATATTTCCCGAAGGATACAGCCATGGAAGCATATCTGGGATATGCTGTCGGGGATATTGCCGCAGAGCTTTGGCTGGGGTTAGAAAAGGACTGTTTGCCTGATATCGTCTAAAAGGGGGGATCGATTTGAAAGAAAATCTCATGGAATTGATACAATTGGAACAGGAAAAAAAACAACTGGCGTGCTTATTGGACTGCAACAGCAAAACTGCTGCCTTCGGGCTGATGCTGACGGAAGCCGATGCAAAGCTCCTTCTTTCCGAAAGAAAAACGGCTCTGCGGCAGCAGGAACGGCTGGAATTCGGCGAAGGCATCCTACCCGCCCTCATCGATGCCTTCTGCGATTCTGCATACATCACCCAAGAAACCTATGTAGAGACACTGACAGAATTACAGGATATCTTTTACGAATATAAAAATGAATCCTTTGACCTGCTGACGGACAGCGAACTGCTTTCTTTCATGGCACAACAATTCGAGGAGGTCTGCTTTGGAGATGCGGAATATCTCCGCAATACCTGCCTGGAACGATTCTGCAGAGCCATTCGCAGGGGCGACCCTTTGCTGGAAAAAGAACGGGATGAATATGCCCTTTCGGAAGACAGAAATCCTTATATAGGGCTTGCCGAAGAAAACCGTTGGGACAGAGAACTGTTTTTGCAGACATTACAGGATTTGTTTTGACCTTTAAAAACAATATAATACCCCCAAAGGCGATGCATCCACACAAAATTCCTTTCCCGCCTTTTTTCATCATCCATGAAAAGAGATAGTTGCTTAATTTCAATACATTCTTCATCTTTCATTCTCCTTTGCCCATTCATTCCTCAGTAATTCCATCACCATATCCAAGGTCAGTCCATTTGCTTTCGCCTGTGCCACAAAATCCACTACCAGCCCCGCTGTCAACTCCTTTTGGATGACTGCGTAGATTTCCTCATCCCAATGGAGGATACTGACAGCATTGGGCGGCGTCACCACAAGCCCTTCTTCTTCCAACAGGCGAAATGCCTTCTGCACCGTATTGGGATTGATCTTCAAAAGTGCTGCCATTTCTCTGCGGGAAGGCAGGGACTCTCCCTGTTCTACAGTTCCAATGAAAATTTGCCGCTTCACAAAGGAAACGATCTGCAAATATACCGGTTCCGATGGGTTCAATTCCAATTTCTTAAAATCCAGCACCTTTGCATCCCCTCCCCTCCAACTGTATTACTATCGCAGTACACTTCTTAAGTGTATCATAGCAATAATACACTTATCTGTCAATATTTCTCTTCCAATCAAAAAAGCGTTCCTGTTCTTACGTCTTTTCAACGCAGTCAAACAAAAACGCTTTTATCATTGATACATCGTTATTTCTGCCCACATACCTCTGCCGCCAGCTGGGCAATGGTCTTTTGATATATGGGGTGCCGTTTGTTGGGTGCAATTTCAGACAGGGGCTTCAGCACAAATTCTCGCAGGTGCATTTCTACATGGGGAATCACCAAATCCTCTGTTTCCAAAATTTCATCATCATATAACAGGATGTCCAGATCCAACGTTCTAGGGCCCCAGCGGATCACCCGTTCTCTATGGGCAGCCTGCTCGATTTCATGCAGCCGCTCCAATAATTCCTGAGGGGGAAGAAATGTCTTTAAAATCAGGCAGGCATTCAAAAAGTCATCCTGCTCCACGCCGCCATAGGGCTCCGTCACCAGATAAGAAGACACCTTTTCCACCCGGCACCCTCTGGCTTCATCCAGAGCTTTTACCGCCTGATCCAGATACCCCTTCTTATCGCCCATATTGGAGCCAAGCCCCAGATAAGCCTTGTGCCAGAATCTTGTGATCTCTACGGAAACTGTTTCCAGGGGCAGCCCTACGGGTGCCCATGGCTTCTTGATTTCCAAAGTGATGCCCTCCAAAAGGGGATAGCGCAGCAGCAATTCCTCTGCCAGATTTTCTGCCGCAGCCTCGATCAATTTACAGGGATGCTCTTTCATATAGGCAGTCATAAAACTGCTGATTTCTCCATAATTCACTGATTTTTCCAGATCATCGGCTTTCCCTGCCCTTCTGGTATCCAGATACATGACAAGGGAAATCAGAAATTTCTGTCCCAGTCGGGTCTCCTCGGGAAATACTCCATGGTTTGCAAAAACCTCCAGATTTTTAATTTGTATTTTATCAAAAAATGTGGATTTCATTCTTTTCTGCCTTCTCTCAAAATCGCCTGAGTCATGCGGATGGCTCTCATATTTTCCTTTACATCATGCACACGGATAAAAGCAGCCTTTTTCTGCACGCCCAAAACAGTTGTTACCAGCGTTCCTTCCACTCTCTGATCTGTAGGCAGGTCAAGGGTCAGACCAATGACAGATTTTCTTGAAGTTGCCAGAAGTACCGGATAGCCCAAATCTACCAGACGTTCCAGATGATGGATTGCCATCAGGTTATGTTCGTAAGTCTTGCCAAAGCCGACACCCGGGTCCAGAATGATCTGATGATCGGCAACGCCTGCCTGTTTTGCGATGGATACAGATTCTTTCAGATCACGACACATATCCTCCAGAAAATCATCATATACCGCAGCCTCGCGATTATGCATCAGACAGCAGGGCACCTGATAGCGGGCAATCAGATCTGCCACCTTTCGGTCATATTTCAGCCCCCAGATATCATTTACCAAATCTGCACCTGCTTTTAACGCTTCCTCCACCACAGGGCTTTTATAGCTGTCAATGGAAACGGGAATGTCGAAATTCTTTTTAATCATTTCAATGACAGGCACCACCCGCTCAATCTCCTCTTGTATGCTGATCTGCTGGTGCCCAGGTCGTGTCGATTCGCCCCCTACGTCAATAATAGAAGCCCCTTCTTCTATCATATCCACCACATGTTTTTTTGCCTTTTCCAAATCATTCCATTGACCGCCATCGGAAAAAGAATCCGGCGTAACATTCAAAATCCCCATGATATAACAGTCATTTTCCACATCAAACATGCGATTCCCAATTTTCATCATATTGTTCTCCTCCAAAATCAAACGAAACAGCATACTGCTTCTATATTATTAAACAGTAATGACAAGGTTTTTCTTTTCTTTATCCCAGTTACACTCCTGAACCGCCGCGCAAAACGCACAGTTTCTCGATTTCTTGTCTGCACGGTAAATAATCCCCGCCAAGTCATCGGCAAATCTGGTTTCCTGCATTCTGTGGCCTTGGATGGCTGAGAGGATTTCTTCCTGTTCCTCTTTTTCAAATCCACATTCTTTCAAAATTTCTTCTGCGATCTGAAAACTCCCCTGTTCATGGGGAATGTCTTGGGTATATTCCAGATGTCTGCCAATATCATGCAGCAGGGCAGCCCCGTAAATGACCTCTTTTGAAATATGCAGATCTTTTTCCAGAGTTTCAATATAGGCAATCCTCGCCACATCCAAAAAATGCTCCATGGTATGGCGGCAAAAAATGCGTTCCTGCTCCAGTTCCTGAATTTTTTTCAGACTTTCCTTCCAAAGGGGATGACTGCAGATTCGGTTCACTCTCTCCATCGGCCCCATTACCTCCGCTCCAACATACGGTAAAAGCTGTTCTGCAATTTTTCATTGCCGTCGAACACACCTCTTGTGACCACAGTAACTGTTTTTGTCCCCGGTTTTTTAATCCCGCGCATCGTCATACACATATGTTCCGCTTCGATCAAAACCATAACCCCCTGGGGCTTCAGCTCCTCCATGAAAGCATCTGCCACCTGTGCAGTCAGGCGTTCCTGCAACTGAAAACGCTTGGCAAAAACTTCAAGGGTTCTGGCAATTTTGCTCAGCCCCACCACTTCTCCATTGGGAATATAGGCTACCGCAGCCGTTCCGTAAAAAGGCAGCATATGATGTTCACAGAAGGAATAAAACTGAATATCCTTCTCCATGACCATATCATTTTGATCTACATGAAACCTTTTTTGCAAATGTATGGCTGCATCGTCCGTATAACCGGCCGCCAGCTCTTCATACATTTTTGCGATCCTGTCCGGCGTTTCCAGAAGTCCTTCCCGCTGGATATCTTCTCCGATTCCTTCCAGTATCATTTTTACGCCTTCTTTGATTTTTTCTTTATCCATGGTATTTCCCCCGTACTTATCGTCTTATCCGCTTCTCCTAAAAAGGAGTGCCAAAAATAGTCACGGTATTTTCTTTTCTCAAGCAGATAAACATCGTTGATTTATCCTATTCTGCAAAATTTTTTCAAAATACAGCGCTTTCAGCGTGTCAAATATTTTTTATTATAACACGTTTTGACATACTTCGTATATACCGCAAAACTGAATCTATATTAAAAAAGATATACTTTATAAATCGTTATTACAATAAATCATACACCATAAGGAGGTATATTCACTTGTTCTTACTGCCATAATTTTAGGCCTTCTCTGATATTTTTATTCTATCATAGAAGGCCTTGAAGTTTATGGTTTTACAAAGATTTTTTCACAGATTTCATTTTATGTAATGTGGTTTAGCCCGAAAAAAACCGCCACAAGATTTTCTTCCTTTTCTATAATCTGTTTCGATGGCAAATAGTAATTCCCATTACAACAGATAAATTCTTTCTTTATTTTTTGTTTATAAATCACTCTGCAGAGTGTAAATTTTTATCTAGTATCCCAGCTAATGTCTCCACCAGCTTTGGAACCTCGACAGGCTTTGCAATATGTCCGTTCATACCAGCCGCCAGAGCATCTTTTTTATCTTCTTCAAATGCATTTGCAGTCATGGCAACGATTGGTATTTCCGCCAGTATGCTATTATCCAAATTACGTATTGCTCTCGTTGCCTCATATCCGTTCATATTCGGCATCTGCACATCCATCAGAACCAGATCATAGGTATCTGCAACAGAAGCTTTTATTTTCTCTACGGCCTGCAATCCATCCTCTGCAGTATCCACCCGAAATCCCATATTTTGAAGAAAAAATAGTGCAATCTCCTGATTTAGTTCGTTATCCTCAACAAGAAGAACATGCTTGCCGGCAAAATCATCAGCATACCATTTATATATAACAGAAGCTTCTTGTTCAGAAGATGCCGTATGCTCATCTTTTTCTAACCGGAATGTAAGTGTATATACAGTTCCTTTTCCTTTCTCACTGGCACATGTAATCTCGCCGTCAAGTATATCTACAAGCCGCTTGACGATAGAAAGCCCAAGACCGGTGCCTTCCGTTTTGGAAACACATTTTGACTCCTCACGTTCGAACAATTCAAACTGGACTTTCTGAAATTCTTCACTCATACCAATGCCCGTATCTCGGATGAGTATTTCATACTCACAAGAGTGTTCTCCGTCGGTTTCTTTCTGCCTGATGCCAAAAGTTACGTTTCCTCCTTCAGGCGTAAATTTCTGCGCATTTGACAAAAGGTTTACGCAAATTTCCCGTATATGCTGTATGTCACATATCACATGAGATTCCCGGATCTCTGTTACAATTTCAAAATGAACCCCCTTCGCAGCCATGGACTGCTCAAAAAGAAGCCCCATGGTTCGGCTTAGATCATATAAATCTGCGCTTTCCATCACCGGCTTCATCGTGCCGCTTTCTATTTTCGATATATTTAGAACCCTGTTGATAAGGTCTAATAATCCTCTGCCCGCAATCTTTATCTTGTCAAGGCTATTCTGTACTTTTTCCTGATCTGAAATGCTATTCTCTGCAATATCAGCAAAACCAAGAATGGCATTCATTGGCGTACGGATATCATGACTCATATTAAACAGGAAACAGGTCTTTGCTTCATTAGCAGATTTTGCCTCAGCTACGGCTTTCTCAAGTTCCTCTTTATAAATCCTTTCCTGATATCGCCCGACAGCATACTGCCAATACCCAAAGGATATTAACAGGGATAATGCACAAATACACAAAATATCTATCATCTTTTGCCTTGCATTAACCCATCCTATTTCAGGCATAATTTCAAAATACCAGGTATCATTAGGCACTTCACATACGACTTGAAGGGCCTGATTCATATTCAACTCTCTGCACTGAGCTATGATAGCTTTTTCTCCTGTAGAAGGGCTTGCATGCCAGAGTTGATAGTGATAACCGGAACTCTCCATTTTTTCTAACTGAACTTCTTTGAGGAAAGCATCCCAGTCCAAGACTAAAACAGAAAAGCCCCAGAATTTCTCCATTCCGTTCTCTTCTGCAATATATATGGGATCGAGCAGAAGAGCCCCCATACCTCCTTGTGCCAATTCAAAAGGTCCCGCAATGGTATATTGCCCGCTTATCATAGCAAGAGTAGCTTCTTTTTTTCTTGCCGGATTTTCCAGCAAATTCAGGCCAATAGCTCCCTCATTTCCTTCCAATGGATATACATCTGAGATAATCCCATCCCGAGCATATTCAATTGCTTCTATTACACCTTCACTATCCATCATAAGCTCGGACATAATTCCAAAGTCTTCGCTGCTTATTTCATATCCGTTTTTGACTAAATTTTTCAGTACATCAGATACTACAAGATATTTTTTGATCTGCGCTTCCACTCTTCTGGTAGCAGCTTTTGCCGTATATTGCGCCCGAGCCTTTTCCCTCTGTATACCAAGTTGCATGAAATGGTATGCAGTTCCAGAAAAAATCAGCATACAGGCAATAAACACCATTACCGCTCTGGCAAGGAATCCCCTATTCGTTTTTCGCCTTTTCATCTCCAGTAACCTCCTTTTCAGTAAACAACCCTACGCTATCACTCCCGGAGCCCCTTGCTTGATTTCATGCTTGACCAATCATAGGCGGAAATAACAATCTTTCCTTTTGTTCTTTAGTTTGCGATCAATGCCAAACCCTTTTTTGTCAGACCTTTGATGACATAATCCGCACCGCAGCACATATCGATCTCTACTACATCCGCAAGGTTTTCTTCCTCTGCTTTCAGGATAAACGCATTGGCTTCTGCGGCGGTGATACCTGCGGCTTTATAAATATCTGTAGCATCTACTTCGTTTTTCTTCTCATAAATCTCCTGCGTAATCTGCAGAAGTCTTTTCAGTTCTTTCTGTTCCATGATGACCTCCTAAGCAATTTTTAAAAGGATTATACCATAAAGACAAAAAAAGGAAAATATAGGATGATTTGAAATGAGTTTTTCACCTCTAATTTATCTATGAATTATTTGAATCAATTTCCCTATTTAACTTTAATATATTCTATTATTCAATAGATTTTAAAACATATCCACATTTAATTAAAATATTAAAAACGCTGAAAAATCAATGTTTATAGTGATTTTTACAGAATAATATTATTGATTAAAAAAATTTATTGTTTTTATTGACAAAAGATCGTTTTATTGATATATTCTATAAATATAAAGAGCAAAGCAAAAGCAATTGTTCTTATGGAGCAAACAAATTACAATAGAAGGAGTGATAACTTTGATCACTTATAACGACAAAACCAACCTGCTGGAACTGAGACGATACAAGTACAGCCTGCAGGATATCCCCGAACCTAACCTTTACCGCGACAACTACAGCTATGATGAAGTGCCCAAAGTAACCTTCAACTATCGTCAGGTTCCCATGAATGTACCTGATGAAATCTGGCTGACAGATACCACCTTCCGCGATGGTCAGCAGTCCCGCGCGCCTTATACTGTGAAACAGATCAAAACATTGTATGAAATGATGCACAGACTGGGCGGCCCCAATGGCAAGATCAGACAATGCGAATTTTTCCTTTACAGCGAAAACGACCGCAGAGCCATCGAAGCCTGCCGTGAACTGGGCTTTGAATTTCCCGAAATCACAGGCTGGATCAGAGCCACAAAGGAAGATTTCAAGCTGGTAAAGGAAATGGGTATGCCTGAATGCGGCATTCTGGTTTCCTGCTCCGACTATCATATCTTCAATAAATTACATAAAACCAGAAAACAAGCAATTGAGGGCTATCTGGAAATCGTGGAAGCAGCGTTGGATATGGGTATCACCCCCCGCTGCCACTTTGAAGACGTCACCAGAGCCGACTTCTACGGCTGCGTTGTTCCCTTTGCGACAGAACTGAAAAAACTGATGGATAAATACCAGCTTCCCGTAAAAATCCGTTTCTGTGATACCATGGGCTATGGCGTGCCTTATCCCGGTGCTACTCTGCCCCGTTCCGTAGGCGGTATCATCTATGGTGTCAACCACTTCGCCCAGATTCCCAGTGAACTGCTGGAATGGCATGGACATAACGACTTCTACAAGGCAGTCGTAAATGCTTCCACTGCATGGCTGTATGGCTGTTCCTCTGTCAACTGCTCTCTGCTGGGCATTGGCGAGAGGACAGGCAATACCCCTCTGGAAGCCATGGTTATGGAATATGCTTCCCTGAGAGGCACACTGGATGGCATGGACACCACCGTCATCACTGAAATCGCTGAATATTACGAAAAGGAACTGGGATATAAGATTCCTCCTCGCACACCTTTCGTAGGCAGAGATTTCAACGTAACTAGAGCAGGCATCCACGCCGATGGTGTTGCCAAGGATGAAGAAATCTATAACATCTTCAACACAGGCAAGCTGCTGAACCGCCCTCTGAGCGTTGAAGTGAACAAAAACTCCGGTCTGGCAGGCGTTGCTTACTGGCTGAACCAGACACTGAAGCTGACAGGCGATGAAAAGCTGGATAAAAATGACCCTCGTACTGTTATCCTGAAGGAATGGGTAGACAAGCAGTACAGCGATGGTCGTATGACCTTCATCAGTGAAGAAGAAATGGAAGATGCACTGAAAGAGTTGCTCCCCGAACTGGCAGAAAGACTTTGATTATACTTTTAGATAAAAATTATTTTTTCTCAGGAGGAAAAAAATATGGGAATGAATATTACTGAAAAACTCATCAAAAATCATCTGGTAAGCGGCGAAATGGTAGCTGGTAAGGAAATCGCTATCAAGATTGATCAGACACTGACACAGGACTCCACAGGTACCATGGCATATTTACAGTTTGAAGCCATCGGCATTCCCCGTGTCAAAACAGAAAAGTCTGTAGCTTATATCGACCACAATACCCTGCAGACAGGCTTCGAAAATGCAGATGACCATAAATATATCCAGACAGTTGCCAGCAAACACGGCATCTATTTCTCCAAACCCGGCAACGGCATCTGCCATCAGGTGCATCTGGAACGCTTCGGCAAACCCGGCAAAACCCTGCTGGGCTCTGACAGCCATACTCCCACAGGCGGCGGCATCGGTATGCTTGCCATCGGCGCAGGCGGTCTAGATGTTGCTGTGGCCATGGGCGGCGGTGCTTATTATCTGGCAATGCCCAAGGTTTGCAGAATCAACCTGACTGGTAAGCTTTCCCCTTGGGTAACAGCAAAAGACGTGATTCTGGAAGTCCTGCGCAGACTGTCTGTAAAAGGCGGCGTGGGCAAGGTTATGGAATATGCAGGCGAAGGCGTAAAATCCCTGAGCGTTCCCCAGAGAGCCACCATCACAAACATGGGCGCAGAACTGGGCGCAACCACCTCCGTATTCCCTTCTGATGAAGTGACAAAAGCATTTTTGGCAGCTCAGGGCCGTGAAGCAGACTGGATCGAACTGAGCGCAGATGCAGATGCTACATACGACGAAGAAGTGACTATTGCTCTGGATGAAATCGCTCCTCTGGTGGCATGCCCCCACTCCCCCGATAATATCAAGCAGGTTAAGGATATCGCAGGCTTGAAGGTAGATCAGGTTGCCATCGGCTCCTGCACAAACTCTTCCTATACAGATATGATGACTGTTGCTGCCCTGCTGAAAGGTAAATCCGTTCATCCCGATGTCAGCCTTGTTATCGCTCCCGGCTCCAAGCAGGTGATGAATATGCTGGCTGCCAATGGCGCATTGGCAGATATCATTTCCGCCGGTGCAAGAATTTTGGAATGTGGTTGCGGCCCTTGTATCGGTATGGGTCAGGCTCCCGCCACAAATGCTGTTTCCCTGCGTACCATCAACAGAAACTTTGAAGGCAGAAGCGGTACAAAATCCGCACAGGTATATATCGTCAGCCCAGAAACCGCCGTTGCCAGCGCATTGGCAGGCGTGCTGACAGACCCTCATGCCTTGGGAGAAGCACCTCTGGTTTCCATGCCTGAGCATTTCATGGTGAATGATAACCTCATCATTCCTCCCGCTCCCGAAGGGGAATGTGTAAAAGTGGTAAGAGGCCCCAATATACAGCCCTTCCCTAAAAATACGAAGGTTGCCAAGGAAATCAAAGGCGGAGCCCTCATCAAAGTGGAGGACAATATCACCACGGACCACATCATGCCCTCCAACGCAAAGCTCCTGCCCTTCCGTTCCAACGTGCCTTATCTGGCAGATTACTGCCTGACACCCTGCGACCCCGAATTCCCCGCAAGAGCAAAAGCAGCAGGCGGCGGCTTCATCATCGCAGGTCAGAACTATGGTCAGGGCAGCAGCCGGGAACATGCGGCACTGGCTCCTCTGCAGCTGGGCGTAAAAGGCGTTATCGCTAAATCCTTTGCTCGTATCCACATGGCAAACCTGATCAATAACGGTATCCTGCCTCTGGTATTTGTAAATGAATGGGATTATGACAATATCAAGCTGGGGGATGAATTTATCATCAAATATGCAGCAGATCAGATCAAGGGCGCTGTAGATGGTCAGAACGTAATGGTAACACTGGTTCGTACAGGCGAAGAAATCCCCACCAGACTGAACATTTCCGCAAGACAGTGTGACATTCTTCTGGCAGGCGGCTTACTGAACTACACAAAAGAAAGCAAATAATCGTGGGACGCCGTCCCCCGAACCCCCTGCAAGGGGAATGATTCCCCTTGACCCCCATTCGCAGAAGCATATACATGCTTCTGCAGTATCGGGTTCTTAGGGGGTGACCCCCTAAGTGGGAGTTTGAGGGTGAAACCCTCAAGAAAAAAGAAAGGAAGTAATGAATATGGCACATAAAGTAACTTTGATCCCCGGTGACGGCAGCGGCCCCGAAGTCGTTGCTGCAGCAAAAAGAGTCGTTGAAGCCACTGGCGTGGATATCCAGTGGGACGAAATGGAAGCAGGCGCAGCCATGATTGAAAAATACGGCACTCCCCTGCCCGACCATGTCATCGAATCCATCCGCAAAAACGGCGTTGCTTTGAAAGGCCCCATCACCACCCCCGTTGGCACAGGCTTTCGCAGTGTAAACGTTGCTCTGCGTAAAACCTTCGACCTGTATGCCAACGTGCGTCCTGCAAAAACCTATCCCGGCGTTATCACAAGATACGACAACATCGACTTGGTGATCGTCCGTGAAAATACAGAAGACCTTTACGCAGGCATCGAACACATGGTAGGCGAAGATGCCGCAGAAAGCATCAAGCTTATCACAAGAAAAGGCTGTGAACGCATCTGCCGTTATGCTTTTGAATATGCTGTACGAGAAGGCAGAAAGAAAGTCACAGCCGTACATAAGGCAAATATCATGAAATGCACAGACGGTCTGTTTTTGGATGTGGCAAGACAGATTGCCAAGGAATATCCCCAGATTGAATTTAACGACAGCATCGTAGATGCCATGTGTATGAGACTGGTGATGCATCCCGAAGATTATGATGTACTGGTTTGCCCCAACCTCTACGGTGATATCGTTTCCGACCTGTGTGCAGGTCTGGTAGGCGGCTTAGGTCTGACCCCCAGTGCGAATATTGGTGTAGACGGCGCCATTTTTGAACCTATCCACGGTTCCGCCCCTGATATCGCAGGACAGCATAAAATCAACCCCACAGCAGCCATCCTCTCCGCTTCCCTGATGCTGGCGCATCTGGGCGAAGCAAAAGCAGCGGCAGCCATCGAAAAAGCCGTATCCGAAGTCATTTCCGAAGGGAAAACACTGACACAGGATATGGGCGGCACAGCTTCCACAGAAGCATTTGCTGACGCAGTCATCGCAAAGCTGTAATATAGAACACAAGAAACCCCCGCAGGAAATCCCGCGGGGGTCATTTTATTTATTATGCTATTTCCATATCAGCCTTTCAAGGCTTTCAACTTCAAAATTTCATCCAAAATCTTATGGGCTACTTCTTCTTTTGTCAGCAGCTCCAGTTCGATTTCTTCCTGCTTGGAAATCATGGTTACCACGTTGGTATCTGTACCAAAGCCGCTGCCGGCAATTTTCAGGTTATTTGCAACCACCATGTCGATGTTTTTCTTATCCAGCTTTACACGGGAATTTTCCAGCATATTCTGTGTTTCCATGGAGAAGCCGCAGTAGAACTGCCCTTCTCTGCGATGTTCGCCCATATATTTCAGGATATCCTGTGTTCTGTCCAGTTCGATGGACATATCGCCATCTTTTTTCTTTGTTTTTTCATCATTATAATTTTTGGGCTTGTAATCGGCAACAGCCGCAGCTTTGATGATGATATCGTTATCCAGGAAGCGAGCCTTCATAGCTTCGAACATATCCCCTGCACTTTTTACCTGCACGAAATCCACGAACATAGGTCTTTCCAGTGCTGTAACGCCGCTAACCAGTGTGACCTCCGCACCGCGCAGCATAGCTGCCTTCGCCAGTTCATAGCCCATTTTGCCTGTAGAATGGTTTGTGATATAGCGAACAGGGTCAACGCTTTCCTGGGTAGGGCCTGCAGTTACGATCACTTTCATGCCCGCAAGGTCTTTTTCGTAAGCGATTTCTCTGACGATATGACCAATCAGGACGTCTTCGGAGGGCATTTTGCCATCGCCGATATCTCTGCAAGCCAGCAGACCTTTTTCAGGGGCGATGATTTCATAGCCATAGCCTTCCAGTTTTCTCAGGTTATCCTGCAGAATGGGATTATGGTACATATTGGTATTCATAGCAGGAGCGATGATGGTCTTGCAGGTGCAAGCCATAGCTGTTGTTGTCAGCATATCATCCGCAATGCCATTTGCCAGTTTGCCAATCACATTTGCAGAAGCAGGAGCAATCAGCAGCACATCAGCCTTTTTCGCAATGGAAACATGGGCTACATGGAACTGGAAATTGCGGTCAAAGGTATCTACCATACATTTATTGCCTGTCAGTGTTTCAAAGGTAACAGGTGTGATGAACTGGCAGGCATTCTGTGTCATAATCACATGAACATCTGCGCCCATTTTCACCAGCATACTTGCCACATTTGCCATTTTATAAGCAGCGATACTGCCTGTTATACCTAAAACAACGGTTTTTCCTTTTAACATGATGATTCTCCTTTTTCAATCGTACTTCTCAAAAATTTTTTCGAGCAGATTCAATTTCATTGTGAACATTATATCAATTATTTCAACTTTCGTATAGTTTTTTTAGAAAAAAATCCATTGAATTTATCGAAGCTTACTCTCCAAAATTCAAATAGGTATTGCCTTCCAGAGGAATCAAAACCTGCAGACCTGTTCTGTCGGTAATATCCCCCACCACATAAATGGTATAGGCCTTACCGCCCTCTACCCTCACATTGGGATGTTCCACCAGATTTGCCCCGCTAAGGCTATCCCGCATCTTCAGATTATGGCTGCCGGGGGTGGTGGTCATATAGCGGCTGATATCCTGATAATTCAATTCTGACACAACAAGAGAATCATCCCAGTAGGCATCCATAGTGGGTGCATTGGGGGAAAGCTGCACAAAGCGGACATAAGCACGGTTCCGATTCAGGAAACGGCGGCTGTCATTGATGGCTAAAGTAGAGATATCCCCGGAAAGACCAATGACTGCCAATGTGGTGATACTGTTGGCCTCTATCTGCAAGGTCGTTACCGTCAGGGGGTTACGGATCGTGCCTGCGGCATAGACAGCGATGCGGTACCAGCCGGGAAAGACCTTCATATATTCCGTAAAATTGCGGTACAGCAGATTGGAGGCAACCTTCCGCCCATTGACATAGATATCTACCCTCGTTTCGGCGGGGCTGGCGTTCATAAAACGGATATATCCAAAAAGGGTGATACCGGGGATAATGGGAATCACAGTGATATTGGTATTATTGGGCAATGTGATGCTGGGAAAACGGCGGCGGGCAGTATCATCCACCATTTCCTCCGTCAGGGTTCTTTCATCTACGGCTTCATCCGCCTGCTCTGCCATCAAAGGCAGGGGCATCATCATATCATCACTTGTTTCATACCAATTGTTATTGGGCATAAAGAATCCATCCTCTCGTTCTTTTCTATTTCAGAGTATGAATGGACAAATTTTTTGGTGAAAAAAAGACACGGAAAAACCGTGTCTTTTCGAAAGCATATTGAACCAGATTTTGACAAAATATTACAGAACCAGAGAAGGTGCTGCGTATACTCTTGCGCCCAGTTCCTGATCCAGCATATACAGGCTCTTAGGATCGCCGCCGAACAGTTCCATCTTTGTGATGAGGTCGTTGGCATTCTTTTCTTCTTCGCCCTGTTCTTTTACAAACCAATCCAGGAACTGCATGGTGCGGAAGTCGTTTACATCCTTTGCAGCAGCGTAGATGGTATGGATCAGATCTGTTACATATTCTTCATGCTTCAGACCTTCTTTCAGAGGATCCATCAGTGCATCCAGTTTCACGCTGGGAGCATCGATGGCACCCAGTGTTACCTTTTCACTGTTGTTGTGCAGGTAATCATAGAACAGCAGTGCATGGTCTCTTTCTTCCTGCGCCTGAATACGGTACCAGTTGGCAAAGCCGTCCAAACCTTTTTCAGAATAGAAATTGGAGAAATCCAGATACAGGTAAGCGGAATACAATTCCTTTACGATCTGATCATTCAGCAGTTCCACAACTTTTTCATTTAACATAAAACATTCCTCCTTATTATAAATCATTCCTCGAGGAAAGCTTCTTCTTTTGTTTCCTCGGGTAATTTTGTAGCAAAAACCTTATCAATACGTTTTTCTTCGATGCCCTCAATCTGGAACAGCCAACCGCAAAGCTCGATTTCGATGGCTTCATCTTCTTCGGGGATACGCCCCAGCTGACCAATGAGGTAGCCACCGAGGGTATCATAATCTTCCTCTTCCTCGAAGGTGATCCCCAACTGCTCTTCCACATCCTGCAGATCGGTAGTGCCGTTGATGCGATAGACCCCATCCTCCGTCAAAGTGATATCCTCTTCTTCTTCCACATCGTATTCATCGAAAATATTGCCAAAGATTTCTTCCATGATATCTTCCATGGTGACGATACCGGCTGTACCGCCATATTCATCGATAACGATAGCCATGTGTACCTTTTCCAGCTGCATTTCCTGCAACAGCTCGTCCACCTTTTTGGAAAAAGGGATGAAATAGGGCAGCATCAGGATATCTTCCAGATGGAAATGACCTTCTTCCACACGGGTGACATCCGCAAGGATATATTTGACCATATCCTTTACATGACAAACGCCAACGATATTATCGATATTATCATCATAAACAACGATACGGGAATATTTTTCCTCCGCCATGACACTTTTGATCTCTTCCAGTGTCGCATCCAGAGGAACCGCAACGATATCTGTTCGGTGGGTAGCGATATTCCCCACGGAGATATTCCCCAGCTCGAAGATATTGTTAATCATCTTCTTTTCGTTTTCATCGATAGAGCCATTGTCGCCGCCGGCATCTACCATCTGACGGATTTCTTCCTCTGTTACATGGTTTTCCTGTTCCCGCACCTTCTTATTCCCCATGCGTATCAGCAAGATGGCATTCAGCAAAAGAGAACACACCAAAGCTATATAAGCTTCCAAAATCATCCTCCTCCAAAATACAATAAATTACAAATATGCCTTCTTGTAGTTTATATCCAAACCTTTTTTCTGTCAAGTCCGACCAATTCTCGTAAATTTTTTCCAATAAATTCCAACTACTTGACAACCGCTTCTCCTACAACGTATAATGGTTACATAATTAGGTTACATAATGTCAAAAAATGCTGCATTTGCAAAAAAAGAAAGGAAGTGTTGCCTATGAATCACAAAAAGGTCCTGCGAGAGAAGAAAATCCCCCATGTCCAAACAAAGCTGAGAAGCCACCATATTGTAACGATGCCCGATGAAATCTATGCTGCCAGCGGCATTGTGATTATGGGACGGCGCATCAAATCCCTCATCTTCTCCACAGATATCGCGATCATCCGCAACTGCAATGCAGATGCAGTGCTGGCTGTTTACCCCTTTACACCCCAGCAGATCATCGCCGATGCCATCGTTTCCACTTCCAGCCTGCCCGTATTCTGCGGCGTTGGCGGCGGTACGACCACAGGTGCCCGTGTCGTTATGCTGGCAAAGGATGCGGAAGCGCTGGGAGCCATGGCAGTTGTTGTGAATGCCCCTACCAGCAATACTGTAATCGAACAGATTGCTCGTGTTGTAGATATTCCCATTGTTGTGACCGTATTGGATGAAAACACAGATATCGATGCCCGCTTAGAAGCAGGTGCCAATATTTTGAATATTTCCGCCGCAGCCCGCACACCGGAAGTGGTTCGTATCATTCGGGAACGCTATCCCGATGTGCCGATTATCGCTACCGGCGGCCCCTCTCGGGAAACCATCCGAAAAACCGTGGAAGCCGGTGCCAATGCCATCAGCTTTACTCCGCCCACAGCCGAAGAGCTGTTCCACGGGCTAATGACGCGGTATCGGAACGAACATGAAGCAAAAACGAAAGAAACAGAATAAGCAAAAAAATAACCTCAAACCAATTCGAGATACAAACGGTTTGAGGTTTTTCTTATTTCTTCAAATCTTCTTCCTTTTTCTGAGGAGAATTGCAACCGGCACTATGGGCACAGCCTGCACAGCCGCTACCGCATTTGCCTTCCTTTTCCATACGCATGATCTTCGCCTGCTTCTGCATTTTACGGATATTGAAGAATACCAGGAAAAAAATCAGTATCGCGGGGATGATCGCAGTAAAAAGAGTTTCTGTTGTCATCTACAACACCTCCTTAAATATAGTGATCCATATAGGTATGAAGTTTCTTTTCCCATTCATTTTCATCGACGATATTTTTCGCCAGATCCTCAATGATGCGCTGGTCGCTTTCACGCATACGCCAAAGCTGCTTCCAGTCCAGAGGGAAACCCATGCGGCGAGCCATCTGATATTTTCTCTGCTCCAGTTCGGGCAGTGCTAAGAAGGAATCGATATATTCCAGCATCCAGGGCAGGTCTGTATCCATATCGCCGTTGACCTCCTGCAGCAGGTTGATGATATGGTCACTGGTGATTCTGCCGTTGGCCTTTGTGGGGTCGATATGCGCCAGAAGCTTGCGGATTTCCAGCAGCTTATTCATATCGGTATCCTCTGTCCAGCCACCGGCATCCCGCACTTCTTCCATCAGAGAGCCAGTACGCAGAACGAAGGTACGCAGGCGAACGAAATTGGGGTTCACCGCATTGATGACCTTCGCTGTTTCAATGGCATTATCATCGGAAAGCTCTTTCCCGCCCACACCGGGCATGAAATAGATGGAAAGCTCAATGCCTGCTTCTCTTACCTTTCTGCCGCCGATGATCTGTTCTTCCTGGGTACAGCCCTTTTCGATGAGAGCCAGCACCTTATCAGAACCAGATTCATAGCCGGAATGGATACGGTCTAAGCCTGCTTCCTTCAGCATTTTATAATCCTCAGGGCTGATCTTTGCCAAGGTATTGGCTCTGCCATAGGATGTGATACGCTTGATTTCAGGCAGCTTTACGCGCACATAGCGGATAATTTCCGCCAGCCAGTCGGCACGCAGGCACATGGTATTGGCATCCTGCAGGAAAATAGAATTGCAGTCACCTTCTGTCATCCAACGGAACACCATCTGGTAGCACCAACGCTGGTCATCCGTTGTCAGGGTCTGATAATCCTGATTGATGGCAGTAATATCCCATTCACCGTCTTTTTTATACTGCAGGATACGATCGCGCAGTTCTGCCATGGTATCGATATCCTTTTTGACATCTTCCACAGGGCGGGTATGGAAATCGTATTTTTTATAGAGCATGCAAAATTTTACCTATCGCTACATTCCGACTCTTTGGCTATGTATAATATAATATATTTTTAAACAGCTGTAAATGACTTTACTTAATAATCAGAAAAATAATATTACAATTATCCTAAAACAAATTGTTTATGTAACGAATTTAGATACAAAACTTACTAATCTCATATAATTTGTTATTCAAGGCTTCGACTCACATTAATTCAAATACAGGCTCTTACAAAAAATTCAAAAAGTTGTTCTTGAGCCTGATTATTAATACTACCTCAAATCGTTAACTTTCAAATTGAGTTTTCTAAGCCCCTAACTGCAAAACTTATCTCACTAACTTAAAATAGAGCAAATATCATCTTACAGGCTATTTTACTGATTTCAACATTGAGATTATAAATCAGTGTTAGAACCCAATAGAAACAACCCTATTGTGTCCAACGCCATTTCCAGTCAGAAGAAACCGCCAATAACCAAATTATTAACATATTAGAGCTGATGAAAGCATTATTTTTTTCAACGTTCTGTAGAAAATATCCTGTTACCTGTCGCATTTCTCTTGGTCATTAAAACAACGCTTTAATGGGAAAGCAGCAATGCGAAATAGTAATTAATAGTAAAAACGATTTGGCTATATCGAACTATAATTATTGGTCAAAGACTTCCAATGAAATGTAGCTGTAATTGTCCGATACTACCATGTATTTTACCTTTGGTCTGGAATCAGTTGAATCAAGGGAGCCATACTTGGATATTTTTTGCCAAGTTCTAACAGTGGCTAATGACATTTATTTATTCATAAATGTATGCCTCTTTCCATATATCTATAATATGTCATCATATTTTTTTATTCTGCATGGCAATAATCCAGTATTATTATTTATTATAGGAGTCTGAAGCTTCATATATATTACTCTTTTTTGTCATAATGAACCTAACGGTAATTTAGTAATTCTTTAAATGTAGTGGTCCATATACACATGTAACTTTTTCTCCCACTCGTGCTCATCAACAATATTTTTGGCTAAATCCTCTATGATAAGTCTGTCGCTTTCGCGCATACGCCACAGCTGTTTCCAGTCCAGAGGGAATCCCATACGACGAGCCATCTGATATTTCCGCTGTTCTAATTTAGGTAACGCCAAGAATGAGTCAATGTACTCCAACATCCAGGGAATATCCGTATCCATATCCCCATTAACTTCTTGAAGCAGATTAATGATATGGTCACTTGTGATTTTACCGTTCACTTTGGAAGAGTCAATACTAGAAATCATTTTTCGGATTTCCAAAAGCTTCTCGATATCAGTACCTTCTGTCCAGTGACCAGAATCACGAACTTCTTCCATTAATGAGCCTGTTCGCAGCACAAACGTACGCAGACGTACAAAATTAGGATTAACGGCACTGATAACTTTCGCTGTTTCTATAGCATTGTCATCAGATAGTTCTCTACCACCAACGCCAGGCATAAAATAAATAGATAACTCAATGCCAGCATCTCTTACTTTTCTGCCACCTATAATCTGTTCTTCCTGTGTACAGCCTTTCTCAATAAGTGCAAGCACTTTATCGGACCCAGATTCATAACCAGAGTGTATACGGTCTAGACCCGCTTCCTTGAGGCGCTTATAATCTTCCGTGCTGATTTTCGCCAGTGTGTTTGCTCTGCCATAAGATGTTACACGCTTTATTTCCGGAAGCTTCACACGTACATAACGAATAATTTCTGTCAGCCAGTCAACACGCAAACACATCGTATTCGCATCCTGAAGGAAGATGGAATTGCTATCACCTTCCGTTAGCCAACGGAATACCATCTGGTAACACCAGCGCTGGTCATCCGAAGTCAATGTTTGATATTCTTTATTAACAGATTCAATATCCCATTCGTCGTTTTTGTAATGCCTTAAGATACGGTCACGCAGTTCTGCCATAGTATCAATATCTTTTTTGACATCTTCGACTTGTCGGATATGGAAATCGTTCTTTTTGTATAATTTACAAAAACGACATTTGTTCCATGGACAGTTTTCCGTTACACGAAGTAATAAGCTATTTGCTTCACTGGGTGGACGAATTGGTCCAATTTGAAATACACCTTGTTCCATATAATCACCTTCCATTTCGTTAAATAACATTACTATTGTACCAAAATTAATTTAAATTTCAATACATATCAGTCTTATATGCAAATGTAACCTTGATTCTTCGTTATAAAATGAATTCATAGTTTTTGTCATTAATATATTTAATCCCAATTTCTTTTTTGGGAAGATAATCAAATTCAATTTCAATTTTGTCATTTGACACCAAAATACGTTTTACATGTTCGGAAAAAAACTTCGCCGGAAGTTCAGTTTCAACATATCGTCGTATCTCTTTGATAATATTATTAAATCTGTTATCAACTTCAGCAATGTCATTCGATGAAATACCAGTTTCAATTTTGATTTCCAACTCCAGCTCTTCTTCTAAAAGTTTATTATCCTTTCTTTTTGCAACATTGCTTTCTAGAAGTCCTTGTGCAATCATTTTATTTAATTTTTTACGTTTTTCTTTTATATTATTTAACGAAATTTGCCATTCTGCCACCATTGTATCAATCTGGTTTTGACGGAGTGTTTGAGTTATTTCAATTGCTGCGTTCATAAGGCCTTCTTTATCTAATTCTGATTCTGGAATTAAATTTACCATAATTTTTTCAAGTTCCGAGGTTTTCAGTTTGATGTTATCACACCCATGTTCTCTACTTTCAACTGTACCATCTGCCCTTATTTTCGTTTTTCTGCCATGTTTGAAATACTTTGAACAATACCAATAATGCGAATATCCGTTTTTCTTTTCTCTGCTTCTTAACCAGTAAACCGAGCCGCATTCTCCACAAAAAATCTTCCCTGACAGCGGATGCTTTCCTGTATGTTTACCATATGTTACCGTTATATTATTCTCTTGTGTTTTAACTATATGTTTTTGTTTCATACGTTCGTTCACGGCATCCCAAATTGTAGCATCAACAATTGCCGGAACGGCATTTTCATAATATATCCATTCAGACTCTGGAATTTTTTCACTTCGTTTCGTATTAAAATCGTAATGAAATCTATTCATAATCTGTGTCCCTTTAAACAATGGGTTTTTAAGAATAGCTGTAATTGTTGATGTTGAAAGTTCGTTTCCATTTCTCGTACGAACTCCTTTTTTATTTAACTTATTCGCAATTCTTCTAATACCGAATCCTTCTAAATACAAATTAAAAATTTCTCTAACAATCTCCGCTTCCTTTTCATTAATAACAACGTTTTTGTTAACTTTATCGTATCCCCATGTATTAGAAGTCAAAAGTACTGTTCCTTTATTCTCTTGTCTGTGTCGATGCATGTTATTCATCTTTTTAGAAAGGTCACGACTATATTCTTCAGCCAAAATCGCCTTAATGCCAGTAATTAGCGTATCATCCAAACTATAAAATTGTTTTTCTAGATAAAAGTATAATTTTTTCTTATTGGCTATTAATTTATCAATGAAAACATACCAATCCTTTGCCGAACGCATGAGTCTATCCTGAGACTTAACAACAATCACATCAAATTTTGCTATCTCCAAGTCATCAATCAATCTATTGTACTCTTTACGCCGTTTTGTAGTTGTTCCTGATTTTCCTTCATCAATATATTCATCAACCAATTCCCAACCATTTTTATGAACTGCATCCCTTGCTTCAGTAATTTGCATCTCCAATGCATTTACTTGAACTTCATCTTCAGTACTGACTCTGCAATAAATAACAGCTTTCATAAAATTCCTCTTTTCCCAGATTCATCAATCAAAATATAACAGTTAATTCTTAGATTTCATTTTCATTTTTAAAAGAAATAACTTGTTCTATCCCAGACCCAATAACATCCATTTCAACAACCGGAAAAATATCAAAGTGAATTTGTATTTTGTCTTCAAATACAATAATTTTTAAAATATGACATGCAAAAAAATCAAATATCATATCCTTTTTCACAATCTCTTCAATTTCTTTCCTAATTAGTTCAATACGGCTTTTTTGGTTTGAAACCTCACATTCCCCCTTTATTAATTCTTCATATTGCATTAATAACCTTTTTTCTTCCTCCGCAAAAACCATATCCTTTTTTTGATATCCAATTTCATCAATAATATCGTTTAGTAAATCATCTAGTATATGTTCACGTTTACTCTGGATTGGATCTATATTAAATAAGTGGACACGATTTATAAACAGATGTACTATAATAC
>CAMBLO010000025.1 GCA_945868505.1 uncultured Clostridia bacterium | reverse complement strand
CGTGGGTCAATTTTTTCTCGGCCGTCGTAAGTCAATTATACACCGGCTGTGACACAACCCTATCCTAGCAGAAATTGTCGAAAGAAATAACTTGCACAAATGTAGGATATTACATATTCTGAAAGAAATACTTCTCCAAAATCTTGAAGGATGGAAAACCATATGATTACATTAGAACCCTTTTGGAAAATGATGCAGGAACGAGGGATTACCACTTATCAATTGGAAAATCACTATGCCCTAAATCCCGCTGAAATTTCCCGTCTGAGAAACAATCACAATTTTACCTTGCGTTCTCTAGATAAATACTGCCTGTTATTTCAATGTAAAGTTGAAGACATTATTCTATATGTTGATGAAGACTCCAAATTATAAGAGGCTGGAAATTATCCCTTGATGCGAATAAATTAAAAAAATTCTCCAAAAAAGGCAGCGGAACAGTTCCGCTGCCTTTCCATTTTATCTTATGTCTTTATCCTATGTAAGAAGTGATTCAATAAAATCAAATAAAGTCCTCTCTCATGGGTGCAAAGGCATCGATCACCATGGTGTCTTCCAATGCAATGATGCCATGAGGCACATCAGGTGCAATCATAACGCTGTCCCCTGCCTGTACTTCTTTCGTTTCCGCCCCAACAGTATAGGTGCATTTGCCAGAAACAATGGTAGAACACTGCTCATGAGAATGGGCATGACTGGGGATCACTGCACCTTTTTTCATTTTAATCTCACAAATCATCATATTTTCGCTGTAACCCAGCACTTTTCTTTCCACCCCCTCCCCTGCGGGGGTTACTGCCACATCTTTGCCAAATACAAATACTTCGCTATTCTTTTTCATACTTTCTTCCTCCTGTCTGTTCAAAATTATCTGTCAAAATATTTACTTTTGCCTGTCACACTCAAAGGAATGCCGAACCAGACAATATCGTCCCCTTCCATATCCATCCAAGCCTTGCCGATAGAAAACATGATGCGGTTATCCACAAAATCCATCTGGGCCGCCACAGCTGCAGAGGATAACGCGATCCCCAAATTCACATAATCAAAGGCGCAGCTGCCGCCCTTCTGATAACAGTTGCCGCAGTTTTCTAAGCCGCAGAAGCCGCAGTATGTCAGCCCCAAATATGCTTTTTTTGTCCCGATCAGTACCACTGCTTCGGAAACTCTTACATTTCCTGCATCTCTTTTGAAAAAGGCATTGGCCTCTCCGGTGGTTTCAAAAATTTCTTCCATCTTATCCGCCAGCTTATCTTTTTCTTCTCCTGTCAAAACCAGCGTTTCGATACGGTCGATGCCTCTGGCTTTCGGTGCCGTTCTTGCAGCCGCACACATCTTCGCCGCCGTTGCCAATACACTTTTTTCTTCCAATTCTCTGCTTTCGTATCTCACTCTTCTGCCTCCTTTTTTACTGTGTGTAAATGCATAAATATTTATATAAAAATTGACTTACTCCATGTTTAACTCCTGTAGCCTGTAAAGCATTTCCATAAGCATTTCCACATTTTCTTCTCCCAGATATGCTTTGATCCCATCCTGCGCTTTCTGCCATCTGGGATTTGCTTCTTCCAACAGCGCAAGCCCCCTTTCACTAACCTGAAATTGATGGTTCCTTGCATTTTTCTTCGCCAGATCAACGATCATCCCTTTTTCCAACATCGGCTTCAAATTTCGCACCAACGTGCTTCTATCCAGATTCACCTGCTCTGCCAATTCGCTGGTGCTGGCAATCTCCAGTCGCCCCAAATTTTTCAACAGGGAATACTGGCTCGTGGTCAGTCCTACTTCTTTTAGTGCCATATCGTAATATTCCGTGATGGCATTGGCTGCCCTTCTCAACGTGATACAATGACATTGGCTTTGATTGATTTTTTTAAATTTCATATCATCCTCCATATCGTGTATATACACAAAATAGCATCTTTTTCCTTTTTTGTCAATCGTTTTGATATGAAAAACCCCCTCCGATTTCTCAGAAGGGGCTTATCTGCTTATTTCTTCAACTGCGCCAGTCTTTCTTCAACCTGTGCCAGCATTGCTTTATATTTTTCTTCTTTTGCTTTTTCTTCTTCAATGACATGGGCAGGAGCCTTTGCAACGAAGCCCTGATTTGCCAGTTTCTTTTCTACACGTTCTACTTCCTTCTGCAGTTTTGCCTGTTCTTTTTCCAGACGTTCGATTTCCTTTGCGAAATCGACCAATTCTGCCAGAGGCATATAGATGGTAGCATCCTTGATCACAACAGATACCGCATCTTCGCCAATACCTGCTTTATCTTCCTGTACCGTTACTTCGCTGGCGTGTCCCAGTGTCTTGAAGAATACCTTGGAGTGTTCAAAGATATAACGAACCTCCTCACTTTCGGAAACAACGTAAACGTGTACCTTCTTGGAAGGCGCAACGTTCATTTCCGCACGGATGTTACGGATATTTCTTACTGCTTCCTTGATGGCGTCAATTTCTGTTTCGTTTTCTTTGTAGTTCCATTCTTCTTTATAAACAGGCCACTGAGAAATCATGATGCTTTCTTCTGTATCCTGAATATGCATAAACAGTTCTTCTGTAATGAAGGGCATGAAGGGATGCATCAGCTTCAGGGCATTGATGAGAACCTGTTTCAGTGTCCACAAAGCCGCTTCTCTTGTGTTGTCCTCTTTATTATACAGACGGGGTTTCACCATTTCGATATACCAGTCGCAGTATTCATCCCAGATAAAATCATATACCTTCTGTGCCGCCAGACCCAGTTCATAATGATCCAAATTATCCTGTACTTCTTTTGCCAGTGTATTTACCTTGGACAAAATCCATTTATCTGCGGAAGTCAGCATCAGCAGTTTTGTGCTTGTTTCTTCTTCCATGTTCATCATGACGAAACGAGAAGCATTCCACAGCTTGTTGCAGAAGTTTCTGCAGTTATCCAGTCTTTCCCAATAGAAACGCATATCGTTACCGGGTGCGTTGCCTGTGATCAGCATCAGACGCAGGGGGTCAGCACCATAGTTTTTGATAACCTCCAGAGGATCGATACCGTTGCCCAGAGATTTGGAGAACTTCCGGCCCTGATCGTCACGGATCAAACCATGGATCAATACGTCACTGAAAGGTTTTTCGCCCATCTGTTCCATGCCGGAGAATACCATTCTGATTACCCAGAAGAAAATGATATCGTAGCCTGTTACCAGTACGCTTGTGGGATAGAAATGCTTCAGTTCTTCTGTTTCATGGGGCCAGCCCAGTGTGGAGAAAGGCCACAGGGCAGAGCTGAACCAAGTATCCAGTGTATCTTCGTCCTGTCTGATGTTTTCAGAACCACATTTTTCGCATTTGCCGGGGTTTGCCTTGGCTACTGTGATATGACCACAGTCATCACAGTAGTATGCAGGAATTCTGTGACCCCACCAAAGCTGACGGGAAATACACCAGTCGCGGATGTTTTCCAGCCAGTGCATATAAATCTTACCGAAACGGTCAGGAACGAATTTCAATTCCTGATCCTGATAAACCTTCATGGCAGGTTTTGCCAGTTCTTCCATCTTAACGAACCACTGCAGTTTGATCATAGGTTCGATGGCAGTATGGCATCTTTCGTGGCAGCCTACGGCATGGTTGATATCTTCGATCTCTACCAGATAGCCTTCTTCTTCCAGCTGTTTTACAATGGCTTTTCTGGCTTCCATTCTGTCCATACCGGCAAATCTGCCAGCCAGTTCATTCATGGTGCCGTCATCGTTCATCACACAGATGCGAGGCAGATCATGTCTTACGCCAACTTCAAAGTCGTTAGGGTCATGGGCAGGTGTGATTTTTACAACACCCGTACCAAATTCTCTGTCTACATAGGCATCAGCAACGATAGGTACTTCCTTATTCAGTACAGGAACGATACAGGTTTTGCCAATCAGGTGCTGATATCTTTCATCTTCGGGATGCACCGCAACAGCTGTATCGCCCAGCATGGTTTCAGGTCTTGTGGTTGCCAGTCTCAGCTTTTCATCGGAACCAACGATAGGATAGTTGATGTGATAGAAATGACCGGCTGTATCAACGTGTTCAACCTCAGCATCAGAAATCGTTGTCTGACATTCGGGACACCAGTTGATGATCTTTTCGCCGCGGTAAATATAGCCTTTTTCATACAGTTTGCAGAAGGTTTCCAGAACGGCTTCGGAACAGCCTTCGTCCATGGTGAAACGAACACGGTCCCAGTCACAGGAGCAGCCCAGCTTACGCAGCTGATTCAGGATAATGCCGCCGTATTCTTCCTTCCATGCCCATGCCCGTTCCAGGAAGCCTTCACGACCTACGTCTTCTTTTGTCAGGCCTTCGGAAGCCATTTTCTGAACGACTTTCAGTTCTGTAGAAATACTTGCATGGTCGATACCGGGTACCCACAGGGCATTGTAGCCGGACATTCTTTTCCAACGAATCAGGATATCCTGCATGGTATTATCCAGGGCATGACCCATGTGGAGCTGACCTGTGATGTTCGGGGGGGGCATAACGATACAAAAAGGTTCTTTTGTTTTATCTACTTCTGTATGGAAATATTTCTTTTCCATCCATTTGTTGTAGAGTCTTTCTTCTACAACAGAGGGGTCAAAATTCTTTGCCAACTCTCTCATTGTGATTTTCCTCCTATGTTTTTATTTCACCGTGAAAAAAGAAAGAGCCTTCGTCCAAAAAAGGACGAAAGCTCGCGGTACCACCTTATTTCCCGTTCCCATGGGAACGGACACTTTACGGTCTGTAACGGGACCTCCCGTTTTCGCTTACGCAAGGATTCTTCAGCGAAACAACTCCAAAGCTACCTTCCACATCTTTCCTGCAAAGGGCCTTTCAGCCGGTGAGCCCTTCTCTCTGAGAATTCTGGATGTGTACTCCTCTTTTTCTCTGTCTTTCACAGTGCTATATTGTGTTCTATACCACAAAATTTTATTCAATGCATCCAATTTTGTCAAGGGTATTTCAGCAATTATTTTGTATACATCGAAAAGCGGAGAAAGAAAAAGAGAAAAAGCACCCCCTATGATTTTTTAAATAGAAAGTGCTTTTCGTGTTTTTCTTTTTATGTACTCATTCTCTATCCTTTGGGTAGCGGGAGATATTCAATAAGATTCCCACCATCGCCATCAAAAACAGCAGTGATGTACCGCCGTAGCTGATAAAGGGCAAGGGCTGACCTGTATTGGGAATGGTATTGGTAACTACGCCGATATTGATAATGGACTGGAAGGCAATCACCGCCGTGATACCTGTAGCCACCAGCATACCAAAGGAATCCTTGGCATTTATGGCGATACGGATACCCCGCCAGATCAGCACCGCAAACAGCAGGATGGCCAAAGCCGCACCCACAATGCCCAATTCCTCGCAAATAATAGCAAAGATGATATCGTTATAGGCTTCGGGGATGAAGGTCTTTTGTCGGCTCTGCCCCAAGCCAAGGCCAAATAAGCCACCGGAGGCCAGCGCATACAAGGACTGTATGGTCTGGAAGCCTGCACCTGTCGGGTCGCTCCAAGGGTCCAGCCAAGTCTGGATACGTCCTAATCGATATCTGAACTGTGGCAATAGGATCGCAATAGCACAAAGGGGTACTGCCCCGGCGATAGCCGCCGCAAAATACCATACACGGGGGCTGGCTACAAAAAGGATCGTTGCCCCCATCAGCCCTACCAGCAGGGCAGAGGAAAAGTTTGACACTGCAATCAGCGCCACAGGCACCAGCAACACGACGCAGGCCTTTGCAAAGCCCTTCAAATTGCCCAATTCCTTCCGATGGTCGATGACATAGACGGAAAGATATAAAATAACCGCAATCTTCGTAAATTCCGAAGGCTGAAAGGACAAAGAACCGATGCCCAGCCAACGCTTCTGACCGCCCAGCTCTGTCCCAAAAAAGGGCAGCATCACCAGAAACCCATTGGAAATCCAATAAGCCAGCCATGCAAAGCGTTTCCAGAAGGTATAGGGGATATTCATACAGAATACCATAGCAGCGATGCCCAGTGCCGCCCAAAGGCTTTGCCGCTTCAGGAAATAGAACATATCGTTGTGGAAACGTTCCGTGGTCATCGTATAATAATAGCTGGAGCTGAAAATCATGACAACGCCAAAAAGCACCAGCGTCAGCACGATGAACATGACCGTGAAATCATATCCCAAAGGCTTGATATACTTCCGCTTTGCGGTTTTCTTTTTCGGTCTGCCAGGATTTTTACCCATTTTCACACCTCATTCAGAGAGTTTTATTTCAAATAGCCTCTTACCTGTTCCTTGAACATATCGCCCCGCTGCTCATAGTTATCAAACATCCCCCAGCTTGCACAGGCAGGAGAAAGCAGCACACAGTCGCCGGGTTCTGCCTTTGCTCTGCACAGGTCTACGGCTTCTTGGAAGGTTTCGCAATTGGAAATTGCCGTGAAACCGAATTTTTCAGCGGATGCACGCACCTTGGATGCCGTTACGCCAATCAGCACCAGATGCTTCACTCTGCCGGGGAAAAGCTGCGTCCATTCATCAAAGGAAACGCCCTTATCATAGCCGCCGCCGATCAGCACGATAGGCTTTTTCATGGCCAGCACCGCACGGATGGATGCGTCTACATTGGTACCCTTAGAGTCATTATAATAATCCACGCCGTCTACTGTGGCAACATATTCGATTCTGTGTTCCACCCCTGCAAAGGCTTTCAGCACGCTTCTGATGGTATCCAGTGCAACGCCGGCACAAATGCCAGCCGCCGCTGCCGCCATAACATTTTCATGGTTGTGTACGCCCAAAATCTGCAGGTCATTCACATTGATGAGGGTTTCGTTGATATCCTCCCAGCGCACTTCGATATTTTCTCCATCCAGATAGATGCCCTCTTCCAGCTTTTCGGAAGAGCTGAAGAAAAATACCTTTGCCGCTGTTTTGTCTGCCATTTTACGGCAGGTTTCATCGCCATGGTTCAGTATACAGAAATCCTCTGCTGTCTGTTTTGCAAAGACTCTTTCCTTCATGGCAATGTAAACTTCCATGGTTTTATGTCTATTCAGATGGTCGGGCGTAATATTCAGCACCGCACTGATGTGAGGATGAAATTCCTTCGCCTTTTCCATCTGGAAGCTGCTGATTTCCGCAACCACCCAGTCTTTTTCCGTCAGCCGTTCCACCTCGCCACTGTAGGAAATGCCGATATTCCCCACTACCGCTGTTGCAGGATAAACTGCCTTCATGATTTCCCCTATCAGGGTTGTTGTGGTGGTTTTGCCGTTTGTGCCCGTAATGGCTGTGATAGGGCAGGGTGTCAGACCATAAGCCAACTCCACTTCGCTGATGACATTCACGCCTGCTGCCTCTGCCGCTGCAATAAAGGGCAGGTCACAGGGGATGCCGGGGCTCAGAACGATGATGTCCTGTTCACAGGCGATATCGTCAGGATTCGCCCCTGTGTAAAGGACGATTCCTTCGTTTTCCAAAGCAAGCACATCCGCAGAGAGTTTCTCTCTTTTTTTCATATCCTGCAAAGTCACTGCCGCACCCAGTCTTTTCAGCAGCTTTGCCGCAGCAATACCGCTTTTCGCCATGCCGCAGACCAGTGCTTTTTTACCATTGTATTCCACGTTTGATTCCTTCTTTCCGATTTCTGTTACAGGAACATATTTTTACAGCCTAAGAACCCAACCAGACAAAGCAGCGCCGTTGTCACATAAAACAGCGTTACCACCTTTGTTTCTCTCCAGCCGCATTTTTCCAGATGATGATGGAAGGGAGCCATCTTAAATAGACGTCTGCCTTCGCCGTATTTTCTCTTTGTAATCTTAAACCAGCCCACCTGCAGCATTACTGTGATGGACTCCCAAAGATAGATGAAGCCTACGATAACAATAAAGATAGGCATTTTTAGCACAAAGGCTGTGGAAGCCACAAAGCCGCCCAAAGCCAGAGAGCCTGTATCCCCCATAAATACCTTTGCGGGATAGGAATTGAAAATCAAGAACGCCATCAGACCGCCCATGATGGCACCGCAGACAGGTGCTACCGTGCTGCCTGCTGCCCAAGCCACAATCATAAAGAAGGCAGCTACTAACAAAGTTACCCCACTGGACAGACCGTCCAGACCGTCTGTCAGATTGACGCCGTTGACTGTACCCAAAACTGCCACAAACAGGAAGGGAATAAACAGAATCCCCAAATCCAGTGTCATGCCCTTTGTAAAAGGTACATATATCTCTGTGCCGATGCCGCTTTTCAGAACGTATGCACAGAACAGACCTGTTACGATGAGCTGCAGCAGCAGCTTTTGATAAGCCCGCAGCCCCAGAGAACGTTTTTTCACCACTTTGATATAGTCATCCAGAAAACCGATCAGACCATAGCACAGTGTCATCAGCATAATGGCTGCGCCGTCCTTATTTCCTTTCAGGAAAAAAAGGCTTGTGATGACGAATGCCACCAAGAAAGACACGCCGCCCATGGTAGGTGTCCCCTGCTTTGCCAGATGGGTCTCGGGCCCGTCGTCGCGAACATTCTGCCCAAATTTCAGTTTTCTCAAAATCGGGATCACGATTGGACACAAAATAACGCCAATCACGAAAGATATGATGATGGCATAGACTGCCTGTTCCAAAGAACCCACTTTAGTTCACTCCTTGCAATTTCGCTACTGTTTTTTCGAACTCTCTGCTGCGGGATGCTTTCAGCAGCACCGTATCCCCTGCTTTCAGGGTCGGGATGCCTTTTTCCCAGAATTCTTCCTGTGTTTCCAGATAGTATACTTCCTTCATGCCTGCTTTTTTCGCCGCATCTGCCATATAATCGCAGCACAGACCGATGCAGTACAGCACATCAATGCCTTTTTCCGCCGCATGGATGCCAACTTCACGATGGCCTTCCTCTGCATAATCGCCCAGTTCGCCCATAAAGCCCAGAACGGCGATCTTTCTGCCCTGTGCATTGGCAAGGATATCCAAAGATGCCTTGCAGGAAACGGGGTTGGAATTGTATACGTCATTCAGAATGGTGATGCCATCCTTGGTTGTTTCGATGCTCATTCTGTTTTTGGTGGACTGGAAATTTTCGATACCGGCCTTCACCTGTTCCAGTGTCAGCCCCAGTTCCACGCCCACTGCCGCTGCAGAAAGGGCATTCAGCACCATATGCACACCGGGGATAGGGATATCCACATGGACATTGCCGATGGGAGTATGGATAGTGCAGGCTGTTTTTTCCAGACCAATCTGTTCAATCTCATCTGCATAAAAATCCTTCTGATTTTCCACGCCGAACCAGCGTACCTTGTGGGGCAGCTTGCCTTCCAAGGTCTGCAGCATATCGTTATCGCCATTCAAAATGGCAACGCCGTCTTTATCCAGATGGGCCAGCATTTCGCATTTTGCTTTCAGGATGCCTTCTCTGCTGCCCAAAAATTCCATGTGTGCCACGCCAACATTGGAAATGACGCCGATATGGGGGCGCACTGCCGCCGCAATTCTGTCCAGTTCGCCGAAGTGGTTCATACCCATTTCAATGACAGCCGCCTGATGATGGTCCTCAATGCGGAAGATGGTCAGGGGTACGCCAACTTCGTTGTTATAGTTGCCCTGTGTCCAAAGGGTATCATATTTCTGGGAAACCACAGAAGCAATCATGTCTTTTGTGGTGGTTTTGCCTACGCTGCCTGTGATAGCAATATAGGGAATATCGAACAAATCTCTGTAATATGCAGCTAAGTCCAGCAGAGCCTTGCCTGTATCGGGCACCAGCAGCACGATGGCACCATTTTTCGGTGCAACCACCTTCTGAGACAGACAAGCTGTTACGCCGTTTTCAAAGCACTGGGGCAGAAAATCGTGCCCATCTCTCACTTCGCCGATGCGGGCAACGAAAAGTGTCCCTTCCTTTGTTTCTCTGGAATCCTGCGTCACCTGCCAGATTTCTCTGTTCAGTGCCACATCCATATCGCCCACAGCAATCATCTGGGCACCTGTCGCTTTGATAATTTCTCGAATCGTAATTTTTTTCATGCCAAGTCCTCCCCAAATGCCTTGCGTACTTCTTCCATATCATCAAAATGAATGGTTTCGTTGGCAAAAATCTGATATGTTTCATGTCCCTTGCCTGCAATGAGGATCACATCCCCTTCGCCTGCCAGCTCAACTGCTCTCTGGATGGCTGTTCTTCTGTCTACAATCTTTTCGTAGGGGCAATCGGTTTTCTTTACGCCCTCTTCTACGTCCTCCAAAATCGCAGCAGGTTCTTCCGTTCTGGGATTATCGGAGGTAATGATGCAATAGCCTGCCAATTTCCCGCCGATTTCGCCCATGATGGGGCGTTTCGTTCTGTCTCTGTCCCCACCACAGCCAAATACGGCAATTAGCTTTCCTTTTACAAATTCATTGGCTGTGTTCAGCACGTTTTCCAAGCCATCGGGGGTATGGGCATAGTCCACCACCGCCTGACAGCCTTTTTTGCTGCGAACTGTCTGGAATCTGCCGGAAACGCCGGGGTTTTCCGTCAGCCCAGCCACAACATCTTCCACCGCCACGCCCAGCAACAGGCAGGCACCGGCAGCCCCCAAAGCATTATATACGCTGAAGCGACCGGGGGTGTGCAAATGAACAGGGTATTTTCCGCCCTGCCAAATCATATCGAAGGCGGTGCCTTCTGCGGAAATATCGATGTTTTCCGCCATCAAATCTGCTTTTGCGTCCACGCCGATGGTCAGCACTTCGCCCTTGCTGTGGTCTTTCATATAGGCGCCGGCGGCATCATCCATATTGATAACGCTTTTTGCCGCCCGTTCAAAGAGCAGGCCCTTTGCCGCCTTGTAATTTTCCATGGTTTTATGATAATCCAGATGGTCCTGAGTCAGGTTGGTGAAGATGGCAACATCAAAAGCAATACCGTCCACTCTGTGCAGGTCAAGGGAATGAGAGGAAACCTCCATCACCACATCTGTCACAGCTTCTTCCTGCATCTGGCGGAACAATGCCTGCAGTTCCTTGGATTCGGGCGTTGTCCGTTCTGTTTTCAGCACCTTATCGCCAATGCGGTTTTCAATGGTACCCACGATACCTACTTTTTTCCCCACTCTGTCCAAAATGGATTTCATCAGGTAGGTTGTGGAGGTTTTCCCATTGGTGCCCGTCACACCGATGGCATTCATTTCTTTGGAGGGGTGTCCGTAGAAATTGTCGGAAACCACTGCCAGTGCCACACGGTTATTTTCTGTCACAATAACTGTCACACTTTCCGGCACACCTTCCACCCTATGCTCGCACAGCAATGCCACTGCGCCTTTTTCCACCGCCATGGGGATATATTTGTGTCCATCCGTCTGAAATCCTGTGATGCAGACGAACAGGCTGTCTTTTTCTACCTTGCGGGAATCATACTGGAAGTCGGAAATCTCCATTTCTGCCGTTCCCTGCTGCACTTCATAAGAAATGCCCTCTAAAAGCTGTTTCAGTTTCACTTTTACAGCCTCCTTTCTTTTTCGGCTCCCTTTGAAAAATACCAATAATGAGCCATTTTTTAGTATACCACACTTAAGCCTGACAACCAAACCTTTTTCCCATTTTTTCTTGAAAAATACAGATAAAATCTATCATTCCAAGGATAAGATCACCTTTGTTCCTTTATTCACCAATTCCCCCGCCGGGGGTGTCTGTCTGGCGATGGTCTCCCCTTCTGTTTCGGTCTGCGCGGAAAGCCCCGCCTGAAACAGAGCGTTTTTCGCCTCGCCCAAGGTCATTCCTAAAAGATCGGGCACTGTGGTTACGGCTTTTGCCGCTTCCTCCGCTTCTTTTTCCGAATACTGAGGTTCGATGCCCAGATAAGGCAGGATATTTCGCAGCAGTTCCTGCATGACAGGCCCCGCCACCGTGCCCCCGTAATAGACCCCCTGAGGTTCATCAATCAGCACCAATGCCATGACCTGAGGATCCTCCGCAGGGGCAAAGGACATGAAAGAAGCGATATACTTCCCGCTGCGACGGGGCAGTTTTTCGGATGTGGCAGTTTTCCCACCAATGCGATAGCCAGGAATATAAGCCTTGCTCCCCGTCCCTTCGGAAACAACGCTTTCCAGAATGGTTTTCATGGTTTCGGAGGTTTCCCGGGAAATAACCTGTTCTCCCCGTTCATATTGAAAATTCTCTATGATGTTTCCTTCCTCATCTGCAATCCCCTTGCCAAAATGTGGCGTGATGAGATAGCCACCATTGACAATAGCCGATGCCGCCCGCATCAGCTGCATGGGTGTAATCTGGAAGGACTGCCCGAAGCTCATAGTCGCCAATTCCACCGGTCCGATATTTTCCAATTTATGAATGATGCCTGTGGCCTCCCCCGCCAAATCCACGCCTGTTTTCTGGGCAAAGCCAAACTTCTGCATATATTCCAGAAATTTTTCCGCCCCCAAACGTTCCCCCACTTCCATGAAAACAGGGTTGCAGGAATTTTGTACCCCCTGCACAAAGGTCTCCGCCCCATGGGTTCTGGGGTATCGCCAGCATTTAATTTGTCTGTCCCCCGCAATATAAAACCCACGGCAGAAAAAGCTGCTTTCCGGCGTCACAACGCCCTCCTCCAGCCCTGCGGAGGAAGTCACAATCTTGAAGGTACTCCCCGGTTCGTATGTATCATTGATGGCAGTATTCCGCCACATCTGGTTCAAATAATCATTTTTCTCTTCTTCGGAAAAACTGTCCCAGTTCGCCGCCAGTTCTTCATCCTGAATGGTAAAGGGGTCATTCAGGTCGAAGGTGGGGTAATTCGCCATGGCGTAAATCTCCCCGTTCTGGGGGTTCAAAATGATGATAACGCCCCGCTTTGCCCCCTTTGTTTCCACCGCCTTGGCAATGGTCTGCTCCGCATATTGCTGCATCACCACATCTATGGTGGTCACCAGATTTTTCCCATCCACAGGCGGAATCCGCTCCTGTTCGCTGTCCACCTCATTCCCTCGGGAATCGGTCAAAGTCAATATCTTTCCCTTTTCCCCCTCCAACAGTTCGTCATATTTCGCTTCCAACCCGATGATGCCCTGATTATCCTTCCCCACAAAGCCAATGACCTGTGCCGCCAGCTCCGAATAGGGATAGACCCGCTGCACATCCTCGTCCACCTCTACGCCGGGGTAATTGGCCTTGCGGATGGCAGCCGCCGTTTCCGTGTCTACCTTCGTTTTAATCCGCACCAAGGCCACCTTCTGCTGGATTTTTTCCAAAACATCATTGTATTCCAAATCCAGCGTATCCGCCAAAAATTGAGCCGTTTTTTCCTTTTCCTTCACCTGTACGGGAATGACACTGACAGCATTGACCGTTTCCGTCAGGGCAATGCCTTCCCCGTTTCGGTCTAGGATAGACCCCCTCTTCGGTGTAATCAGGCGGTCTCTGGTCTGCTGCTCATAGGCCAGTTCCTGCCATTCCTCCGCCCGAAAAAGCTCGATGAAAACCAGCCTTCCCGTCAGCAGCAAATATCCAAACATAGAACAAAAAAGGAAGATCAGCAATTTCTTTTTTGCCCCCATCGTCGGTCTCTCCATATAAAACACCCCTGTCTCTTCGTTCTACAATTTATTGTATAGAAAAGACAGGGTGTCTATGCTTTTCACTATTCTGTTGTTTTCTTCGGTTCTTCTGCCGTTTCTTCCGAACCTTCCTGTTTCGTCAGGGTGATGGTCACTTCGCTGCCATCCTCCACGGAAACGCCATATTTCGGGTCTTGCGCCGAAACAACGCTGTTGGTAGTT
Source organism: uncultured Clostridia bacterium (assembly GCA_945868505.1). Lineage (GTDB taxonomy): Bacteria > Bacillota > Clostridia > Lachnospirales > Anaerotignaceae > Anaerotignum_A. Next base: position 24,392 of record CAMBLO010000025.1, on the reverse strand, counting down.
TCTCCGTTGAATACCACCTCGAAGCCCGCATCAGAAAGAATCTGTACTGCTTCGTTATAGGTTTTCCCCATCACATCGGGCACCTTCACCGTGCCGCTGTCCTCCTCGGATTTGGCAACATACAGGATGACCTCGCTGCCCACCTCCACCTTTGTACCACTCTTCGGCACCTGATTGGTGATGGTATTGCCTGTGCCTACTACTTTATAGTTCAGTCCCTTGCCATCCAAATCCATGGTTACATGGTAGGTGCTGCTGCCCACATAATCAGGCATAGTCACAGTGGTTTTCCCGTTGTTCAAAGTTGCCGTTTCTTCCGTTGCTTCTGTGGGCTCCAGATTTTTATATTTGATGATATTTTCCATCAACTGCTTTGTCATGGTTGCTGTGGTCTGTACGCCATCGGCATACCCTTCAGGAATATGGATCACGCTGAATACTAGATACTGGGGGTTTTCCGCAGGGAAATAAGCCATGTGGGTCAGTGTCCACTTCTTCTTATCACGGGCACCCTGTTCGGATGTACCTGTTTTACAGCCGATGGAGTAGCCGGGAATGGCAATTTTCTTACCTGTACCATGGTCTACCGTTGCTTTCAGGGCGGTACGGATATAATCGGATGTTTTCTGAGAAATGACCTTTCGTACCACTTCCGTGCTTTGCTCCATGATCACGGAACCATCATCATCCACGATCTGAGAAACCAAATAGGGCTTCACCAGATTGCCCCCATTGATGAGGGTGGAAAAGGCTGTTGCCATCTGGATGGAGGTACAGTTGAAGGTCTGTCCAAAGGAACTAGTCGCCAGTTCTACAGGGCCAATGGCAGATTCCGCGTGGAGGATACCTACGGCTTCACCGGGCAGGTCAATACCTGTTTTCTCCCCAAAGCCAAATTCTCTCTGATATTTATAGAATTTTTCTACCCCAAGCTTCTGGGCGATCTGAATGATACCGGGGTTGCAGGACTGGGCCATGATCTCTTCTACAGAGATTGTGCCATGGCCGCTGTGCAGGTGACAGTTGATATCTCTATCCGCAACGGTGAGCTTACCACCGCAGTAGAAAGTGGAATTTTGGGTAATTACACCTTCTTCCAGTGCTGCTGCCACCACCAGTGGCTTATAAACAGAACCGGGTTCGTAGGTATCGCTGACACAGAAATTTTTCCATGTGCTATTCAAATATTCGCTTTTTTCTTCATCGGTCATGGCTTCCCATGTTTCCCGGAAGGTTGCATCTGTTTCCAGCTTCAGGGGTTCATCGGGGTCGTTCAGGTCGAAGGTATCCGCCGCCGCCATGGCATAAATTTCCCCCGTATTGGGATTCATAACGATAGCCGCCACGTTTTGAGAAGGCCAGGTTTCCATGGTTTCCTTTACCGCCTGCTCCGCATATTGCTGGATGGTATAGTCCAAAGTGGTTACAATGGTATTCCCGTCCTGAGCTTCATAATCCTGATAGGTCACCTTATCCGCCCCTTGATACAGGATAAAGGAACGACCGGGTGTCCCCGTCATTTCGTCATTATAATAGCCCTCCAGCCCCCATGTGTTGTTAAAGCCAATCAGATGGCAAGCCAGTGTTTTCAAGGGATAGGAACGTTTGCTGGTCTGTTCAAAATAAACCCCCAGCAGCTTTTTTGCTTCTAATTCCTCCTTGACGCTTCTTTCTACCCCCTTCACCAGATACTTCCAGTGGGTAGGGGTGTTGATTTTATTGGTTTCCGGGTTCAATGTGATATGATACTGCAAATCTTCATAGTTTAGGTCGGGGAAATATTCGCACAAGGTGGTGAAGGTTTCTTTGGTTTTCTTTTCATCATTTTCCTCCGCCAACTGCAAAGGGTCCAGCACCACATTGTAAACCGCCGTAGAAACTGCCAATACCTGTTCATTTCGGTCCAAAATACTGCCGCGGTTGGCCGCATTCACCAAATCATATCGGTTAATCTGCTGATTTTTCGCCGCCGTTTCAAATTCCGCCCCATGGGCTACTTTCCAATAGACCACTCTGCCAAAAAGCACAGTCAATATGGCCATAAACACAAAAAGAATAAAAGCAAATTTTTGTTTTGCTTTTATTCCCCGCGCCTTTCTTCTCATTTATCATCAATCCTTTTTCAAGATATTTTTTATCTTATCCAACAAAGATTCGTCTTCCGCCCCGTCATCCGCCGCATACTGCACCGTATAGCTCTGTTTGGGTACATCGATATATACCACCTGATAGGGCTGAGGTTCGCTCATACCCAGTCGCTCTGTAGCTTCCTGCTTGATATAATCCATATCCAACTGTTCTGTCAATTCTGCTTCCAAAATGGCATTGGCGGATTTCAGGTCTTCCAGTGTGCTTTTCTGTCTGCGGAGGGAAACCTCTGCGTTATCCACCACAACATGCATCCCCATAAAAGCGATACAGCCAACAAAAAGCACCAAGGCAATGCCAATCATTTTTGCGGAAGAAATCCGATGCTCTCTGGCTTCTTCCTTAGCGATGCGCGCCGCTTCCTTGCGTCGCTCTTCTTCCTCCTCACGGACACGATAGGGGGTATAATCTGGCTGCAATTCATAGGCCACATTGCCGTAGGTATAGTAAGAACCTTTTTCCATGGGCTTTCTTTCCTGATATTTCTTTGCAGCCATGTTCTCCCCTCCTTTCCGTGAGTTTTCTATGCTTTAATCATGGGCAATCCCTTCCAGTACCCGCAGCTTTGCGCTTCTGGAACGAGGGTTCATCTCCAATTCTTCTTTACTGGGTAAAATAGGCTTTCTGGTGACCACCCTGCCCAAGGGCTTCTTCCCGCAAACGCATACGGGAAACTGAGGTGGACAGATGCAGGGGTTTTCCTGCTTACGGAAGGCATCCTTCACAATTCTGTCTTCCAGAGAGTGGAAGGTGATAATACAAAGCCTGCCGCCTTCGTTCAATCTTTCCGAAACATCATCAATGGCCTTTTGCAGCACATCCAATTCACCGTTGACTTCGATGCGGATGGCCTGAAAGGTTCGCTTTGCCGGGTGGGGACCATCCTTTCTGGCGCCCTTGGGAACTGCCTTTTTGATGATATCTACCAATTCGCCTGTGGTTTCGATGGGCTTTGCTTCTCTTTCCTTTACAATAAACTGGGCGATACGTCTTGCCCAGCGTTCCTCGCCATAGGTGAAAATCACTCTGTCCAGCTCGTCCTCGCTGTATTCATTCACCACATTGTAGGCACTAAAAGGTCTGTCGGGATTCATCCGCATATCCAGAGGAGCGTCCTGCTGATAGGAAAAGCCCCGTTCCGCTTCGTCCAACTGATGAGAGGAAACGCCAATATCCATCAGCATCCCATCGATTTTTTCTATGCCAAGCTCGTCCAAAATATGGGCAATGTTGCCGAAGTTGTCCCGCACAAAGGTGATTTTTTCCTTATGCTCTGCCAGCCGCTTGCCCGCCGCTTCGTGGGCGTTGGGGTCTTGGTCGATACAGATGAGACGGCCTGTTCCGATCCTTTTGGCAATTTCCAAGGAGTGACCGCCGCCGCCCATGGTACCGTCCACATAAATGCCGTCAGGCTTGATATTCAGTTCTTCGATGCACTCGTTCAGGAGTACGGAAATATGATGAAATTCCATGCCTGACTTCCTTTCCGATTTCTTATTTCATCCAATCATGTTCATTCATAAATTTGCTCCGCAAATTTATTCATAACGAATCATCCTCTTACGAGGCTTCCGAACGCAGCCTTGCTGCCTTCCCTTTTGCCCCCTTCGGGCTGCAAAAGCATTCGTTATATGCCTAAGTTCTCCATTTCAAATGCCAGCTCATTACTGATGTAATCTTCTTCGTCGCTATATTCGTTCCAATTTTCTTTATTCCAGATTTCGATGCGGTTATTCACACCAATGGAAACGATATCCTTCTTCAAGCCCGCATATTCCCGCAGATGGGTGGGAACCATGATGCGCCCTTGGTTATCCAGTTCACATTCCACCGCCCCAGCGAAAAAGAAACGGACGAATTTTCTTGCGCCCGTGTTCGTCAGTGGCAGTTGTTTCAGTTTTTCTTCAAATACCTTCCATTCTGCTTCGGGGTAGGCGAAAAGGCATTTATCCAAGCCCTTTGTCACAACGAAATGCTCGCCAAGCCCTTCTCTGAACTTCGCGGGAACAATCAAACGCCCTTTTGCATCAATGGAATGTTGATACTGTCCCAAGAACATCTCGCTGTCACCACCTTTCACCACTCACCCACTTTTATGGTGCTTTTTCACCACAAAAAACCACTTTACGCCACTTCTATCCACATTGTAATATACCCGTCCCAAAAAAACAACCCCAAAAGAACGTTTTCCATGTATTTTTTTCATTAAAAAAGCCCCATATTTCAAGCCTTTTCCCACAAAAAATGAAAGGTCTCCCTCCAATTTCCACCAAAAACCAATTTTTTCTGTTTTCTATCCCCTCCACCACGCTCCACCCACGCTTGTTTTTTTCTCTAAAGCAAAAAAATAAGACCCAGAAATCACTTTCTGCGTCTTATTCTATCCATCCGTTTATTTATTTTTATAAAATTCCGCCAAAGCCTTGAAACCGGGCAAAGAGCCTTCGATGGTCTGGGGAGATACGCAATAGGAAATGCGCACATAGCCGGGACAGCCAAAGCCGCTGCCGGGTGTCAGCAGGATGCGGTGTTCCTTTGCTTTGTTGACAAAAGCCACATCATCTGCGATAGGCGTCTTTACGAACATATAAAAGGCACCTTGGGGCTTTGCACATTCATAGCCATATTCTATCAAAGCGTTATAAAGGCGTTCTCTGTTTCTGTCATAGAAGCTGATATCCACCAGTTCTTCGCAGCATTCCGCACAAACCATCTGCTGCAGACCGGGGGCATTGATAAAACCCATGATACGGGTAGCAACAGCTACGCCGTAAATGATATTTTCAAAATCCTCCACATCGCTTCTCAGTGCCAGATAACCGATACGGTCGCCGGGCAGGGAAAGGGATTTTGAGAAGGAATAGGCAACGATGGTATTTTTATAATAATCAGGAATCCAAGGCACCACTGCCCCGTCATATACCAGTTCTCTGTAGGGTTCATCAGAAATCAGATAGATGGCATGTCCAAATTCCTTTTCCTTTTCAGAAAGCACTCGGGCAATGGCTTTGATGGTTTCCCCGCTATAAACAACCCCTGTCGGATTGTTGGGATTATCAATTAGGACAGCCCTCGTTTTTTCTGTCACGCACTTTGCCAGCTCCGCAGGGTCCGGCTGGAAGGTGGGGATATTGGGGGGGACTGCTGTCAGGGTGCAGTTTACGTTATCGGCATAGCGGTCATATTCCCCGAAGTAAGGGGCAAAAGTCAGCACCTCCTGCCCAGGGTCCATCAGTACCTTCAGCAGGCAGTTGATGCCACCGGCAGCCCCGGTACACATCATAATATTATCCACACCAAGGCTTTCCCCGAAGCGACGGTTCAGGCTGGCTGCAATCTTTTCTCTGGCTTCGATAAAGCCATTGTTGGGCATATAGTGGTGCAGATACCAAGGGTCTGTTTCATTCAGCACACGTATACTGGTTTCTCTGATGATATCAGGCGCAGCCAGATTGGGATTGCCCATACCGAAATCGTAAACGTTCTCCGCCCCATACTGCTCCTTCATCCGGGCGCTTTCTGTATACATACTGCTCATGGCAGCGCTTCTTTCCAGCAATTTTGACATTCTGTCGGAAATCATGTTGATTCGCCTTCTTTCTGTTTCAGTTTCTCTTATCTTTTGTATGTTTCTCTTATTTATATTGCCCTACCAAATATGCAATGGCTTCCACATAGCCCTGAAAGCCCTTGCCCATGATGGTTTTCACACAGGCTTTCCCCGCATAGGAAATCTGACGAAAATCCTCCCGTTCCTTCACATCGGAAATATGTACCTCCACTGCAGGCAGGCTCACTGCCTTTAAGGCATCCAAAATGGCAACACTGGTATGGGTATAGGCGGCAGGGTTGATGACAATGCCATCCGTACCGTCAAAATAAGCCTGCTGGATACGATCCACCAAATCCCCTTCATGGTTGGACTGGTAGATTTCTCCTTCGATGCCTTTCTCCGCAAAGGTCTGTTCAATGAGGGCTTTCAAATCCTCATAGGTTTCCGCCCCATAAATATTCTTTTCCCGAATGCCCAGCATATTCAGGTTGGGGCCATTGATGACAAGCAGTTTCATCCAATCGCCTCCTTATACTTCGGAATAGCAGCCCAGGAAGGACATACTTTCTGCCGCCTGTTCGATATCCTTCAGTACTGTCCGCATTTCAGGAGAGAAAACAGAACCGTCCAAGTCGAAATAGAAACGGAATTCGAAATCCTTGCCGGGAATAGGGCGGCTTTCCAGCTTGCACAAGTTGATGCCACGGCAGGCAAATTTACCGATCAGCTCATGCAAAGAACCTGGTCTGTGATCTACGGAAAGCATCAGACTGATTTTGTTGGAGCCTGCGTAAATCTCCATATCCTTTGCGATACAGATAAATCTGGTGTAGTTGTTTTCGTTGTTCTGCACGCCGTCCTTCAGCACATTCAGCCCATACAGCTTCGCACAGTCTGTGGAGGACAGAGCCGCGATATCCGTTCTGTCGCTTTCCGCAACAAATTTTGCTGCTGTTGCTGTGTTTTCGAAAATCGTTACCTTCACATTGGGGTTCGCTTTCAGGAAGTTGCTGCACTGCTGCAATGCCTGAGAATGGGAGATGACCTCCTTCACATCCTCCAGCTTCACACCGGGCTTTGCCAGCAAGGCATGGCTTACATGCAGCTTCAAGCTTTTTACGATATAGAATTTATGGCGCACCATCAGGTCGTAGACCTCTGTAACAGAACCGGCGGAGCTGTTTTCGATGGGCAGAACGCCGTATTTGCACAGACCGGATTCCACCGCATTGAATACGCTTTCAAAATTACTGAAATACATTTTGCTGGGGATGGTAAAGAGTCTGTCGCAGGCCCTTGCCGCATAGGAGCCCTCAACCCCCTGACAAGCCACAACTGCCTTTCTGGGGAATTCCATGGGGGGATTTGCGATGTTTTTCAAAATTTCTTCGGACAGGGCAGTTTCCTTTGTCAAAATCCCTGCCTGATAGCTTTTGCTGATATCAAACATGGTCTGATACAGCTTATTGACATAAAGCTCAAATTCTTCGCCGGCCTTTTCCATAACCCGTTCCAAAACCGCCTGTTCCCTTCTCAAGTCCAACACAGGCAGGTTCTTTTCTGCCTTTGCGCTGGCAACCTCTGCCGCTGCCTGCATCCGTTCCACGAATAATTCAACCATCTGGTCGTCGATGGCATTGATTCTTTCTCTGATCGCACTCAAATCCATAGTCTATTCCGCCTTTCCTTATTGTTCCATGCGGCAAAGCAAATCCAAAATCGCCACAGCCGTTGCCGCTTCCACGCAGGGAACGGCTCTGGGCACAATACAAGGGTCATGTCTGCCTACAACGGACAATTTATCGTTTTCTCTTTTGCTGATGCTGATGGTATCCTGCTCCTGCCCAATGGAAGGAGTGGGCTTGAAAGCCGCCCGCAGCACCAAAGGCATACCGCTGGAAATGCCGCCTAAGGAACCGCCGTGGTTGTTGGTCTTTGTACGGACGGTACCATCTGCACCGTATATAAAATCATCGTTATTTTCCGAGCCAAACAGCTCTGCCACGCCAAAGCCCTTGCCAAATTCCACGCCTTTTACTGCAGGAATGGCAAAAACAGCCGCCGCCAATCTGCTTTCCAAGCCGTCAAACATGGGCTCGCCTACACCTACGGGCAAGCCTGTCACGGCACATTCGATGATGCCGCCCACGGAATCAGCATTGGCCCTTGCTGACGCAATAGCCGCCTGCATTTCTTCTCCTGCCGCATCATCCTGCACAGGGAACGCCTTTGCCGTTACCGCTTTCAAGGCTTCTGCATCCACCTGCACCTCGTCAAAGGGCGTATCCTTTACCCCTTTGATGGAAAGGATATGGGCACCGATATGGATACCTTTTTTTTCCAAAATCTGCATACAGACCGCCCCCGCAAAGCAAAGGGGTGCTGTCAGCCTGCCGGAAAAATGCCCGCCGCCCCGATGGTCGTTGGCACCTTTATACTTCACCCATGCGGTAAAGTCTGCATGACCGGGTCTGGGCAGGTCTTTCAATTTATCATAATCCTTCGATCTTGTATTCGTATTTTCAATGACAGCGCAAATGGGTGCGCCACAGGTCTTGCCTTCAAACAGTCCCGAAACCACCCGGGGCACATCCCCCTCCTTGCGGGGTGTAGAATAGGCATTTCTGCCGGGGGCACGGCGTTCCATAAACTGCTGCACCCGTTCCATATCAATTTCTTCCCCCACGGGCAAGCCATCGATGACAACGCCGATGGCTTCCGAATGGGACTGTCCGAAAATCATAATTTTCACTTTTTCCCCAAAACTAGAGGACATCTACAACACCTCCCAGCTTCGTCAGCTCTGCGAAGAAGGAAGGATAGGATTTATTCACAGCCTCCGCCCCTTCGATGGTGAGTTCCACCCCAAGGCTGACGGCGGCAATCGCCATTGCCATCACGATGCGATGGTCGCCATAGGAATCAATGACGATTTCTCCTTCGGGGGGATTGCAGCCCCCTGTGATGGTGATGCCATCTGGCTTTTCTTCTACTTCTACGCCAATTTTTTTCATACAGTCTGCCATGGCTGCCAGTCTGTCGCTTTCTTTGATCCGCAGTCTGCCTGCGTTATAAATTTCTGTTTTTCCCTCTGCCGCAGCCGCCGCCACGCACAGGATCGGCACCAAATCGGGAATCTGTGCCGCATCAATACGGATGCCCTTCATTTTTTTATGGGTCATGGTCACCTGATTCATAACGATTTTGCTTTCCGCACCGAACCGCTCCAAAATGGAAACGATTTCTTTATCTCCTTGGGCAGATTCCATATCCAACCCCTGACAACCGATGCTGCCATGGATGGCACCTGCCACCAGCCAAAAGGCGGCACTGCTCCAATCTCCCTCTGCCATCCGCATGCGGGGACCATGGTAGGTCTGCCCGCCGGGGATGAACCAGCCATGCTCCGTTTCTTTCACTGCAATGTTGAAGGTTTTCAGGGTGCGGATGGTCATATCAATATAGCCCTTGGATTCCACATCCGTTGTCAGGCGAATCTCGCTGTTCCCTTTCAATAGGGGCAGTGCAAACAGCAGCCCTGTGATAAACTGAGAGCTTACATTGCCGGGCAGTGTGTAAACACCACTGGTCAACCGTCCTTCCAATTCCACAGGCAAATGGTCGCTGGATGCCTTGCAGCCATGCTGTTCCATTTCCTCCAGCAGGATACCAATGGGTCTTTCCGGCAGTCTGCCCTTTCCTTCAAAGAGGGAATTTCTGCCCAGCGCACCGGCTACGGGCAACAGAAAGCGCAGGGTAGAACCGCTTTCGCCGCAGTCCAAAATAGCTTCTCCTGCGGCATCCTTGGAGATAGGAACGATAAGCGTACCAGAGGGTTCTCGCACCACTTCGCCCCCCAGCCCTTCAATGCAGCGGCTGGTGGCTTCCAGATCATCGTTCCAGCCTTCCAGAAATAATACACATTCTTCCTCCGCCAATGCCGCCGCAATCATAGCACGATGTCCGTCGGATTTGGAGGAGATGATGCGTACCTGCCCATCGTTCAGAGGGCTTTTTCCGATTTTTACGTTCATAATGAAACCGCCTTTTCAACTCAATGCTTTTCTTACCAATTCTGTCACTTCATCCACGGGAATTTTCACAATCTCGCAATGTCCAATCTTTGTAGGGAAAACAAAGCTGATTTCCCCACCTCTGCGTTTTTTGTCCTTCAGAACGCCTTTTGTGATTTCCTCTGCAGTATACATCGTAGAAACAGGCAGGTTGTTGTTTTCCAGAGCAACTTTAATTTTCTCCGCCAGCCCTGCCTCTGCCAATCCTTTTTCTTCTGCCGCCTTTGCAATCAGGTGCATCCCAATGGCTACGGCGTGTCCATGGGTAAGGGTAAAGCCGCTTTTCTTCTCAATGGCATGGCCCAAGGTATGTCCCAAGTTCAGAAGCTGTCGCAAGCCTGTATCAAATTCATCCTCCATGACGATATCCCGCTTCATTTTCACACAGGTTTCGATAATTTCCTCCAGATTGTTTCTGAAGTCGCCGGAGGCTGTTTTCTTAAATAAATCCTCGTCGCCAATAACGCCGTATTTCAGGGTTTCCGCAATGCCGTCGGCAAAGGTTTCTTCCGGCAGGGTATCCAGCGTATCCACATCGCAAAGCACCAGATGGGGCTGATAGAAAGCCCCTGCCATATTTTTCCCCGCCTTCAGGTCGATGGCTGTTTTCCCGCCAACGGAAGAATCCACCGCCGCCAGAAAGGTGGTGGGCACCTGCACAAAGCGGATGCCTCTCTGGTATACCGCTGCCGCAAAGCCTGCCATATCCCCCGTAACACCGCCGCCAAGGGCAACGATGATATCCTGTCGGGTCACTTCCTCCTCCGCAAGAAATTCCAGAATCTCACTCAACGTGCCGATATGCTTGGAGCCTTCCCCCGCAGGAAAGGCAAAGCGGCAGGTAGAAAAGCCCGCTTCCGCCAAGGATTTTTCCACCTGCTCCGCATAGAGCTTCTCAACGGTGGTATCTGTAATCACGGCTGCCTTGCAGGGGCGGATGCGCTTGGCAATCTCTGCCCCCGCCTGTGCCAGCAGGCCACGACCAATTAGAATGGCATATTCCGTGGACGCACGAACAATTACTTTTCTCATCTATTCACGTCCTTATCAACCTTAATCAAATTCCTTGTCTTCATCGATGGCAATGCATTTTTCTCTGCCTTCCTTCAAAAGCTGACGCAGGGTATCTGCATCCTCTGCACGGATGGCCTTGCTGTATGCCTGCATCCGTTCGATCAGACCATCAATTTCATTAGCCAGATTGTCTCCGTTTGCCAAAAATAGCTCTGTCCACATATTTTCATTCAGCCTTGCCACACGGGTCATATCCTGAAAGCTGCCGCCGGAAAAATCCTTGAAATTAGAAGACAATGCCCCTTTGACATAGGCACTGGAAACCACATGGGCCAACTGGGAAGTATATGCAATCATCTTGTCATGCTCTGCATCTGTCGCAACCTTCAGCTTTGCAAAGCCCAGCTTTTTGAAAAACATACTCAAGGCATTCATCATGCCGATGTCTGTTCCTGTATAAGGCGTTACAATCAGCGTTGCCCCATTGAACATATCTGCTGTGGAATAGGTGAAGCCGGAGCGTTCCACCCCTGCCATGGGATGGGCCCCAACGAAGTTAAAGCCATTTTCTTCTGCCACACTCTGCACCTGACGGCAAACCGCCCGCTTAATGCCGGCACAGTCTACCACAACGGCCCCCTTCTTAAAATCCTTCGCGTGTTCTTTGATATAATCCACCGTCATCTGGGGATAAAGGGCAATCAGGACGATATCGCAATCTTTGGGGTTGCCTTCTTCCATAAAGCCGTGTACTGCCTCCATCAAAATTGCACTGTAACGGATGGTTTCAGAAATGTCCCAGCCGATCACCTCATGCTCTGTTTTCTTTTTCACTGCTTTTGCCATAGAGCCGCCGATCAGCCCAAGGCCAACTACGCCAACCTTCATATCTTTCACCTCTTATCTCAAGGTCCCATTAGTAATCGTATTTGCAAGCCATAGGTCTCAACTGGAATACCAGTTTTGCCACTTCATCGAACTGTTCCGGTGTCAGGGACTGAGGACCGTCACACAGAGCCTTGGAAGGATTGTTGTGTACTTCAATCATCAGACCGTCTGCGCCGGCAACGGTTGCCGCCATTGCCATGGGTTTTACCAGATGGGAGTAGCCCATTGCGTGGCTGGGGTCGATGACGATAGGCAGATGGGTCAGCTTTTTCAGAACAGGGATAGCACTCAGGTCCAGTGTGTTTCTTGTTCTTGTTTCAAAGGTACGGATACCTCTTTCGCAAAGGATCACGTTTTCATTGCCGCCTGCCATGATGTATTCCGCACTCATCAGCAACTCATCAATGGTATTTGCCAGACCTCTCTTCAGCAGAATGGGTTTTTTAATCTTACCCAGTTCCTTCAGCAGCTCAAAGTTCTGCATATTTCTTGCGCCAACCTGCACCAGGTCAACAGCTTCTTCAAACATAGGGATATGCACGGCATTCATAATTTCAGAAACGATAGGCAGACCTGTTTTTTCCTTTGCTTCTACCAAAAGTCTCAGGCCATCCCCTTTCAGCCCCTGGAAGGAGTAAGGGGAAGTTCTGGGCTTGAACGCACCGCCCCGCAGCAGACCCGCGCCGGATTCCTTTACTTTTTCTGCAATATAGCAAACCTGTTCTTCACTTTCAACGGAGCAAGGGCCTGCGATAATCTGGAAATTGCCACCGCCGATTTTCACGCCGTTGATATCAACTACCAAGTCAGAATTGTGGAATTTTCTGTTAGCGTTTTTGAAGGGTTCCTGGATACGCTGCACGTTTTCAACGATATCCAAAGCTCTGACCAAATCCATATCCACCGCAGAGGTATCGCCTACCAAACCAACGATGGTATGGTTCATACCATGGGAAATATGGGTGGTGATTCCCATGCTGCCAAGCCATGCCTTCAGGTTTTCAATCTGTTCTTCTCTTGTGTCTGGTTTCAATACTACTACCATCGTTTTTTCCTCCTTATTGATCCATATTTTCAAATGTTCTTTTTGCTCCGCTGATCGCTGTGTGTTTTTTCAAATATTTTCTAAATAATAGAAAAAGACTCCGCAGCGAATTTCACTGCGAAGCCTTTGCGCTTTCTCTAAGAAAAAACCACCAAAACAAACCGTCTTTTCTTAACAGTAAAATTCACTTTGAATCTTGGAAAACACGGTAAAAATAAAAGTATGCAGTTGCAAAAAGATGATTCTGTCTCATAATTTTCTGCCTCTTTCATTTTTTATTCTTTGTTTGATTTTTATCATACTAACACATCGAGGCACGAAAGTAAACCCATTTCCACAAAAAAAATATTTCTGTGGAAAACAGATAATCTTCCCAGAAAAACATTTTTCTTTTCGTGTATTTTTATGAATACAACGCACTGATATCCATTCTTGCCTGACATTCTTTGCCACCTATGAAAAAAGCGTCCCAAAAATTGGGACGCTTTCAAGCTGCTAACGGGACTTGAACCCGTGACCTCCGCCTTACCAAGGCGACGCTCTACCGACTGAGCCATAGCAGCAAAGGTCTGATTTTGTATCAGCCTATATATGATATCACATACCTTCCGCGCCGTCAAGATTTTTTTCTTCCAAAAATTTCTCCAATTTTTTCTTGACCCGCTGCAAGGCGTTATCAATGGATTTTTCCGGCTTATCCAGCACATGGGCAATCTCAAAATAGCTTCTGCCCTGTAAATACAGCACCAATACCCTTGTTTCAAAGCTGCTCAGGTTCTTCACCATCTGGTTTTCCAGAAAACTCTTATTTTCCTGCCCGATGAGCAATGCTTCGGGGTTCAGCAAGGCACTGCTGCTGCTCTGCAAAAAATCCATATATGTCTGCTCAGATTCTTCCTCATAAACGGGTTTATTCAAAGAAATATAAGAATTTAAAGGCTGATGCTTCTGTCTGGTAGCTGCTTTGATGGCTGTTATCATCTGGCGGTTCACACAAAGCTCCGCAAAACTGCGGAAGGAAGCATTCTTCTCTTCATTATAGTCCCTAACGGCTTTATACAGACCGATCATCCCTTCCTGGATGATATCCTCGCTGTCTGCGCCGATCAGAAAATAGGCTCTGGATTTGGCACGCACCAGAGATTTATATTTATCCAGCAGATATTCCTGTGCCGCATCATCGCCATTCTGGGACATCAGAACCAGTTCTTCATCTTTCTTCTGTTGGTAATTCTGTTCTTTCGTTATTTCTGCCATATACTTCTATCTCCGTCGTTAATTATTTCTTTCGCCGCAGGGCTTCGAACCATGCCAGCGATTCCTCATCCAGATGATCCGCCAAAATATTATTTTTCGGCGGTCTGTTTTCAATAAATTTTTCCCGCAGTTCTGTTTCCACAGCCTGCACTTCCATCCAAAGCTCCCTTGCGGTCATTCTTGTAGCACCCTGACCGTAAATAATGAGCTGTTCCAAGCCATCCCCTGTGGCAACACGCACTTTATAATGCTTCGGTAAGGAGGTCACCACCCGTTCGATATAATGATCGGCGGTCTCTGCTTCCTTTGTGTATACAACATAGATATTATTGTATTCATATACCGTACCTATGTTGCCCTTCACCAGATAGCCGTCGAATACCAGAATAATGGTGGCTTTACTGGTGCCTTTATAATTGGAGAGGATATCCATCAGCCGCTGACGGGCGCTTTCCAGGCTAACGTCCTCTACCAGTTCTTTCAATTCATCCCATGCGTGGATGATGTTATAGCCATCCACCAGCAAAAACTCCTTCGCCAACAGCTTCCCCTCCTTTCTAAGACCTTGGGGGCGTTGCCCCCAATACCCCCACAAGGGCATCATGCCCTTGACCTGATACCGCAACACCATGTATATGGTGTTGCAAATGGGGGTCCTAGGGGAATCATTCCCCTAGCGGGGTGTGGGGTGGAGCCCCACGGTTTTCTTACTTCATGTAATTTCTCTGGCGAACAACCTCGTACATCAGCAACGCCGCCGCAACAGACGCATTCAGGGAGGAAATCTTGCCATACATAGGGATAGACGCTGTAAAATCACAGTTTTCCTTCACCAGTCTGCTGACCCCTTCCCCTTCGCTGCCAATAACCAAGCCAATAGGCCCTTTCAAGTTGGTATCGAAATGATCCGCCTCGCCCATATCCGCACAGGCAAACCACAGCCCTTCCTTTTTCAGATATTCCATGGTTTTCACGATGTTTGTCACACGGGCAACGGGCATATATTCAATAGCCCCGGCGGAGGTTTTACCTACTGTTGCATTCAGGCCTACGGAGCGTCGTTTGGGAATGATAACGCCATGGGCACCGGCACATTCCGCCGTTCTGAGAATCGCCCCCAGATTATGAGGGTCAGTGATGCCATCCAGCAGGATAATGAAAGGGTCTTCCCCTTTTTCCCTTGCCGTCGCCAGAATATCCTCCACATCCACATAATCATGGGCAGAAACTAAGGCAATCACGCCCTGATGGTTCTTTGTCTGGGAGATTTCATCCAGCTTCTGGCGGCTTGTCTCCTGAATGACAACGCCTTTTTCCGCAGCCTGAGCCACGATCCGCTTGATGGTGCCTTCCACATTGCCCTTCTGCACCAGCAGCTTTTCAATATCTCTGCCACTTCTCAGCACTTCCAGCACAGCGTTTCTGCCTTCCAGCTGGTTTTCGTTATATTCTCTTTCCTTTCTTCTTTCTCTTTCCAAAAGAGACCCTCCTAGCTGTTTTTTATATACGCCATCTCGACTATCGTCTCGATGATTTTTCTCGTCAAATGGCTGTTTATGCAAGCATAACAGCCGCTTTCCTCGTTATAATACCATAAAGCCGAGGGGAAAACATCCCTATTTTCCCTTCGGCTTCTGTATTGCAATTACTTTTCCAATTTTTCCGCCATTCCCAGTCTGAATAGTTCCACAGTTCTCGCCTTTTCCCCTTTCAGGTAAAGGTAGCCGAAAAGGGCTTCCAGCCCTGTGGCATGGCGATAATCCATCAGATCGGCATTTTTCGGCACAGTGAAGGATTTGGCATTGCGTCCCCTGCGAAACACGCCCTCCTCTTCCTCCGTCAGTGCGTCCTTGATGCGATAGTACAATTCCGCCTGTGCCTTTGCATTGACAATGTCTCTTGCCTTTTTATGCAGTTTATTCACAGGGGCATTGCCATCGGTCAAAACCGTCAGCCGCACCAGCACCTCGAACACTGCATCGCCGATATGTGCCAGAGCAAGGGGGGAATATTCCCTTGGGTCTACTTCCCCCTGCCCGCCTAATACTAAATCAAGTTCTTTCAGATCCATGGCTTAGCCTCTGAACCACTGCACGCCCTGACGAGTATCTTTGATGGTAATGCCCATAGCTGCCAGTTCGTCTCTGATTGCGTCAGCCTTTGCAAAATCTTTTGCTTTCTTTGCTTCTGCTCTCTGGGCGATCAGTGCTTCGATCTTCGCTACTTCTTCATCGGATACTGCTTCTTCAACCACTTCCGCAACACCCAGAACGCCGCACAGATGATCCAGCATATCCTGAATCTTCACTGCAAATTCCTTGGATGCGCCAGCTTTGATTTCGATATTGGAGAAACGAACCAGTTCATAAATAGCGGAAATGGCATCGGCTGTATTGAAGTCATCGTCCATTGCTGCTTCGAACTGATCCTTGTAGCCGTTCAGTTCTGCTTCTTTTGCAGCTTCTTCTGCTGTCATCTTTGTATCAGCAGCATTTGCGATATAGAAACTCAGTTCTTTTCTTGCGTTTTTGATTCTTTCCAGACCATTCTGGCAAGCCTTCATCAGTTCATCGCTGAAGTTGATGGGGCTTCTGTAATGACCGTTCAGGATGAAGAAACGGATCACTTCATAAGGGAAGTGTGCAGCAATATCTCTTACTGTGAAGAAGTTACCCAGAGATTTGGACATTTTCTCGTTGTCAACAGTGATAAAGCCGTTGTGCAGCCAGTATCTTGCAAAGGGTACGCCGTTTGCAGCTTCGGACTGAGCGATTTCGTTTTCATGGTGAGGGAAGATCAGGTCTTCACCGCCGGCATGGATATCAAAGGTATCACCCAGATAACGTTTGGACATAACAGAACATTCGATGTGCCAACCGGGTCTGCCTTCGCCCCAAGGGGAAGTCCAGCTGGGCTCGCCTTCTTTTTTAGGCTTCCACAAAACAAAGTCTGTAGAATTTCTCTTTGCATCGTCGATAGTAACACGTTCAGATGCGCCGGCGATCAGTTCATCCAGATTTTTTCTGGACAGCTTGCCGTATTCAGGGAATTTCTTTGTATCATAGTAAACTGTGCCCTTATCTTCATAAGCAAAGCCCTTGTCGATCAGTGTCTGTACCATCTCAATGATGCCATCCATTTCCTGCGTCGGACGAGGGTGAACAGTTGCTCTTTTTACATTCAGGCCGTCTGCATCACGGAAGGCTTCTTCAATGTATTTGTTGGAGATATCCGCCATGGTTACGCCTTCTTTGTTGGCTCTGTTGATGATTTTGTCGTCAACGTCTGTGAAGTTCTGCACATAAGTTACGTCATAACCCTTGTATTCCATATAACGTCTTACCGTATCGAAAACAACGTAAGGTCTTGCGTTGCCGATGTGGATGTAGTCGTACACAGTAGGGCCGCAAACATACATTTTTACCTTGCCTTCCTCCATGGGTACGAATTCTTCCTTCTGTCTTGTCAATGTATTATATACTTTCATGGGATTCACACCTTTCCTTTCTAAGACCTTGAGGGCTCTGCCCTCGATTCCCCCGTCACACAAAACTTCGTTTTGCAAACAGGATTTTTTATATTTCACAGCAAATTTCTCTATTATACAGTATAACACAAAAGATTGATTCCTGCTGTAAATTTCTCATATTTTTCAATATTTTTCTGCAAAAGCGTATGCTTTTGCGTATCAGGTCAAGGGTCTGAGACCCTTGTAGGGGTCGAGGGGACAAAGTCCCTCGCAGGGTTTGGGACAGAGTCCCAAAAGAAGTCTCAAATCGCACGACGTTTCTTGTGTCCTGTCAACTGTTCAGGGGCAATCGGGGGAATACGCACCCCGTCTTTTCTTACAATCATTACGGGAGAACCAACAGCCGTTACATTGGGAGGCAGATCCTGTGTCACCACAGAACCGGCGCCAATCTTTGTGTTGGCACCAATGGTGACAGGCCCCAGAACAATCGTCCCCGCACCAATCATCACATTATCCTCTACGGTCGGGTGGCGTTTGTTTTTATCCTTGCCGGTACCGCCCAGTGTTACCCCGTGGTACAGCATGACGTTGTCGCCGATTTCCGCCGTTTCACCAATGACAATGCCTGCGCCATGGTCGATGAAAAACCGCTTGCCGATGGTTGCACCGGGATGGATCTCGATCCCTGTCAGAAAACGGGACAGCTGAGAAACGAAACGCGCCGGAACAAGCAGCCCTTTTTCATACAGGCTATGGGCAATACGATGGTTCACCACTGCCCAAAAGCTGGGGTACAGCAGCACCTCAATGGCACTTTTGAAAGCAGGGTCTTTTTCTCTTACAACTGCAACGGATTCTTTCCAAAATTCTTTCAACATATCAAATTCCTCCTAAAACGATGTCAATAGTGTGTTTTCCCCCGGGTGCGCCCTGCTGCTTCTGCAGAGGGCTTGATACACACTTCCATACGCTTTGGCGCTTCTATATGTTTATTCTGCAGGCAGCCAATCGGCTTCCCGTTTTTGCTTTTTTCTTCCCATAAAGCCATTTGGCTCACCTCCTTTTTAGAAAATAAAAAAGTCTTTGCATTGCTGCAAAGACGAAATATTTCCGCGGTTCCACTTTACTTAGACGGTATAATAATAACCGCCTCACCTCAATGACTGTAACGTTGTCAACGGATACAGGCTACTGAAATTCGCCCGCTCAGTTCAGGAACGCACTTCGTCCTCCCCATCCTGTAAACGGCTCCCACCCAATGTATCTCAAGGTGGTGACAAGCAAACCCATGCGCCGCATCGGCTCGAATCTCACCGCCTTTCACCAAGACCGTTATTCTCTGTCAGGTGGATAGAAAAACATCACGGATGTTTCCCAAGGATTACTCTTTTCCATCATCACTTTTTTCTTATTTTGCTTTTTCCTCCAGCAGACAAACTGCGGAAGCGGCGATGCCCAAGCCTGCACCGGTAAAGCCCATACCTTCCTCCGTGGTGGCCTTCACATTGACCTGATCCACAACAATCTGCAAGGTTTCTGCGATGTTTTCCCGCATCTCTTGGATATGGGGTGCCATCTTAGGCTTCTGTGCAATAATAGTCGCATCGACATTTATTATACAATAACCTTTCTCAGAAATCAAGTGCAAAACTTGAGACAATAATTTTCTGCTGTCTGCCCCCTTGAACTGGGGGTCATTATCGGGGAAATGTCTGCCGATATCCCCCAAGGCCGCCGCCCCCAGCAGGGCATCTGAAATGGCATGGAGCAGCACATCCGCATCGGAGTGCCCCAGCAGTCCTTTTTCAAAAGGAATCTTTACCCCACCAATGATTAAATCTCTGTTTTCCACCAATTTATGCACATCATAGCCTGAACCAATCCTCATGCTGTTACTCCTTTCAATATATGCAGAGAGAGGGGAAAATCCCCCTCCCCTTTTAATGTCCTTTATGCTTTTCCCGACGCTTTGCCTGCCTCTGCTGAAATTTTCGTTCCGCTTCTGCCAGCTTTTCCTCTTTGGTTCTGGCCTTCCGCTCCGTTTTTTGTTCCTCCCGCAAAGCAGCCAATGCCTGCTGCGCCTTGGTGCCAACGCCTTTTTCGCTCATCTGCTTTCTGGCTTCCCGCTGCATCCGCTTGGGATTTTTCCGTTCTGCGGTGATTTTTACACCCTTCGTTTTCCCAAAACGCAATCGCTTCCAATTCTGCAAGAAAAACGCCTGCACCTCATAATCCTTCGGCTCTGGACCAAAAACAACCCTTGCCACCTCCAGACGGTTTCCTTCCTGCCGCTGATAGACCCCGCACCAGAAAGGCTCCTCAAAAAACACCGTGAACACTACCGCAACCTTTTCCATGTTGCTCCCTCCTTTTTTTCAAATGCAAAGAAGGGACGACCATCGTATGCAGGTCATACTCTGGATGGAGGGCTACTGAGGGAATTTTCCCCGTCCGGACTACCAACCGGACTGTGTTTTTATCTTTGCTTTTTCAATATAGCCCGATTCCTGCTCCCTGTCAAGCCTGCCCGTCAGTCAGCCTATTTCTGCCCCGTGGAGCAATTTTATATTTCCTGCTTTTTTTCCTTCCAAAAGTGATATACTGATAGCAGAAATGATTTTGAAAGGAAGGGAATGCCATGGCAGATACCACGGTTTTTGAAGCCCTGCCCGTCCGCCAGGCGGTTTTGAAACAGATTCTCCCCGCCATTGCCAGCCAGATGATTGCCCTGCTCTATAGCCTTGCGGATACCTATTTCGTCGGCATCCTGAACGCCCCCGCCCAGACTGCCGCCATCACTATCGTCTATCCTTCCTTCGTCATGCTGACTGCTATTTCCAACCTGTTCGGCATCGGCGGTGCCAGTCTCATCGCCCGTAAACTGGGCAAAAAAGAAAATCAGGACGCAAAAGAGGTTGCCTCCATTTCCTTTTGGCTGGGACTTTTGACAGCAATTCTTTTTTCTCTGCCCTTCCTGCTTCTGTCCCGCCCCCTTCTTGCCCTTTGCGGCACCACAGAGGCAACCTATGGCTTTTCATACGATTACGCCAAATGGGTAGTTGTTTTCGGCGGTGTGCCCACCATCATGAATACCCTGCTGGCAAATCTGGTTCGGGCAGAAGGTGCGGCGGCACAGGCTTCTTTTGGTGTATCCCTTGGCGGCATTCTAAATATTTTGCTGGACCCTGTTTTCATCCTGCCGAAATTCTTGGGAATGGGTGTTGTCGGTGCCGGTGTGGCAACGGTTCTCTCCAATACAGTTTCCGCCGCCTATTTCCTGCTGTATCTGTATCTGCGCAGACGAGATACCATCCTGAATATTTCACCCGCCCACCTACGTCAGATAGGGAAACATCTGAAAGCCATTCTTTCCATCGGCTTTCCCTCTGCCCTGCAATATGGGCTGACCGTGGTGGCTGTAGCGGCACAATCGGCTTTTGTCGCGAAATATGCCACAGAAACCACTGCCGCCTTGGGCATTGTCAAAAAACTGGATCAGCTTCCCCTCTATTTTTCCATCGGGGTAGCCAATGGACTTTTGCCCCTTCTGGCCTTCAACCACAGCGCAGGCAATGAGGCCCGCAGACGAGAGGCGTTCCGCTTTGGTGCTGCAATCTCCGTCGGCTTTGCCCTGTTCTGCGTTATCCTTTATGAAGGGTTCGCGCCGCAGTTGGCGTCGCTCTTTATCTCCGATCCTCAGACCATTTTCTATGGCGCAGTCTTTCTCCGCCGTATGGTGCTTGCCATGCCCTTCATGGCCTTCTGTTATCCCATGATTATCCAATTTCAAGCCATGGGCAAGGTCAGGGAAGCCCTCATCACCTCCATCCTCCGCAAGGGCGTGCTGGATGTCCCTCTGCTGTTCCTGATGGATGGATTGCTCCCCCTTTATGGCTGTATGTGGGTACAGCCCATTGTGGATTTCCTCTCTCTTATTGTCGCCAGCGGATTTTATTTCCGTATGCAGAAAGGACGCAAACATGAAGTATAACGATCTTTTCGATGCCAACGGCATCTTCACCCAAACCGAGCATTATATCCTCCGCCGCATCCTTCCAGAGGATCAACCCTTTTATCAGCAGTTGGCAAAAGCAGAAACGCCTGATTACCTGCAAAATACCACAACAGGCACTTCCGCCCTTGCATGGGAGGATTTACTGGCAGAAGAACATCTGACCTGTTCCATTTTCGAGAAAGAAACCCATCGGTTCTGCGGCTTCTGTCAGCTCCAATGGATTTTCTCCCCCACGCCGGAGTTGGGCATCGATCTGCTTCCCCTCTATCAAAAGCAGGGCGTGGCAAAAGAGGTCCTTCCTGCCTTTCTTTCCCATGCAAGCAAGCTGCTGCCCATCGACCATTTTTATTCTAAAATCAAGAAAAACAATATTCCAAGCCAACGGCTGGCAGAGAAAATCGGCGGCGTCTGTATCGGCACAAAATCTCTTTTGCCCGCCAATTTCCCTGTGGAAATGGCAGCCTTTGCAGAAAAAGAATTTCCCGATCTCTTTTTCTATGAATACCATTTTCCCGCAAAAAAAGAGTGAACCATAATCTGTTCACTCTTTTTCTTTTATTCACGATACTTTGTGTATTTTCCGCCCCAGACCACATCCTGATAATTCTTTTGATCCGTGTCGCCTTCTGTACTAATGCAGAGAATCTTTGCATTCTCGTCCAGCTTCAGCAGCTTTTTCCATTCCGCCAGATTTTCATCCATCAAAATATTCGCCATACAGCCAAAAGCAGCCGCACCGCTTTCCCCTGCCGTCACTGCCGTATCTCCTTTCGCAGGCGATGCCAAGATACGCATGCCGTCTGCCGCCGCATATTCGGGACAACGGATAAAGGCATCCGCATAGCCCTTCAAAACATCCCAGCCAATGGTGCAAGGTTCACCGCAGGCTAGCCCCGCCATGATGGTATCCATGTCTCCTGTCACATTATGTAGCTTTCCGTCGTCTGCCTTCGCCGTCTGGAACAGGCAATCTGCTTTTGCAGGCTCCACGATCACGATAATCGGTTTATCCTCATTATAGAGATTAGAGAAAAATCCAGTCATAGCTCCCGCCATACTGCCGACCCCTGCCTGCAGGAAAATGTGGGTGGGCTTTTCGGGAATCTGTTCCATGATCTCATGTCCCATAGTAGTATAGCCCTGCATGATCCATCTGGGGATATCCTCGTACCCTTCCCAAGCTGTATCCTGCACCACGATCCAGCCTTTTTCCTCCGCCATTTTCTGAGCCAGACGCACAGCATCATCATAATTCATGTCTGTGATTTCTGCGTCTGCACCTTCTGCACGAATGTTTTCCAGGCGCTCCAAGGCACTGCCCTTTGGCATATAGACCACAGCTTTTTGCCCCAGCTGCTTTGCTGTCCATGTAACCCCTCTGCCATGATTGCCGTCCGTTGCCGTAACAAACGTGATATCGCCAATTTTTTCTTTTGTATCTTCTGAAAGGATGCTTTCTGCCGAAAGTTCTGTAATCTCTTTACCGATTTTTCTGCCAATCTCATTGGCAATGGCATAGCTTGCCCCCAATACCTTAAAGGCATTCAGCCCGAAACGCTTGCTTTCATCCTTCAGATAAATGCTTTTCACCTGCAGTTTCTCCGCCAAACTCTGCAAAGAAATCAGAGGTGTGTGTTTGTATATGGGGAATGTGCTGTGGAAATTTTTAGCCTTTTCTGCCTCTTTCACACTCAAAAAAGAGATATTTTCTCTGCGCTCTGCCGCCTTTGTGTTCAAAACCATATCGAACTGTTTTTCTTTCATGCTATCTCCCCTTTTTATATTGATAAAAATTATCATTAACTAACTTATTGCCAGCGTATCACCGCTTTTTTCCTTTGTCAACCACATTTTAAAACAAAAAAAGAGAGCCTTCTCAGACTCTCAAAGCTAGGGTAGCAGGATTCGAACCTGCGAATGACGGAATCAGAATCCGTTGCCTTACCGCTTGGCGATACCCCATTATATGGTAGCGGAGGAGGGATTTGAACCCCCGACACTGCGGGTATGAACCGCATGCTCTAGCCAACTGAGCTACTCCGCCAAAGAAAATGGAAGTTACAGGGCTCGAACCTGTGACCCTCTGCTTGTAAGGCAGATGCTCTCCCAGCTGAGCTAAACTTCCACAAACGACTCAGAAGGGGCTCGAACCCTCGACCTCCGGCGTGACAGGCCGGCGCTCTAACCAACTGAGCTACTGAGCCATATTTTGTTTTAAATTTAGTGGGTCTTCAGGGACTCGAACCCGGGACCGTCCGGTTATGAGCCGGATGCTCTAACCAACTGAGCTAAAGACCCAAAGAGTACCACATGCTATATAAAAAGCAAGCCGATGATCGGACTCGAACCGATAACCTGCTGATTACAAGTCAGCTGCTCTGCCAATTGAGCCACATCGGCTTATTGATTTCCGGCGACCATCTACTCTCCCAGGCAGCTGCCCACCAAGTACCATCGACCGCCTAGGTCTTAACCGTCGTGTTCGGAATGGGAACGGGTGTGTCCCCTAGGCGCATCATCACCGGAAATATTCATGATCCGTGCGGGATTCGAACCCGCGTTACCGCCGTGAAAGGGCGGTGTCTTAACCCCTTGACCAACGGACCATATATGGAGTTTGTTTACAAACTCCGAAGCATTATGCTTCTGAAACTCCCCGAGCGGGACTCGAACCTGCAACCCTCCGGTTAACAGCCGGATGCTCTGCCATTGAGCTATCGAGGATTAGTAGATTGGGCTACGCCCCCACAGCGAACCTTCGTTTCGCCATGTGACCTCGCACCTTCAAAACTGAATACATGTGAAATCTTTTATAGTTTATCATCAATCGCTTGTTTTGTCAACAACTTTTTCGTCGTTTCCATTTTATTTTGGTCAAGCCCTCGATCTATTAGTATTGGTCAGCTGAACACGTTACCGTGCTTACA
>CAMBLO010000024.1 GCA_945868505.1 uncultured Clostridia bacterium | reverse complement strand
GGCTGCTGTGAGGCAGCTCTTATTTTTTGGGGGTACTCGCTATTGAGCGTTTACTATCTGAGGGCTACCACAGTGACGGTACACAGATCAAACGCTCCATGACCTACACGCCAGAGAAAGGCATGACAGCAAGACAGGCCGAAAAAGAAGCGCAGCGGCAGGCGGTACTATTCGAGGAAAACTGTGCAAATGGACTTTATATCGACCAGTCCATCACGCTGGAAAAATTTATTGAAACATGGTGGAACGAATACGCCACAAAGCACCTAAAGGCAAAAACCCTGCAGGGATATGAGCAATATTTAAGCAGGATCATTCCCGCCATGGGACATCTGAAAATAGGAAAAATCACACCTGCTCATTTGATGAAATTCTATAACAACCTAGCAGAGGAAGGTATCCGCAAAGACACCAAATATGTCTGTACCATTGATCTGAAAGCCGCCGCCATTAAAAAGCACAGAACCAAACAATCCTTTAGTGAAGCAGCAGGAATATCTCTCTATACCCTGAATAATGCCATCAATGGCCAGAATGTCACCCAGACCAGCGCCGAGAAAATCTCTGCTGCTCTGGGCACCAGCTTACAGAAATCTTTCCGAGCAAACAGCGAAAAAACAACCTTGTCGGATAAAGTCCTTTTGCATCATCACAGGCTCCTGTCTACCATCTTCCAAACTGCCGTTCTGTGGCAAGTCATTCCCAGTAATCCCTGTAACAGGGTAAAGGCTCCTAAAGTAGAGCAAAAAGAAGTCCGCTGCATGGATGACCAGGAAATGCTTCGTTTCTTTGACTGCTTGGAAAAAGAACCGCTGCAATACAAGGCACTCATCACACTGCTGGTATACTCAGGGATGCGCCGTGGAGAAGTATGCGGGCTCCAATGGAAAGATATTGATTTCAACAATAAAATCCTCCATATCCAGAGAACCGTTCTCTACACCCCAAAGAAAGGCATCTACATAGACACCCCTAAAACAAAGGGCTCTGATCGTATCATCAAACTGGCCGACATTGTTTTCACAGAACTGGAACAGCACAGAAAGCAACAGGCAGTACAGAGGCTACAGCTTGGCGACCGCTGGCACAATGAAGATTTCGTATTCACTCAATGGGACGGCAACCCGCTGCATCCAGACAGCCTGACATCCTGGATCCGGAAGTTCGTTCGGAAATATGATTTGCCCTATGCCAATATCCATTCCCTACGCCATACCAACGCTACTCTGCTGATCGCCAACGGCGTCAATGTGGCTACAGTGTCTAAAAGGCTTGGGCATTCCTCTACAGCAACAACAACAAAGACGTATATCCATGCAATCAGATCTGCAGATGAAGCGGCAGCGGAAGTCCTACAGAATCTATTCCAGTCTGTTCCTCAAAAGCAGAAAAATATACAATAAGACACCAATAAGACACCAAAACGGGTTTTCACCTAAAAAATCACATATTAGAGCAAATAAAAAAAGCCTGAGAAACCTTGATTTCTCTGGCTTTTTATTTTCTGCACCCGACAGGATTCGAACCTGCGGCCTTTCGGTCCGGAGCCGAACGCTCTATCCCCTGAGCTACGGGTGCATAGAAGGTCGCTCATGCGACCTTCGAAATTTCATTGCATTGTCTATTCTACATGGAATTGGAACCGTTGTCAAATCTTTCTCTGCGCAAAATGTTACATTTTGATATCAATCGTGGGCAGATTCCAGATTTCATCAGCATACTGGCGGATGGTTCTGTCGGAGGAGAACTTACCGCTCTTTGCCGTGTTCATAATCGCCATTTTCGCCCATTTTTCCTTGTCACGGTAGGCCTTGTCGATATCCCAATGGGCACGGGCATAATCCGCATAGTCCTCCAGAACGAAATATTCATCGGCTCTGCCGCCGCAGCCGTTCAGCAGGGCATCATACAACTCGCGGAACAGGTTGGTATCGGGGTCGAAGGTGCCGTCGATGAGGCTGGTCAATGCCATCCGCACCTCCTGATTCATGTTGTATACCATCCAAGGGTCATAGCCGCCCTGATATTTCTGCTGTACCTCATCGGCACTCATACCGAAAATAAAGATGTTGTCTCTGCCGACTTCTTCGCAGATTTCCACATTGGCACCATCCATAGTACCGATGGTCAATGCGCCGTTCAGCATAAACTTCATATTCCCCGTACCGGAGGCTTCCTTGCCGGCGGTGGAAATCTGTTCGCTGGTATCTGCCGCAGGAATCAGCTTTTCTGCCAGAGAAACCCGATAGTTTTCCATGAATACCACTTTAATTTTGCCGTGGATGGTAGGGTCGTTGTTGACTACATCCGCAACGGCATTGATCAGCTTGATGATCAGTTTTGCTCTGCGATAGCCTGCCGCCGCCTTCGCACCGAAAATGAAAGTGCGGGGAACCATATCCAGACCGGGATTCATCTTCAACTGATTATACAGACCGATGACATGGAGGATATTCAAAAGCTGTCTCTTATATTCATGGAGACGCTTCACCTGAATATCGAAAATGGAATCGGGGTCAACATCGATGCCTTTTGTTTCTTTGATATATTTCGCCAGAGCGATTTTATTTTCTTTCTTGATTTCCATAAAACGGTTACGGAAATCGGCATCCTCCGCAAAGGGAACCAGTTTTTCCAACTGATCTAAATCTGTGATCCAATCCTTGCCGATTTTCTCCGTAATCAGATCCGCCAGCTTTTTATTGGAATGTACCAGCCATCTTCTCTGGGTGATACCGTTTGTTTTATTGTTGAATTTTTCAGGATACAACTCATAGAAATCCTTCAATTCCTGATTTTTCAGAATTTCCGTATGCAGAGCCGCTACACCGTTGACAGAATGGCTGCCCACGATAGCCAGATATGCCATACGAATCTGCCCATCGGCGATAATCGCCATTTTTCTGATTTTTTCAGGGTTGTTGCCATATTTTTCAACCAGTTCCAAAACGAAACGACGGTTGATTTCCTCGACAATCTGATAGATACGGGGCAGCAGGCGGCTAAACAGCTCCATGGGCCATTTTTCCAGTGCTTCTGCCATGATGGTGTGGTTGGTATAGGCGCAGACCTTTTTGGTAATATCCCAGGCCTGATCCCAAGGCAAATCATTTTCATCCACCAATACACGCATCAATTCCGCTACAGCCATGCTGGGGTGGGTATCGTTCAACTGGAATGCCACCTTATTGGGCAGTTCGTTGAAGTCTGTATGCATCTTTTTGAATCGGGCGATGACCCTCTGAATGGTTGCGGAAATGAAGAAATACTGCTGACGCAGGCGCAGTTCCTTCCCCTGAATATGCTCGTCGGCAGGATAGAGTACGTCTGTCAGTGTGCTTGCCAGCAGTTCTTCCTCTGCCGCCTTCTGATAATTACCTTCGTTGAAGGATTTCAAGTCCAGTCTGTTCTTGGGCTTTGCTTCCCACAGGCGCAGGGTATTTACCGTGTTGTTGCCATAGCCGATGACAGGATAGTCATAGGGAATGGCTGTGACAGACTGATAATTTTCCTGCACGAATTTATACTCGCCGTTTTCCTTGGGCACTGCCCGAACGTTGCCGCCGAATTTGACCTCTACGGCATATTCATTTCTTCTGATGCCCCAAGGATCGCCATTTTCCAGCCAGTTATCGGGCACCTCCACCTGATAGCCCTTTTCGATGCGCTGTTCAAAAATGCCGTAATGGTAGCGGATGCCGCAGCCATAGGCAGGCAGAGCCAGTGTGGACAAAGATTCTAAGAAACATGCCGCCAGTCTGCCAAGGCCGCCATTACCCAAACCGGGGTCAGGTTCTGCATCCTCTACGGCATTGTAATCGATGCCCAGTTCGTCGAACACTTCCTTCACTTCGTCGAACATTTCCAGATTGATGAGGGCATTGCCGAAGAAACGGCCCATCAAAAATTCCATGGACAGGTAATAAACAACCTTTACGTCTTTTTCATAATATTCATCATGGGTTTTCATCCATTTATCCGTGATCACATCACGAACTGCGAACACTGCCGCCTGATACAGTTCTTCTGCTGTTGCGTTTTCCAATGTTTTACGGTACAGCGTTTTCACGTTTTCCCGAATCATATTCTTCAGTTCTTCTTTTCCAATCAGATTCATAAATAACCCCCTAATTTCAAAGGTACCCTTCTCTTTTTTATTTTTTCAATTTATGGGATCGGCATTCCCGATCTGTTCCTTATTATGGGATACAGATCAATTTATCATACCAAAAAAAAGACCTCTTGGCAATTTTTAATGGGAGAAAATATTGAATTTTCGCACTTTTTCACAGAAAAGGCGAAAAAATAATGGTTCCCAAAAGGAATCCGCCTGCGCTCAGAAGGGCTTTACTGATGCGGATAGGCTCCGGCAGGATGCCCGCTGAGGCATGGTATAGCCCCATGCCGGCGAAAAGTGCCAGCGGGACAATCTCTTGCAAGGTCAGTTCTTTCCCCTCCAGCAGGAAAAAGGCTGTTGTCAGCCCAATGAAAAGCACCGCCCCCAAGGCTTTCTCCCAAGGGCATTTCTTTTCCGCCAAAAGCCCCAGGGCGACCCCAGCGGCGGAAAGCGCCGCCGCCCCATAGAAAAATGCTGTCTCCATGGCCATAGGCAGCACCGCAAAGCAGAGCATGGCCAGATAAACCCCATCGAAAAAACAAAGGGCAGCTTCGGCGGAACCCCGCTTTTTTGCTGCCCATTCCGCTCTTGCCGCCATTGTAAGAATCAGATATCCTCCGCAAAGGAGGAGCCAGATCAGATATGTCATATCCCTTCCCCCTGTTCTTCCTTTTTATAAAAGGATATGGAAGGGACGAAATGTTCATGCACCTTTACAGTGCGAAAACAATGCCTACGATGGCACTCAGAACGATATAGAAAACGGGATGCTTCTTCCATTTATTGGTGGCAAACAGCAGCACCACAAAAAGAATACATTCCTCGATGCCGATCATGCTGCCGATATTGGATAGGTTCAGTTCCTCCAGCTTTGCAGAATGGAATAATGCACCGATGAGGACACCAAAGCCCGCTGCACCGATGAGCCCCATAACCGCAGGACGCAGACCATAGAAGGCATACTCAACATATTTATTGCTGCGGAATTTTTCCAGCATCTTAGACACCATGATAATGATGATGACAGAGGGAAGCACCAGCCCTGCCGTTGCACAGATACTGCCGATAACGCCGCTGTGCTGAAAGCCCGTATAGGTCGCCATATTGACCCCCAAAGGGCCGGGAGTGGATTCGGAAATGGCAATCATATCGGGAATCTGGCTGGTGGAGAACCAAGGGTATTTATCCGCCAGACGATAGAGGAAGGGCAAGGTTGCCAAGCCTCCGCCCACGGAAAACAGCCCGATTTTGAAGAATTCAAAAATCAGAATCAAAAGATCCATCATGATTTCTTCGCCTCCCTTCCTCTGGAAACGGCAATGCCTAAAACAGCCGCCGCGATCACAATCCAGACAGGGGAGATATCCACCCAAACAGAAACGAGGAAGGATGCTGCCGCAATCACCATACAAAGCTTATCCACGATGGATTTCTTCCACAGACCCTTCACTGCGTTGATGATCAGCACGCTGACTACCACACGGATACCGGCAAAGGCGTGCTGTACCACGGGCAGCTCAGCAAAGTTATTCAGTACTGCCGCAATAAACATAACGATGCAGAGGGAAGGAAAGATACTGCCCACTGTTGCGGCGATGGCACCGGGGATGCCCTTCTGTTTATAGCCGATGAATGTGGCAGTATTGACGAAGATGATGCCGGGGGTACACTGACCGATGGCGAAATAGTCCAATACTTCGTCCTCTGTTGCCCAATGGTGCTTTTCCACCACTTCTTTCTGCAGCATAGGCAGCATGGCATAGCCGCCGCCAAAGGTGAAGCCGCCGATTCTACAGAAGGTAGTAAACAAATTCCACAACTCTTTCATATTTTAACCTCTTTCTTAAGACCTTGGGGACGTTGTCCCCAACACCCCTACAAGGGCATCATGCCCTTGACCTGATACCGCAACACCATGTACATGGTGTTGCAAATGGGGGTTCTAGGGGAATCATTCCCCTAGCGGAGTGTGAGGCGGCGCCTCACGGTTTTTCCTGCATTTTTGACATTTGGTCGGTAGTGGCAAGACTGTCCATAATCTCGTCCAAATCCCCGTCAATAATCGCATCTATCTTGTGCAATGTCAGCCCAATCCGATGGTCTGTTACCCTGCCTTGGGGAAAGTTATAGGTACGAATCCGCTCACTTCTGTCCCCCGTCCCCACCTGGGACCGTCTGTCGGCAGAGATAGCCTCGTCATGGGCCCGCCGCTCCCGTTCATAAACCCGGGCATAGAGTACCTTCAACGCCTGCTCCTTATTCTTCAGCTGAGATTTCTCATTCTGGCAGGATACCACGATACCCGTGGGGATATGGGTCATTCTAACAGCAGAATCCGTGGTATTGACACACTGCCCGCCGTTGCCGGAGGCACGGAACACATCTACCCGCACATCGTTCATGTCAATGTGTACGTCTACCTCTTCCGCTTCCGGCAGAACCGCCACCGTAACTGTGGAGGTATGGATGCGTCCGCCGCTTTCCGTGGTAGGAATCCGCTGCACCCGATGGACGCCGCTTTCATATTTCAGACGGGAATAGGCCCCCTGCCCCTTTATCATAAAGGCAATCTCCTTGAAGCCTCCCAAGTCACTTTCGCTGGTATTCATAATCTCGATTTTCCATTTGCGCCGCTCCGCATAGCGGGCATACATACGAAACAAATCCCCGGCGAATAATGCCGCTTCCTCGCCCCCTGCGCCGCCGCGAATCTCTACGATCACATTCTTTTCATCATTAGGGTCCTTGGGAATGAGCAGGAGCGTGATTTCTTTTTTCAGTATTTCCAGTTTTTCTTTATTTTCTGCCAATTCTTCCTTGACTAATTCCCGAAAATCATCCTCCAGCTTATCCTCCAGCAGCAACAGGCTTTCCTCGATGCCTTCTTTCGCCCCCTGATATTCCCGATATTTCTCCACGATGGGTGTCATATCGCTGTATTCCTTCATCAGCTTGCGCCATTGGGTCTGATTTGCGATGATATCGGGGTCATTGATCTGCTCCGCCAAATCCTCATATTTATTTTCGATTTCCGCCAAACGGTCAAACATACTCACGCCCCCTTTCCGCTTTTTTTGCCAAAGGCTACTCTGTCCAGCCCTGCCAAATCCTGTTTCAGTCCAATTTCAGTATATCCAAATTCCTGCAAAAGGGACAGCAATGCCGCCCCTTGGTCATATCCGATTTCAAAAAAGAGCCAGCCGCCTTCCCGCAGCCATTCTTTCCCTTCTGCAACGATAGCACGGTAAAAATCCAGACCATCCTCTCCGCCGTCCAAAGCGTTCAGGGGCTCAAAATCCCGCACCTCCGTCATCAGTCCTTCAATATCCTTTTTGGAGATATAGGGCGGATTGGAAACGATGGCATCCAACTTGCCTTTCCATTCCGTGGGCACATGGGCAAACAGGTTGCTTTCGTAAAAGTCAATGCTGATATGGTTTTCCGCCGCGTTTTTTTTTGCATAGTCCAAGGCTTTGGGGCTGATATCCACCGCCATAATTTTTTCAAAGCTGCCATACTTTCCCAAGCTGATGGGAATACACCCGCTGCCTGTACCAATATCCAAAATGGATTTCAGGGGCTCTTTTTTCTGGGTTTCCAAAATGGTTTCCACCAGCACCTCAGTGTCCCCTCTGGGAATCAAAACTCCCTCCCCCACATGGAAGGGCAAGCCCATAAATTCCCATGTACCAAGGATATACTGGGTGGGTCTGCCTGCCACTCTTTCGGAAAGGAACTGTTCATAACGCTCTGCCGCTTCATGGGAAAGGGCTTCTCCCTCACGCAAAAATAAAGCCGTACGGTTCAGACCGGCGGCTTTTTCCAGCAGCAGCTCCGCCTCGAAGGCGTAGGCTTCCTTGCCCGCCGCCTTCAAGCGCAGTTTCCCTTCCCGCAGCGCTTCTCCTACGGTTTTATTCTTCCGGTTCATCTTCCAGAACCCCTTTCATGGCCGCAATGGCACATTCAATCTGACTATCGTCCGGCTCCGCTGTGGTCAGCTTCTGCAGGCACAGCCCCGGTGCGCTGACAAGCTTTACCAGACCGCTTTCGGATTTGCCCGCCCAGCGGATGACTTCATAGGAAATGCCTGCGATAAAAGGCACCAGACAGATTCTTGTCACCAAACGAAGAAGGAATACATCAGTGCGGACAAAAAAGAACACCACCATGGAAATCAGCATAACGAACAGCAGAAAGCTGGTGCCGCAGCGTTTATGGAGCCTTGTGCAGGGGCGCACGTTTTCCACCGTCAGTTCCTTGCCGCTTTCAAAGCAGGCAATGGTCTTATGCTCTGCTCCATGATACTGGAACACCCGACGGATTTCCTTCATACGGGAAATCAGCCACAGATATGCCAGAAAAATACCAATACGAATCAGGCCTTCAATGACGCCCAGCCCCCATGTGGGAACAACGGACTTAAAAAGATTCCCAATGGCTACAGGCAGGACAAAAAACAGCCCCATACCCAAAACCAGAGACAGGAACACACTGAAATAAATGAGGATATCGTTGATTTTATCCCCCAGCTTGTCCGTCAGCCATTGCTCGAAGGGGGAAAGCTCTTCCTCCTCCCAGCCTTCCCCGGCGATTTCCGCAGAGCGCATCAGAATTTTTGTGCCACTCACCAGAGAATCCACAAAGGCCGCCATGCCGCGGAAAATGGGATATTTGAAAATACCCTTCTTTCCCAGGCCGCCCCAGTCCTTCTTTTCAATCACAATTTCCCCTTCAGGGTTTCGCACTGCCATGGCGCAAATCTTTTTTCCGCGCATCATAACGCCCTCGATGACCGCCTGACCGCCGATGTTGGTGCGGCGTTCTTTATATTCAGACATATTGTCTCAACCTCCTTTTCGCTAATTATTTATTATACCATAAATCCCGCAGGTTTGTTGATAAAATTTTTGAATAAACTGTGAACAGAACCTTCTTTCGCTCCAAAAAAGCTCACAAAAAAACACCCACAGAGAATCTGCGAATGCTTTACAAACTCAAATCATATTGTTATAATAAAACTAAGTAGAAAACCGCCACGGCTATTGGTGGTTGACCTCGACAGGCTTAAGGCTGCCCCATAAATCCGGTCAAGATTCTATGAGGGGTAGCCTATTTTATTTTCTCTTATCGATATAAGAGAGCAGTGCAACCAAAAACAAGCCAAATGTAAGTACAATCATAAATACTTCATAAGTACTCATCGCACCACTCCCAATCCCTAGTTAAACTTGGAGGTCAGCCACCCATCACGGTTTCCTTATATTTATCCTAGCATATTATCCTGTATTTTACAACATTCGCCGAAGCCATTCTCTTTTCTACGAAAAAAAGGGCGAAAGCATTCGCTTCGCCCTTTTGTCTTTTACATTACTTTCTGCCGTATTTTTTGTTGAATTTTTCAACTCTACCGCCAGCTTCCAGAAGCAGTTTCTGGCTGCCTGTGTAGAAGGGGTGGCATTTGGAGCAAACTTCGACTCTGATTTCGTCCTTTGTGGAACCTGTTACGAATTCGTTACCGCAGTTGCATCTTACTGTTACCTGTTTGTATTCGGGATGGATACCTTCGCGCATTTTTTTCACCTCATTTTCCATATTCGTTGATCAATAATCTACGTTATTTAAAGACAACAAGGGTATTTTAGCATAATTACGCCGTTTTTGCAACAAGAAAACTCTCACAAATCCGCAGTCTGGGAATTTATGTGTATTTTGTACAGGCCAAACCTTTATTTATCATGGAAGCCCAACATTTTTTCCCAAACGGGCAGCCGTTCCATGAACTCCTGATTGTTTTTTGTCTTTCGCATCAGGTCGAAAAAACCTTCCGTCATGTCTGTATGGCTGAGGGTAGTTGCCATACGGCGCAGGGCATAGTTACATTCCAGCTCTTCCGCCGTGAAAAGCTTTTCTTCCCTTCTGGTACCGGATTTGATGATATCCACAGCGGGGAAAATCCGCCGCTCCGCCATGCGCTTATCCAAAACCAGCTCCATATTGCCGGTGCCCTTGAATTCCTCGAAAACCACCTCGTCCATTTTGCTGCCCGTATCCACCAGGGCCGTGGCAAGGATGGTCAGGCTGCCGCCGTTTTCGATATTTCTGGCTGCGCCGAAAAACCGCTTGGGCATATAGAGGGCCGCAGGGTCCAGCCCGCCGGAAAGGGTACGTCCACTGGGGGGAATGGTCAGGTTATAGGCACGGGCCAGACGGGTGATGCTATCCAGCAGGATAACTAAGTCTTTCCCCTGCTCCACCATACGCTTTGCCCGCTCCAGCACCATCTCCGTCACCTTCTTATGATGCTCCGGCTCCTCGTCAAAGGTGGAATACACAATCTGCACGTTTTCCCCTTCGATGGAACGCTGAATATCCGTCACCTCTTCGGGACGTTCATCAATCAACAGCACGATCAAGTGGACTTCCTTATGGTTGCGGGTGATGGCATTAGCCATTTTCGTCAGCAAAATGGTCTTGCCCACCTTAGGCGGTGCAACGATCATCCCCCTCTGCCCCTTGCCGATGGGGGCAATCAGGTCGATGATACGCCCGGAAAGCTCATCTTTTTCCGTTTCCAGATGCAGCTTTTCCTCGGGATAGATGGGAGTTAAGTCCTCAAAATTGGGGCGGCGGATGGCAAGATAGGGCGCATCCCCATTGACGGTCTGCACATAAATGAGCCCGCCGACCTTTTCCCCTTCCCGGGCAGGGCGCACATTTCCCTTCACCCTGTCCCCGGTTTTCAGATTGAATCTTCTGATCTGGGCAGGAGAAACGTATACGTCATTGGCACCGGGCAGGCAGTTTTCCGCCCGCAGGAAGCCATAGCCATCGGGCAGCACCTCTAAGATGCCTTCCCCCATTTCTCCATGCTCCATCAATTTTTCTTTTTCAGTTTGTTCCTGCGGAATTTCGGTTTTTTCGTCGGTTTTTTTCGGAGAAAAACCATAAGCAGTCGCCTGCTGCACAGAAAGTTCCTCCCGTGTGTCTTTCACAGGGTGTTCTTCTTGCACAGCAGAGGACTGCTTTTCTTTGATCTTCTCTATCAATTCACTTTTTTTCAGGCCGGAAATGGAGAGAATCCCCATTTCCTTTGCCATCATTCTCAATTCCGCAAGAGTTTTCTTTTCCAATTCACTCATGCTATTCTCCTGTTCTTATTTGGGAATCTTAATCTTACTGCCGGGTTTCAGAGGATCGCTTTCCTTCAAGCCGTTGGCATCCAGAATCTTCTGATATTCTGCACCGTTGCCCAAGAACTTCTGTGCAATCTTCCAAGCGGTATCGCCATCCTGTACAGTGTATTCCGTTGTGGAACCGCTGGTTGTAGAAGATGCGGGTTTGCTTTCGGAATCCTTCTTATCAGTGCTTTCCGCTGAATCGTCAGTTTTTTCTGCGTTGCCGTCAGGATTTTTCAGGCTGTCCAGTTCTTCTTCCAGCTGCATTTTTTCCAACTGGATATTTTCATATTTTTCTTTGTATTCTTCTGTCTGTGTCAACTGATTCTGAGCTTCCTCCAGCTTGCTGTTCAGGCTCACGGTGCGGAAGATCAGGAAAATAATCAAAGCCAGCGCAATAATACCCAATATGATAACCAGCTTGCTTCTGCCGCCGCCGAAATCGTCATCATCGTAATCATCATCGTAAAGACTGTCCAGATGTTCCTGTTTTGCTCTTTCTTCGAAATCCAGGTCTTCGTAACGGGGACGGTTATCTCTGCTGTCTCTGCCCATATCTTCAAAGGGCATAGGTTCTTTTTCTTTTCTGGCTTTTCTGCTGCGCTTTGCAGGGGCTGCCGTTGTCTGCAGGGTCACTTCCTCCACGATCTTGGATTTTTTACGGGCAGGGATCACGCTGACATACTGGATGCCGTCGTCATAGTCGTCCTGATTCATTGTATTCCCGGCAGGTGCGGAAGTATACATTCCATCCAGATCTTCGGATACAATGCCTGTATTTCTTGCACGGCGGGAAACATAGCGTGTGGGATCCCCTTCCTGCTGGGGCGCTCTGCTCACTTCGTTGATCTCATTGCTTACCTGCTGCATTCTTGCTTCTCTGACCTCTTCCACATCCTCTCTTCTCTGGGGACGGCGGGCACGGTATGCTGTCGCTTCCACATCGTCATTTTTCCCCATGAGAGGGTGGGTCTGCATCAGGATATCCACCACTTCCTTGGGCAGGTCGTTATACAGGTCTTCATAATAGCCTTTATCTGTATCACTCAGACCCTTGGAACCATTTGTATTTTCAAATTTATCCTCACTCATGATTTTACCTCCAAAATTTATCTTAAAGATTTCTCTTTATTTACAAATCTACACAATTTCTGCATTTTATCTTATATATTCTACATTTTTATCGCGAAAGTGTCAACCAAAGGAACAGAAATTAAAAGTTTTGTAAGGTTCTTTTTTCTGGAAAGCAAAAGGAGCAAGCCTTTGCGGGTTATTTTACACAGACTTGCTCCTTTGATTTATAATTTGGATTTTTATTTCACGGAAATGATGGCATTCACATCGGCGGACTGGGGCACATATTCCAATGTCACGTTGCTGCCAACCTGTTTTTTCAGGATTTCCAGGTTATCCTTGGCTTTCCCTTCGAACAAGGCATCATTGCCTTCCAGCATCAGATACCAGTAGGTGTTCCCTTCGGAAACGATATCCTTCATCATGGAAATGGTGCCGGTAATGGTCTGGGCTTTGGAGGTATCTACCGTTTCGATGCCGCTGCCTGCCATCAGGTTGCGGTAAACCTTTTCACATTCCGCCACAGTGTCCCCAATGGCTACAATCTGATATTTCTGGATATTTACCATGGCGTATTTCTTCACCAAGCCCGCATTATCCTTCAGGGAAAGGAAATAGGTGGGCTCATCGGCGATATTCAGCAGGATGGGGAAGGTTGCCACATAATTCAAATGCTGTACCTGCCCTTCCGCCGAGGACATAGCGGAAATTTCCTTGGCACCGGAAATCTGGTAATATTTCGTTTCCTTCGTACGGGAATTCATCAGGACAAAACCAACGTTGGATTCATCCCCGCCGATGGAAGTAACACCTGTGTATACCCAAACATCATCGTCCAGAGCGATATAATTATAGCCCTCTGTGGATTTCAGACAGCCCCTCTGCCCGAAGATGCTGTTGATGAAGCCGTTCTTCAATGTACCATAGTAGTCATACTGCTCTACCAAAAGGGCAGAATCATATACCTTGTCTACCCATGTGGGTACGTCTGCTACATCATAATACTGATGCTCCCCAGTGGCAGCATTGATAATGATAGCACCTTTGATATCCGTACCGCCGAAAAGACCAATGGTCTTATCCTCCACCGCGCATACCCAATAGGGCACACCATCGTCGTTGATTTCAAAATTATAGGAATGGATCATGGCTGTGGGGTAACGGAAACGGATGTAGCGGTTCAAATTTCTGCCGAAATGTTCGAAAGGGGAGATCTTGATGCCCTCTTCCAGTTTGATGAGGTCCACATCCTGAGTGGTCATATCGATGCTGATATAGGCAGGAATCCCTGTGCTGCGGTTGGTGAACCATTTGATGATATCGCCATACTGCAAGGGTGTCACACGGACAGGCTTGCCTTGGTAATTGATTTGGTTGAAATAGGGGCTGACTTCATACTGGGAAACCATGTCTACCATGCTGCCCATTTCTCTTTCTGCCAGCTTTGCCGCAGAATCCCTGTCCAAAATAGGAATCTGGTCGTAATCTACCTCATGGATATCGTTGGCAAAATCCCCCGTCTGCACATCCAGCAGCTGATGGTAAGCCGATGCCCGCAAAATAGGAGAGGACAGCAGCGTGCCCACGCCATAAACGATGCAGAGAGCAACGGGAAGAATCAGCAGGCGTTTCGCCGTTTTCCATCTTTCCCCCCGTTCCACAGGGTCGCCGTTCCGCACCAAAAACAGCACCTTGAAGATGGACCAGAAATTCAGCACCAGCCCAATGGCAATGGCTACAACAAAGAACATCCAGCTTTCCTGCGAATGGATATTCAAAGCAGGCAAATAATAATAGAACATCCCCGCCCAAATAAGCAGGGTCAAAATAATGAGAATCGAACGCGATTTTTTCACTTTATCCTCCTCCGTTTCCTTGAATTGTTCACAAAATTTTAAAAACTTTGGCGGGTTTCTCCTCTTTACATCTCCTCGCCAATTGCATATACTATACTATAAATCCAAAAGATTGTATAGTGATAAAACTGACCGTTCCTTGTGAAAGCATAAGGGAGTGATACCATGAAAATAGAAAGAATCAGTGAAAATCAGCTAAAACTGACACTGACAAAGGATGACCTGAAGGAAAGAGATATCCAACTGGAGGATCTCATCACACCATCCGAAAAGACCCAGAAGCTGTTCCACGACATCATGGAGCAGGCTTTGGATGAATCGGATTTCATTTCCGAAAACACCCCTCTGATGGTGGAAGCTGTTCCCGCAGGGGCAGATGGCATCATGATCATCGTAACAAAGGTAACAAACAAAGACAAAAGCGCGAAAAAAGGGGCAAATCTGCTGGGTCAGGCGCAGGAAATGCGCCGCTGGAAGAAGAAGCCCATGGATACCATGGAGCATGGAGAGGAACAAAATTCCGACATTCTCATTTATTCCTTCCCCGCGCTGGATGATGTCATCAGCGTAAGCCTGCGTCTGGATGGCACCTTCAAAGGGGAAAGCGCTGTTTACAAAAACGAAAACAAGTATTTCCTTGTTCTGCAGGGGGATACATACACTGCGGAGGAATCCTCTGAAGAACTGGAACTAGTATTGAAGGAATACGGTCAGAAGCACGTTTCTACGCCCCTGGCGAAATATTATCTTCTGGAGCATGGGGAAACCATCATCGGGGATAAGGCCGTGAAGGCGCTGGCAAAGACTTTTGGGTAAAAAGAAAGACCACATTTGTGGTCTTTTTTGTTTGCGCTGATGGGAGAGCGGCGGCTCTAAATTCATGTTCTCTCTTTCAAAAAATAGGATTGGGCTCATTCGAGCCAAAATAGCGGTCAGGCAAACCTTCTGCCCGGCTCTAAATTCATGTTCCCGAAAGCCCAATTCCACAGCTTTGCGCCCAGTCGGGCGAAAATGGCGGTTTGTGAATATCAGCACTCGCCCACCCCCAGAAGCTTCTTGGCAAAACAACAGCATATCCCCAACTTTTTTTGAAAAAAAGTTGCAAAAAACTTGGAACCCTTTCGTATGGGTTCCAAACCTCCTAACGAACTAAAGGGAACAATGTTCCCCTTAGTAATCCCCTCCCCACGATGCCTGAAACGGCATGGAGAAAAGCGGCGCAGTGCGCCTAAAAAGAAAGCGGCTCATCTTTAGAGTCGCTCTTGTTATTTTTTCGGAAATCTTGCTTTCACATCACTGACACCGCAAATATAGTTCAAATCTACATCATAATATTCAGCAAGGATAATCACACTTTCCAAAGGAATACGGGTTTTCCCTAATTCGTAGTCGGAATATGTTTTCTGTCCAATACGAAGAAGTTCGGCAATTTGATGTTGTTTCAAATCATTATCTTCTCTCAATGCACGAATTCTTTCATTATATTTCATATAGCATCACCATTTTTAAGATGCCACAGAGTTTAAAACTCTATTGCATTTAAGAGTTATAAACTCTAAAATATATGTGAGGTGAGTTTATGAGTATCAAATCTTGTGAAAATCTTTTTTGTATTTATTGGGAAGAAAACAAATGTATTTTAAGCAACATTTCTTTGGATGTACAAGGGAATTGTCAAGATTGTATCTATGTAGATTTGCAGAAAATGACTTTAACAGAGGCAAGGAAACAAATGCGCAAAAAATTGGAATCCACCTACCGAGATTGTAATTAAAAAGACAGCCTTTCAATATGGAGAGCGAACCTTGCCGGAAAGGCACTTCATACTGCCGAATGGGCTTGTGGGGAGGGATGTTTCGAGGGGAACATCCCTCCCCTTGAATCCTACGGAGGGTCCGGGAACTTTGAGGGGGTTCTATGGCGGCTTGCCGCCTAGGGGCGTAGCGACCATTTGGCTTTTTGTTACTTTTTGTGCGCAAAAAGTAAAGAAGAGCTTCTGTGTTTTGCCGAAACAGTTCCAAACGGGCGGGCACCAAGTTTGCCTGACCGCCATTTTCGCCCGGCTGGCGCAAGGCTGTGGAATTGGGTTTTCGAGAATTTGAATTTCAGTCCCATCCTCTTTCCCCCTTGCACTCCCTCCTAACTTCTGCTATAATGCTTCTGGTTTAAAAATCCCCTTGCGGGACTTTGCAACCAGACAGTTCGAAACCATCCTGTCTATAAACAAAACTAGGGACCCAACAACGCAATCCGTCTGTATTTTCGGCACCCTATTTTGGTGTGCCTTTTTTGTTTGGTTCCCTTTCTATGAAAGGAGACTTACTATGGCAGAAAACCCCATCCGTTACAGTATCATTGAAGAAAAAAATCCAAGAGAAATCCTCATGCTCCGTGGGAGAGGCTGCGCCTGGAAACGCTGCACCTTCTGCGATTATCATTTGGATGCTTCTTTAGACGAAGCAGAAAATTTCAAAATCAATCTGGCGGAAATTGAAAAAGTGACCGGCAAATATCATCATCTGGAGGTCATCAATTCCGGCAGCTTTTGCGAACTGGACGCCAATACCATGGACGCCATCCGCAAAAAATGCAAAGAAAAAGCCATCCATACCATCCATTTTGAGACCCACTGGATATATCGCAGAAAAATCCAAGAACTGCGGGGCTTTTTCGACGAGATCGGCACCACGGTAAAAGTAAAAATCGGCGTAGAAACCTTCGACGAAGCCTTTCGGGAAACCGTCTTCCAAAAAGGGATGCCCCACGCCACAGCAGAGGATATCGTAGCCTACTGCGATGAAGTCTGTCTGCTTTTCGGCATTACCGGGCAGACCGTAGATTCCATGCGGCGGGATATCGAAACAGGTCTTGCCCATTTTGAGCGAGTCTGCGTCAATATCATGGTGCCAAATACCACCACCGTCGTTCCCGATGAAGCTGTGATTCGTCTGTTCAAAGAAAATCTTTACGACCAATATAAGGATGACCCCAGAGTGGATATCCTGCTGAACAACACCGATTTTGGAGTAGGCGGTGAAGAAAATGCCTAACGAATTGCTCCTGATCCTGACGCTGCTGCTGACCTTCAGCAGCGTTCTGGTGTTTTATAAGATTTTCGGGAAAACAGGGCTGCACGTCTGGACTGCCATGGCCACCATCACCGCCAATATCGAAGTGCTGATCCTCATTCATGCCTTCGGCATGGATCAGACCTTGGGCAA
This sequence comes from uncultured Clostridia bacterium, assembly GCA_945868505.1. GTDB lineage: Bacteria > Bacillota > Clostridia > Lachnospirales > Anaerotignaceae > Anaerotignum_A. Next base: position 21,081 of record CAMBLO010000024.1, on the reverse strand, counting down.
TGTCCTCTTTGCCTCCAATTTTCTTGTCACCGATATCCTGAGCGAACTGCACGGCAAAGAAGAAGCCAACAAAGCCGTAAATATCGGCATTGCCGCTTCCATCGCCTTTATTTTTATCTCCCAGTCCTGGTTCCTGTATACTCCTGCGGCCAATGACTGGGCATCGGAAAGCATCTATGCCATCTTTTCCAACACCCCAAGGCTGATGCTGGCAAGCTTTCTGGTCTATGCCATCTGTCAGAAATTCGATGTATGGGCATACCATAAATGGTGGGCCTTCACCCAAAAGAAATTTGGCGATAAGGACAGCTTCTTATGGCTGCGAAACAATGGCTCCACTCTGGTTTCCCAGCTTTTGAATACAGTTCTTTATACCTTCGGGGCTTTTCTGGGCACCTATGATCTGGAAACACTGCTCAGCATCTGCGTTTCCAGTTATGTCATTTTTATCGTGACCAGTCTGGCGGATACACCCTTTGTTTATCTTGCAAAAAAGCTCAACTAAAAAAACCCCCTGCACTTTCCAGTACAGGGGGTTCTTTTTTTATTCCGCTTCGATCTCTTCCAAAAATGTGTATAGCCCTTTCAGCCTGCTCCATTCCTCCGCCAGATATTGGGGCAGTTGGGGGGTAAAGAGGATATCCTCCATGCCGCTTCTGGTACAGATGACGATATCCTTTTTCTGATACCAGCTTTGTGCCAACGGGTCAAGGGTTTCATTCTTAATCTTTTTATAGTCCTCCCCTTCCAGTCGGAACAAGGGGTCTTTTTCCACCTTTTTGGCGATCCGCAGGAAAGCCGCAGGGTTGCTGTCAATCTTTTTGCGGTATGCTGTCAGGAAAGCAGGTTTGGCGCACCACATACCCAGCCCATGGATGAAGCCCTCCGGCTGCAATTCAAAATAGAAGGTGGGGCGCAGCTTCCATTCCGTTCCACGGAGCTTTTCATCATACAACACCGCCCAGCGGCAGGAACGATAAGGGCTTTTATCCTTGCTATAGCGGATATCTCTGTTGATGCGGGAAACGGAGTATTTCATCTTTTTCCCGCAGAACAGGGGGCTCAGCTCCGCCAAGTCTGCCGCGAATTTATCGAAGGGGTCTTTCAACACTGCTTTGTAGCGATCCCGGTTCTGGTCCATCCATTCCTTGCTGTTGTTCATTCTCAGTTCCCAAAGGAAATCTATGGTTTCCGGCAAAAAGCCTTCAAATCTTTTCATATTTTTCACCTCGTTTCCCATTATATCATATCTTTGGGACGCTGTCCCAAACCCTGGCAGGGAAATAATTTCCCTGCACCCTTATTTGCCTGCGGCGCAAAAAAGACTTGGGAGCAATCCCAAGCCTTTTTCAGCTTTTCTTATATGATTTCCGCAAAAACGTAGTTTTTGCAAATGGGGGTCTGGGGTATCATACCCCAGCGGGGCAGTGGGGTGGAACCCCACGGTCTTAAAATTCCATTTTTTCTTTCAGGTAAGATACCAGATCAGCGATGGGCATTCTTACCTGTTCCATTGTGTCTCTGTCACGAACGGTTACACACTTGTCTTCTACGGAATCGAAGTCGTATGTGATGCAGAAAGGAGTACCAACCTCGTCCTGTCTTCTGTAACGTTTACCGATGGAACCGGCATCATCGTAATCGCAGTTGAATTCTTTTGCGATCATTGCGTATACTTCCTGTGCCTGTGCAGCCAGCTTTTTGCTCAGAGGCAGGATCGCTGCTTTCACAGGTGCCAGTGCGGGATGGAAATGCAGAACGGTTCTTACATCGCCTTCGCCCACTTCTTCTTCATCATAAGCATCACACAGGAACGCCAGTGTTACACGGTCTGCACCAACGGAAGGTTCGATGCAGTAAGGTACATATTTTTCGTTCTTTTCCTGATCAAAATATGTCATATCCTGGCCGCTTGTGTTCTGGTGGCATGTCAGGTCATAATCTGTTCTGTCTGCAATGCCCCACAGTTCGCCCCAGCCGAAGGGGAATTTGTATTCGATATCTGTTGTACCTTTGCTGTAGTGAGACAGTTCTTCAGGAGAGTGGTCTCTCATTCTGATATTTTCTTCTGTCATGTTCAGGTGCAGCAGGAAGTCTTTGCAGTATTTTCTCCAGTAATCCAGCCATTCCAGATCAGTGCCGGGTTCGCAGAAGAATTCCAGTTCCATCTGTTCAAATTCTCTGGTACGGAATGTGAAGTTACCGGGTGTGATTTCATTACGGAAAGATTTACCGATCTGACCGATACCGAAGGGCAGTTTCTTTCTGGATGTTCTCTGTACGTTTTTGAAGTTTACGAAGATACCCTGTGCTGTTTCGGGACGCAGATAAATCTGGTTTTTCGCATCCTCTGTAACGCCCTGGAAGGTTTTGAACATCAGGTTGAACTGACGGATATCTGTGAAGTTATGAGCGCCACAGGAAGGGCAGGCAACTTGATTATCGTCCACGAATTTCTTCATTTCTTCGTTGCTCCAGCCGTCTACAACCACTTCAGGCATATCGTGTTCTTTCATGTGGTCCTCAATCAGCTTATCAGCACGGAAACGTTCCTTACATTCCTTACAGTCCATCAGAGGGTCGCTGAAACCGCCAACGTGACCGGAAGCTACCCATGTCTGGGGGTTCATCAGGATGGCGCAGTCAACACCAACGTTCATGGGGTTTTCCTGAATGAATTTTTTCCACCATGCTTTTTTCATGTTGTTTTTCAGTTCCACACCCAGAGGGCCGTAATCCCATGTATTTGCCAGACCGCCGTAAATTTCGGAGCCAGGGTATACAAAGCCTCTGTTTTTTGCCAATGCTACGATTTTTTCCATAGATTCTACTGCCATTTGAAATTCCTCCTTATTTAAAACCGTGGGACGCTGTCCCACACCCTGCAAGGGTCTCAGACCCTTGACCCGATACACGAAATCAAACTACGTTTGATTTCAAAATATTTGCAAGGGACGAATAATAAAAAAGCTTTCATCTCTTGCCGTAAAAGCAAGGGACGAAAGCTCTAAAATTCTTCCGCGGTTCCACCCTCGTTGACCGATACTGGTTGCACCGGCCCTCTCTTGTGAATACTGCTCCAAAGTGCCTTTCTCTGGTTCCGACTGCCACCTCGCACCGACCGATGGCTCTCTGAAAATCTTCCGCAGATACTCCTCTTCTTCAACGCAGTCATTATGAAGTTGAGACCTATGATAACGCTTTCTGATACCAAAGTCAAGGGGAAATCTTGCACTATTTTCCGCACATTTTCTTTCAGCGGCGCACAGATTTCCACAAAACATGAACAGGATTTCAGTGGCTATGCAAAAAAATCGCGGGTTTTTAGCCTGAGGTCCATATGTATATCCATGTAATTCCGCAGGATAACGGTCATCTGCTCCAAAGCTTCTTCGGACAGGTTGAAGCCGAAAACAGCCTTGCCCTCCTTCTCTAAGACATGGGCAAAAGCCTTCCGCACGGCATCATAAACAAAAATGCTGTTTGGAGTGCGATGGGCGGCGCAGTAGAACGCCCCTGTTCTGCCGTCGAAGTAGAGATTATCCTCGCTTTTGCCGCAGATATTGCATTCCTCCGGGGCGAAAAGCCCAGAAATCTGCAATAGCTTCAGTTCAAAAATGCGGGAGACCAGCTTCGGCGGCAGCGTACCCTTATCCATGACGAGAAAGGCATAATACAGCAGCTCCAGCACTCCATCCTGCTCCATGCCCGCAGGGCAGCAGCGATCTGTCAGCTCCGCCAGATACATGGCTTCGGAAAATTTATCGATATCCATCCGCAGACCGTAAAAGCTGTTCAGCAGCTCCGCCTGCGTAATGGAATAGAAGCCGCTGCCCTCATAAACAACAAAATCGGCATAGCAGAACAGCTGCGTTGCCGCCAAAAGTCTGCTTTTTGCATTGCGCGCACCACGGGCGGAAAGCACCACACGCCCCAAGCCCTTCGCCAGAAGGACGATTTGCTTGTTGCTCTCGCCTTTCACCTGTTCCCGTATAACAATGCCCCGCAGCTTTTCTGTTCCCATAGCCGACCTCGTATCAATTTTAATATCTTAATAAAACTTCTTGTATCTGGATGCTTCTTCTATACGGCGGCGGGGGTTTTCCGCCTGCTCCGCCAAGTATTTACGATAGCGCAGATAGTCCGCCACCTGCCCTGTCTGCAAAAATTGCTGCCAGTATGCCCGTTCCTGTTCGCTCATGCCAATCCATCCCCTTTCATGGGGATAGGATGTGAAGAAAACGCCCAAGCCATACTGTAAAAATCCTTCCAAAACCCTGGGACGCTGTCCCAGACCCTGACAGGGGAATGATTCCCCTGTACCCCCATTTGCAGAACCATGTACATGGTTCTGCGGTATCGGGTTCCAAGGGAGTGACTCCCTTGGCGGAGTGTGAGGCAGAGCCTCACGAAATCAGATGTTTTTCTTGTCGTAGCCGAAGTTCTTCAACAGGAAATCGCTGTCCCGCCAGTCCTTCTTCACCTTCACCCAAAGCTGTAAATAAATAGGCGAGCCCAGCAATCTTTGCATGTCATATCTGGCTGTAGACCCAATCCGTTTCAGCATAGAGCCTTGCTTGCCGATGATAATGCCCTTATGGGAATCCCGCTCGCAGTAAATGGTCGCCTGCACGTCTACCATATCCTGATCGGGTCGTTTCTTCATGGACATGATCTCCACAGCAATGCCATGGGGCACTTCATCCTGCAAGAGATACAACGCCTTTTCCCGAATAATCTCCGCCGCAATCTGCCGTTCCGGCTGGTCTGTCACCATATCCCCGGGGAAATACTGAGGGCCTTCCGGCAGGTATTTTTTGATGACCTCTAAAAGCTCTCCTGTATTTCTGTCCCGCATGGCAGAAATGGGCACCACATCCGCAAAATCATACAGTTTGTTGTATACAGAAATAACCTCCAGCAGGGAATCCCGTTCCACAGTGTCGATTTTATTGATGACCAGTACAACAGGGGTTTTTACGTTTTTCAGGCGATCCAGCACATACTGATCCATAGGCTGAACCTCTGTGGTAGGTTCAATCAGCATCAAAACCAAATCCACCTCATTAAAGGTCGTTTCCGCGGAGCGTACCATATATTCCCCCAGCTTGGACTTTGGCTTATGGATGCCGGGAGTATCCAAGAATACACACTGGAAGTCATCCTTTGTCAGGATAGATGTGATCTTATTTCTTGTGGTCTGAGGTTTATGGGAAGTAATGGCGATTTTTTCCCCAATCAGGCAGTTCATTAGTGTGGATTTGCCCACGTTTGGTCTGCCCACAAGGGAAACAAAACCGGAGTGAAATTTTTTCATTCAACCTCTACCCCTCTTTCTTTCAGCATGGCTTCCTGTTCTGCTAAGAAAATCTGGTCTTTTTCTTCCCAGTCCTTCGCCATATCCAGCAGCAGCATATACTGCAGCCATCTTTCGTTCTTTGTATCAATATCCTCCTGGGTCAGGCCTTTGATGAGGCACAATGCCTGATAATATTTCATGCCGTTTTCCGCTGTCATATATTCGGAATTCATACCCAGAACCACATGGATTTTATTGGTATTGGGCAGGCGGTATCTTCTGATATCATCCTGCATATTGGTTGCGTCCCGTCCCATCATTGTTGCAAATTCACAAGCTGCTTTGTAATGGGCCATCAATTCTGTTTCTGTGATTTTTACGCGGAATGCACCCCATTTGTCAATGATGTACTGTTCCACTTCCTCCATGGTTCTTGCGTTGGGTTTCACTTCGATATCTGCAAATTTTGCTTTCAATGCTTCGATGCCATTCATGTTTCTTTCCTCCTAAAAAATATTATGTATCCGATTTTTCCTTTAATTCGTCCCATTTGGCACGGATGGACTGCATATCCTCCCATGCGGGGCGTTTTTTCGTTTCATCCCGCAAAAGTGCTGAGGGATGGTAGGTTGCAATGATATGATAGCCCTTTCGTTCAAACCACTGTCCTCTCTGGCGGGTGATTTTAAACTCGGGGTCGATGATGGTGGTGGCGGCGATACGCCCCAGACAAACAATGATTCTCGGTTTGATGAGCATAAGCTGATACCTGAGGTAATTCAGACAGGCCTCCTTTTCATCATCATGGGGGTCACGGTTGCCGGGCGGGCGGCATTTCACCACGTTGGCAATATAGGCATCCTCCAAGGATAAGCCCACGCTTGCCAGCATTTTATCCAGTAATTGTCCCGCAGGACCTACGAAGGGCAAGCCCTGCAAATCCTCCTGCTGCCCGGGGCCCTCCCCAATAAACAGGATATCCGCATTGCGGTTGCCTTTGCCTATGACCACATTGGTACGCATTTCCCAAAGCCTGCATTTTTTGCAGGAATAACAAGCCCCCTCTAAAATTTCCCAGCTTTTTTCCACCATACTTCTTCCACCTCGAAACTACTTACAACGATATTCCTGCAGCGCATCCTGCGCCAGCTGCGCAAAGCTTGCGCCTGCGCCCCAATCGAAACGAAAAAGCATACCTTCACTTCCACCGCCGGCAGATAAATGCACCTTGGTCGTTTCTTCCAGATTATCTGCCAAAAACGTCAGTGTAGCTCTATTACTGGAACGCATATAAAATTTTTCAAATAACAACATCACGATTTCTTTCCCATTGGGCAGCGTCCGCTTATATTCATCTAATATCTCGCCGGAAAAAGTTCCCGTTACAGCATCCTTTACCTTTTCCGCCGCCTCCATAGGAGAAAGTCTCACATACAGATCGATTTTTTCCATTCTCTCCCCCCCCCTTATTTGATGTCCTCGCCCCGAAAGCCAAAGGGCAGCAATTCCTGCACGGAAAAGGTCACCATACCCTTTTCCTTACTATCCAGAATCACTTTTCCATCGGGCATAAATTCAAACAACACCTGCCGACAAATGCCGCAGGGCGAAGCATAATCCCCGCTGCCAGCAACAATGGCAATCTTCTCAAATTCTCTGCAGCCTTCGGAAACAGCCTTAAAAATGGCTGTCCGCTCGGCGCAGTTGGTGGCACCATAGGATGCGTTTTCGATGTTGCAGCCCTTGAATACCCTGCCATCCTTCGCCAAAAGTGCCGCCCCCACCTTGAAATGGGAATAGGGCGCATAGGCCTTTTCCATGGCGTCTTTTGCAATATTTACCAGCTCTCTGTCTGTCATGGAAGTAAACCTCCTTATTCAGTGCATCATAAACCGCCCGATAGAAAATACTTTTTCGAGCTCATTGAGGGGCTTTGCCCCTTTAGCCAGCGGCTTTGCCGCAATGGTCTAGCCTGCGTCTCTGCGAGAAAAAGTTTTTTCTATGCAAGGGCGGTTCGTCTGCCCTTGTTCGTCGGGTACTTGAAAAGTTTTTCTGCGCAAGGGCAGAGTTGTTTTTTATTCTCTGGGGAAGCCCGCCTGCAGCAGAATTTCCTTCTGGCGGCGGAACATCTCCGCTTCCTCCTCCGGCTCCATGTGGTCGTAGCCCAAAAGATGGAGCATACTATGGGCAGTCAGGAAGGCAATTTCCCGTTTCAGGGAATGACCGTATTCCTCCGCCTGCTCCTTTGCCCGTTCCAAGGAAATGATGATATCCCCCAGAATGATTTCGTCGTTTTCGTTGACCTCGGCTTCTTCCCCCTCCTCGAAAGTCAGCATGGGAAAGCTGAGGACATCTGTGGCTCTGTCAATATTGCGGAACTGCTTATTGATTTGGCGGATTTCCTCGTTATCCACAATGGAAACGCTAATCTCGCAGTTTTCGTCAAATTCTTCGTATTTCAATGCTTCTGCCGCCGCTTTGCCGATAGCTTCTTCCAGCTCCGGGGCAAGGGCAGTTTCTGTTCTGTTATCAATCAGTAGATTCACTGTTTTCTTCCTCTCTTTTTTCTGTTGCAGGGGCTTCTTTTTTCGCCGCCGCTTCGATTTCTTCCTGTTTCGGGTATGCCACCCGCTCGTGATACATCCCGTGGAACACTTCAATAAACGCCTTGCGGATGATTTCTAATTCATGGATGGCAAGACCGCTGTGGTCTAGCTGTCCATCGTCCAGCTTATCCTTAATCAGGGTTTTGATGACGCCTTCTGCTTCTTCCAAGGTCTTGCCGCTGCCCAGCATGGAGCGCACCGCCGCCTCCACCGTATCTGCCAGCATGACAACGGCAGATTCTCGGGATGTGGGGGCAGTCCCCTGATAGCGATAATCGGATTCCTGCACATTTTCCGCACCGTATGCCTTCAATGCCTTGAAATAGAAAAACTTCACAAGGCTTGTCCCATGGTGTTCCCGAATGACATCCAGAATGATGCGGGGCAGGTTATATTCCAGCCCCATTTCTACGCCGTTTTTCGGGTGTTGGGTGATGATCTTGGCACTGCTTTCCGGCGCAAGGTCATCATGGGGGTTATAGCCCGTCTGGTTTTCCGCAAAAAACTGGGGATTTTTCAGCTTGCCGATATCGTGATAATAGGCACCTGCCCTTGCCAAGGCCGTATTGGCGCCGATGGCATAGGCCGCCGTTTCCGCCAGATTGGCAACGATAAGGCTATGGTGATAGGTGCCCGGTGCTTCCAGCATCAGGCGGCGCAAAAGCTCATTATTGGGGTTTGTCAGCTCCAACAGGCGCAGGGGCGTATTGGCCTCAAAGGTTGCCTCCCAGAAGGGCAGACTGCCCACGGCAATGGTGACGGAAAGGAGCCCCATGGCTGCCCCGAAGATACATTTCAGCAGCAAGCCCGCCGTATAGCCATCCTCGAAGAACAGACCAACGCCCAACATGGCGAAAAAGCTGACGGCACCCATGGCTAGGGCAATGGGAACGATCATCTGCCGCTTGTCCGTTTTTTGAATCAGCAAAGCACCCAAGGTCCCCACCAGCAGGGAATACACCAAAAACTGCACTTCGCCGTTGAAGATAAAACAGCCGATGATGCAGAACAGGGTATTCATCACCAGCGCTACCCGTCGGCCCACCAAGAGGCTGGACAGCATGGCAAAAAGCCCCAAGGGAATCAGGGTAAAATACGGGATGCCCGCCATCAGCCGCAGCAAAAGCACCATAATCACATAAACGCTGAACAGCATCTTCACTTCATTCTGTTTCAGCACCACAAGCCCTTTGCCCCAAGCAAAGAACAGATAGAGGGCAACGAATAGCAAAGCCACCATCAGCAAGCTGCCCAAAAGGGGCAATGCACTGCCGCTGTAATCGCTGCCGCCCACCAGATGCAGGCTCACCAATCTATCATAGATATCTTGGGTGATAATCTCCCCTTCATCTACGATTTTCTGGTTTTTGCGAATCATCACATCTTCCACTTCCGCCCGCTTTTCTTCTCTGGCAGCCTCCATGGCTGCTTCATCGGGCAAGAGGTTGGGCTCTAGTGCCGCCGCAAAAATCTCGCTGGCCATTTCCTTCAGGGCACGATTCCACGCCGTAGCTCCAAAGGCTTCATTAGCTTTAGCTCTGCCGCTTTCCAAGGCATCGGCAGTGATGCCTTCCTCGTAAACCTTTTCCATAACGGCTGTGCAATCCTCCGCAAACAAGGTACGATTGGCAGAATCCAATGCTCCATAGGCATTCAACTGTCTTTCCGTCAAAACCACAGGCAGCTTCCAAGGGGCCTCTTGGGCTTTTGCATAAAAGCTTTCCCCTTCCTGCAAAGAGGAAAGGATGCTGTTCAAATCCTGAAATAATTCCCTTACTTCTCCGCAGCTTTCGTCCTCCACTGCCGCATCCTGTTTATAGATAGGTGCAACGCTGTCTGCCGCTGCGTCCTTCAATTTTTTTGTTGCTACCTCGTCCACAGCATCGGCTTCCGCCACATAGCGTTTTTCCGCCACGGAGCCCACCTGCACCGTATCCATTTCCTGCACATAGGAGCCGGTGCCGATACAGAACAGGGTCAGAAGGATGGCAATGGCATATAATACCCCCTGATGGGAGCGTTTCTTTTGGTTATTTGGGGAAGCGTCTTTCTTTTTTGCCATCCTGCTCGCCTCGTTTCTTATTCTCAAACTTTTCATAGGCAAGGATGATTTTCTGCACCAGCGGATGGCGCACAACATCCTTATTGGTCAATGTAATCTGCCCGATGCCTTCGATGCCCGACAAAATCTTCGTTGCCTCCATGAGGCCGCTCCGTTTCCCCTCTGTCAGGTCAATCTGTGTCACATCCCCGGTGATGACTGCCTTGGAGCCGTAGCCGATACGGGTCAGGAACATTTTCATCTGTTCGGGGGTGGTGTTCTGGGCTTCGTCCAGCACGATAAAGGCATTATCCAGCGTACGCCCACGCATATAAGCCAAGGGAGCCACTTCGATGAGCCCCTTCTCCATATTTTTCATAAAATTTTCCGCACCCATGATTTCGTACAGAGCATCATACAATGGGCGCAGATAGGGGTCTACCTTCTGCTGCAAATCCCCGGGCAGAAAGCCCAGCTTTTCCCCTGCTTCGATGGCAGGGCGGGTCAGAATGATGCGGTTTACTTCATTGTTTTTAAAGGCAGTGATAGCCATTGCCATGGCAAGGTAGGTTTTCCCTGTGCCGGCAGGGCCGATGCCGAAAACAACGGTATTATTTTTAATTAGGTCAACATATTTTTTCTGCCCCAGGGTTTTAGGCTTCAAGGGTCTGCCGTTGACGGTAATGCAAATCAGGTCGTCATATACCTTTTCCAGTTCCTTCAAATCGGCTTCCTCCGCAGAGGAAATGAAGTATTCCAGATTCTGCTCTGTGATTTCCTCGCCCTTTCTTGCCAACACCGCCAAGGACTGCATCACATTCCAAGCCTTATGGACGTTTTTTTCCTCGCCGGAAATTTTCACATCATCGCCCCGATTGACGATGCTGACCTGACAGGCCTTTTCAATTTTTTTGATATTGGCATCAAACTGCCCGAAAACAGGCAGGATGATGCGATTATCCATCTGCATGGTTCTTTCAAATGCCATCGGCATTTTCACGCTCCTTTTCTTTTGCTCTCAATCTTTTTTCTTCTATGCGCTCCGCCATTGTGACTTCCGCTTCGGCACGGACACAATCGGCGTATTCCTCAAATTTGATTTCTATATTCTCTATTTTACCGTATGCAGACAATAAATTCTCTGCTTTTTTTCTTAAATTTTCTTCCAAAAGGGCTTTTGCCTCCTCCACGGTGCGTTCCTTTTCCACCGTTTCACAGGCCTTCCAAATTTCTTTTTTCCATTTGATGGGAAGTGTAAAATCCCCCAAAGCCAAGGGCGTTTCCTCCAACACTGTCTTTTCCCATTCCTCATCTCCGCTGGGGTGGATAAAATCCAGTTCTTTTTCGGAAAGAATCAGGCTGTGGTTCTCCTTTTCCACACCGCTGTAAAGCACCTCTTCATATCGCAGGGGTATTTCCTCCGAAAGCCGCTGCCAGATACGGGCGGTAACGGCACCCTCCGCCCCGGTATATTCCGTGCGCTGTGCCTCCCCCTCCAAGCCAATGGTGAGTTCAGAAGAAATCAGGACATCGCCCTTTTGCACCACATCCCCCGCCGCAACCAGCGGCGTTCCTCTCTCCGCCGTAATCTGCAAAATTACGCCATCGGCAGAAGCGATGATATCACAAGGGGTTTCCTGATCCACCAACTCCACCTTTTCAATGGTTTCCGCCAGCTTCACCGTGGCATCTGTCCCACGGATACCCACGCTGACCCACGAAATATCGGAGAAATTTTCCAGAAGCTTGTTGGTGATGGCTTCCGTATCCACGTTTCGCTTCCATGCGCCTGGCTTCAAGCCCATCTCTCCGCAAAAGGAGAGGATTTCTTCTTCCCCAAGGCGTTCATTCCCCTCCACCTCCACCATCCAGATGAAGGAGGAGAGCAGATAGAGCCCTGCGGCAAAGAGCAAAAGCCCCGCCGCCCAGACTTGTCTCCTACGAAACCGCCCCAAAAAAGCAGGCAGACCACCCCAGCCGAGAACTTCAATGGTACAGCCTGTTTTTTCCGCACAGGCCTCCAAAATATCCATGCTGCTACCTGCCGCCTTCATGGTCATGGTGGCCCCCGTCTGGGTTACATCCCAAAGATAGACCCCACGAAAAGCCGCCATATTCATAAAGCGTTCCGCAGAAAAGCCCTTCGCCCTTATTCTAACATATCCGCATAAATAATACCATAACGCCAAGAACAAAATCCTCACCCCAACGATCGTCTTTGTAAAATCTATGGCTAATGGGTTCCAACGCTTCTACTGACATTCGTAAGGCTTCGCCTTACTCATATCATTAGGTTGTCTAATATCTGCAGGAATCTGTCTGCAAGCAGCCTCTTCCTGTGTCTATTGACAACGCTTTATTGTAAGAACTCCAGCTTCTCCACCCTGCCCGTCACCACCATGCACTCCGCCGAAAGCTGCTTTAAGCAAAGGTCGTGGCCTGTCAGCCGCAGAACGCCCACAGCCGTACCTACCCGCACCGTTTCTTCCCCATATTCCAAAATACCCTTGTAATTTTCTATAGAAACCTCTTCCCGCCCGATAAAGGAAATCAGGGGCAGGTTTAGCATGATTTCTTTGGGTAGCTCCAACGCTTCCGCCATGTTTTTCCGAAATCCCATGCCATCACCTCAAAACCATTTATTCAATCTATGCCTTTTGGGGAAAAACTAGACTTTGTCCCCATATCAAAACCACTAGTTAAACTAGTGGTTTGCACCAGCCCTAGAAGGGCATATTACAGGCACAGCATCTTAAGACGCATTGAATAGTTCCGCCAACCGCATTACTATCTCAGGCAGCCGCTAAAGCGGCTGTCTTTTTATGCCTTATTTTTGCTTTGCACCTGTGAACGGGTCGATATATTCTTTCAGAGATATTTGATCCGCCATAATATCTTCCTGTCGCTGATTCTTGATATATTCTTTTATCACGCCCTCATTTCTTCCTACTGTATCTACATAATATCCTCTGCACCAAAAATGTCTATTTCCATACTTATATTTTAAATTTGCATGTCTATCAAAAATCATCAAAGAACTTTTCCCTTTTAGAAATCCTACAAATTGAGATACACTCAAGCTTGGTGGTATTTCTACTAACATATGGATATGATCCGGGCACGCTTGCGCTTCTAATATCTCCACATTTTTTTGTTCGCACAATTTTCTTAAAATCACACCAATATCAGCCTTTAACTTACCGTAAACCTCCAGCCTTCTGTATTTGGGAGCAAATACAATGTGATATTTACATCTCCATTTTGAGTGTGATAAACTTTTAATGTCATTCATGACGAAACCTCCTTTGATTTTTGATTGCGGTTGGGGAACCACTTTCATTATATCAAAGGAGGTTTTTTTACTGCTGTAAGCTTTTTTATTCCACCAGCAGAGCTAGTGGTTTATTCGTGCTTAAGCGCACAATCAAAAAGCATTCGTAAGGCTTCGCCTGCTTTTTTCCACTATGACAAAAAACAGGTGGTGCCTGTCTTGGCAAGCCCGCCTGTTTTCTATCTCATTATGTAAATGCGATACGATATAGTCCCGCTTTCTCCGCTTTGATCTCTACATAGTATTTTTCGCCCTTTTTCAACTGCTCCACCACTACAGCTTCTCCGGTTTTGATGGAAATTTCATCGGAAATGATTTCTCCATCCCTATTTTTGATTCGCAAAAGGACCGAACCTTCATTATTTGCTCCGTTCACAATCTCCTTTTTCCATCTCACAAATACATATCCCGGCACCTGTAATTCCTCTGGATCTCCCCCTCGCCCATAGGGTGAATAGCATTGTTCCGTATAATTAAAAATTACCGGCTGCCAATCTTCCTCCGTTATATTTACATAAGAAAGAATACAAGGAAAGAAAATATGGTTCAGCCAATCCACCTCCTGCACCAACACAAAGGAAGAACCCAGAAACATTACCGTCGCAAGTACCGCCGCAATCATTTGCTTTCTTCCCCGCTTTTGAATCAATTTAAAGGGCATTTTCGCTTCCCTCTGTTCTTCCTCTGTCAGTTTCGGCAGTTCCACTGTCTTTCGCATTTCTTCCAGCGTTTTGCGGCATTCTTCACATTCCGCCAAATGTCCCTCCACCAATTTTTTCGTATCTTTACTGCAGATATCGTCAATATACAGCGGCAGTAAATCTTTTATCACGCTGCATTTCATTTCCCTCACATCCTTTCGCTCAATTTCATCCTGGCCCTGTAATAGGTCACCCTTGCCCAATTCTCACTTCTTTCAAATAACTCCCCGATCTCCGCAAAGGATAATTCCCCTAATGCCCGCAGCAGAAAGATTTCCCGATAGGGCTCTTCCAAGCCATGGATACATCGGTAGATACTTTTTCTTCCTTCCCGCTCCAAAATCCGCTCTTCCGGCCCCACTTCCCCGGAAGGGGGTTCCCAATTTTCCGGCAGTGGAACAGTCTGTACCTTTTTCTTCTTCAGATAATCATAAAACAGATGCTTTGCAATCTGGCAGAGCCACACAGACAGATGGCAATTTCCGTTATATCTGTCGATGGATTTTACTGCCTGATAAAAGGTCTCCTGCATCAATTCCTCCGCCAGTTCTGCATCGGCAGTCAGGCAAAGCAGGAATCGCTTCACCTGATTGGCATACACTGCGTAAATATCATGAAACTCTTCCATGTTCCCCCTCCCCTCTACCAATTTTACATTCTGATAGATATATAGAATTTTTCACTCTTTTGTTACAAAAAACAAGTATTTTTTTCTATTCATCAATACAAAAAGACACTCACAAAAAAATGTAAGTGTCTCTCGGATTGCATTTTGATTCCTGCCCAAATGTAATTTTGGCAAGCACGGGAGTCTGGGGTGTCAAACCCCAGCGGGGTATTGGGGCCGCGCCCCAAGGTCTTAACCATTATCCCAACAACGCTCTGTCGTTGGCAAATTCCTTGCCGCTGGCAACAGTAAACTGATGCAGCAAGTCGTCTACGGTCAGGTTCTTCTTTTCTTCCCCTTTGATATCCAGAATGATCTTCCCATCCCACATCATAATCAGACGATTGCCATGAGCAATGGCATCCTTCATATTATGGGTAACCATCAAGGCTGTCAGATTGTTTTCCGCAATAATCTTATCGGAAATTTCCAGTACCTTCGCCGCTGTTTTCGGGTCGAGGGCTGCCGTATGTTCATCCAGCAGGAGCAGCTTGGGCTTTTTCAGGGTAGCCATCAAAAGGGTCAATGCCTGTCTCTGCCCGCCGGAAAGCAGGCCAACCTTTGCCCGCAAACGGGTTTCCAGACCCAGATCCAGCATTTTCAGCAACTCCACATATTCTTCTCTTTCCTTTTTTGTGATGCCCCATCTCAGGGTACGGGTCTGCCCGCGGCGTTTTGCTACCGCCAGATTTTCTTCGATTTCCATATCCGCCGCCGTACCGTTCATAGGATCCTGGAACACACGCCCCAGATATGCGGCTCTTTTATGCTCGGGCAGCTTTGTGATATCCTCCCCATCGATGATGACAGAACCGCTGTCGATGGGCCATGTGCCCGCAATGGCATTCAGCATAGTAGATTTCCCTGCACCGTTGCCGCCGATGATGGTAACAAAATCGCCATCTTCCAATGTCAGATTCACGCCGTTCAAGGCTCTTTTTTCATTGACAGAGCCGGGATTGAAGGTTTTATAAATATTTTTCAGTTCAAGCATTCTTCCCGCCTCCTCTCTTTACATGGCTGGCAGCATATTTCCCCTTCAAATGAGGCACTGCCAGGAACAGGGCTACAATCAGGGAACTGATGAGCTTCATGTCTGTTGTTTCCAGACCCAGCCACAGAACCACAGCAATTACAACGAAATACAAAATCGCACCGCCTACAACGCCTACCAGACGCAGGGCAAAATTATGAAATACCTTTTCAAATACAACACCGCCGATGATAACCGCCGCCAAGCCGATAACGATGGCACCACGACCCATGTTTACGTCGGCATTGCCCTGATACTGGGCATATAAGCCCCCTGCCAGACCAACCAGACCGTTGGACAGCATCAGACCGATAATCTTCATATTGTTTGTATTGATACCCTGGGCGCGGGCCATTTTTTCGTTATTGCCTGTGGCACGGAAGCCACGGCCGATTTCTGTACCGAAGAACCAATACAGAAATACAATCAGAACGATGCAGAAAATGGCACCTACAATAATAGCATGGGGAATATTTCGCAGGCTGAGGATCAGGTCATATTTATCTACGCTGATGGCCTGATTGGATTTTCCCATGATACGCATATTCACGGAATAGAGCCCCAGCTGGGTCAAAATACCTGCCAGGATACCGGGGATACCCAAGGCAACGTGGAACAAGCCTGTCACCATGCCTGCCAGCATCCCTGCAATGGTAGCTGCGATCAATGCCACATATACATTCTGCCCGGAAAGCATCACCATAACGGCTACGGCACCGCCGGTGGCAATGCTGCCGTCTACGGTCAGGTCTGCAAAATCCAGTATCTTAAAAGTAATGTAAACGCCGATGGCCATAACGCCCCAGATCAACCCCTGGGCCACAGAACCGGGAAGGGCGTTCAATAATGCCATAATGTTCATAAGAGATCCCTCCAAAATTTTGTTCTTTGCTTGCTTTTACCTGATATTCCGGCAAAATAAGCCAAAAAAAATTATATCTCATTTTACAGAGATAAGCAAGTTCTGAAAATCTGATAAAAATAGCGGAGCAAAATGCTCCGCTATTCTGTTTCTTATCTGCATTTTTTCTTTTGTAAAAATCTTTTTTTATTCGCCAATGGCTACCATATCTTCGGGAACTGTGATGCCCAGAGCTTCTGCGATTTCAGCATTATATTTAGCTGTGATACCTTCGGAAACGTATTCGATAGGCATTTCAGCGGGGTTTGCACCATTTACCAGAATATCGTAAGCCATTTCCGCTGCCTTTACGCCCAGGTCATAGTAGCTGATGGACAGTGTAGCCAGACCACAGCCGGCACAAATGCCTTCTTCACCGGCGATAACAGGGATACCTGCGGGAACTGCGATATTCTTGATGATTTCTGTGTTGTTTGCCATTGTGTTATCTGTAGGGATATACAGAACGTCACATTCGCTGATGGCTTTTGTCACTACGGACTGTACTTCATTGGAATCGGCTGCTGTATATTCTGCCCATGCTACGCCTGCTTTGTCCAGTTCAGCCTGTGCCAGTTTGGACTGGAATTCGGAGTTGGGTTCTGCGGAACAGTAAACGATACCAACCTTTGTTGCATTGGGAACCAGTTTCAGCAGCAGAGCAATCTGCTGATCTACGGGAGCCAGATCGGATGCACCTGTTACGTTTTTACCGGGGGCTTCATTGGAATCTACAACACCTGCGGTCACATAGTCGGTTACGGATGTACCAACGATGGGGATATCAGCAGTTGCTGCCGCTGCGGACTGCAGTGCTGTTGTAGCATTTGCCATAATCAGGTCAACATTGTTGGAAACGAATTTTGTTGCGATGGTTGTGCAGTTTGTCTGTTCGCCCTGCGCATTCTGGTAGTCGAATACTACATTTTCTTCGCCCAGCAGTTCTGTCAGCTTATCCTGAAAACCCTTTGTTGCTGCATCCAGAGCGGGGTGTTCCAACTGCTGCACGATACCGATTGTATATGCTTCGCCGCTTGCAGCTTCCTCTACGGGTGCTTCTGTGCTGCCGCCGCAGGCTGTCAATGCCATTGCTGCAACCATCATTGTGGCTGTCATTTTCATCCATCTTTTCATAAGAATCTCTCCCTTTCTTCTTCTTGTGTTTTCCGATGCTTTTACTTTCTTACGCACACGCGAGTATGCGTTACATCGATGAAGTCATTATAGCACTCCCATTTTGATTGTCAACACTAAATCGAATATTTCGATAAAACGCATCGAAAAAGTTGCTGATTCGATTTCATGTCAAAAATGTACCGGCGTCAAGGCATCAAAGAAGCGGAGCATTCCGCCCCGCCTTTGATAAATTTCCCGATCATCCCACTGTTTCCAGTGCTTCCATGCCTTCGGGGATTTCTACATTCAGTGCTGCTGCCATATCTCCGTTATATTTGGGTGTGATTCCTTCGGATACGAATGCGATGGGCATTTCGGCAGGGTTCGCCCCATTTACCAGAATTTCATAAGCCATTTCTGCCGCCTTCACGCCCAGATCATAGTAGCTGATGGACAATGTGGCAAGGGCACCGATACGGCACATGGGTTCTGCCCCTGCAAAGGAAGGCACCCCGGCGGGAAGGGTAATATTTTTCACGATTTCCATATTGCTCGCAAAGGTATTATCCGTAGGGATATAAACGGCGCCGCAATCGCTGACTACCTTTGTCATAACTGCCTGAATATCATTGGAATCTGCCGCTGTATAGATGGCATAGTCTCTGCCCAACGCCTGCAAATGTTCCTCCGCCAGCTTTGCCTGATAAGCAGAGTTGGGTTCTGCGGAGCAGTATACCACTGCTACCTTTGTATCCTCCTGACAGAACTGCAGCAGAACATCCACCTGCGCGCTGATTTCCGCCAAATCGGAAACACCGGTCACGTTTTTGCCGGGGGCTTCATTGGAATCTACAACGCCGGCGGTGATATAGTCTGACACAGAAGCACCGACAATGGGGATCTCTCCCGTTGCAACTGCCGCAGACTGCAAGGCTGTTGTGCCGTTTGCCATGATGAGGTCAACACCATCGGAAACAAATTTCGTTGCAATGGTGGTGCTGTTGGTCTGTTCCCCTTGGGCATTTTTCAGGTCAAAGGTTACGTTTTCTTCCCCCAAAAGCTCTGTCAGCTTATCCATAAAGCCTTCGGTGGCCGCATCCAGAGAGCCATGCTCACTCTGCTGCACGATACCGATCTGATATTTGTTTTCCGCCGTTTCTCCTGTGCCGCCGCAGCCCGTCATTGCCAGAACCGCTGCCATCAAAGCGGCTGCCAAGCCCATATATTTTTTCATTTTCATACGGAATCCTCCTTTTTCCACTTTTTCCCTGCTTTTTAAGGTGATTATAGCATCCTAAAGGGGAAAGTCAATAAGAAATTGAAAGAGCCACAGGCTTTCGCCTGTGGCTCTATTGTTTTTGATCATTACTTGCCTTGGAGCATTTTTTTCACAAAACCGCCAACGACTTTCATATCCGCACGACCTTTTACCTTGGCTGTCACGATACCCATGACTTTGCCCATGTCCTTGATGGTAGTCGCACCAGTCTGTGCAATCGCTTCTTCTACGATCTTCTGAATTTCATCCTCGCTTAACTGCTCTGGAAGGTAACTTAACAAAATTTCGATTTCTTTATTGAGTTTTTCGATCAGATCTTCTCTGCCGCTCTTGATATAGTCAGGCAAGGAATCCCTTCTGCTCTTGAGCTGTTTGGAGATAACATCGATGACGCCTTCATCATCCAGTTCAACCTTGTTATCCTTTTCGATCTGCAGGATACCGGAACGGATCAGCTGTACTGTATCCTTTTTCAATGTATCCTTTTCTTTCATAGCAGTTTTCAAATCTGCAAAAAGCTGCTCTTTTAATGACATATCATCATCCCTTTTCGCCTAAGTAAACAAACAGGTTTACCGTACAGATATCATCAAATATGAAAGTCGGCTACGCCGCTGCCGCCATTCGTAAAGCTTCGCTTTACTCATACGGTCAGATTATCAAATGCCTGATCGGATGTGCAGGCAAGCCTGCCCCTCTCGCTCAGTCGCTTGATAACACTTTCAATATATTATCTGAATTTACGTTTTCTAGCGGCTTCGGATTTCTTTTTGCGTTTTACGCTGGGTTTGTCATAATGCTCTCTTTTGCGTACTTCGCCCATGATACCATCTCTGGCACATGTTCTTTTAAAACGACGCAGTGCGCTGTCCAAGGATTCATTTTCTTTAACTTTTACCTCTGACATTGAATTTCCCTCCCTCCCAGTGCGAGATTCGTTGATGGCAAGAAAGGCACTTTTACGCCTTTTTTTACCATACATCTAAGAATTATACACAAAAACTCCCACAACGTCAATAAGAACAAAGAGAAATTCTTAAGAAAAATCATGCCAAATCTGTTTTAGCCGCAGATTTTTTTGTTTTTTTTACGGCACTTTCCTTTTTGACAGGAAGTTTCGCAGGAATTTTTACAGGTGCTTTTCGTTCCAGAACGATCATCCCCAGAGGGGGAACATCCACATTCACGCTGAACTGACAGCGACTGCAGGGTGCAGCCATGCTTTCCATGGGTGCTTCATTGACCACATTGCTGCCGCCAAAGCGTTCCGCATCGCTGTTGAAGATTTCTTGATATACCCCTTCCTTGGGCACGCCCAAATGGAAGCCTTTATGCACCACAGGGGTAAAGTTGCAGACAAAGATCAGTTCTTTTTCCTTGCTTCTGCGGATAAAGGATACCACAGAGCTGTCCGCATCGTCACATTCAATCCACATAAAGCCATTGGGGTCGAAATCCTCTTCCCAGAAAGCGCTTTCCTTGGCATACAGGTGGTTCAGTTCCTTCACGTACGCCTGCATATGCTGATGGTCTGCATATTGCAGCAGATGCCAGTCCAGAGAACGGGCTTCGCTCCATTCCTGATACTGCCCAAATTCGCCGCCCATAAACAACAGCTTCTTGCCGGGGTGCCCCATCATGAAGCCATAGGCCAGACGCAGGTTGGCAAAGCTCTGCCAAGTATCCCCGGGCATTTTGCCAATCATGGAGGATTTCATGTGTACCACTTCATCGTGGGATAAAACCAGCACGAAGTTTTCGGAATAGTGATAGGCCATGCCGAAGGTCAGCTTATTATGATGATACTTTCTATGGATAGGGTCTTTTTTGATATAGAACAGGAAGTCGTTCATCCAGCCCATATTCCATTTCAGGGTGAAGCCCAGACCGCCTTCCTCGGCATCTCTGGTAACGCCTTCCCAAGAGGTAGATTCTTCGGCGATGATGACTGCACCGGGTTCTCTTTTCGCCATGATGGAATTCATGTGCTTCAAAAATTCCACTGCTTCCAGATTTTCTCTGCCGCCATATTTATTGGGCAGCCATTCCCCATCATTCTTACAGAAATCCAGATACAGCATGGATGCCACTGCATCCACACGGAGCC
>CAMBLO010000023.1 GCA_945868505.1 uncultured Clostridia bacterium | reverse complement strand
GATACCGCCCAAAGCGGCATCGACAGCATTTCTTCTAAAATCGGCACTCCCCCCAGCGGGCAGTCCTTAGTCTCTATGCTGCAAAGCGGCGGCTCCGTTATCCGCTCCATCCAACGAGTGATCTATACCACCACTACCAGCCCGCAAAATTCGGGAACTGTGTCAATCCAGCCGGTGAATATCGGAAAAACCGTTGTTTTTTCCGAACGGCTGACAAATAACTATAGCAACCTGATCAATTATAGCTATACATTGAACAGTGATTATATTTCTCTCTCCCATGACCCAGCCGCCGCCAATTATCTGAGTCTTGGCTTCTGGGTTGTAGAATTTGTCTGAGGCATATAACATATAATAGTATAGAAGCAAATCAACAAATAGAAATCCCCGCCTGTTGCCAAGACGAAAGCCTTGACGGCAGGCGGGGACTTATTTATCACATGTTTTCAATCGCTCGATTCACTAAAGGAATCAGTTTTTCCAACAATTCCTTGTCCGGCACACTCAAAATTAATTTCGAACCATAGCTGAGTAATTCTACCCTAAAATCTATTTCCTTAAGGCTCGGCCGAAAGCTCACAGAAATTTCTTCCGCTCTACTTTTTGAAGAACAGAAATGGTCACAGGCATATCCTCCATCTTCTGTTCTATAAATATTATTAGGGTTAAACATCTTTCTCACCTTCTTTCTTTTGGTAATCATAACCATGGTTTGTATCATGGTATCATTTCTCTTTCCTTCTGTAAATATCAAAAAAGCTGGTTTGTATAAAAAGTATACAAATTTCCGTTTAAATATATATTATACAAATCTATATACATATTGCACAAAATTTTAAATCATTTTGCCGCACTATTTCTTCGTCAAAATATACAACAACTTATAGTTCATTCCATAAATCACCTTAGCATTCCATTCTGTCAGACCTTCTTTTTCTTTCGGGTGCGGTTTAGCGGCACAATGACCTCTCTGGAGATTAAATTCCAGATGATCGTATGATATACGATTTCCTGAAGCTCAAGCTCCAGTTGTTCTCTATCCGAGCATTCAAAATCTATCTCTCTGTACCGTTTCATTGCTTCCTGAGCCAGAGCAAGTGCTTCTTTCGCGCCTGTATCATCTTTTTTAATCGTTACCCTTTGCCAGATATATTCCTTCTTCCCATTTTCATTGATTATAACGGTACCAAAAAAACATTTCCTTTGCAATCAAGTTCAAGAAGCCTTCGATCAAATTTGGGGCATTTTCACGATGCAGGTATTCCCCGACTATCTCAAAAAACTCCAAACCCAAAGCAAGGATAACATATCTATGCTCTATTTCCTGAAACGCAGGAAAGAACCGCGAGAATTCATTGATGTTTTGGGCACGGGCCTTTTCATATCTGGCTTTATAATACTCATACTGCTCCCGCAGTTTTCTTAGATATTCCTGGGAGTGATTTCTCTGACTATTTTCATTCATCGTAATTTCACATCCTTTTATACAGCTTCCTTCATCCAAATTTTATTCAGTACCTTTTTCGTATATTGTTCAACGAAGGCTTTTACTTCTTCTGTCATATTGTGGTTACTGTATCCTCTGCACTGTATGATTTTCCCTTTTTGTACCTCCATTGTGTAGAAGGGTTTCTCCATCTGCTCATTTCGACGAACAAAAAGGATAATACTCTGCTCATTTGCAACCCTCGATGTATAGGTACCAACACAATGATGCAAGGCATGTCCTTCCTCCTTGATTTCAAAGAGATCCTTTGGAACGACAACACAAAACTCACCTTCCGACCATGGGTATAATTTCTGATATCCTTGCAGCAATTTTTTTGCCTGCCTTTCTTCTTTGCGAATCTGGTCTTTTTTTGCTTTTTCCCGCCGTCTTGTCACCTCTTTTGCCGCCTCATCATGGGAATCCTGCAATTTTTTGGGGAACAGAACAAAACTGTTCCGCAGGTCGTATCCCAATTCTTCACAAAAATCAATGTAGTCTTTCCATGTATGCAGGATATTTTTATAGTCCTGTCTGTCATCAACAAACTTCTCACAATACCGCTCCGCCTTATGCAGCGTTGTATATCTCATTATTTTGAAGATGGTATTTGTTTGATCATAATATCTGTGATAGAACCGT
Source organism: uncultured Clostridia bacterium (assembly GCA_945868505.1). Classification (GTDB taxonomy): domain Bacteria; phylum Bacillota; class Clostridia; order Lachnospirales; family Anaerotignaceae; genus Anaerotignum_A. The sequence goes on along the minus strand of CAMBLO010000023.1, from coordinate 37,343 downwards.
AGGAATTCTTCCCCATTCATCCGAATATCCATTGCAATCAGTTTTTTATAGATAGAAAGCTGGTTTAAACTCATATCCAGTTCCTGTACGACGTGGATATACTGTTTTGGTACACCAAGTATGGTCGGGATAGAATCCCCTCCGCTATTCAAAAAATTCGTGCAGTACTGCGTATGGCATAACTCATACACCAATCGATATAATCCTAGCTTTACAAGATATTCGATGTAAGGCTTTCTCCTGTATTCATACAGATAGTTATAGGGTCTTACACCCAGCTCTTTATCATTCAAAGCATATTCCTTCAGTGCGCAATACTGATATCTTGTCCCTTTCAATGCTTTAACCAGATTTTTGGTATAAATCATGGCATCGTCGGGATAATATTTTATCCATCCATCACACCATCTGATCTTTCCGGACGAACGAAATGCCCTCCATTCATAGAAATCAAATTCATTACCGTCAAAGAAATCCCGTTTCAATTCAAAAATAAAAAGTTCGGGATGTCTATAATCCTGACCATATCTCTTTGTTACAGAGAAATGTCGGATTACAAAGCCATCAGGTGTTTTCTGAAAATATGCGACAACACCCCAGTCCTGTACATGCTTTGCTCTGCTTTCCGCAAGGAAGGTGACTTTTACGCCGCAATTCGGACAAAAGCCTTCCGAACGGTGCCTTACGCCACTGACCTTAACCTCCTGCTCACAATGGGTACAATAGCCATCCATATATTTTCGCCTGCTATACTGATAATAGATATATCGGCTCCGGGGTAAAGCATGTGTCCGATTTCATGTCCCACAAAGCCCAAAATACTCTCTGCCTTTAAACTCCTGTAAGGCAGGCTTTGTGTGATGTAGTTTCCTGTGTTAATCAGGATATTACGATTATTGGTAAATCACCGGAAATCATAAGCTGGCTTCCTTTTCTGACATTCGCCGCCACAATTCGTTCTGCAATAGTGCCAAATGCCCACACCTGCAAATAAACAGTGTGCTTATTGGCGCCATAGCCCTTTGTCACTGCCAGATCAAAGGAAAGATACGCCGCACCGTTGGTGCTTTCCTTCAACTCAATATCTGCCGTGACACCGCCTACCGTAGTAATATGAATCATACTACATTCTCCTTTCCGCCCCATAGGGCATAAAAAATTTAATAAAATTAAAAAAAGCGCTTTTGCACTGCGTCCTTTAGACGCAAATAACAAAAACGCTTCTTTATCCTTAAACAACATACTGAACGCAATGCTTCAGCAAAAATCAATCTTCTTACATGGTAAGAGTAGCATAATAGCAAAGGATTGTCAATTCTAAATGACACTCTCTATAACTAAAGCAAGAGGATTCTTGTTTCAAAACACTACCTCCGCTTATATTTTGGCAATCTGATCTATCGCATATAGCGGCAGATTAACGAGCCATTCTTCTTTTTTGTAGTCGGACATAGATGTGCGAACAGAAACTTCAGGAGAGAATTTTCCTTGATAAGTCTTTAGGCTCTTTGCTCTGAGATTTACTTCTGCCTTTACTTCAACGGGAACGATCAACTCGCCCGTATCAACAACAAAGTCAACCTCGCAGGAGCCTCTGTCATTGGTGTAGTAATAAACATCCAAATCCTCGATAGTTTTTAGCTGCTGACAAACATACTGTTCTGTAAGAGCACCCTTGAACTCAACAAAAAGGTCATTGCCATCAAGCAAAGTACGCTGACGAAGTCCGACCATGCAGCCAAGAAGGCCAACATCTACTACAAACAGCTTAAAGGCTTTCATATCTTCATACGCTCTCAATGGAATGCCTGCAGCATTGACACGGCTAACCTTGTGAACAAGACCACAATCGCTGAGCCACATAATTGCGGTTTCATAGTCCTTAGCACGAGCACCTTCACGGACAAGACCGTAGATAAACTTCTTGTTTTCCTTTGCCAGCTGTGAAGGGATACTGTTCCACAGCATACGGAGCCTCGGCACGATTTCATTCGGAGCGTGCTTGGAGAAATCCTGTTCATAGGCAGCAAGGATTCGTTTTTGAATTTCACGAACTTCGTTAAAGTCTTTATTCTCCGCAAAACTTTGCACAGCTTCAGGCATACCGCCAACAAAGTAATAGTGCTTCAAAGCATCAATGTATGTTTGCTTAAAGCTTGTAATCATCTGGAAGTCTTGCTTATCAAGAAGTTCTGCAAATCGCCCCTTGTCAGTTGCCATCAGGAACTCCTTGAAAGAAAGAGGATAAAGCTTTAAGAAATCAACCTTGCCCACAGGGAAAGACGTACCCTGATGCAAGGCAATACCGAGCAAAGAACCAGCACATACAATATGATACTGTGGGGCATTTTCATAGAAATACTTTAGAGATGCCAACGCTCTTGGAACTTCTTGCACTTCATCAAAAATCAACAAGGAATGATCAGGATCGATTTTACGTCCCACATACAGTTCCAATCCCATAATCAACCGCTCCGTATCCAAGTCAGAAGCAAACAACTCTGCCATTCTGGAATTGGAGTCAAAATTGATATATACGGTATCCGCATACGCCTGTCTGCCAAACTCTTTCATCAGCCAAGTCTTGCCAACCTGACGAGCACCTTCGATAATTAAAGGCTTACGGCGTTTGCTTTGTTTCCATTTTAATAGCTTTTCAATAGCAATTCGGTACATACACGCACCTCCGTCTTTATAATGTAAATATAGTATAGTACGTAATCACAAAATTTACAATGAGTTTTCGAAAAATAACCACACTTTTTACAATGAACAAAGTTGCCAAACTACAAATGTGCTTTGAAGCTAATAAGGAATTTTTAAACGAATATATCAATACCATTTGTCAAAGATCACGTTTCTATTGAGATATAAAGTTGAAATTGCTTCCAGTATCTTTCTATGATTATCATAGAACCACATAAAGAGGCCCAGATTATCACAAGTGCTATAATCATCGTCATAAAGTGCCTCTATCACCTTTTCACTGGTAGATACATCTGTCACATCATTCTCTATGCATTTTAGAATCTCTGCACAAGATAAATGGGTCTGGCTTGCCAGATGTAGCACCTTCTTCTCCATCTCTGTATACTTTTCCCGACGGAATACAATCTTCGCCACGGAAAAAGGGACATGCTCAAATAAAAACAACCGCAAAAAAGCCTGTACCTTTACAGAAAAACTGCTGTTAATAGGGACAACATACAGATTTGCCAGCAGTTTATAAAGAGCAATATCGCCCTTTTCCCCTTCTGCGCTGACGATCAAATGCCTAAGCTCCAATCTTTGCAGGACAGCCTCAAAGCGATTCGGGGCAATACCGGACTGCAGTGTCTTTTCCCTGAATGCCTCCTTCGCTTCGTCCTTGTTCATAATATTCCATATCAAGCATGACCAAAGCAGCATTTCCTCCATGCTCAACGCCGCCTCCTTCAAGTTCACCGTTACGATGGGTTGTTTTACGCCGTTTGCTTCTTTTCTCAATTCATATCTGCCAACAGCTGTATATAATCTTACCATTGACGCTCACTCCTCTCTTCGTCATCCCTTTCCCCTATGCAATCATGCGAAGGAAAGCATCATCCTTTTTCAGATACTTCTGCGCTCTGGATATACAGGCCGTGATATAATTGGTATTCACACAATATTTCTCCGCGATATCCTTTCCACTATAGCCTTGCACTTTCATCTCAATGGCTTCCATTCCAGTTCCCACTTGTTAACAATTCTTTCTGATATCCCGACAATAAAAGCATTGTTGCATAGCCGTATCTTTTTCCGTTGTAGTTTCAGCAGGTTCCGACCTGCACATGCAGTGGGCAGCATACAAAAATAGCAGCATAGGTTATAAATGCCATAACAGAATAGCAGTGTTCCCATATAGATCAATAGAATCATTCTATCCCTCCCCATAAAAAAAGATACTGAAAGTCTCAGTATCCTGCTTAAAAAATCGTCAGCTCAGTTTTCATTTACATATCATATGATAAAAACCTTCTTACTAACAAAAAAAGACGCAAGTCATGCGTCCTTTTCTCTTGGTAAAAAACAATATCAATCAAAATCCCAGTTATAATGGGTATAGGGGCATCCAATGCGCTTCAAATCCTTCTGAATCGTTTCTGCCAGATGGTGGAACATGTCCTTGGTTGCCGCAATGGCTGCAGGCTGCAGTTTATATACAGAACTGTCGTAGATGAAGTCAACATAAGCATAGCCAATGGAAGATTTACTTACGAAGTCTTCCCTAATCAGGTCAATTTCCTTACTCCATTTTCTCAACAAACCCAGTACTTCATGGGGCATTTCACTGCCTTCAGAAATAATATCTCTAGGGCGCATCCATTCATCATAGTCAACCCAGATTTCCTGATTTTTACCATCATTGCTTCTCAGCATATGCAGTTTGCGATTCGCTAATGACATTGCTATTCCCACCAGTTCTTGTTTTTTGAATGTATTTAAGCTCAACATATTGTATCATCTGATGAAAATCATAGCAAGTTTTTATCAATATACATCCCATTTTCAAGAGATTTCATTTATAATATCAAGAATCCAATGACTTCCATTTTTCAAGATTATAATTCATGTCACCTATTATTTCATTCATGCAATCCTTAGCTCTTTGGAATAAATCCTTATCTCGGCACTTTATCGTCATGTTCGCATGAATTAAATCCACCATAAAATACAAATCACACCCTATATGTTTATCAACTTTTGAGCTGGCATAATTGAAATAGCAAAATAATTCTGTTTCATCCCATCCATGAAATTCATCAATCTGTTGTTGAAACAATTCTTTTTTAATTCCTAAGCAAGAGAATTCCGGTATTTCTCTTTCAGGAATATGTAATACTGTATTTCCTTTTGTAATAGAATCTGCAATTTCAACAAATAATTTTGTCACATCAGAATCAAAGCTCTTTTCTTCCATTTCGAATATCGACAATGTATACGGATAACTCATTATATTTTCTGGATAAGCATAAGAAAAAAAATCATCATCCATCCAGTAGAATCCAATCTTGTTTTTCAATTCAATCTTTTTATTTTTAAAAAACATAATTGTATTCTTCCTTTCCAATTTTTACTCTAATTCCGAAATATCAATAATATACTCCGCTAAGTCGCCACTGTAACTTCCAACTAGTCCTAAAGCTGTAGCGCCGATTAAACCACCTGCTATGCCACCCACAGCAGTACCAACCCCAGGCAATGCCGCCGTACCAACATATGCCCCTGCCATAGCGCCATATTTTGCTCCAATTGCTGAACCAGTCCAGCTTCCTATAATTCGAATAATTTCTGTCCCTGTAGATTTTCCTAGTTTTCTGTCTGCATCATTTAAATCGGACTCAATAGTTTTCCCCAAAGAAATAGTTTCAGCTACCACACCAGCTACTAGTAAAGTTTTTCCGGCAACCTTGATTACTTTTGCTGTATGATCGAAGTTCTTTAACATTTCATATGCTTTATTGGAAATGCCGAAGTGATCCCATTTTGCAGCATTAGCTATCTGTTTTGGTGTTGAATCCGAAAATGCACTGACATTGATATGAGGAAAATCCCTGTTTTTCCCATAAGGATGTCTATCTAATCTCATAACTGGCTTACTTCTTCCATCAGCAAGAAGCTGCAGATATTTCTCACCATTTTTTGTTATTTTATAATTCTGCCTGATCCCAGTCAAATCTGTTTGCAAGGGATCGATCCAAATTGTTGACCACACTAAAGACTTAAAAGATGTTCTTGCCAAATGCTCCAAAAATTGTGCAAAAGCCGAAGATGTGCGCTCTCCAAACACACCATCTTCTTTTAAGGAACTACCTGTCCCTCTAATACCGAGACCGTTCAGGTTCCTTTGAAGCTGCAATATATCTCTAGGGCTACCTCCTACAAACCACATCAGTACGTCAACTTCTCTTTTTAAACCATAGCATGATACCCCAACCTTTTCAAGTTGATCTATTGCAATTTTCAATGTTTCACCATTTGAATCTACTATATAGTCCCTGTTTCTGATTCCTGTATTTATATCATCCACAATTTCTTTGTAAATGCGTTCAAGCTGTTTACCAAGAACATCCGCATATTTTTTAGAATATCCATAAGAGCTGGAACTCAATGAAGTATGTCCAAAGACCTCTCTCAAAATATGGCTGTTGTAATCCCTACTGCACATTTCTTTCCCATTGCTCCCAGTATACCTTCTGGAATTGTTGTCATATTCACATCTCAGCAATACATCTGACAGAAAATTGTCTTCTCTTCCCTGTTCGACATCTAATAAGAAAGCCAGAGGATAGTTTTCCCATTCGATGAGCTTATCATCTCCCCAATCCAGCGTAATCTTTCTCACGTTGGTATCCAGTGCATAGCCTTTCAGGGTATTTGTTTCTCTGATCAGGAAGGTGCCTGCAGGGAAAGCATATTCGAGGTTAATCTCACCTAGTTTATTGGTGTAATGCTTGCTGTATGTCTTGCCATCATCACGGACAATGGTAAATTCCACATTTTCCATAGGCTTGCCTGTGACAATATCTGTTTTTACGATACGCAGAGTAGCATTCTTATCATTCTCAAACTTCACTGTCACAGATGAACCACTTTTCACCTGCACGTTCTTGCTGGGTACTGCATCAATGTTATAGCCTTTTGGAGCCGCCGTTTCCGTCACTACATACCAGTTAGGCTCCAATTTCGGAATCGTGATCTTACCATCTATGCCGGTGATGTATTCACCCACATAGGTACCATCAATCTCTGTTACCTTGAATTTCGCGCCTTCCAGAGGTTCCTGTGTCTTTTTATCTACTTTGTAAATGATTAGGGCTGCTTTCTTGTAGTTATACAGTTCCAGTTTCTGAGGCTCGTTCTGCTTCAGATGCACCAGCTTCAATGTATTATCCAGATTGTAGCCTTCGGGAGCAGAGATTTCCTGTACTTTATAAGTACCGGGTTTCAGACCATTAATGGAAATGATACCGCTTTCATCTGTCGTATACTGACCGATATACTGGTCGTCTACGGTTGTAACCTTGATAACCGCACCTGCCAGAGGTGCTTTTGTTTCGCCATCCAGCTTCTGGATCACGAAAGCATTCTGGGGCTGGTTAAAGAATTCCATGGAATATACTCTGCCCTTTTCGATATAGATCGTTTTGGCTGTATTATCCAGGATATACCCGTCTTTTGTCTTGATTTCCTGAACGATGAAGCCTCCCATCAACTGAGGAATATAGATGGTACCTGTTTCGTCGGTACGGTATTCCCCGTTAGACTCACCAACGACCGTGCCTTTGATATCTGTTACCTTGAAGATAACATCGCTCAGCGGCTCTTTCGTCACAGCGTCCATCTTTTTGATGAGCAGACCGCCTAGAGGTGCGTTAGTGAACTCTACTGTGACTACGGAATTATCATCCTTCAGCGTCACCGTTTTCAAAGTGTCATCCAAGATATGATCGCTGTCACTGGACACCTCTGCCACGGAATATACACCGGGCTTCAGACCGGCTATTGTGATGGTGCCATTCTTGGATGTAGTGTAGGTGCCCACAACAGTCCCCTCTGTGCCTGTGGCACCGCTCAGGTATCTTACTTCAAATTTGATGCCTTCCAGAGCTTCTCCCGTTTCCGCATCCACTTTTTTAATGATGATAGCAGACTGTGGGCTGTTTTCAAAGGTGATTTCTTTATCCTCGCCGGCTTTCAGAAATACTTCCACTGCCGATGGTCTTTCCCGCAGCACTGATACCTTTCATGGCAATGGCTGCTTCGCCCAACATGGAACTGCCTGTTCTGCCCACATTGATGCCCAGCATCTGCAGGAAGTTATCGATCTTCTGAGATACCTTCAGAAATCCAATGGCACACAAAAACCAGATCAGGAAGTTCCCATTCTCCAGCGAAAGTGGATTGGAAATGAAATTGGCAAACATAGAGGTAAAGATTCGCAGACACCAGACATTCATCAGTATCATAAAAATCTGACCGCCCAACATCCTGCACCAGCTACGGAAGATATTGATGGTGTTCATGGAACCGCCCATGGAAAACGCCATCGGCGCCGTATAGACCAGAACCCCTAATAACACATATCGTTCTGCTGCTTCAAATAGCAGCTTCAGATAGTTCCAAGCAAGCATCACTAGTAGGATCAATGCAATTAGAGCAATCGACCCGTTCAAGGATACCCCAAGGATGGTGAGCAATACAGAGTTAAAATCCGCAAAATTGATAGGCGGAAGCTCCTCTGTCATCATCCAGCCAAAGGGAGTTCCGCCTATTTTCAAAACAATATTCAATATATCATCGGAAAAGAGTGCCAGAAACAAAAACAACATGGTCCTTCCTGTTAAACTGACCGGGTTCTCTGCTTCCCCGCTTTGCATAATTCCAAAGTTTCTGAGGAGCTGGAATAGAAGATTCAACATCAGAAGCCCCACTGCCAATGCCACGATGATACTGTAAAAGGTCTCTGCTGCAGGGAAGTATCTAAGGAATGTTTCCATGTCGCATCCCAAAGCCCCAAGAACAGAGGTATTGATCATATCCAGAATGTTCATCACCTGTTCGGCAATCCATTCCACAATTCCATCAAGAATGCCCAAAGACATCCACCTCTTCCTTTTTTGTCTTTATATATAAAATTCAAGCAAACAAAAAACAGGAGAAAAATCTCCTGTTAAATAATTTCTTTCAACTGTTCTCTTAATACTACAAAATCTTCCTTCACTGTAGTATAGACATCTTCCATCCTTAATGTCTGATATTTGTGAGCAGTAATATCTCTCATTCCTGCTATTGCCTTCCATGGAATCTGGGAATGTTCTTTACGAGTTTCATCGGTAACATTTTTTACCAGTTCCCCAATATTGATTACAGTCATACCTAATGCACGCTTCAATTTTTCATCTGCCAAAAAAGAATCTAAATTAGTATCGCCAAGGATTTCTAGCCCTATTTCGATTTCAGAAATAACTTTTTTGACAATGATTTCATCCCTATGCTGCATACAGTTCAACCACCTTTTTCACTTCAATCAAATCCGTTTCTCTTAAAGGACCATGAACAATATCAACATCTAAATTTATGAGTTCTTCCAATTCAATTTTTAAAGATGCTATCGTTAAAAGGGAAACTCTCTTAGAAAATTCGATGATTAAATCTACATCACTATCACTCTTATTGGTTCCGTCCGCTCTGGAGCCAAAAAGATAAGCTTTCTCGATTGGATATTTTTTCGACATTAAGTTAATGGCTTCTTTCAATCGTTCTATCGTCATCTTCTCTGCTCCTTTCTTCTGTTCTGTTTCGTATTTTTATTTCTTGCTTCTCTTTTGTTTCATTATATCACAATTTAAAGATTAAAAAACATCTGATTAAAAATTTATCAAGGTGTCCACTGACCACCGGAGAAAAATGGTGTGATATAGGACATGATGAAACCAAGACCGTTGATGATTGCCCATGTGATAACAATACGCTTCAGCCATGCTCTGGATTCGTCTACGGTTCTGCCGCTGCGGGAAAAATTCATCATCAACAGTGCAATAGCAGCCGTTACGATTGCCGCAATCGTAGAAATGGCAACGATTTGTCCATAGATATCCTGCATAATTTCCGAAGCCTTCTCCCAAACAGTAACAGCATAAACGGGTTGTATGCTATACGCCAACACAAAACCATACATACCCTGCCTGCACCAAACGGACAGGGCGTCTTTCCTTCTGTTCCTTCTTCATATTCAGCCTCCTTGTTTTCGGGCATAAAAAAACACCTGATGGAAGAAATCAAGTGCAGTCCTGTTCTCTATTTTGTTCTGCCGATAAAATTCGGTACTATCATATTACCATACCTTTCGTGCCAAAGATATACATGAGCCATGCCGATTGCGTGCCAAAAGAGTGCCAATTTGGCGCCGATTTCTATTCCGGAACAAATCTCTCCAGTATCTCCATACATTCTTTCGTTGTATAGCCCCAAAGTAAGCGTCCTAATTGGAGAACGGCTTCATCCCTTTTCCGAAAATAGGTTCGTCGCGACATATCCTTTGCATAGTTTGATAATTTTTCTACAATTTCCTCAACATTCTCCAATTCCTGCGGTGATAAGTAGCTGTAATACAGCGTCCAATAATAAATTTCGCCTTTCCTATGCTTTTTCCGAAGCAGCTCAACAGCACTGTCTATGATGCGAAGCATATTTCTGCTGCGGTTGATACTCTTTATCCTTGCAGCAACATCCGATACGTCTACATCCATGCCAGCCACATAACTCATTTCCAGAAAATCCTCCAGACTGCTTCCGTACTCCTCCAAAAAACTAGTATTCGCATGAAATACAGAAACCTCTAAACTCCAGACCACATCCCGGTAATTCCTAAGTAAAAGTTCTGTATTATGGAAAATCATATCATCCATCTGCGTATTATTCTTTTTTCCCATTTTTTCTTCCCTCCTTGAAAAATCTTATTTTATTTTTCCGATTATCCATCCTCCACAGAACTGATTCGTACTTCAAAATGCCATTCTTTTTGGTTGATTGCCATGGTTACTATACAGTGCTTTATATATCCCTTGCAGTCTAAAGATAACGGAGATAACTTATATATGGCAGCCTTACTTTGAAGTTCCGAAAAGCCCGTATTTATCAGCAATTCACGCACTTTGGAAATCAGTGCCCTGCCATCGCATTTTGAACCAATAATTCTTTCTTTTGAACCAGAAGAAGTTTCATCCATAAGCTCCTGCACTGTAAAAACAATCTGGTTTTCTGTTTGATCTGCTTGTAAACGTTCTTCCGTTTCAAATACGGCTACCACTTCATTCCTGTCGATATATACCTCCTCAACGTCAAACATTGTCTGCATATAGTTTTTTGTGTATATCACAGAGCCGGAAGCCCCCGTAAAATGAATCACGTCAATGAAGTTCATATCCTCAAGCTTTCTCAGCACTCTAAATACCGTTGTCTGTGAGATACCCCAACGCTTTGCCAGCTCGGTATTGCTTACCAGTGCAGAATCCCGCAAGCCTCTGAAATAAGCAATGGGTCCTAAGTGAGAGCCCCTTACCTCCAAATCATTCAGAATCGTGTTCAACCAAATGTCCATCAAAATATCTGCTTCAGAACACTTGCAACCATCTGCCAGCTTCAAAGCATTTACAATAGGAAAGAAAAAGAAACCATCTTCCTTCTGACAGGGAGCATTATATTCCAAGATGACATTGCTCGTCTTCCACCCCTTTATCTTAAAATTAACAATCTTGTCATTGTGGTGCAGCTTGTATGTAATCAGATTTTTCTCTGTCAACGCATCCAATACTGCTACTGTCTGTTTTCTGGTTTTCAATCGAAACCATTCCGTGATTTCGCTTAGTCTGCATACCCAATGCCCAGGATAGACCGTAAAATAATTTGATTCGATCCGGATATAGGATGTTCTGAAATTTGCATAGGAGCAGAGAATGATATAAAAAAAGAGATATGAAGTCCCCTTTGTTTTCAGGTTCATATCTCGCATCAAATCTCTGATGAAGCTCCTGTATATCCGACAATGCCGGAATTTTAAAAGTTGTTTTATTTCCACTTTATAACTCATTGCCCATTCTCCTTTTCTGTATCTAAAAGCGTTTCCGGAAAGTATCCCAAAAGAAAAAGCATCCTAAGATGCTTTTCACTCCCATATTTTCAACCCTTTTTCTTATTTTTGATTTTCACCATTCTGCTCATGTGCCTGCAGGAAAAAACGAAAACTCAAAATTTCCAATGTACGATGACCTCCTGCTCCTGCTTCTCATCCTTTTCCCCGATTTCCACATAGTCGATAAAAGCATAAACCAACGCAGGGGTCAATTCCGGAAATTCCAAATATTTTTCCAATGATTCTTCCCCGCCTGCCCCCAGTTCCCTGCAAAGCCATTGTCTTTCTTCCTCATTCTGCAAAAGCCCATCCACCTGTTCCTGCAAGCCTTCCAAAAGGGCTTTCTCCAATGCGAAATATTTGATGCTGTGGGAAGTACAAGCCGATGAACGGGACTTGGCGGCAAGTCTGCACCGCAGATAATTGCCGTTTGTCCCTTTTGCTCCGCTTCTGATCATGGAACTGCCGCAATCCCTGCAAAAAACCTTTCCCGCCAAAGGATAGGGTCTGCCTCCTTCCCTCTCCGCTTTTGGCTCCCTCCTGCGCAGGCGCAAAATCTCCTGCACTTGGTAAAAATCCTCTTTAGATATGATGGGTTCGTGGTTATTTTCTATCCGCACCCATTCCTTTTGGGGTACAGCCATCTGCTTTCTGCTTTTATAGCTGATCCGCCTTTCCCGCCCCTGCACAAGAGTCCCCATATACATTTCATTCGTTAAAATCCGTTTGACCGTCGTTGGGCTCCAAAGGTGCTTTTTCTCTGCATATCCCCCCTGAAAGGGCGTATGGAAGTCCAGCCCCTTGCTCTGCTTATAGTCTGTGGGGGGCAAAACACCCTCCTCCTGCAATTTATAACAGATATTTTGTGCCCCATAGCCCTCCAAACAATATCTGAATATTTTTCTGACATTCTCAGCCGCTTCTTCATCCACCACCAGCCTATGATGGTCTGCTGCATCCTTCCTGTATCCATACAGGGCAAAGGCGCCTAAATATTGCCCCTGCTGCATCTTGCTCCGATATACGGCCCTCACATTTTCCGATAAATCCTCCACATACCATTCATTGATAAGGGCGTTAATCTGTCTTGCCTTTTTATTCCCCTTGATATCCGTATCCGCATGATCCACCACGCCGATAAAACGGATGCCCAGCTTGGGAAAAAGCCCATGGATATACTTTTCCGAAAGCTCCATGTCCCTGGTAAATCTGGATTGGGATTTGCAGAGGATTACATTGAATTTTCTTTGTTTTGCATCTTCGATTAAGCGATTGAATGCCGGTCGGGTGCTGTCCGTCCCCGAATAATCCTCATCGGAGTAAATCTCCCCGATGCGAAAGCCCCGCCGCAAAGCCTCCTCCGTCAGCAAAGACCTCTGGTTTTTGATGCTTTCGCTGTCATCCCCCCTGTCCTGCTTATCCATATCCTCCTTGGACAGCCGCAAATATAACGCCGCTACAGTTTCCTGCTTTGCCAATCCTCATTCCTCCTTTTCCTGCATTTCTTTGCAAATAAAAAAGCAGGCAGATTTCCCAAAGGGCTGTCCTTTTTCCCTTTGCAAAGTCTACCTGCTCAGTCTCACGCAGTTTGCTTTCGTATATATTGCAGCAATATTCTTTTCAGTTTTTCGTGATTCGGTGCTTCTCCTCCCTCATATACATTGGTCAGCCTGATGGTTTTCATTTTTCCCACCCGTTTCGCTTTTGTTGCTATGTATATGCGGAAAAAAACTCCACCATGCTTTTCTTAATAGACCAAATGGGCATAAGCCCCCAAAACCTCTTGGAAGGAAACCTTTTTATCCTTTGTCAGTTCCATCTGGATGGCTCGCACGATATGCCGCATTTCCACGGGGCTATCCTCCTTGGCTGCAAAGAAGCAGGCATTCCAAACCACATTTTTAATCTGACCGCCGCTGAATTCAAACTGACGGCTCAGATAGGTATAGTCCAATTCGCCCACAGGGGTTTCTGCCGCAAAGGCAGACTGCCAAATCTCCTTCCGCCTTGCCTCATCGGGCAGGGGGAAATGCACCGTAAAGCGAATTCGCCGCATGAAGGCCGCATCAATATTCTGGCTGTAATTAGTCGCCAGAATCACAATGCCGTCGTATTCCTCCATCCGCTGCAAAAGATAGGCCACCTCTGTATTGGCATACTTATCCTTGGCCTCCTTGGTTTCGCTGCGCTTGCCGATGATGGCATCGGCTTCGTCGAAGAACAGAATCATGTTGCTCTGTTCCGCCCGACGGAATACCTCCTCCAAGCGTTTTTCCGTTTCGCCCACATATTTATCCACAATCTGGGAAATATCCACCTTGAATAATTCCAGTCCCAGAATCCCGGCAATGACATGGACTGCCATGGTTTTCCCCGTGCCAGGAGGGCCGGTGAACAGGGCACTGATGGAGGTGCCGTAGGAATAACGGCTCTGCAAATTCCAATCGCTCAAAACCCGCTTGCGCTGCTCCACTTGGGCGCAGATATCCATAATAATCTGCTTTTGGGATTCCTCCAGCTTCAAATCCTCGTAAGTATACTGGGTTTCCACCCGTTTGATGGAATCGTAGCGTCCATCATCCAGCAGTTCATAGCAATAGCGGAAGATGGTGCGGCTTTCCAAAGGCTCTCCCTTGGGCAGGCAAGCCAGATGCTTCACGATTTTTTCCATACTGCCCAAGGGCAGCTTCATTTTTACCGCCAGTTCTTGAGAGGGCAGAGAAACCCCCGGCAGATATTTTTTCCCAAAATAGTCCCACAAGGCTGCCCGTTCCGCCAATTTGGGCATAGGCAGATGCTTCTGCACCACCCGTTGCCGCAGCAGGGGAATGGGCTTCACATCCTCCGCCACCGTAAAGAACAGGGGTCTTTCGGCGGGAGAAGCCTGCAAGCCAAGCAGCCACGCATTTTTCACCACAGCTTCATATTCATTGACCAAAATCGTCAGCATACTTTCTACGGAGGGCTGCTTCGTGACCCCTTTGATGCAAAGGAGGACAGGCGACAACAATACTTCCCGCAGCAGCTTCCGCCACTGGGTCAAAAGCTGTTCCAAAGAACCAAAATAGCCCATTTCCACCAGCAAAAGAGGCTGTTCCAAGGCTTCTGCCGTTTGCCGAACCAAAAAGGCTCTGCCGCTGCCCGCTGTGCCGGAAACCACGCCCACCACAATCTCACCTTTGTTTGCGGCAGCACAGCCCCGCAGTTCCGCCAACAACTCCTGCCCGATGCTTTCCCAAATGGGAGAAGGTGCTTCCTTCGGCAAAGGCTCCGTCTGCACAAAGGGATGGAGGAAGGGGCTTTCCTCTCCGCTCATCCACTGCACCAATCTGTCATCTACAAAAAGCCGCTCCGTTCCGATCCGTCCAGGGGGATATTCCGCCTGCAGCAGCAATTCTATGCGGGAAAAGGCTTCCTTCATCAAAAAGGCCTGTTCCAGATTCGCCGCCGCCCCATAAAGCAGCCTTGCCGCCAGGGAAAGGGTTGCCCCCTCCCCTGCGGAAGCATCAATGGCAGAAAAGACCTCGCCAATCTGCTCATCCATATAATACAGCACCGCCAGCTCCAAGGAACACCACGCCAGTCTGCCGGCCTCCTCCTCGGGGCGGAGCAGGTCATACAGCCTGCCTATGCTGCCTTCTTCCTCCGCCATGGCTTCCATATAGTTTTCCTCTAATTGCTGCAGCAGCTCCTCTGTCACTTCGCTGTCCAGCAAACGGGAATACTTCCCCCAATAGGCGTTGTTTCCTTCTTCCTTCAAATACATGGAAAGGCGATACGCCCCCATGGCTGCCAATCGTTTCATTTTCTCACATCCTGCTTTTTCTTATCTCATGCGCGAACGAAACAAAAGTCTGCGGAAACGTTCTGTTCCACCGTGCTTCATAGCCTTTGCTGCGTCACGATATTGCCTCTGTTTCTCCTTGTCATTTCCTGTATTCTTTGCAAAATTCGAAAGTGTAGGAGTCAAGCCATGCAGTAAAACATTTTCCATCATCGTTTCAGACTGTCTGTAGGCTTTTTCTCCTTCAAAATGAGAAGAACCCGCAAAGCCTTTCATGCCCGCCTTCAATATCTTCATCATTTTATCGTCTCCGTAAATCTGATCAGCGCCATACCGAAACATTTTATCTTCAGACTTCGATGTCCCGTCGTATATATCGCCCATTTCGAAGGCAAGGTTTTGCGGCATACTTGCATTCATAAGCATATTGAAGGATGCCAGCTCTCCGGTAGAATCCCCGCGGAATACCGAAGAATACATATCTCCGTATGATTTATCCTCATATCCCTGCAAACGATCGGACATACTGGTCTTATAGTCATTCAAAATCAATTCCCTTAGCTGAGGGTCTTTTCGCAGCTGCTCCGGTGAAACAGATTTTGCCATTTCATAGATTGCCCTGCTCTGGGTACTCATAAATCGGAGCTTCTGTTCATCCGGGTCATCCGTATGAAGCTGATACCCTGTAAAATCGGATGCATTCGGGTCATCCATTAAAGTTGGCCCGGAAATTTCAATGTCTTCTTCAGAATTTCCAGTGTCTTTTTTTGAAGAAAACCGTCTCTTAAACCAATCCCGAAGCCTACCGCCCTGCTCCGCACCCATAGGTGCCATTTCGCTGACAGCCCCTTCGCCGCCATCGGCTGCTCCCTGCTGCATGGTATGGGCAAGCTCGTGAGCCAAAAGGCCTTTGCTGCCGGGGTCGTTGCTTTCAAAAATCCCCTTGCCGAAGAACAGGTCATTTCCCTTTGCCAGTGCGTCCTTCCCTGCAGCCTTAACCTTACTGTCTGCTGCCCCGTCCGTATGAATTTTGATATTGGAAAAATCAACATGGTAGGCACGGCTCATATCTCCCATGACATCATTGCTGTTCTGAAAGCGGAAAGCAATCTCGTTGGCTTCCCGTTCCGCCACATCCGGTCGAAATGTTTTTCCCATTCTATTTCCTCCGTCCTTATTTGGCATCATCCTGTATCTGTTTTCGTATTGTCAGAATACTTCTGTTTTCTTCCTTTCAATACATGGAAAGGCGATACGCCCCCATGGCTGCCAATCGTTTCATTTTCTCACATCCTGCTCCCTCTTATACGCGGAAACCATCCAAAAGTCTGCGGAAAAATCCTGCACCGGCAGATTTACCCAGATTGGCCTCTTTCTGCATTGCAACTGATGCCTGCTGATATTTCTTTCGTTTATCCTGATCCCCCTGAAAAGTGCCAAGTTTAGGACCCATGTAACGCAGCATAAGATTATTCATCATCATCTCAGACTGTCTGTGGGCATTTTCTCCTGTAAAATGAGAAGATCCGGCAAAACCTTTCATGCCCTCCTGCAATATCTCCATTAAATCATCGTTTTCGCCAATCTGCTCAGCACCATGCTGCAACATTGCACCTACAGACCCCTGTGTCCCGTCGTATATATCGCCCATTTGGAAGACAAGGTTTTCCGGCATGTTGGCATCCAAAAGCATATTTAAGGTTTTCAGTTCTCCGGCACCACTCGAACGGAATACCTCGGAAAACGTAGACATATAACTTTTGTCCTCATAGTTCTGCAAGCGCTTGGACATATTGGTCTTATAGTCATTCAGAATCAATTCCCTTAGCTTAGGGTCTGTCCGCAGCTGCTCCGGTGTAGCATTTTGTACCATTTGGAAGATGGCCCGGCTCTGGCTACTCATAAAAGTGCGTGACTGGTCATCCGAAGAACCCGAATGATGGGTTTGATAGCCTCTAAAGCCAGGTGCCGTCGGGTCGTCCGCCAAAGTTGGCTCAGAAATCTGCATTTCCGGCTCTTTCTTTCCTCCAAACAGCCCTTTAAACCAATCCCGAATCCTACCGCCTTGCTCCGCACCCATAGGTGCCATTTCGCTGACAGCCCCTTCGCCGCCATCGGCTGCCCCCTGCTGCATGGTATGGGCAAGCTCATGGGCGAGAAGGCCTTTGCTGCCGGGGTCGTTGCTTTCAAAAATGCCCTTGCCGAAGAACAGGTCGTTCCCTTTCGCCAATGCGTCCTTTCCTGCGGCCTTAACCTTACTGTCTGCCGCCCCGTCCGTATGAATTTTAATATTGGAAAAATCTACATGGTAGGCACGGCTCATGTCCCCCATAACATCATTGCTGTTCTGAAAGCGGAAAGCAATCTCGTTGGCTTCCCGTTCCGCCGCATCCGGTCGAAATGTTTTTCCCATTCTATTCCCTCCGTTCTTATTTGGCATCGTCCTGTATCTGTTTTTGTATTGTCAGTATATTTTTCCCTTCTTCATACTGATAGTCCACATGGTCCATGCTCTTTTTCACCATATAGACCCCAAGACCGCCCACTTGCCGCTCCTCCGCGGAAAGGGTAACATCCGGGTCTTTTCTTTCCCACGGGTTATAGGGAATGCCGCCGTCAATGAAAATAACCGATATCATGTCCCCGTCAAAATCTATCTGTATGGTCACAGGGCCTTCCTTGGGGCGGTAGGCATAATGGGCAATATTTACAAACAGTTCCTCTACGGCGATATCCAGCTCCAGCTGCGCCCGCATAGAGCAACCCTGTTTTTCCAGTTCTTCATTGACAAAATCCAAAACCTGATCCAGGTTTTCTGTTTTTGCGATAACGGATAATTCTATCACTGATTTCGCCTCCTTATCCTTTATAGGTCAAGCACAGCATGGTAATATCATCAAACTGCTCCACTTCTCCTGCAAATGTATCAATGCTTGCTTTTACTGCACGGAGAATCTCTTCCGGTGCTTCTTCCTTATGCTGATTGAGTACCATTTCCAATCGATCCTCGCCGTACAATTCTTCCTTTTCGTTGATAGCTTCTGTTACGCCGTCGGTATAGAGATAGATGCTGTCTCCCTTTGCGATCTGCAGCTCGCCCTGATGGTAAGGCATTCCCTCCATCCCCGCAAGGACAAAGTCAGATTGGCAATGGAGATAGCGGAATGCGCCATCTGCGCCTTTTACCACAGGAGGGTTATGCCCTGCATTGACATAGCTCAGCTTCCCGGTGGAAATTTCCAAAATCCCCATCCATGCCGTTACGAACATGCCCTCTTTATTATTTTCGCAAAGCTGATTATTCACTGCTTCAAACACCTGAGAGGGAGTTTCTCCCTTCTGTGCGTGGTTTTTCATCAGGGTTTTGGCAATGACCATAAACAAAGCCGCAGGCACGCCCTTGCCGGAAACATCGGCAATCAAAAATGCCAGATGGTCATCGTCTACCAAGAAGAAATCATAGAAATCGCCGCCGACCTCCTTAGCAGGCTCCATGGTGGCAAAAATATCAAATTCTTCTTTTTCCGGGAAGGCAGGGAAAATGCTGGGCAGCATATCCGCCTGAATCTGCTTGGCAACGTTCAGCTCTGCCCCGATTCTTTCCTTTTCTGCTGTCACCTTTGTCAGGTTTGCAATATACTCCTTGATGCCGATTTCCATCTGCAAAACGCTTTCGCCCAGCTTCTGAATTTCGTCTCCCGTATCTATGGTTCCCAGTTTTTCCGAAACTTCCGTATTATTTTCCACAAAGCTTTCCGCCTCAGAAGCAATCAGGTTGATGGGGGAAACCATCTTCCGATACAGGTAGGACATATAAAGGGCGATAAAGAAAGCCACCAGAAGGATGGTAGAAACAACGGAGTATGTCACATATTCCATCAGGGCGCTTTCCAAGGTCGCCATGGGAATTTCCACCCCGATGAGCCCCTTCACTTCGCCGTCCAGTACGATGGGCTCAATGGCATAGGTATTATATCCAAATTCACTGCGGGAAATATAGTAATTGTCTACGGCAGCCTTTGTGGCAAAGACCTCCTGAATGGGCTGAAGATATGCAGGGTTGAATTTCCCCCGTTCGCCGAACTCGAATTTCAGCTCCTCTTCCATAAAGCAGTCAAAGACATAGGTCAGGGGCTTCCAGCCTTCCGTATCCCCCGTAAAGCTATTGGTGATGTCCTGGTTGATGTATGACATAAAAATATCATTGGCACCCATTTTTTCCCGCAGGTCATAGAGCAGGGCCACCTGTCTTTGATAGGCCTCTGTATTTTTGACAGCCTCGATATCCTCCAGAGATGCTTCTCCCATGGAATAAGCCTCCGCCAGATGGATATATTCCTCTATTTCCTCTTCCGTCATATAGCTTTCAAATACATGGGCCACCTGATAGGCTGTTGTATTATATTGCTTTTGAATATAAGACTTATACTGAAAATAACCATACCCAATCGTCACACTGCAAATCAATATGCCCAAAATGATAAAGCCAACGGTGAATTTCCTTACCATGGAGTTTTTCTTTTTCATTCTGCTTTTCCTCCTCTCCTATATTTCAACGATCAGCGTATTCAGCCCCAATGTGCTTTGATACTCTGTCCGAACCGCCATTTTCATAATCATCTGCACCCCCATAAAATCCAGATTATCCGCCTCATGCTCCAAGGGGTTATAGGGGATTCCTTCGGAACGGATACGCAGCAATGCGCCATCCTTGATCCGCAAAATACGCACATCCATCCTGCCTTGGTTTTTGAGGGTCTTTTCCGCTGTAATCATCAGCAGTTCCTCCAGCGCAAGGCTGAGGGTCATGGACTGCTGAAGGGTCAGACCGTTTTCCTCACAAAACTCCGACACCCCTGCACTGACGCCGCAGATTTCCTCTGCGTCACAGCCTACGGAAAGCTGCATACTGGCACCGGTATTCTCCTCCAACAGCAGCAGGCTCTTTTGCCCCTGCTTCTTTGCCAGAAAAGCACCGTATCCCATCCAGATCAATGCAGAAATCAGCTCTGCCGCCGGATAAAACAGCCAAATTCTTTCCCCGAGGGGCACCATGCAGAAAGCCACTGCCACCGTAACAAAAAATACCCTTAAAACCGTAATCAGATTTGCCATCACCGCATTGCGGACAGCATAATAATAATAGCTCATAATATTATTGCAAATGCCCAACAGCAGGCTCACCGCCCAGCAGCTTACAGCAAAGCGCACATCCAGTTCACAGCCGAACAAATAGCCGATCTGCCCGGAAAAAAGGAGAGTTCCCGCCATCATCAGGCCTGCCAACAGCAGACCCGCTTGAAACTGCAGCCAAAGCAGTCTCCTGATGGCCTTCGTATCACTCTCGCCATGATAGACCCCCAGCAGGGCACTTCCCGTCTGGGGCACACCATTTTGCACACAGATAGAAAATTCATTCAGATTATTGGTAATGGCAAAAATGGCAACCATGCTGCTGCCGTTGACCAGATTCATGATGCTGTTCAGGGCAATGATGCGGAGGGCAGAAAACAGGTTATTGGCTGCCATGGGGCTGCCGCTGGTAAAAATCCGCTTTACTTTTTCTCCCTTTATCCCAATGGGATGGAACCGAAATTGGGTATCCTTCCCCCATAAAAACCAAAAGCTCATGGTGCAGGCAACGATGGTCGCCAATACACTGGCCCATGCCGCCCCGGAAATCCCAAGCTGCAGACGGAACAGAAAAACATAATCCAGCCCGATATTCAAAAGGGTCATGGTCAGCATGGCAATAGCCGACTGCCGCATTTTCCCTTCCAGCCGCAGATAAAAATAGGGGATGTATAATAATATTTTGAACACACCGCCAAAAAAGGTGATCCGAATATACTGTTCGATCAGCCCCACCGTTTCAGGCGATCCCAATAGCGCCGCAATCGCCGGTGTCAATAAAACACCAAGGCCGCACAAAAGGATGCCGATGACCAGCGCCAGCTCCAACGCCAAAGAAAAATATTCTTTCCCTTTTTCCATTTCTCTCTGTCCGAAGGCATGGGCAGATTCCGCCGATGCTCCAGCAGCAAACAAAGAACCGATGGTGCATAAAAGCAAATAGACCGCCAAACTTTGATTGACTGCCGCAATACCGATTTCCCCCATACACTGCCCGATCAGAATCCCATCCACAAAGACGTTGATGGTGCCACCCAAAATGGCAATCATATTGGGAAAAAGGGCCTTCCCATATACATTTCGCAAAAGATTATCTTCCCGTTCCATGGGTCTGTATCCTTTCCTTCATAAATGCTCCGTAGTCATGCTCCGGAGAATATTGCAGGGGCTTATTATGCCCCCCCTTGCCCTGCTTGGCTTTCCATGCCCCATGGGCACCCTCCTGCACATGAAAGCAGACAGGGGGCTGAATTTCTTCCAAATTTCGCAAATCCAGATAATCCGGATTTTGTCTTTTCAGGGCTTCGTCCAGAAAAACACTGTATTCCTCGTCTGTATGGGAACGCCATTCTGCCTCCATAAAGAAGCAGTACCGATGGGGCAATGCGGTCTCATCCACACAAACGCTGTATTCATAAATCATCATCTGCCATGCTTCTGCCAGTTCCTTCATGACCTCTGCAATCGTCAGCAGGTCTGTTTTTTCTCCTGCAATATTGACTGCCTGATTCTTTCGGAATAAATAGCGGATGACAGGGGCTTCTCCATAAAATCCAACAACCTCCACCACATCCTGCAGCCGATAGCGATACAAGCCGGAAAAATTCGTTATCACCAGCTCATAGCTTTTTCCGACCTCCACCTCTTCCATCCATTTGGTTTTCTCTGTTTCCTCCCCATAGGGCAGAAATTCCAGAAAACCACTGTGGGGGATGCAGACATAGCAGGGGCTTTCCATCTCAAGGGCAATACCGATCAAAGCCTCCGTAGAGGTATATGTAAAATAATGAATGGGGATATCCCCCAAAAACTGCCGCAACACCTGTTCCTGAGTACCATAGGAAGAACCGCCGATGCCGCTTACAAAGGCACATTCCCCCCAAAGGCGGTGTACGATTCCATCAAATCCCTTTTCACATTCCTGCCGCACCTTTTCAAACCAGTGCTGCTTCGGCAAGGGCAGGGAAAGCAACGCCTCCCGCACCTCTTTGGAAAGAGGGATTTCCGGCGGTATCCTTCTGTCTGTCATATCCTGCAGAATCTCTTTCCAATGCTTCGTAAAATACTGCAGCAGCAGCAATACATCATAAAGAAAAATACTCTGTATGGAATACAGGGATGGCTCCGAAAGGGCCAGCCACAGCTTCACATAGCATACGTCACCGATTTCCTTGGAAAAAAGCAGCCTTTCTCCGCCGATATATTTTTCACAGTGCCTGCTGTCTTTTTCCCGAAAATACTGAAAATAGGCACAGGAAAGCAAGGTCTCCCGATCCTTCTCATCAATGCGGAACACACTGGTATGCAGGTGTTTTTTTTCTTCCATCCCCTGCATTTGTGCAAGGGATGCGGCATACACCAAATCCCAGCCCTGCTCCAACGCCCGCTGGGTCAAGGGAATGGTCTTTTGCACGCCGCTGCTGCCGGAGGTTTTCAAAAAATATTTCGGCTCATAGGCAGTCAAAACATTCCTTTCCCCCGCCTGCATCCGCCGGATGGCCTCCGCAAAATCGGCATACTCTGTCAATGGGAGTTTTCGATACTCCTCAAGGTCTGCCATATCCCCAAAACCATAGGTTATCCCATATTCTGTATTTCGGTTTTCCTGCAGCAGCTTTCGCAGCACTTCACGGCTTACCGCAGCGGCATGGCTGCATTCCGCCCGAAAAGCCCCCATCTGTTCTCCTATCTGCATAAATCAAACGCTCCAATCTAAAAAAATAGGACTTTGCATACATAAAAATACAAAGCCCTTTTTCTTTATTCTATCGTCAAAATATTGATAAATCCGGAAACCTCTAAAACAGACATCAAAATATCAGGCACTTGAATCAGTTTCATGGTACCCTTCTTGGAATTTGCTGTTTTCTGTCCAATCAGCAGGGCACGCAGACCCGCACTGGATACATAAGCGCATTTTCCAAAATCCAAAACCACCTGATTCACCTTTTGAAAACCTTTTAAGATCGCTTCCTGTAACTGTGGGCTTGTATTTGTATCAACTCTGCCTTCAATAGAGATTGTGATCACATCATTCTCTCTTTGTTCCGTAATCTGCATTCTTACTCCTCCTCCCGTTTATTCTAAATGAATGATAGCATACAAAGCATGAAAACTCAAGTTTTCCGCCATAAAACTAACGGGATTTCACCTGCTTTTTCCCTTATTCCTGCAGAAGAATGCTGCAGTCCAGCCCCTGTCTTTCATCCAGAGTGCCCTCCTGAGCTTCTTCCACAAAGGCATTCATATCCATATATGCATGATCGTCCAAATGACCTTTTTCTTCTAAGAAACGGATACGCAAGCGGCTTCTGACCGGTTTGAATTGGTTGAGTAAAAACAACATCTGAGATTTCTGATGCTCCGGCACAAAGGTATGCACAAGCATGGTCACATCATAGGTGCCTTCCCCGTAAAGCTCCTCATAGAGCTTTTGGTTCTCTGCCTGGGTATCCTCCCGCAGAACATTTTTTTCCAAAATAATGACCTTTTCTCCCAAAATGATTTCCGCCACACGGGCCAGAGATGCTTTTGTGCCTTTCATGCGGTTCAGCTGATAGGCTTCCTTCACCAGCAGGCGAAGTCTGTCCTCTTCCAGAAAATCTCCGCTCACATCCAGCCCCATCCAGCGGCCAAAGGTGGGCAGCAGCTCCACAGGAGCCGTATCGATATCCAACAATTCGGAAACATGGTCGATTTTTTCCTGAAAATCCATATACATGGAGGAAAATACCGACAAGTACCGATGGAAAAAGCTGCCATATTCCCGATAAACCTCGGGAAAGGTCTCCAGAAACAGGTCCCCCTGATTATCCACCCAAATATGGGAGAGGAGCCCCTCTCCATAGCCCTGTACCTCCACCATGAGATACAGATATCTGCCTTCCAGCTCATATAACAGAATATCCTGCTGATTGACTGTTTTTTTTGCGCCAAGCTGTTCCATGAACTGCCGCTTTTGCTCCGATGTATTCTCCGGGTCAAAAAGGACTTCCTCATAGGTCATCAGCTGTTCTCCCAGCCAGACCTGCTGCACATCCGATGCTACCGCATATACGGTTACCACCATATCTGCCTCCAGCGTCCAATCCAGATGGAGCCTGCCCCAACGGGCTTCTGTCTCCACACCATCGATGGCACTGCTGACAAATAGTTTCCGATAGGTCTTTGCGTCACAGCGCAGCCCATCCTCCCCTTCTGCCTGCAATCCGGAAAGAAAGGAGCGGCGAAACCGATTCTTTCTGATGGAATATTTATGATATTCAGCCATAGCCGTCTCCTCCTCATTCCGCGGTGTTCAATTCCAATATAATCTCTCCCGGATATAGCAGGCAGTTATCCGCCGGCTGGATATCCAAGCCCTTTTGCGCTGCATACAGCAGGCTTTGGGGGGTCACCGATAATTCATAGATATATTTAACGCAGGGCAGGGCTTCGATCTGGTGAAACAGTGCATCAAAATGAAACCGTTCCCCAAAATTCCGTTCTGTGGAAATATAGTCCAGCTCCCGTCGGATGACAGCTTCAATCTGCTCTCTGCTGCCTTCATAATGGGGCTTCACATAAATCGTCCCACGGACATGCACTGCCACATAGACCGGCTGCTGCACATCAATATTCACCGTCAGCAAACGTCCCTGTTCCAGCCGTTCCCGAATGGCTTTCTGATAAATAGGACTCAGCTTGGGGAAGGGCTGATCGCTCAGGGGTTTTACTGCCACCTGAATTTGATTGCGCACCTCATCCCGCACTGCTTTTACCTTATGGATGCAAAGCTCCGGTGTGGTTCGCACCAGTTCCTCATAATCCTCCGCTTCCACTGCCGTATAATGCTTTCTCAGGTCGGCAATCAGCCGCTGGCGCACTTCCCCGATGCTTTCGGGATAGCAGCCACCACTGCCAGCTGCGGGATTTTCAAACCATATCCCGTTATCATATCCAATGGGCATAAATCTGCTGCCGGCACGGATATTGCCGCCGGGCCCCTGAGAAACGGCGCAGCCCCCCAGAAAGATTTTGCAGTCGATGAAATCCGCCGCATCCTCAATCCGCAGAATACCTTCATTTTCCAAAAGGGTATAACGGAATTCATTTTCTTTTTCACTGTCGGGCTTTACAAAATCATAGACCGTCTCTCCCACCTCATTTTTTCTCATGGCGATGACGGAAAAGCTGTCTTTTACAATATGCTTCACCGGCAGAGGGATTTCCTGGGCATCATAGCCATAAATGGTTCCCAAATCATACTGCCGCATCATTTCTTCGCTGTAGCCCACCAGCTTCACAGCATTTTCAAAGCTGCCCGGCGCAAATCCAAAGGCATCCGCATCAAATGTGATGCGATAAATGCCATAATCCAGCCGTTCCAGCCGATAATAACGCCCCTTGCCTGCCCCCGGCGGAGCCTGCTGATATAAATAATAGGGCGTATCCTTCTTTTCCTTGCAGAAAATCTGCACATAGCCTTCTTCCAAAATATCACTGAACAGCTCTATACTCTGTTCTCTTCCGTAGGTATAGCAGATGGATTTTGTCTCCTTCTGCCAAACCTCAAAGAGAAAGCCGCTGAGATGGGCGATCTTTGGCGGAATATCATACTCCGCCCGTTTCAGCACGCCTCGAATGGCATAGCCCCTTTGGGGCAGCCCTTCGTAAACTGCCGCTTCTTCTTTGGGCAGGCGGAAACGCAGTTCACCGGAGGTCAAAAAGCTGCCTGTACCATCCTTACAACGGATATCCACAAAGCCTTTTTCCGTATAACACTGCCATTGTATCTCCGCAAAGAGATTTTTTCCCGTAAAGGCATTCCGTCGGAATTCCTTTGCCAAACGCACATGAAAAATCATTTCCTCGCCGGCTTCCCCGATGCCATCCATCAGAAAATACAACTCCATGCCTGCCTTGGGCTGTTCTGTAAAAATCACGCCGTCCACTGGGTAATCCTCATCCAGCACAAAGGAATAATCCGCAACGGTATCTCCCTGTTTGCCATATACCCCGATCAGATTATTCCCCCACAGGGGAAACTCCCGATTGGTTTCAAAAAACAAATCGCCCACCTGAAAGCGCTGTCCCGCCGGAATGCGTACCGGCTCCTGCACCTGTTTCGCCTCCAGAAGCACCCGGGCGCTTCTGCCCTTCTGTCTGGTAAAGCCTGCCATGGCAAAAAGCTTTTCCTGCACCGCTTCAGGCATTCTGTCTATATAGGCCTGCTGCAGGATGGTAAAGGCAGACAGATTTTCCAAAATCGTTTCCGCAGGGTCGGAGGGATTGAAATTCGTCCATTCCTTGGTATAAAGGGGAATCTGATTTCTGGCTTCCTGTATTAAGTTTTCAAAGGTTTGTTCCTGTAGCGTATGATGACTTAACATATCGCCGCCTCCTATTTTTCAACATCCTGCATGGAAGAAATATGAATCTGATGCACCCCATTGCATACCACCATAAAGGGAGAAACCTTCAAATCCTCCAAGTCTACCTCGTGTACGCCGTCATCATCCTCATATCTTGCCGTAACCACGATCTGACGGATCAATGCCCTGCTTTTCAGGCTGTTGAGCTTCATCATGATCTGTGCCTTTCTGGGCATGGAGCCAATGGCCCAGCCCCTGCTGTTTTCCGTTGTAATGGGGTTCAAATAGTTTTCCAACGCCTCTTTTGCCAGGTTTTGGATTTCAAAGCTTTCCTCCATCCGCATCACGCTGGCCCAAACACCCACGCTCAATTCCACAAAGATAGGTTCCTCCATCTGCAGCTCCTTGGGGGAAATACTCAATTCACAATGCTCCAGCAAATGCTGCTTCAATTCTTCCTGCAGACGATAGAAGGAGTTTTTCCCCTTCTGGTAATCCTTCATCAAAAGAACGAGATACAGCATCCGCTCCCGATAAACGCCATCCTTGCCGATGCCGGAAATGACAGAGACCTTGTCGATGGCTTCGGAAAAATGCAGTGCCTCCCGCTCATAATCCTGCGCAGTTACAAAACGCCCGCGGGAACTGAGCAGTCCTGCCCCTCTTTGCAGCACCCGCTCCATGGTTTCCATGTTGCTGCCGCCAAAGGCCGCTTCGGGGTTATAGATATTCTGCACATACAGCCAGTTGCTGCCGCTTTCCGTGATGGTGCCTGCGGCCACATTGCCCTGACTGCCTCTGCAGCAGCGCACCTGTACGGTAAAGGCAACGCCTTCCGTATTTTTCGGCACCTTTACATGAACGCCGTCGCCAAACAAAATGCGTCGATTCATCCGATCCAGAATATAATGTCTGTCCTCCATGGTGGAATCGTAGAACTGATCCCGTTCCTCCCATTTTACAAAAAATTCGGAAATCTCACCCAGATAATTCCGCTCTGCCCGTACCCGATCGGGCATTTCCTCCAGCATTTTTTCCATCATCTCGTCGGTGAACTCGTTGGTTTCATTGACCCAGACCTCGGCATCCAAAATGCCCTCTGCCCGCAGGGGGAAGGAAAGCTCCATCTGCACATCATCCAGATAAAATTCCTCTGTTTCCAGTGTTTCGATGTTATAAGCCGTGACCCCATTCAGGGAAATCTGCTGCACCTCTATGTCGGAGGCAAATTCCTCGCCGCCCTCCACGGTGACCCGCAACCAGCAAAGGCGCTGTCCTTCCAGCTCCATAAAAGAAATATCCGATGGCGGCAGGAACAGCATCACGCCGCTTCTGCTCAGGTTTGCCGTATAGTCGATGACCTTCATTTCCTTGAAGCCATGGGCAGTAGAATAATAAAAATGCAGCTTCACATTCTTATTTCTCTGTTCCCCTTCCAGCTTCCACCAAAGGCTGACGGGGCCTTGGGTAAATCTGCGATGGAACCCAAGGTATAAAGATGTATCATCATAATTCCCCTTGGAAAATGCCGTAAAGGGCTGATTTTCCTGGAATTTCTTCGTGATATCCTTTTCTTCTGTGCCGGAAAAGACCTTGCCGATCTCCGGCTTTTCAAATCTGTCCTCGTATGTATAGGAAATCATCAGGTCTGTAATGACAGGCACCCGATGGATACAGGGCTGATAATAGCAGTTATCGGAGCGCAAAAGCTGGATACGGAGCGCCCTGCCGTTGTATGCGCCAACGGAAACCTCTTCCCAATCCTCGGGGCAGAAAAAGGTCAGTTCATATTCCCCTTCCTCTGCTTCTGCCAGCATCCGACGATATTCCTTTTCGCAGTTCAGCCGTTTCCAGCCGATACCGTTATAATATTCTACGGAAATCTCCTCGGCAAAGGCATAGGAAACCAGTGTTTCCGCTGCCGCTCGGGGTTTCCGCTTGATGATCCTCAGGTTTTCATCCTCCTGCTGTCTGGTCAGCCCCACATAGCGTTCCTGAAAAGCACCGTGAAACTGAACAGAGATACGGGAGCCTTTCTGAGAAAAATAATGATCCAACCCAATATAACATTCCGAAAAAAGGGACAGAGTATCGCCAAACAGATAAAATCTGTCCGTTTCAAAATCAGTTGTCCCATTGCCTACATATTCCGCCAGTCTGGGGCTGCCCGCCGAAGAAAAGGAAATTGATGCAAAGGTGATATTTTCCTTTTGGGGCTCCTTTGCCTCCAGCACGAATACACTGTAGGTTCTGCCCTCGATCTCCACGGGCTGATTGGGCTTTTCCTTCACCAACAGGATATGGTCACCCATCACCTGACAGTTTTCAATGGGCAGAAAGCCTTCTTCTGTATAATATAAAAAACGAAATTCCCCTGCGGCAAGACGCTGCAGGAAGGTCGGATCTCCTGTGATCCGACAATAAATCGTCTCATTTTCCACATCAAAAATACTGCTGTGATACAGCACCACCGCCTGCCGTTCCAGCCCCTCTTGGGCAAACTGAAACAACTCAAAGGGCTTCATTGCCGTATCTTCTTCCTCGCCGGAATAAATGGTTTCCTCCGGCACATAATTCTTCCGATGTAACTCCCCAAATATGGGCAGCACACGGCCTTTTTCCCCGGAGGTCATAAAAACCGTACGCAGCTTTGCCGGTGTCAGATACACAGGAAATGCCGTTTCAAATACGATTTTTTCCTCCTCCTGCTCTGCCAGCAGGCGGCTGCCTGCGGGGATCGCCACGCCGCTTTCCGCTTCCGCAGCCAAATCCATCAGTACCGTTGCCTCTGCCGGATGGGCAGGCAGCGGAGAAATCTCCATCAGGTTTACCAGTTCTGTCCGATATCGCTCCAGCATACCATTGAAACGCTCCACATTGCGCCCCATCTGATTTGCAAACAGCAATGCCAGCACCGAACCAATGTCAGGATGGGATGCATCAAAATTCCATTCCGGAGCGTAGCCTTTTGCAAGACGCTGCATTTGATCGCGTATATCTTCCACTGTTCTGGAATCAATTTTATAATTATCCTGCCTCATGGCTCCCAATCCTTTCCTTCTTTTTTCTGCCTTTTATTCTTCCAATCCCGCAGATCCTGTTCCTTCCTCCGGTTCCTCCCATGTGGTGTTCAGATAGAAGGGGAATACCAGATTATCTCTCACATTTGTTTCTCTTACCACATAACCGATATAAATGATTAAGGCACCCGGCTTGGATACCGCATCAATATTGATCTGCACATCGGAAATCCGCGGCTCCTGCCGCATCAGGTCCTGAGCGATGTCCCTCGACATCATATTCAGCATCGTTGCGCCCGTATCCATAAAAGTATAGCTCATCAAAGAGGAGCCAAAATCGGGACGAATCCAGCGTTCTGTCTTTTGTGTCATCAAGATCAGATAAATGGATTCCTTGATGCTTTCATAGCCCGCCGCCACTTCAAACCTGCCCGTTGCCGGATTGATGCTGGGCGGGAATTTCATACCGCTGCCTAAAAAATCCTGTGCCATCTTCTCCCTCTTTTCTTATCCAATCTTGATCGGAGAACCGCCTACTACGGTTGCGCCGCTGCTGCTGGCCTTCAGCATGGAGGAAGCCTCCAGCGTCACATTGGCACCGCTGGCTTTCATAGAGCCTGTTGCCTCCAAGGTAGTATTCCCCGTGGTTTTCATGGTCAGCTTGCTGCATTCCAGTGTCACGCTGCCGTTGTTGCCGTTCATAGTCATGGTGATATTATCCCCAACCTGAATGACCAGCTTTTTATCTGCCCGAATCTCCGTATGTCCCGCCTCTGTTTTGATGCGGATATAATTCTTACCTTCCTTATCGGTGATGGTGATTTGTTTTTTCTCGTTGTCCATACTGATGGTATGGGCTTCCTTGGCGGTAAAAACAGTAATTTTATCCTTTTCGCCCTCGCCCTGCTCGTTATCCTCAAACACCACGGAATTTCCGTTTTTGGTTACGATTTTCTTATACTGGTTCTTTTCATCCACAGCCTTCCGCAGAAAGCTGTTGGCATCCTTAGGCACACAGCCGATGACATAGGGCTTTTCAATATTCCCCTGTTCAAAGGTCAAAAGCACCTGATCGCCGATCTCCGGCTGGAAATAATGGCCCCAGTCCTTGCCGCTGCTGGGCATGGCTACCCGCGCCCATTTCAGCTCATTGGCGTCCTTATCCCGCACAGGAATGGTCACGCAGACCCGCCCGGGCATATCCTTATCATAGTTTTTTGCCACTGTGCCCACCAGAACGCCGAAAATACGGTTATCTCCCGTTTCTGTTTTTGTGATTTGATTTTCCGCAATCTGGTCGATTACATCGAATAAACCCATGACTGCCGCCTCCTATCAAAGTGTTTTGCCGCCGATGCTGGCCGCCTTGCCGTAGAGCTTTGTTTCAAAGCCCCTGTCCTCGCTCATCCGATGCACCACCCGCACCAGATAAAATTCATTATCCGGCGGCTGCCCAAGGGATTTCAGCGTAAAGAATTTTCCCGGCATCAGTTCCGGCATACCGATACAGTCACATTCCAGAGAACCGAAGCGATAGCTCATTTCCTCCATCAGGGACTGCACCCGATAGTCCGCCTCCTGTTGGGAGGTCACCGTTGCATCCAGATAGACCTTTTCCGTCTTTTTGATATACTGCTTTGCCTTATTGCCGATGGAGATTTTATTGCTGAATTTCTTTTTTGCCTGTATCAGCTTCGCCTTGCCCACATCGGTGCTGCGGGCCTGAATGGTCTCCACCAGTCCGGTGATATCATATTCCACGTCGAAATGCCTAAGCCCCTCCGCAGGACCCATCTCCATGACTACTTCATTGTTGGATTTAGCCTTTCGGAAGTAAACATTGCCGCATTCCGTGAAAAATTCATAGTTATATTTTTTTGCAGCCTTCACCACAAATTCATAATCGCTTTCCGCCACCATCTCAATAGTACGGTCGGAAGCCTTGGGCGGCCCGCCGCCGGGGGGCTGCTTATCAGGAGTATCGGTCACGATAATCTCCTTGATGATTTGCTTATTGCTCATGTTCATATAAGCATTTTTATTCAAAATTTCCTTCACAGCCTCCCCATAGCTGGTGGCGGTAAGCTGTCTGGAATAATTATTTGCCATCATCACACCCTTGACATCCATGGCAGTGATGCGAATGCCGGGCATATCTCCCTCCTCATAAACGAAATTCACTCTGGAAATGAAGCCGCAGAATACACTTCTGGCCTCTTTTTCATAGCCCAGTGCGATTTCCACCGAGGAACCCAAGAGGATATAGGGCTTCGCATCCTTGATACGAAATTCGGAAGTATCCACATCAAAGGTGTTATACAGCGTAAAAGTTGCGATGGATGCCTCATAGCCGCTGGTCAGCTCCACCTCGATATCGGAAACGCCAAAGCCGTATTTGTTGTCAGCAAAATTTTTCCCGTTGATGGTCAAAACGATCAAGGGGTGCTGAAAACCATCGTATTTTCTTTTTAGTTCCGCAAACGTATAGGTAGCCATCCTTCACCTCTCCAAACACTGTTATTTCAAATTCAAAAGACTGCCCGCCACATCTGTTACGCTGCGGCCCGAAGCCGTATCCTTTTTAAACAGCGTATCGAAGGCATTATTCCAATAAGCCTGGTCTCCGCTGTTATCCTGATCCTGACCGCCCTGCCGAATCATCAGCTCCACTGTTCCCCGAATGGGGTTGCCTCTGGGATTGAACATGGTATAACGGGCATTGACGTGGGTCACCTCTCCCGCAAAGACCATATCGCTCCAGTAAAAGACCACCTTTCTTGTCTCCGACTGGGTAATCAGGCCAATTAGCGCATCCATCTGGGGCTGCACGGAATAAACCTTTCCCGCCTCCATCTTGACAAGCCCCGAAACATCGGATACCAATGCCCCCGCCGAAAGATTGGTAAATTTCTCCCACATGAAGGCATCAGGGTGGCTTTCATCATTAAACAAAAGCTCCACCGACATATAGGTCTGGGCAGGCATGGTAATCTGGCTCAGGGAATTGATCCCTTCACCGCCGGGTCCCGGCTCCACAAAGCTGCCCCCCTGGGAATTGAACCGTATTTTGGAGGGATTATACTTCACCTGCAACACATGAAAGCCGCCGCCGCTTTGATTGATGGTATTCTGCACAAACTGCCGGCTGGAAAGAAAGCTTTTGCCTGTTCCTGCCGCCAGCTTTGCCTGTAAGTCCACATTACTGAGGGACGTTGCCCCGGGGGTGGCTGATCCTATTTTTTTGATACAAAGGAGTGCCTTGTCGATACTGCCTGTCACGCTGCTCGTCATGTTACTCCCAAAATTCGCTAATCCTGTTAGTGCCATAAGCATCTCCTCAATTTACAAATTGATATTCAACAGACTGCCCACATTCTGCATAGCGGATTCCAGATTGGTCCCATCGCCGGTGCCAAAGGCCTTCTGGAAGCTTGCCTGCCACTGGCCCATGTTATTATCGCCAAGGGTTTCATCGACACAAAGGATGCCCAGATTCACAACGGCACGAATGGGGTGTCCCGCCATGGAAAACATGGTGTATTCCGCATCGATACTATTGATGACGCCCGTATAGCACATCCCCCCCCAGAGAAACGTGATTTTTCTGGTTTTTGCGTTCCGCATGGCGCCGATAAAGCCTTCTACCTGAGGTTTTACGCTGTAGACGGTCCCCTGAACGCCCTTCACACCACTGGATACCGCTGTACGGATGAACGCCATGCCATCCATGAATTTTTCAAACCCAAAGGCATCGGTTCTTTCGCAGTCATCGAAAATAAGCTGTACATTCATTTCAATTCTGGGGTGCATATCCTGATATTGTATCTCTACCACCTGGTCATTCCCAACATTGCTGAAATTCTTTTTTGCTACCTTCATGCCGCCCTGGGCCCGAAAGGAAAGCTGGCTGGGGTTGAATTTCACCTGATATCGCTTTTTTGTCGGCTGTCCGCCGGCGGCTGCCACATTCTGGGCCAAATTGCTGAGGCTTGTTGACGGGGCTGCTGACGCCACCTGTGAGGCAGCCTGAGAAACGGTATTGGAAATGCCGCCAAGGGGACTGCCGGCGTTTCGTGCCGCCGTTTCTGTCACGTTCACACTGCTTCCCGCCGCAGGGCGTTCATCTTCAATTTCGATGATAGCTTTGTTATTCTCCCCTATAATACTGTTACCGGCTTCTTTGCCTAGATTGCCAAAAAACTGCCCTGCTGTTAACATCGGTTTCCTCTCCTTTCTCCTTCTCCGCTACGATAGATTAGGAAAAGCCTCTGCGCTTTCTTTCTGTCTGCAGCTTCTTTTCAAGCTTGCCGTAAACCTGATCCGAAAGATGATTCAGCTGCTTTTTCACATTTTGCTGTATCAATTCTTCTATATTTTCCACCTGATTGGTCTGTATCTGGTGGGTCGATTCCTGTATTGTTTTTTGGGTGATATGGTTTTGCTGCAGGGTAGTTTCCTCAAAATGCTCCTCCTGCTTGGTGCGCTGTTGCTGTGTGCGCAGCCGTTCCAGCAATTCCTCATCCAAAATCTGTTCTTCTGCTTTATGTATCAAGTCCACCTGTCGGAAGGTCAGGGTTTTCTGCTGCTCCATAACCTCCGCCCGATGCTCCTGCTGCTTCAGCAGTTCTCTTTCCATGGTCTGCTTCAGCTCTGTCAGCTTCTGCTCCTGTCGGGTGGCAAGGGTGCTTTCCTGTTTTTCCAAGAATACTTCTTCCCTTTCCACTGCCTCTGTACGGTGGGTCAAGGTTTCCTTTGCCGCTTCTGCCGCCCGTTCCGTCGCTTCTGCCGTCTGTCGGCTCTGTTCCTGCCGAATGACGGTTTCTTCATGCAGCAGCCGCATCTGTTCCAGATGCTCCGTTTCCCGTTCTGTTTCCTTCTGCCAGTAAAGCTCCGCAGGCAGGCTCCAGCTTTGGTATACCGCCGCATTCTGCTGTTCCTGCAGGTTCAGGAGCTTCTGGTGCATCTCCTGCTGGATATTCTCAGAAAAGCTGGGCCGCAGCAGCGTTGTATATTCCTGTATCTGCTGTTCCACCTGCTTTTGGATTTCCTCCCGCTGCACCCGCTCAATGGCGTGGAACACATCCTGTCGGATGATATTCTCCTCAGGCTGTGCCATGATATATTGCAAAAAGTTTCTTTCCTCTGTGGGATACTGCATCTGAAACTCTTGATAGATTTCCTGGGTTTCTTGGGAAAGCAGACCATAAAGCCGTGTTTCGGAAAATCTCTTTCCTTCCGTTTCCAAGGTTTGCAGGATACGCTCCCGCTGGATGGTGTTTCCTTCCCGCAGAGTCTGCATCTGCTGCTGCAAAACCTCCTCTGTCACCTGTTCCTTGTGCCAATGGAGTTCAGTAGGCTGATTCCAAAGCTGGTTTCTGGTGATTTGCTGCTGCTCCTGCAGGGAAATCAGCTTTTGCCGAATCTCCTGCTGAATGCTCTGGGCAAAGATGGGCTGCAGCCGCTCTGTCTGCTCCTGTATCTGCCGCTCTGTCATCCGCTGGATTTCCTCCCGCTGCACCTGTTCCATAGCATGGTAGACCTCCTGCCGAATCTGGCTTTCCTCAGGCTGTGCCATGATATGCTGCAAAAAGGTGGTTTCCTCGGAATGATGCTGCTGTAAATACTGGCGATAGATTTCCTTGGTTTCGTCGGAAAACAGCTCGAACAGCTTTTCCTCCAACTCCCGCTGGCTTTCCTGCACAGGGTCGTTAATCTCCGCCGTCAAATATTCCATCAAAACCTCGTTGGGCTGCTGCAATGCCCGCAGGGCATCCTGCTGGGCCTTTTTGCGGTCCAGCTTTCTTTCCTTCAGGCGAGGCTGCTGTTTCTGTATTTCGGTAATCTTCCGGTAATTTTCGAAATTCTTCTGCTGAAAGGTTTCCAACTGCCGCTGCAGCTGTTCTGCCGTAACAGCCTCGGGGCTTTGGGGTTCCTCCCCTTCCTCAGGCTGCTGCAAAAGGGTCAGCTCCAATTCCTCTTGGGTCAGGTGGTAAGAGCCACCCCCCAAGGAAATTTCCTGCCGATTGTCCTCTTGTATTCTGTTCTGCTGCAGGAAAAGCTGCTGCACCGCCGTGGAAGCCTGCCATTCCTCATACAAGGAGCGGTATTCTGCCGCAATGTTCTCAATGGTATCCCCTTCGATGTGCTTGGCTTCGCTGACCTCTGTCAACACCTGCAGCATCTGTTGGGTAACCCGCTTGCCCTCTGTCAGGTTGGCTTCATAACGTTTCCATGTATTTTCCGCCGTCTGGAACAGTGCCCCTGCCAAGGAATACCAATAATGGTTGTTTTCCGCAATCTGCTGCTGCCGCAGGGCAAAGCTCTGGTCCGTCAGGTTCAGCAGAATGGCTGCGCTGATCTGTTCCTCTAAGGTCTGGCTGACCTCCTCCGTCATTTCCTGCAAAAATTCATAGGAATTGTTGTGGAAATAATAGAGGGGCAGTGTGTTTTTCGTGATTTTCTGCTGCAACTCGTGGAGGTGGAATTGCTGCACCAATGCCGCCTGTTCCCCAAGATTGAACTCTGTTCGGAAAATTTGCTGACTGGCATGGTGAACGCCCCTGCTGAAGGCCCGCATATCCTGATAGACCTTCCCCGTTTCCAGCCGCTTAAAGATGGAATCATGGAGATAATACCGCCGTTCCTCCGCCGCAGGCTGTTCCGCAGGCTGTTCCTCCTGCTGCCTTTGCTGCTCCTGTTCAAACAAAAGCTGCAGCAGCTCCCTGTTTTCCTCATATTTTTCCAAAAGCCGATGGCTTTCCATTTTTTCTGTCTGCAGGGCAAAAACCTGTTTCATAAACAGCTTTTCATCCCGAATCCCCAATTTCCGCAGGATGGTGCTGATATAGACCGTATCCTGATAGGAGAAATTCTCCGTCTGGGCCACCATAATCCGATTGATGAGATTATTGATGACATCCAGCCGCAGCTCCTGCTGTATCTCGTTGTTGACTTGGGTGGAAATGCTGATCTGGTCGCCCTCTGCGAAATAAACCTCAGGAGGCTCCGCCGTAATATGCAGCAATTCTTCCTTCCGAATGGGCAGGCGCATCAGCCCGTAATTGGCCTGCAGCCTTTCCGCCATATCCTGTCGGATGGACTGGATGGGGCGTTGGGACTGCAAAGCCATAGGCTCTCTGATTGTCAGCATATTATCTCACCTCCCTTTGGTTTATTCCGTCTTTTTCTCCGTTACCTTCCCAGCTTTTTGGCACTGGAAATCGTAGGCCATTTTCTCTGGACAGCCTTTGTCTGGGCTTCTCTGGTGGCACTCTGGGTGCCTCCGCCGCTCATGGTCCAGCTTCTGCCTTTTGCATCTGTGTCAGGCTCTGTTTTTGCGCTTTGGGTGCCTTTCCCGCTCATGCTCCAGCTTCTGCCTTCTGCATCCGTGTCAGACT
>CAMBLO010000022.1 GCA_945868505.1 uncultured Clostridia bacterium | reverse complement strand
AGTTATTTCAATATAAAACAACAAATAATATATTACTAACATAAGAATTGGAAAAGCTATCATTTATGCAAGAGGTGATGGCAATGAATGAAGATTTTGTGCGGGAACGTATTACCCAACTTAGATTGAAAAAGGGTGTTTCGGAATATCAAATGAGCTATGATTTGGGACATAGTAGAGGTTATGTTTATAACATCTCTTCAGGAAAAGCACTGCCTCCTTTAAAAGAATTCTTTGCAATCTGCGATTATTTTGAAATTACACCGCAACAATTTTTTGATACCTCCACGCGATATCCGGAACTAATTCAAAAAGCAATAGACGGTTTGAAGCAGTTAGATGAAAATGATATGCTTATGCTATTGGGCATTATCAATCGTTTCCTGAAAAAAACATAACTCAAAAAAGAGAAAAAACTAATTATACTCCTGCCTAACTATCAAAGGCAGCTTCTCTTTTTACAAAAATAAAAAACACCCTCTGAACGGGATGGCTCCAAAAAATCTAACTTTTGGAAATCATCCCAAACAAAGGGTGTTTTGTTTTTCAAATAAAGAGTGAGCAAGCCTGTAAGCCGGGTTCTGTTTTTTCAGACAGCCATCTATCTTGGTCCGCTGTTGCCAGCGGCATCATGCGACTTTTTCGAGACGGAACGAGCAGCCCCATTATCTCTGTTTGTCTTGCTTCGGGCGGAGTTTACATTGACCCATGATGTTACCACCACAGCGGTGGGCTCTTACCCCACCTTTCCATTATGACCTGCCAAGGCAGGCTACCTATTTCTGTTGCACTTGTCCTGGAGTCGCCTCCGCCGGCCGTTAGCCGGCACCCTGCTCTGCGAAGCCCGGACTTTCCTCACTCCTGCGGTACGAAGTACTTTGGAGCGCGACTGTCCGACTTACTCACGAATAAACATTATACTCTATTTCAAAATTCCTGTCAAACCTTAAAACAGCTGCCACCAACAAATTCCTTAATCAGGGAATTATTAGGAATCTCCAGCCCCGGTGCCGCCAGGAAATAACCCAGGAATTTGATAAGCCGTTTCGCTGTCACATATTCCGGCATGGAAGGGTCGATGGCGAAAAGCTGAGGCTCTGCATACTGCTTCAACACGCTCAGCTCATACAACGTTGCAGAATTGAACACCGCATCGGCATTTTCCTGGAAGGGGAAGATATTATCCTCCTCCCCTTGGGTCACTTCGTTCCAAGAGGAAATCGTCGTTGCCGCACTTCTGCCGCGGAACTGGAAATCCCGCACCATACGGCGGATGAGGCGGCTGTCGGAGGTGGAAATGCGGTTATGGTCATCAATATTCAGCTGTGTAATGGCACTGATGAAAATTTTGAATTTGTTTTCCGCGGGAATTTCCGCTGTCAGACGGTCATTCAGACCATGAATGCCTTCCATCACCAGAATTTCCCCTTCACCCAGCTGGATAAAATCGCCATTATATTCCCGTTTGCCTGTCACAAAATTATAGAAGGGCAGTTCCACTTTTTCCCCGGCGATGATTTTTTTCAGGTCATCATTCAATTGCTTCAGGTCAAGAGCTTCAATCCGTTCAAAGTTTTTCTTGCCGTTTTCATCCAAAGGGGTATCCTCCCGATTGATGAAATAATCATCCAAAGAAACCTTATGGGGCTTCACACCCAAGGCCCGCAGTTGGATACACAGACGGTTGGCAAAGGAAGTTTTGCCAGAGGAAGAAGGTCCTGCAATCAAGACGACCTTCACTTTATCCATTTTATGATAGATCTGGTCTGCTATCTGGGCAATCTTCTTTTCGTGGAGGGCTTCATTGATGCGAATCAGGTCGCCGAATTTGCCTTCTACAATGCTGTTGTTCAGGTCTGCCACATTGGAAACCTCCATCAGCTGACACCAGCGCATCTGTTCCATGAAAGTGTCGCTGATCTTGGGAGAATCCTGAAATGGCAGCAGTTCCCCGGGGTTTTCAGGGTTGGGGAAACGCAACAGAAAGCCATTTTCATAGGGCATCAGCCCAAATAACTGCAATGCGCCCGCAGAAAAGGGCATATAGCCGTAGAAATAATCGTAAAATCCATCCAGTTCGTACAGGTTGATATTAGAGGCACGGCGGAAACGGAACAGCTCCGCTTTATCTTTCATGCCCTGTTTTTTTGCAATATTGATGGCAATATCCTTCCGGAACGTCCGTTTCAGGATAGGCAGGTCTGCCGCCACATATTCTTTCATTTTATTTTCCAGCTTGGAAAGCAATGCTTCTGTGATTTCAATAGCAGGCTTGCGAATTTCACAGTAGAGATTGCCTCGCAGGGAATGTTCAATCACAACCAAGGCTTCTTCCCCAATGATATCCCTTGCCGCCTTCACCAGCAGGAAGGAAACCCCACGGTGATACAGGCGCATCCCCTCTTCATCCCGCAAATCCAGGAAAGAGATATCGTCTGCATCTGTAATCTCATAATCCAGTTCTTTCAGCACATTTCCCTGCTTTGCCAGCAGGATAGCAGAAGGAAAATCCCCCTGAAATTCTTTTGCCAGCTCACCAAAGGTCATGCCTTCTGGAATCTGCATTTCTTTTCCCATGACATTTATTTTATTTGTTTCCATTCTCCGCGCCTCCTCTTAAATCGTCCAAAAGGTCTGCCCGTTTTCTTCGGAGCAGACAACTTCGATATCCCAGCCATTTTTCTGTGCCGCTTCTGTCAGCTTTTTCTGCAGAACGGGCACAATCAATACTTCGCTGGCGTAATGGGTCACATCCGCCACAGCAATGCCCAGTTCCACGGCTTTCTGGGCTTCGTGATATTTGATATCCCCCGTCAGGTAGGCATCACAGCCCTTGGCAGCCGCAAGGGAAACAAAAGCCACCCCTGCGCCGGTGCAAAGACCGACTTTTTTCACCAGCTTATCCCCATCGCCCACCAAGCGGATATGGTCAAGCTGCAGTTTTTCCCGCAGCATTTCCGCAAATTCCCGAAAAGGCATGGCTTTTGGGAGCTCGCCCATGCGGCCGATGCCTTCTTTCTTGCCCTTCTGTTCCACAGGGTAGATATCATAGGCCGCTTCTTCATAAGGATGGACGGCAAGCATGGCCTTTATCACCCCATGGACTTTTTCCGCAGGAACGATGGTTTCCAAACGGATTTCATCGGCAGATTCCAGCTTGCCCTGCTCCCCAAGGAAGGGGTTCGTCCCCTCCAAGGGCAGGAAGGTGCCTTTTCCGGCGGCGCCAAAGGTGCAATGGGAATAGGCACCGATATGGCCTGCGCCCGCTTGGCACATGGCACTGCGTACGGCTTCTTCATAGCCCACGGGAACGTAAACCACGATTTTTTTCAACTCTTGTGCCCATGTTTCCTCCAGAATTTCAATATGCTCCAATCCTGCCAGTTCTGCCAGCACATCATTGGTGCCACCCGCTGCCACATCCAGATTAGTATGGGCGGAAAAAGCGGCAATTCCGTTTTCAATCAACGCATAAATACGCTTGCCCAAGGGGTTATCCGCCGTGATACTTTCGATTTTTTTGAACAGAAGCATGGGATGGTGGGTGATAATCATATCTGCACCCATACGCTTTGCTTCTTCAATCACAGGCTCAATCACATCCAGAGCCACTAAAATCTTCTTGACCTCTTTTTCGGGGTCGCCGATGGCAAGACCGGGCTTATCCCAGCCCTCCGCCAATTTTGCAGGGGCGATGCTCTCCATCACGCCCATGATATCCTTCACTTTTACAGACATGCCAATGCCTCCCTCATCAGAGCCAGCTTTTCTTCCACCTCCGGCAGACGCTTTTGGGCGTTTTCCGTGGGGTTATTTTTCAGGTTTTCGAAAAGGCGGCTGTATTTTCCTTCTTCATGCAATAACAATTCTTTCAACAGAGGCTCCTTTTTCTCCAAAAGCTTTTTGCCGTAGAGATACTCGATTTCTCTGTCATATTTTTCTTCTTCCTTCACACAGCGCATCACCACATAGGGCTTATTGTCCTCTTTCAGCATATGCTCCTCTATGATGGCAAAACCAATCTGGTGCAAATATTTTCTGACTTCACCAAAATCCCGCTGAGGGGAAAGCACCAATTCTTTCAGGCTTGCCGCCACCTCCGGGCTATCCTGCAGGATATGTACGATGAGCATACCGCCCATGCCCGCTAGGATGGCTGTTTCCGCTTCAAAGGGCTGTAAGGGGGTTAAACCGCTGCCCAGCCGTGTTTCAATGACGCCTTCCGCACCATAGAGGGCAATATTCGCCCTGCATTTTTCCAAAGGACCTTTCCGCACATCGCAGGCGTAGGCTTTTTTGATTTTTCCTTTTTTATATAGATAAATGGGGACATAGCCGTGGTCTGTCCCAATATCCGCAATGGTTTCATGGGACACCAAGCCTGCCACCAACTCCAGTCGTTTCGATAGTTCCATAATTCCTCCTTTTTTGCGGGGCTTTGCCCCACACCCCAGCAGGGAAATCTGGTCAAAGCATCTTCCCTTCGGGAAGACGGCTTCGCCGCCGCCTAATCTTGGCGGTGCTCCTATCCCTGCACCCTTATTCGCAAAAACTATCGTTTTTGCAAGAATAATCGTTATATCTGCGCCGCAGGCAAATAAAAGTTTTTGGCTCGCTTTTTTCAAAAAGCGAGTAGGGTTTGGGGCAACGCCCCATAAAATCTGCCCCAAGCGGTTCTTGGAAGGGGTCTAGGGGGAACTTTCACCAAGTAAAGAAAGTTCCCCCTTCTTTCATTGTAAAAAAGGACGTGACTAAATCGTCCCGCCCTCTTTTGTTCATCTTATTCCAAATAATCCTTCAATTTTTTACTTCTGCTGGGATGGCGCAGCTTACGGAGAGCCTTCGCCTCGATCTGGCGGATACGTTCTCTGGTAACATTAAATTCCTTGCCCACTTCCTCCAGTGTTCTTGCTCTGCCATCGTCCAGGCCGAACCGCAGGCGCAGCACCTTTTCTTCTCTTTCTGTCAGAGTATCCAGCACCTCGATGAGCTGTTCTTTCAGCAGGGTAAAGGCTGCCGCTTCCGCAGGGGCGGGAATATCATCATCGGGGATGAAATCACCCAGATGGCTGTCCTCTTCCTCGCCGATAGGCGTTTCCAGAGAAACAGGCTCCTGCGCGATCTTCATGATTTCTCTTACCTTTTCCTCGGGCATCTGCATTTCCACAGCCAGTTCTTCTGCGGTCGGTTCACGGCCCAATTCCTGCAGCAGCTGTCTGGAAATACGGATCAGCTTATTGATAGTCTCCACCATATGCACGGGGATACGAATGGTACGAGCCTGATCGGCGATGGCACGGGTAATGGCCTGTCTGATCCACCATGTAGCATAGGTGGAGAATTTGAAGCCTTTATGGAAGTCGAATTTTTCAACGGCTTTAATCAAGCCCAGGTTCCCTTCC
The DNA here is from genome assembly GCA_945868505.1 of uncultured Clostridia bacterium. Lineage (GTDB taxonomy): Bacteria > Bacillota > Clostridia > Lachnospirales > Anaerotignaceae > Anaerotignum_A. The sequence goes on along the minus strand of CAMBLO010000022.1, from coordinate 34,322 downwards.
TGAATCAGGTCTAGGAACAGCATCCCACGGCCCACATATCTTTTCGCAATGCTGACAACCAGACGGAGATTGGCTTCTGCCAGTTTCTTTTTCGCTGCTTCCCCTTCGGGGCCGCCTTCTTCCATTTTCTGGGCCAGTTCGATTTCTTCCTCCGCTGTCAGCAGAGGCACCTTGCCGATTTCTTTCAGATACATACGCACGGGGTCGTCGATATTGATGCCTTCGGGCAGTGTCAGGTCAAGCTCTTTTTCGACCTCTTCTTCTGCTTCAATATTCCCGAGGATATCGATACCCTGGCTTTCCAGATATTCATAGATACGATCGATACGGTCAGGATCCAAGTCCAAATCCGCCAGATGATCCATGATCTCCTTATATTCCAATACACTTTTTTTCTTTTTGCCCATCTGGACCAATTCTTCCAGTTTGGTCAATAATCTTGTTTCTTCGACGGATTTCAACGCAATCCTTCCTTTCTCTGTTCATATAGTCTAACCATATCAAATGGTAATATACAGGGAATCCAGTTTCCTCTTGGCCTCCACCAGTCTTTGGATTTCTTCCACGGTGGTGGCATTTGCCGTCAGATGGTCGATTTTTGTCCGTTTCAGCCGCCGTACCTGTTCATTGATGGCTTTTTCCATATCCGCCCCGTTTTCCGTGGGCAGCTGCACCGCAAAAATCTCCGTGACCATTTTCTGTTCTTTTGTTTCCTCAAAACGGCTCACCAGATCGGCAGGGAACACATGACCCGAGGTACTCCAAAGTTCACCGATATAGCCGAAGGCTCTGCGAAAGACTTCTTCCGTGAAATCGTCCTCCTCCAGAATCGTTTTGAGGATATCATATACGCCCTGATGCTGGGCACAATAGTATAACAAGCTTCTCTGGGCTTCCATGAGCCCTTTTTCCGTTTTCCTGCCCTCTATGCTGTAGGTCTTCAAATTCTGCTGCCGTCTTTCTGCTTCCTTTTGGAAAGCTTCTTCCTCTTTTCGCATCAGTTTTCCGATCTCACTGCGGATGGCTTCTTCTTCCACGCCTGTCACCCGGCTGACTTCGCCGAGATAGACGTTGCGTTCGATTTCGCTGTCCAGCTTTGCCAAAATCTCCGCCGCTTCGGTGGCGAAGCGCACCCGATGCTCGAGGTTTTTGAGGTTATATTTCCGCTGGATACAAGCAATCTCGAAGGATATATAATGCACAGCGTTGACTAATAATTTAGAAAATTCTGCTGCGCCCTTTGCCTTGATAAATTCGTCCGGGTCCTTCCCATCGGGCACTTGGGTGACCTTCACACGGAACCCATTTTTCACCAGCACAGGGATGGCCCGCAGTGCTGCGTTGGTTCCTGCTTCGTCGCTGTCATAGAGCAAAATGACATCATCGGCGAACCGGTTCAATGTCCTTGCGTGTTCCTGATTAAAGGCTGTGCCCAAGGATGCCACAACATTGTGGAACCCTGCCTGATAGATGGAAAGCATATCCATATAGCCCTCCACCAAAATCAACTCCCGTTTTCTTGCCGCCTTGGCAAAATTCAGCCCATAGAGATTTCTGCTCTTGCTGAACAGGATGGTTTCGGGGGAGTTGAGATATTTCGGTTCCCCTTTGGCAAGGATGCGCCCGCCGAAGCCGACTACCCTTCCCTGCACATCAAAAATGGGGAACATCAACCGACCACGAAAGCGGTCATGATAGCCTTTGCCATCTTTATTTTCCAGCACCAGCCCCGTTTTCAAAATATCCGATACGCTGAAGCCCTTTTCCTTCAGATGCTTGAAGAGGACATCATAGCGGTCGGGGGAATAGCCGATGCCGAATTTTCTTGCGATTCTGGGGTCCATCTGCCGTTTTTGCAGATAGGCCCTCGCCTCTTTTCCTTCATCACTTTGCAGGCAATCGTAGAAAAATCTGCCTGCGGTGGTGTGGATATCGAACAATCTTTGCTTCAACTGCTCTGCAGCGATGGCCTGCGCGTTTTTTTCCGGCTCCGGCAGAGTGATATGGGCTCTGTCCGCCAGCCGCTTCATGGCTTCGGGGAAATCGCAATTTTCCATTTCCATCAGGAAGGAAAATACATTTCCCGCCGCACCACAGCCAAAACAATAGTAAAATTGCTTTTCACTGTTGACGGAGAAGGACGCCGTTTTTTCGTTATGAAAAGGGCAAAGCCCAAAATAGGAACTGCCCTTCTGCTTTAATGGAACATACTGGGAAATGACTTCAACGATATCATTTTGTAAGCGCACCTCGTCGATGACCTCTCTCGGATACCGCATCAAACCACCTCCCTCTCAACAATGGAAAAGGAAGCTTTTCACTTCCTTTTATCAGTTTAAATTCGACATTTTTGCGAAAATTCCTTCTCTATTGTATACATTTTGTAGGGATGAACAAAAAAAATGCAAAAACCTCTTGACTTTTTCAAACTTTGTGCAAAATGCAAGGATTTCCTATAGAATTGTCCATTCCTGGGGAATGAACAGCTCGTTATATTTTGCCACGGCGAAACGGTCGGTCATGCAGGCAATATAATCACAGACCACCTGCCGCACAGGGTCACCATCCTCCAGAAGCACTTGAAATTCCGAGGACATTTCCTCAGGGTATTCCAAATAATAATCAAACAAATCACCGATGATTTTTTCTGCTTTTTTATGCTCCGCAACGGCGATATCGCTGGCATAAACGTGTCGGAACATAAAAGCCCGCAGTTCTTTCAAGGTTTCCCGCATTTCCTCGCTCATGCGGATATCATTGATATCCATGCTGTTTTGGATGGTATCCCGCACCATGGCATTGATGCGGCTACTGGAACGGGTGCCAATACGGGCAACAATCTCTCTGGGGATATCCCGTGGACGCAGCATTCCCGCCCGAATGGCATCATCGATATCATGGTTGGTATAAGCAATCTTGTCGGAAAGCTGCACGATTTTCCCCTCCAAAGTGGCAGGCTTCCCGCTGGTGCGATGGTTCAAAATGCCATCCCGTACCTCCCAAGTCAGGTTCAGCCCACGACCGTCCTTCTCCAGCCGTTCCACCACCCGCAGGCTCTGCTCATTATGGGCAAAGCCGCCGCTGTCTCTGCAAAGGGCATCCAACTTTCTTTCCCCGGCATGACCAAAGGGCGTATGCCCCAAGTCGTGTCCCAAAGCAATGGCTTCCGTCAAATCCTCATTCAGCCGCAAGGCACGGGCAATGCTTCTGGCAATCTGGGAAACCTCCAAGGTATGGGTCAGGCGGGTACGGTAATGGTCACCCTCTGGGGAGATAAATACCTGTGTTTTATGCTTCATGCGGCGGAAGGATTTGCAATGGATGATACGGTCTCTGTCCCGCTGGAAATCCGTTCGGATATCGCATTTTTCTTCTTCCCTCTGCCGACCTTTCGTATTGACGCTTTTTGTGGCATACTGCCCCAGCATCTTCTCTTCCAGTTCTTCCTGAAACTGCCGTAATTCCATAGCTTTCCCTCCTTCATGTACCAAAGTACAAATTTCTCCTATTACTGTTTAAAATACGCCGTTTCCCTTGAAAATCCTCTTTTTCCCATAGAAAAAGCCCTCTTTTTGAGAGGACTTTCTACATAATTATATCTTTTTTTGAATCTTTCCCTGCAATTTTTCATGGCTGACTGCCATCACCACTGCCATGGCCAGCAGATACAGGGGCAAAAGCCCCACACTGATATGGTTGGCAATAGGCCCAAAAAGAGGCGGCATCACGCACAGCCCCACATAGGCCCCCGCCATCTGCATCCCCATAACCGCTTGGGATTTATCCTCCCCGAAAAAGGCGGGAATGGAATGGACGATACTGGGATAGATGGGCGCACATCCCAGCCCCAGCAGAATCAGCCCAAGGATTGTGCCGCTGCCCCCAAAAGGCAGCAAAATCCCCGCCAGACCAATGAAAACAATGGCAATGCCTAAGCGTATCATTTGGGTATCGTTCAGCTTGAAGGTCAAAAAGCCGCTGATCATCCGCCCCACGGTGATGCCCAGAAAGAAGCACCCCGCCAGTCTGGAGGCTGTTTCCTCCGGCAGGGCTCCCTTGAATACCAAATAACTGGCTGCCCAAAGGCCTGTAGTCTGTTCCAAAGCGCAGTAGCAGAAAAAGGCCACCATAATTTCCTTTGCCCCTTTGATGGAAAGGACATCCCGAAAGGAAAGGGCTTCTACCACCTCTGCCCGTTGGTTCACCTGCCGCTGCTTCCACAAAGGAAGGCTCAAAAACAGCAAAATCACGATACCCACTTGTATCACGCCGATGCTGAAATAGCCCATGCGCCAGGAATAGGACCCTGCCAGCGCCCATCCCATGATGAACGGCCCCGTGGTGGCACCAATGCCCCACATACTGTGGAGCCAGCTCATGTGGCGGCTTTCATAATGCAACGCCATGTAGTTATTGAGGGCAGCATCCACGCCGCCCGCCCCCAGCCCATAGGGAATCGCCCAAAAGCAAAGCTGCCAAAAATGCCCGCTGCAACAGAAGGCCAGCAGACCGATTGCCGTCATGGCAATACTGACCGTCGTTATTTTTCCCGCACCGAAGCGTTTCGTCAATCTATCGCTCATCAGGCTGGAAACGATGGTGCCCAAGGCGATGATGGTGGAAACGATGCCCGCATAGGACAGGGGCACCCCAAATTCCTGATGCATGGCAGGCCAGCCGTTCCCCAACAGGGAATCGGGCAGCCCTAGGGCGATAAACGCCAGATAGATGACTGCTAAAAGCAGATTCGCCATTGTAATTCTCTCCTCCCCTTTTGAAAAAAGAAGAAGCGATGCCCTCGCATCGCTTGTTTGACTCATTCCGGAACCTTTCCGCCGCCGTGATATTCCGCATATTTTTTCCCCCGCACCTGCACAAATTCCATTTCGGGATAGCGCAGTGCCGTCAAATAACCCCCATAGACACAGCCTTGGTCGATATCCACCGTACGATTGACGATTTCCGGCTTTTCTGCCACCGTATGTCCATAGACTACAAAGGGCTGCCCGTCATATTCCGCCGCCCAATCCAGACGTTCCGGCTTGCCGTTTTCATCAAACCGCCCTGTGGTTTCCCCGTAAAGGCAGACCGCCCGAATCTTATTGGAAAATTTTCCGATGGATTCCGAACGCAGACCCCCGTGGACGATTGCCAGCTGTTTTCTGTCCAGCAGCAGGTAGAAGCACTGGCTTTCATAGCAGCGCATATAGCGGTTGCGAAAGGCCATCCGTTCCTCCTTGGGCATCTGTTCCAGCTCTGCCACCGTATGCTCCAAGCCATGGGATACATGAACACGGTTACCAAGGAAATAGCGATACAGCTTATTACAGTGGTTTCCATGGACCCAAAATGCACCGCCATGGTTCACTTGGTCAATCCAGAAATTCAGACAATCCAGATTTTTGTGTCCTTTATCTGCCACATCCCCCACAGAAATGAGCCTTCTGCCCTCGGGGTGGGCATAGCAGCCATTCTTTTTCTCATAGCCCAGCTTGCCGATCAGCTCCATCAGCTCATCATAGCAGCCATGGACATCCCCAATGATATCAAATTTATTTTCTCGAAATTCCAATATGCGGAAATTTCGTTCTCTGCGCTCCTTCATGTGCAGCTTCCTTTCAGGAGTTTTTTCTGTTCTCAGACCTATCTATTGTAATCATACCACAAAAACGTGTTTATTTATAGGAGAAAACATAAAAAACTTTTGGAAGCATATATATAAGGAAAGAAAAACCACGGAGGTTCCCATGTATTCCAACAAAAATATTCCTGCACCCTTCAATCAGCCCCAACGCACCAACAGCCAAAAAGAAAAACCGTCGGGCGATCTGCCCGCACCCACACTGCAAAAAAAAGCAGTGGAAAAGGATGTAGTTCCAATTATTGCCAAAGAAAAAACGGTACCGAGAAAAGCTTCGCCTAACACTTCGCCTTTGCTGGCAGTTTTATTATTCGATATTTTTTCCAATAAAGAAGGGTGACGTATTGCGTCACCCTTTTTGCACGGTCACAGTCCCAGCATTGCCATGATCTGTGCCAGTTGTGCCTGTTCCTCCTTGGGCAGGCTGGCCGCCACTGCCGCCAGCAGGGCTTTCTGTTCCTCCGGGGGAAGCTGCCCGCCCTCTGCCAATTTTTCGCCATATTCCAAGAAAATATCCAATCGTTCCATGCCGGTTTTTCCCTTGCATTTTTCTGCTGCCTCCCGCATGAGCCGCAGCCGTTCCTCTCCCAAAGCCTGCACTTCAGGGGTATCCCATGTGTTCATTTCAAGCCCTCCCGTTCCATGATTTCTTTCATATCCATCATTCGCAATATGGTCTGCATCTGGTTCCTTTCCTCTGGCGGCAGATATTCCTGTACCGCCCGCAGCATTTTTCGCTGTCTGAGACGGGGCGGTTCCTCCTGCCGTTCTCTTGCTTCCAGCAGCCCCCCGTTCAAAACTCTCTGCATTTCCATCAGGCGAACCACAATATACAAATCCCGCTGATATTCCCGATTCAGAAAAGGAATGGCTGCGGTAATCATATTTTCATTCCGATTGCGGGCGAACAGTTCCACTTCCTCTTTTTTCTCCACAGGAGGGGCGGGGGCTTTGGTTGCCGCAGGCCCCATGAGCCGCTGCAGCCTTTGAACTCGCTGCATCATCTTCAGGGCATCCTGCCCCTGCTCTCCCATCAAGGCGGAAAGCATCTCCATTCCGTTTTTTTCTGCCACAGGCATCCTCTCCTTTTTCTTCCTAAAATAAAGGTATGCCCCAAAGTCCCCAAAAATGCTTTTTCACATATTTTAGTAAAGAAAGGAGATGCTTGCCATGTCTTTGATGAAACACCTTTTTTCTGCGGAGCTGTCTGCATCTGCGGGCAAACGGAGGCTCTCCATCGCATTTCTGGATACGGGAATCTCCCCCGTGGAGGATTTTATCCTGCCGGAAAACCGTATCGTGGCTTTTCGGGACCTCATCAATGGGAAACGGGAGCCTTATGACGATAACGGTCACGGCACCCACAAGCCGTGGCAGAAATCAAAAACTTTTCCTTCGTTTATATATTCCAATATATTGTCACTTCATTATTTTTTTCATCATCAGATGCAATCTCTATCCGATCCACAAAGTGATTCAGTATTTCAAAATCCAGTTTTTTGAACTTTGCATATTTGTTTACCATCGCCAGCATTTGCGTATCAGAATCATTGTTCTCCCGTTCGCTGATTTCCTTTTTCAAATCCACCAGTCTTTTTTCCTTCTCGTTCAACTCTCTCCAAAGGGCATCTTTCAACATTGTATATTCTTCTTGGGAAATAGTTCCTGTATGCTTATCTATGTATAAAGCAGCAGAAGCCTTTTTTATACGTTCCAGTGCCTCTGAAACATTTTCCATTTCCCGAGACTTTTTCCTTAATGTCTGCTCTGCATCTTCTGACTTACCACTTAAAACATCACAGATTCTCTTCACATTATCAGGTTCCTTTAAACAGCCATGGATTAAACTCCGGATTTTTGAAGTAATAAGTTTCTCCAGTTCATCATCCCGCATAGAATTATGTCTGCATGCAGTTCCCTTGCTTCTGGAAAACACCTGACAATATAGATAGGAGTATCCCCTTTGCCCAACTACACGGAACATTCTACTCCCGCAGTGTTTGCAGAAAACTTTCCCGGAAAATAAATATATTTCTCTTTCACATTTCGCTTTATGCTTGGTTTCATATTTACGTTCTTTCAGCAGTTTTTGTACCAATTGAAAATCATTTTTATCGATAATCGGCTCATGCATATTGGGTACTATGATCCACTGTTCCTGAGGCACAGCAACCACTTTTGAGCTTTTATAGCTCACCTTTCGTTCTCTGCCTTGTACAACAGCCCCTATATATACTTGATTTGTTAATATACGCTTTATTGTCGTTGTTCCCCAAAACCCATATTCTTTTCCAAGCTCATTCTGCTCTTTCGGATAATGGTAATTCGCATATATCCTCTTTTTATAAATACCCGGAGTTTCGACGCCCTCTTCAAAAAGCCTATTGCGTATCTTCTGCGTTCCATATCCGTCCAGATACCATTTGAATATTTTACGCACAACTTCTGAAGCTACCGGATCAATGATAAGCTTGTGCCGATCATTAGGATCTTTCAAATAACCGTATGGCGGGAAAGGACTTACATACTGTCCCTGCTCTTTTTTCGTCCTGAAAACACTCCTGATATTTTCAGATAAATCTTCGCAGTACCATTCATTGATAAGCCCGTTGATCTGTCTTGCCTTTTTATTTCCTTTTGCATTTGTATCTACATTGTCAACAACGCCTATAAATCGTACTCCTATCATTGGGAACAGACCATGGATATACTTCTCTACATACTCCATATCTCTTGTAAATCTGGATTGAGACTTACAAATGATAGTACTAAAACACCCTTTTTTCGCATCTCTTATCATCCGGTTAAAATCAGGTCTGTCCCTGTCCAATCCGGAGTAATCGTCATCGCTGTAAATATCGTAAATCATAAAACCGTTTTTCGTTGCAAAATCAATCAATATCATCTTCTGATTCTGTATGCTTTCGCTGTCATCGCCTGCCTTTATTTTGTCCTCATCTTCTTTTGATAATCTGCAATAAATAGCCGCTTTTTCCATTTACCCGTCACCTCCACAACCATGAAGAAAACAGGTTGAAAATATGTACCTTAATTTTATCATAGCCACCAAAAGAACACAAGTTCTCATATTCTGCCCATCATCTGTATTAAAATCATCACAATTTCGTTGTTTCTCTTTTTTGCGTCCTCATGCTTATATTTTTCAATCACTACCAAATCCGTTTTATTTTTTCTCAAAAATATCACCTCTGCGTACAAAAGAATATATTCTAGTTTATTCAAAACTCTTTTATATTATGTTGCTGCCACCCTAGCGAGGATTCTCAAAAATCAGCCCAACTTCTCTCGACCAAAGTAAAAGACGAACATTACAACTGTATTATGGTTTTTCAACAAATTCCCGAACGCTCGGCGCAGCTGCACCTACACAAAAGTTGTTACTCGTCCCTTCTCACAACAGCAATATCTTTGGCAGGCCTGCCTTCACTCACATACATCAGTAGCCTTCCACTTCCTGACGGCAGCTTGGCTATATGAAAAGGTCATCGCAATCATATTTCTGCCACAAATATGACCGAAGAACAGATAGTTGTCGCTCGCATATTTCTATGGTCTTGGCGTATCCCTTCCCAATGCTTTCCTTTTCAGGCTCTTCATATAATCAATTCAGGAATCCAAATCATTCTATTTTCAAGGTACAGCATTTCTAAAGAAGATCGGCAGCATTTTTTGCCACCGACCTTTATTGTTATCTGTAAGGATTAAACTTCATAATCGCTGCAATCAGACCTGTTTCTAATGTCCTCTTTACAGTTTCATCTACCGCCTCTCTGTACTGCCCGTCATCGCCAATCACAACACGCATGGAGAGTTTTTCTATATACGGCTTATACGCATCGACTATCTCCATTAAGGCATCCGGATCTCCAGAAGTTGCAAGAAGTATCGTTTTTGTCTTTAGCTTCTGTTTCTTTCCAAAAATGTTTTTTCTCATGTTTTCCATAAAAATATCATTCGGCATTTTTTTGCTTTTCATCTGATGGTATGCCCACCTCCATAATTTTTTTCATATGGCGCAAAGCTGCGTTTCGATTGTATTGGACGGTACTTTTCGGCATCAGTATGATTTCTCCGATTTTCTTATCTGTCATGTCGCCAAAAAAACTAAGAATGATAATCTCCAATCTTTTTTCCGGCAGCAAAAGCAACGCATGGTATAACATCTCATTTTCGATAAATACCTTTATGTGCTTCAACTTTATCCATAAAGCTAAGGCAGGATAATCGTCATAGGTGTAATGGTTCTGTTCCAACACACCCTCCTCTAAATCGGAAAACACACACTCTTTTTCCCTTCTTTTCTGTTCTCCACGCAACAGCTTATAATTGATATACGTCAGCACCTTTTTGCAGAAAGCATCAAATCGCATATGTAAGCTGTTCTCCGAAGGAAGTAAATTCATCGGTTTCACCTCCTTCCGTTTGAAGAATTTTATATGAAGTTTATCTCCTCCTACCTAATACATCCCTTGATACAGCATGAAAAACCAAAATCCCAATAAAATTTCAAAAAATTATCCATAAAAACAAAAAAAGCCGCTTTTTCAGCAACTTTCTATTGCTAAAAAACGACTTTTCATTACATTTTATCTATTAAAGCAAAAACCACTTCTTGTTGTTCCTCGCTGAGCCCCGCCCAGCGTTCAAGCAATCTCTTTTGAGATTCCGTCAATGAAACGGGTGTGTCTCCTTCTGCAAAAAGCTGAGACAGTGTAATTCCAAAGGCAGCACAAATTTTTTCCAAAGAACCGATACTTGGCGATGCGCTTTTCCGATACCAAGAAGAAATTGTAGACTGCGGTAAACCAGAATGCTCGGCAAGCTGATATTCCGACCAGCCTCTGCTTTCTCTATATTTGAGAATGGTTTTTAGATATTCTTTCACTGTTTCCACCCCATAATTGTGTTTTTCGTTTATTATACTTGCTAATATCGTTCCGTTTAATCTTGTCAGTCGTAAAATAAATACGAAAAACGCAATATCTAAAGTGAATCGGGTTTGGGGTAGAACAATACTTTTTTACAGTATACCGAAACACATTCTCAGCAGAGATTATTCCCGCGACTGAGCATACGTACTTTTAATGACACAAAAACGGGAGTATCGCTCCTCTATTTGTCCAAGGGCTATACTCCCGTTTCTTCTTATTTCTTAAATAGTTCATTTATTGCTTCGGCAGCTTTTTCATCCGTAGCTAAAAATTCCCCCACTCCAAAGATGGTATTTTGATTTGCGGAGCATTATCCTGTACTGATGTACTCTGAGGATTAGGATACCGTTCAACATCATCATAGCTAACTGCAAACTGATCCACCAGTCTGGCAACCGGAGTGAAGGAATACTTTTGCTCTCCATTTCCATCTAAGATGCTTTGATACATAAGCCCAACCGTTAATAGTCCCTGAGTATAGGTCGAATACGGAAGATCCTTTTCTTTGATATGTTCTTTTAAAAACAGCAAATCTTCCTCTAAGGTATGGGTGATTGCGTGGCAAAGTCGAAAATATGTAGGTCGATCAATAAAATCTGCAAGTAAACATCGGGTTACATTGATTAAATATCGAATTTTCTGTTGTGTTTCCGCTCTATCAATACTTTCAACCAACCGAAGAGGGTTATCCTTTATTTCTCCATTTTCAGTAAGTTTAGCCCCCAATTTAGCACAATCCTCTTCACTTAGATATACACCATTTAGAAATGCTTCTACCTTCGACCAAAATAACTGTTCCCGAAGAAAGAATGGAGATTTCTCAATAGCAATCATTATTTTTGCAACGGATACACGATTGCCTAAAACGGCATTAATGCTATCCTCAAGCATATTTGTTGACGCCTCTTTTATCTCTCCTCTTGATATAAGACCTTTTATCTGCTCGGTATATTTCATTTCATTACCCCCTTGTGATGAATATTGTACCATGGATTTGCTCCAATATCATTGCAAGTTTGTTGTTTAGAACATGATTAGATAAATATCGGCATCCGCAGGCGTTGTTGAAATATAGTTATGAACTTCTATAAAATAATGAATATCAGGATAAATCATATATGCTCTTATTTTGAAAACATATCCAGCGAGGACATCAAATTCTGAATATCCTCCTCATTCAGCCTCTGGCTCTGGGTCTCTGTCGGAACACCAAGCTTCAATCCATCCAAATGATGATACTCCCAAACAGCGTCAACAACCAACTGGGAAATCCCGCCGCGACCAATACTGTTTAAAATCTCCGCAACTGCCACATGCTTCGGCAGTTTGCTGTTTAATCCGATTGTAAACCGATACTGTTTCTTTTTCTCCATCCAGCTCACCTGCTTCCATTTCTCATGTAATATAGCATTTCAAAGCCTTTCACATTGGCAGCGATATCATCAATCAGCAGATGGTCTTTGATCCTTCCCGTTTTCATAAAGAATTGCTCCAATAGAATAGAACCACCGCCTGTGAATACGACCTTTGCCGAGGTAAGATCCAATCCTCGCTCTCTCAGGGAATTTACTATATCCACCACAAAGTTTTCTGCCTGCTGCATAACATAATTCCTAACCCCGTCATCGAACAATTCATCCTTCCCCAAAAGAATATCATCAATATCCCTCTCCGAAAGAAGCTTATCATAAGTGCTGCTCACGCCGGAAATAATATTGTTGTACATCAGAATCACACCATTTTCCAGAGAATCACATACTGACAAATCAATCTTCCCATTCTCAAAAAGCAGATAATCCAACGTAAAACCGCCAATATCAATAATATATACTCTGCTGTAATTTTTAATTTTCTCATACCTGGTTACTGCCGCACCATAGCACTGGGGCACCAGAAGAACATCATTGATATGGATGGAAATCGGTTTCTGGTTAAACTCAAAACTGATAATTTCCGTTTCATTCCTCCGTTTTTTGAAATAATCAGCAAACCTTTCACTGAGCCCGCTAAAATGCTTCGGCGGCAATCCGGCCGCAAGCTGGATATCATAGATTTCTTTCTTTTCGGGTAAATGCTGCAGCTCATAGGCGATTGCGAAAAGGGTTAAGATAAAAAATCTCTCATCCGCCGTCTTATCCTTCATATATGGAATCCGTTTCTGAATAACGGAATAATATTTCCCATTATACTTTAGAATATCCTGTCCGAAGGATGGTACTGTGTCGCTTTCGTACAATCCAGATGTAAAGATATGGTTTTTTGTTTTCATTTGCTTGTTCCCGTGGTCTACAGAAATCAACATAAAAATCAGCTCCTTTTAAAATATCTTTACTTATCTCATACGTTTTGAGTACGCAAAAAACAACAAATCCTCCATATTTTCTGCAAAAAAAGACCGCCCGGTTTGGACAGTCAATCTTGTTCCCTATAATTCTTCTGTTTTATAAACTGTATATCCCTCGTAGTAATAGCTGGTATCAATGCCTTTCATATATACTTCTCTGTCACTAATCCGATTGGTCAGAGCCTGCTTGAGAAGGTATTTGATCTCAATATCCTTGATCGGGCTGCGTTCCATCGCCAGAAGATAGTCGTCTTTATCTACTTTGCTCCAATCGACCACTTGGCCCAATTCTTTTTTCAGCATCAGATCAAGCCAAATCCGGGTTGCTCGTCCGTTGCCCTCTCTAAAGGGATGCGCAACATTCATCTCTACATACTTTTCAACAATCTCATCGAAAGTAGACTGCGGCATTTTTTCAATATGCTCCAATGCTGCATGCAAATACATTACCGGTGCAAATCGAAAATTGCCCTTTGCCAGATTCACATTTCTCACCTGACCGGCAAAGCTATATATATCCTCAAATAAAACTCTATGAATCTCACTGAGCGCCCGAAAAGTACCGGCATCCAGAGCATCCAGCATACCGCTTTCAAATAATTGCATCGCTTTTGTTTTACTTATTTTTTCTTCCATTCTGGCCAGCTCAGCAGAATCAGTAATACCTAATCTATTCTCAAGTGCCATAGCTCCCATCCTCTCTCGGTATTTTCCTATCAAATTTTACCATATCAACCACTTTATCTCCAGTTCTGCCAAAAGGCAATAGGCTTCCTGTTACGACAACCCGCCCTAGGTATTCTTCCTTTAGCTCTTATTATCTGACAGTATCCTTTTCATTCCAGTATAGACGATGCATCTGAAAACCAAATTCATTTTATTCTATCTTTTTTTGAAGTATAAATTTCTTTCAGATCCCCAATGGCCATCTCCGGATCCATTGTATGAAACATCATATAATTTCGTTTCATAACCGATACCGGGGCTTGCCTATAAATTTTATCACTACTTTCGCCTGTATATAAGTTCCAATAACGATAAAGATATCCCATCCAGTACAGAACATCTATTGTATACTGTTGCTCTCCCTTCTGCAGTTTGTTCCCTTTTTCTTCCTCCAGTTCTTCCAGCAAATATTCCTCTCCTGCCCATTGCATACGATTATATTCAGAATCCAAACAGCGAGCAAGGTGAGAAGTCATAAAAGCCTTTACAAAAGAGTCGCTTTCATATCCTGCTGCAAGGGAAAGCTCAAACAACCTGCCCTGAATATCGCAAAGTTTGATTTTTAATCTATCCATGCTCTGCCCTCCTTACCGATTTTCTTCGATAATCTCGTCAAAAAAGAGCCCTTCCCGCCTATAATTCCTGCAAATATCATCAGCAAGAGACACACCCTTGGCACGATTCTCTTCACTGACTTTCTGCAGACACTTTCGTTCTAAATGTGACAATTCAATTTCCTTCTCAATGCGCACAGCTTTACAAGCCTTTTCTGTCACACACACATACTGTCTGCCAAGCTGCAAGGCCGACAAGCTATTGACTAATGCCAAATCCGTAATATTCCCCAAAAAGAAATTATCCAAAACATAAAACATTCGATCATTGGCAATACTGCCAACGACTACATCGTAGCTGCCGGACATATCCTTGTATTTTTTGTAAAAAGCACTGCCTTTAATCTGATCCATCTTTCCCCGATGGAATGCCACCAGCATCGCCCATTCAATATCTGCAGGGACATCCAATACATCAAGCCCCTTTAAATCTATGGACATTACATAAAACTTGGATTTATCAAAATCACAAACCAATGTAAGGGACTGTTCCGGCTGCGTTCCCATATAAAAGCCTTTCCCAAAATCGCATTTATCCCGACTCAATAATGCAATTTCCCCTTCAATTCCAGCCTTTGAGCCATGGTACAGCACAAGTCTCTCCTTCGGTATACGCAGCGCAGCAACTTCTGCCTCTATTTTTTTCAAAATATAATCATATAGCGGGATAGATCTCATCTGACAGAGCTCATATAATTTCTCCTGCGCGATTCTGTTGGGAGTTGCTTTGCTATTCTCCCATCGATTAACTGTTGCAAAGGTTACACCCATATATTCTGCCAGTTCCTTCTGGCTCATGTCTGCCGCCGAACGAATCTGTTTCATCAATTCTCGCATATAATCACCGCCAATATAACATTTTATATTTATTATATTATATATTATGTTATATCAATAGTCAATTTATGCATGAAAACCTCAGCGATAATCCAATCATCCATAGCTGCCGGCATTCTTTCTTAGATATTTCCGAATCAATCTTTCTTTTTCGCCCTCTGCTTTTTATATAAACGAAAGAGCGTGTAAAAAATGAGAAATCATTTTTTACACGCTCTTGACTGTAAGTGTTATTCAAGCAGATCAGAAGCATTACATTTTAAGGTATTGGCCAGTTTCATAATAATATCAAACTGAGCTTTATTAATGTCTTTGCTTTTCCGTTCGTATGCACGAATCGTATTGAGAGAAACTCCTGACTTATTCGCGAGTGCTTCTTGGGTAAGATTGCATTGTTTTCTTATAGTTTTTAATTTGCTTTCGTTATTTGCAAAATGCGTATCAAAGACTTCATAGCTTTTTTGGATGTCTGTTTCGTGAAGAGTTCCGTAAAGCCCCAATAGTTCATTGTAAGGAATAGTATCAAGAATGCTTTTGAAACTATGACCAGAGTACCATTGATAATGGGTCAATATCCAACCTACCCAATAAACATCACTGCGCTCATAATTTTCTATCACCGGAGAATGATGCTTTTCACCAGTTGTTTTTTCAAAGACCTCCAGAAATAATTCCATACCACTTTTTCCTGCAATATATTTGGGATTGCCACTTTCAATCTGTTCAGCGACTTCAGACTGGATAAATCGGTTTAAAAAATCTGTTCCATCCATACCGAATTCTAAGACAGCATTATGAAGCATAGTACCAACTGAGCGGGAAATTTTATTCAGATATAATTGACTGTAAGCGTGGATCGTCATGTTTCATATCCTCCCTCATAATATCCAGGATAAAAATATCATCCATGAGCTGTTGCAAGTTCTTTTTTCTTGTGGCGTAAGTAAATCTTGCTGTCTGATCTCTTTCCGTTCTTTTGTAGTAATATTTGCGGTAATCAGCGATTTCATGTTCGATATATTCGATTTGGTCAAAAGAACGCTTAGAGAGCAAGACAACCTGTTCACCGAGGGTACCAAGCTGCATTGCAAGATTCAGATCTCTTAAGGAAATAGTATTGTTTACAAAATCTTCTGCAAAAGAGAAGTAAGAATCGTCTGCACGATAACCGATCATAATATCAACATCTGTTGTGTCTGGCATAAAACGAGAAAGAATAAATTCTCTGGCATTGCTGCCGATAGGAGAAGAAATATCAAATTTTCTATTGGAAAGTAGAATAGCCAGCCAATTTAGGATATTAAACTCACCTTTTGTCAGATGCATGACATTCAGACCATCTAAATGCAGAATATATTTATTTGAATAACCATTATTTTTGATGGGGCAAGCCCATTCTTTTGCCAGTTCAATATTCTCTGTGCAGTAGAATCCTTGACCATAGTCATTGTACTCTTTACCAATACCAAATCGAGGAATCTCAACGATTTGCTGAGAACCATGGTAAATGATTAAATCTTGTTTCATATTGCACCCCCAAAGTAATACCGCAGTATTAGTTTTTTCATTATAATACTTTGGTATTACTTCGTCAATCCATTTTTCAAGAATTGTATCTGAATCTTCCGGTTTTATGAGCTGGAATATTTTTCAAATACTTTTGTACATCGATTTCCTCCATAAATCTGTCAAATGTAAAAACCGGCTCCAGATCATCTAAACAATCAGATATACACGGTTGATTTTAAAGGTTAAGGAAGAACTCTATCCTGTCCGCAGCTGTGCAATCAAGACTATTCTGGAGCGTGCCAGAGTATCCGGCAATGCGCTGAATAAGGTGCAGAAAACCGCACTTGCACAGATCCTGAACTATTGCATGGAGGTAGCCAGTGGTGATGCACTCCTGCGCTTTTGCGAGGATAAGATTTCTGCGGTACATGGCGGTGATGCTTCGGACTATGCTGTTTTGGAGACATCGGAGCTGTTCAGAAGAACCGTGGAATATCTACAGAACAATTTCTCCGGTTATACCTTTGCTGGAGCATCCTACGACCATTCTATTGTAACGGCGGTCTGGTCTTTGGATAATGAGGAAGGCTTGTTGAAGGGGTATAGGGAGAGTTTGCAGACCCATGGTTTGCCGAATAACGAAATGCAGCTGGGTCTTCGCCTGACAACCTCCGATACCGGACAAAGTGGTGCGAACCTGTACCCGATGATTTTTTTCGGTTCTGAAGCGAGAAATATTCCGTTGGGAAGTCCCCTAAAGCTGGAGCATAAGAATAAGGCGAATCTGACGAAGTTCGACGAACAGTTAAATCTGCTTTATGCCCAGTATGGCAAGGCCCTAGGCAATATGGAATCCCTGATGGATGTGTATGTGCTGCATCCGGTTAATGCGATGCTGGGTGTGATGAAACGGATTGGTGTACCGAAAAAATACGCCATAGAGGTTGCGGAGGATTTCAGACTTAGAAACGGTGAAACAGCCTGCAGTGTATATGAAGCGTATCTGCAGATTGCGGAGGTTATTTATCTGATGCAGTGTGAGGGTATTGACGGCTCTAAAATCGTACAGATGGAGGAAAATATTGCAAGAGCTGTGCATCTGCGATGGAAGGACTATGATATTGCAGGGGAATACCGCTGGTAAAGAAAGGATGGGCGTTATGGAGTTAAATCTGGATTATGAAGCGGATGTGTTTGTCGATACAGCAAACATGGACGAAGAAACCTGGCTGGAGTGCCGCAGGAAAGGAATCGGCGGCAGCGATGCAGCAGCAGTCATTGGCATTTCACCCTATAAAACGGCGAGGGATGTATATTTTGAGAAGCTGGGCAGACAGCCCAATCAAGAGGATGAAGCAGGCTGGGTAGCTAAGGAAGTCGGCAAACGGCTGGAGGACTTGGTAGCTGCCATCTTTGCGAAGAAAACAGGATTTCGTGTGTGGCAGGAAAAGGTCATGTTCCGGCATCCCTTATTCCCTTTTATGCTGGCGGATATTGATTATTTCTTTGAAACACCCAATGGCACCGTTGGTGTGTTGGAGTGCAAAACCGGGAATATCCATACAAAGGAGAAATGGGACAATGACGCAGTACCTTATCATTATGAGGTGCAATGCCGGCATTACATGGCTGTGAAAAACTTGAATCTTTCCTATTGCGCCTGCCTGTTTGGAAACTCGGAAAACGATTTCGTTTATCGTTGCATAGAGCGTGATCTGGATTTTGAAGAGAACCTGATTCTGCAGGAGGAGGCTTTTTGGACAGAAAATGTGGAGCGAAAAATCGAGCCTATGTTATATGGTGATGGGGATTTGGTGCTTGCCAGTCTGAGGCGGTATCAGACCCAGAGAACAGGCTTAGATGAAATCTTGATTGAAAGCGGATACGGTGATGCTTTGGAGGAGATTTATCGGATGAAGCTTGAGAAGGCGGCCATAGACAGTGATTCCAGGAGACTGGAGCAGAAGATTAAAACTGCCTATGGGAAGTTTGCAGAGATGCTTGGAAACGCAACCAGAGGGTTATGCGTTGCGGCGGACGGCAGTGAGTATCATATTTCCTATAAGCCTGTACTGCGGACTGCCATTCATAAGGATAATCTGCAGCGGATGAAGCTCAATGACAAAGAGCTTTATGAGAAATATGCCACAACAACGGAAAGCAGGACATTTCAGTTGAAGAAAATTGTGAAATAGGAGGATGACAGCATAGTGAATGGAAAGGAAACGATATGGAACAGTCAAGAAAGTGTCCCTGCTCTGATGCTGATATCACCCAACACATTTTTTACAGTCAGATGGCGTGTTTTCTGGTTATAGAGCTTCAGAAGAGCATTTGCTTTTTCTGCTGCGCCGATTTCATTCTGCAATGTTTCATGATATTGCAGAACACCCCACAAATTCATGTGGTTGCCATCCTGAGCAATGTAGACTTCTCTTTTGCCCGTTTTCTCGTTTTCATAGGTCAGCTTGATTTTATTATAGGTCTGCTTATCAATGGAACTGGTGTAGTCCAAATCCTCTGAAACATCCTGATCTATCACAAAATTCCGCTTTAGGTTTTTGATATTTTGGAGACAAATTTTTCCGAAATTATCATATAAGACAAATAGGTTACCTGTGGCCTGCAGTGTCTCATCCACGGCATTTAAGATAATATCGAAAAGGCTCTGATCATCTTCCACAATGCTTTCAATGATATATCCGGTATCTTCCACCGTTCCGCATTGCAGCCGGAAATCCGCTGCCAGCATCTGCAATAACTCAGATGCCTTTTTCCCAACCGCCCGTATGGTATCCCGATTCTTCAGATACCGGAGCTGGTCGTATGCTGTCACACGAATCAGACCATCCTTTGTTCTTTGTTTGGAAAAGACAAAACCATAAAATACATCTATACCATTTACCCTGAAGCTAACCGGGTTCCCTTCCTGAAAATTCAATCCGGCCATTTTCACAACCGAAAAGGACAGCTGTCCGGGGCTACCCTTTCTCTCTGTTTCCCAAGTTACGCCATCCTCTACCACAGGAAGATATATCGTTCCTTGGTTCTGTATCATCAACTCATACATGAAATACCTCCTATGGCAAAGTCAGAACCTGTCCGGGATAAATCAAATTAGGGTTCTTGATTTTATCCTTATTCAGTTCTGCGATTTCTTTGTATTTCGCACCATCTCCGCAATATTTTTTCGCAATATTCCAGAGACAATCTCCCTTCTGTACCGTATACGTTTTGGATTGCGGGGCCGTGGATGCATCCCTGTTTTGGGTAACGGTCGCTTTTGGTGTTTCTCCGTTCTTTGTCTGCTCCACCTGTATCGTTTTCGTACTGAAAATACGATACTGCTTCAGTTTCACGGAAACTTTTACGTCCATTCCCAGATCCTTTGCATCTTCTGCAATCTCATAATCCTCCAGACTGACTGTCATATTCGTGTCAAAGAGCAGCTTCCCTTTCGTTGTTGTTCTGGAAACAATAAACTGAAAATGCTTTTTCTCTATTTTCAGCCGTTCCAGTTTAGAAAGGTAGTACTCTGCCGTTTTTGCATCTCCATTTGTAAATGGATAGGAGACCTGCGGCAAAAGTGCCTCAAACTGTACCTCCGAAAGCCCCGGCAATTTCAAAAAATTGATTTCGCCCTCATTGAGCAAAGATACTGTTTTGTTCTGGTTTTTTACTTTGATTTTCAGGGATGCCGGTGTAACAGGCAAAAGAACACCATCTATATAAAAATGATATGCCATTATTCATGCACCCCTTCGCTTGAAACATCCATTCTTTCTGCAAAATAATCACACCATTGATCCATGATGCCATCCACATCCAAATCAGATGCAATATGATTTTCGTTATGCTGTTCAATCTTGATTTCTGCCGTTGTAAAACGGTTGATTGCTTCTCTTTCTGCGATATCCCTCATATAAGCAATATTTTCTTCCGTCATATCCAGTGCATCTGCCATACGGGCTGTATTGCCTGCTGTATCATCCGCTGCAGAACACAGACTATCATATGCCGCTGCTGTATTATAAGCATCAATACCTCCGCCAAAACCAAAGGTATCCTTCACTCTATTGACAAAACCTTCCCCCATGTTATAGCCTTTTTGGGCATAATCGGTATAATCAATAAAATCTTTCCGCTGTACATATTCCTTCCAGCCGGAAGCGTCCTTCACCTGCTGGGCACCTCGCTCCAAACCAGCATATATGTTATTCAGACCACTGGTGATATTTACTTCTACCCCCGGTATCTTGTTGATGACACTCTCAATTCCCTTTGCCATGGATATAATGTATCCGATACAAGTCATCGCCATATCATAAAACAGAATCTTCACGGCTGCTGTAGGATCATTGAACACATTGCCAACAAAATTTGCTATAGCTGCAAACATATTGTACATATGAATCAGATGATTTCCGACAAAAGCAACCATCACACCAAAGGCACCCGTGATAATCCCCGTTGCAGATACACTGGAATTCGTGAATTTGTTATATGCCGCAACACCAGCGTACAATGAGCCAATCAGAATCGTAATCAGCATCACAACCCATGTAATGGGATTTGCTAATAATGCTGAATTGAACGTAAATACTGCCGCAGATGCTGCCGCCGTATTTCCCGTTAAAATACCAAAAGCAATCGAAAGAAAACCTACAACCGCATGATATGCACTTGTGGCTGCCGTGGCTATCTGTGCTCCATGCGCTGCCACTTGAAATACCATAAAAGCTGCCCCAAGTCCCAATACTGCTGGGCCAATGATCTTAATATTATTTGCTAAAAAACTGATCCCTTGGAACAATGGATTCAATGCTATCAATGCAACATTACTGCCCATTGTAAATACTTGATCCCATGTTACTAACATAGAAGAGAACTTTTTATTTGTTTCATCTGCCGCCGCAAAAAGCGCATTCTTCACAACTTCAGCCGTAATCTTGCCTTCTTTTGCATATTCCTTAATACTACCTTCTGCTATACCCATATAGCTTTCGATAGCTCTGGCAATACCGGCTCCACCTTCCAAAATAGAATTTAATTCGTCTCCTCGTAATGCACCTGCTGCCATAGCCTGCGTCAGCTGAATCATGGCTGCACTCTGTTCCTGTGCCGTTGCGCCGCCAATTACAAACTGCTTATTGACCTGTTCCGCAAATGCAATCAGTTCATCATTGCCGGAAAAAGCAGCTCCTGCATTT
Organism: uncultured Clostridia bacterium; assembly: GCA_945868505.1. Taxonomy (GTDB): domain Bacteria; phylum Bacillota; class Clostridia; order Lachnospirales; family Anaerotignaceae; genus Anaerotignum_A. The sequence continues at coordinate 12,489 of CAMBLO010000022.1, read as the reverse complement.
TGTCCCAATCTTGCTACTAGCTGCGCTGTATCAAAATAAGCAGAACGGGAACGCATGGCCGAAGCCATTACCTTATGTTCCAATTTTGCAATGCTGCCGCCATCATCCACAAGAAAATTCAATCTTGCCTCCGTACTGGCCATCCGGTCAGACAGTCCGACTAATTTATTTAACCCAAACAAGCCTCCTGCCGCCGCACTGATGCGTTTTACCTTGGAAAGCAATGTTTCTGCTGTCGCTGCACCTTCACTCATATGCTGGTTGAAATTTTTCTGCTGATTATCTGCTTGTCGAATTTCATGTTCAATACTGTCAAAAGATGTTTCAGCTCTTGCCAGTGCTTCTCTGGCCTCCTGAATAGCTGATACATCCACTGAATGTCCGCTTGCAGCTTGAACCGCTTCAAAGCTATTCAGAACAATATGTAAAGCATTATTCATCTGCATAAGAGGAGATGTTACACCATCATACATTGCCAATGCCGTTCTGATTGTTGCCATTACATTCCCCTCCTAATTATTTCATTTTTTCATCTAATTCTTCCTGCCGTTCTGCCCTTACCTCAATTGCTGCCAGAATGAAAGCCCGCTCTCTTCTTGGTAATGCCAAAAACTGGGACGGAAGAAGATGAAGCTCATGCAGGCAATAATATGCCACATTTGCTTCCACATCTCCGTCCAGTATCAGTTTTTTGCTTCATTTTTCTCTTCATTCGTACCATACTCAAAGCCGCAGACCTCCTGTACTTTGTTCAGATAGTCTGCATATTCGCCCGGAGTGAGCATCTTTTTCAACAAAGATTCTGCTCCCATTGCACCATAGCTGTCTTGCAATTCCTCATTATCCAGATTAGGATATACCGTGCAGGCAGCCCCCAATTTTCCAAGATAAAGACTATAATCCGTTTCGCTTGTATACTGGTTCTTCTTTCCAGGCACCTGAATGTGCTGAACACATTTTCTACGCAGCTTCTCATCTTCTTCACTGCTGATGCAGCGAATCTCCCAGGGAACAGGATTCCCATTTGCATCCTTAAAACGCTCAGATGCAACATATTTTACATTTTCTACCTTTTCCGCATTCTGTGCTAAAAACGCTGTTAAACTCATGTTAAAACCTCCTTGAATTAAATCATGCCTTCCAACATATCAAATTCTTCAGGCAGTTCAAAATCTTCGAATGTAAAGTCCATCTCTTCTGTCAGGTAATCCTCGCCCGCAGCAAATTTAGCTAAAATACCGCTGTCGATATTGCAATCTCTCAGAATAACTGTCTGCCGTCCAACACGAGATGTGGGGTCTTCATTCGTTAATTGAATATCAAAATAAATATCCTCACCGGTATCTTTGAACCGCTGTAAAACCTTACGGAAGATAGAAGTATTGTAATGGAATTTTGCAGTGCCAGTACCCTCCCATCCGGTAGATTTATTCCCCTTCCCTGTTCTGCCCAAAATAGGAACCTTTACTTTTGTTTTCTGGAATTTTGCCTCCAAAGAAATTGCCTGCATGAAGTTGTACCTGTTTCCGTCCATCGTAATAAAGCACTCCGCAAGGGATGCAGATACGGAATCCTTTGCATGCATTGTACTTTTTTTCATTGATTTCACCTCATTTTTTTCTGTTTATGCTACCACTACCGACATATACAGTTTTTCCATGGCGCTCACAGGCTGTACAACTACACCAGCTGTTACGTCTACCTTTGTATCACCCTGCTCAACCGTAATATCTTCACTTTCAAAATTTTCAATGGCCTGCAGTTTCTGTAACTGTTCATGATATTTTACAATGTCACCCCAGAAACTAATCTGGCCCGTTTTATTGTTCTGTACCTTGCCTAAATACTGGGTATTAAACATGGCAGCAACATCATTACCAATCTGATCCAGAACACGCATCACCTGATTATTGGCGAAATCTTTTGTTTTTTCCTTCGTGAAAGTAACAAATGTGTTGATATCCTTCAGGATACAAATATCATCGCCCACCTTATGGAAAATCAGTTTTCCTGCACCAATGGCTTTCTCCAGCTGCGTCTGTTTGTATGCTGCATTGATGTTGTATTCGCCCGTATAGGTTCTGTTTGTCAGGCTCTTATTAACTGTGCAACCAGCTTCTGCACCTGTAACCCAGTACACTGCAGAAGAATCTGTATCGGCTCCGACCAATCCATTTTCTACACTGATTACACCTTCAAAGTCCGCCTTTTCATAGCGAAACAATACTGTCTGGAATTTGACACCATGTTCCTCTCTCAGCCTCTTTGTAAACGCCGCAAACAATCCCTTTACCGTATCATCGACCGAAGCACAGCCCATAACATTGAAATTGTAGGATTCAATTTTATCCAGATATGTCTGATACGCTGCATTCTGCACCGTACCATTTGTACCACCCGTTAAAGGTGTCGATGCGGTTTCTTCCAACTTAGCCCCTGCCTTAAAAATGACATAATCATTTGCCTGAAGATCCGCTGCACTCATAACCGACTTCTGTGTATCGACGATCTTTGTACCCATCAGAGTAGATACATCGTATACCTCGTTTTCCGATTCAACAAATTCCTCATTTTTCTCAATGACGATTCTGATTTCATTCCCTCTGATTCCGGTATACCTTGCCTCTGCAAAATCATTAGACGCCTTTACGCCGCCTTCGTTCAGCTTGAAAAAATATGCTTTACGAATATTCGCAAACAATTCCCTCAAGGGTTTCATTTCATCAGCCGTATAGTCATATCCGAAAATTTTCATACTTTCTTTCTGGAACTCACTGGTTTCCACGGTGAAAATATCCCCATCCACACCCCAATCCAGCTCCAACGGCATTGTCGCAATGCCACGGTCAGAAAGAACCGCTGTTGCCCTCGCCGCAGAAGTGAAGTTGATGTATGAGCCGGGAAGCACTTTATTCTGTGTTAACCATGTACCTCCGCCTAAAGCCATTTATTTCACCCTACCTTTCATAAATTTTGCGATCAAAGTATCGACCTCTTTGGTTGTATATCTTTCTCCATCTACCAGGAGCGCACGCAACAGATCTCTACGCTCCTGATATCTCTCAAATTTCAAAATACTATCTTTTGTAAATTTCGGCAGATTTACCGCTTCATTTCCAGCCATATCATCACTCCTTCAGGCTTTCTTTCATATCCAGAACCTCCATATATGTCTGCTGTTCCTCTCTCTGAAGAAAAACTGTATATTTCACCAGAAAATGCAGCACTCCATCGACCACATCAAAACGCATTGATGTTCCACGCAGGAGACTGCCGTTTCTCAGCGTGATATACTCCAATCCTTCAAAAAGTTCTTCGGCCACCGTATAAAGCCGGATATTATTTTCTGTTGAAGAAAACAGCTGCACATCAAACATATTATCCTGCTGCCATTTCTGTCCAACCAATGGTGTTCTGACAGGTTCCAGAACTTCAATAAAAAAACAAGGTTCTTTTAACCCTTGTTTTATATGATCCACTTCTACTGTTACATCAGGATAAATTCTGTTCAGCTGGAGACTGATTGCAGTAATGATTTCAGAAATCACCCCAATACCTCCTCGAAAAATTCTTTCAACCTTTTCTCAACGATTGCCGGCGCCTGTGCTTTCAGCTCCATCTCTGAAATCGTCATCATAAAACGCCCTTTGACCCATCCTGCCTTTAGCCTCTTACCTAATGCAGGAACATATCTCCCCGGCCGCTGCCTATGGCCGTATTCCACAAAAGATGCATATTCAGCATCATTGAATACCTCGATCTCATAAGAATTGCCCTTACGAACCACATTGCCAATCTGCCAGCTGCGCCGCAGATTTCCGCCAACATAACCAGACCAATACTTTTCTCGGATTGCACCGCTTTTCGTCAAAAATCGGTATGTTTTCCCTTGCTGGTTACGAAATAGCCTCTCTCCACGCTGGGTACTATACTGGATGCGTCGTTTTGCCCCTTTGATTTTCACCGTATCTGCTTCATCAAATATCGGCTTAACACCTACAGGCGTTCGTTTTACTACCTTCGCCAGCATTCTCTCTGCCAGCTCCTGAACGATTTCTACCGAAAGTTCATCTGTGCCCTTCTCCAGCTTATCCATTTTTTCTGCGAATTTCTTCAATTCCGAAAAATCGCAGTGTCCCCAGCGGCTCATTACGTCCACCTGTCGAAATATTCCAAATTCACCTCTGTGTGACTGGAATACACTTTAGGAATACCACTGGATTTGTATTCCGCAATGACTCCGTGCTGCCGGATGAGCAGCTTGCTCCCCGGCTTAATATGGATGCCGGGGGCAAAAAATACTTTGATTTTCTGGATATTTTCGTTTACTGCATTGCCTTCTGTCACTGCAGCATCATCAGAGTATGACAATCTACAGGGGATATTTGCCATCACTTCCACTTCCTGATGGCTTGTGATTCCGGTCTCTTCATTCTTTATCGGCAAGTATTCAAATACCGTCATTCTCCCTTCATATAAGGATGCAACGGCTCCTTTCAGATCTTCAAACATTACATCACCATCCCATTCTGCGATAACGATCCAACTGTTTTGTATAATCCTTCAGAAATTCCATTCCTTTATTTTCAGAAACATTCGTTGCCGAGGTATATGTAACCGAAACATCGCCTTCTGTGACACTTTTCACTGCCCCTGTCACTTGCGATTTTCCAAGCTGCTCCGCCCGATACAGATCAACACACATATTGATAAGTACATTTTCCAAAGCAGCCGGCAATTCCTTTATTCTGCAGTAGTTTAAGATCATATCCTGACATTTTTCCAAAATAAACTGAAGAATCTCAGGATCAGCTTCGTCGCCAACCAGTTTATTCAGCAGAGTAACCCTTTCAGTCATTGTCATCTGCAGCACCTTCCTGATCATCTACAACAATGTCCTGACCATCTTCAGGGGAAGCTTCCGGTGCAGCCGCCTGAATCGCTGCCAAAATATCCGCTTTTGTCTTTAAACCGGAAATATTGATGTGATTCTTCTCCGCACATTCCTTCAGTTCGGAAATCGTCATTTTTTCCAGAGGCTTATCATCATCCTCATAATCCGTTTCTTCCTCTACCACAGCAGGAGTTTCCTCTGCACTGGGAACCAGGGAAAAACCCTGCTCAATCAGACGATCCCTTGTCACTGCAGAATTTGTTTCTTTTACTACGTTCAACCTTTTCAGTCTGTACATGGTATGAAACCTCCTTATTCTTCTCTATTCACCAGAGTTGCCGCCAAATTGCTTTCTTTCATCCACAGATCATGATATTTGCGGTAATCAATCTTCCACGCATGAGCCTGCTGATTGGTCATAGGATCAAAAATGCGAGTAATATCCGTTTTGGATACCGCCATAGGAGCATTTCTGGGCGTGATAATCCAGTTAATATCCTTTGCAGCTTCCGTTGCCTTGAAGCCGCCTGCCTCCTGACCAACTGTTTCGCCATCATAAAAAGTGTATTCTGTTTTCATTCTGGCCGAAGGTACCACAATGATAGGGCAGTTGTCGATAGCTCTCACCTTGAGGCTCAACTCACCCTTTTTGAAATCTGCCGTATCAACGATTTTCTGAATATCTTTCGTCTGGCTCAGCAGAGGAGAGATCAGCCCGGACATTGTGATAACCAATTCAACACCCTCGCCAACCTTGTCTCTGATTTTTGCGATATCGTTCATCAGCATAGCCAGAATATTTGCATCTGTTACCACACCTGTAGTAACAATACCTTTCGCTTCCGCTTCCGCTGCAATCTTGCTGTAGCGGTAGGCATCAATCTCAGGAATCACCTGTGTTCTCTGGAATTCACCAAGTACATTACCCGCAGATGCAACAAAATTCGTTTCATTTACATCCATAGCGTCCAGATGGAAGGTTCTGCCTCTGTCCTGCGTCATTTTCATAGTTTCATATGCCAGAGTGACCGCACCTTTTTTAAAGCCGGCCTCCCTGTCATAATCCCCCAGACCGCTTGTTGTAATCTTGGGTACTTTAACCTCATTGCCTCCATTGTAAATTACCTGTCCTGCATTTGCCTCCATCCACCCGGAGGTTGCGCCTTCAAGAAGCTGCTTGTCCAACGTGCCCATGAAAATTTTTGCATACTCTAACGTGTTGATAGCCATACTGTTTTCCTCCTTTTATCTTAGCCCATTACTGCTTTTTCAAATGTTTCTGCTACACCGGCTGTGCCTGCACCTGCGCCTTTCGCTGCACCCGTGCCCTTGATTTCTGTTGTCTCCTGTGTAAACAGGTATCCGTCACTTTCCTTCAGGCCTTTCAGATCCAACCCCTCCAGTGTACCATCTTCCTTCAGAGTGACTTTATCCAGATCCAGGAGAGCCTTAATTGCCTTGGCATTTTTACCGCCGGCAGCCATGATTGCCATATCCACTGCATTGTTTTTTGCAGCATCAGCCATTTTTTTATTAAATTTTTCGGTTTCAGTTTTATACTTTTCTTCGAGATCATTGAATTTCTCTTTCCATTTGGTATCTTCACCCGCTGCCTCCTTCAGCTTGGTGATGTCATTATTCCTCTCGGCCAGCTGTGTCTCCAAAGCCTGATACTGTTCTTTTGTCACAAAACCCTCAAGCTCCTTCTGACTGGCCTCCGCAGCGGCTGCTGCCTGTTCCTCTGTAAGACCCAGTTTCAAAAATTCTTCTTTTTTCATAATGATTGCTCGCTCCTTCCTGATTTCTTCCACTAAAAAAAGACCTGTTTAACGTCTGTGTCAAGACAATTTAAAAAGGCGAAATCCGCCTATATACTACCTCCATTGACATATTTTATGAGCCCTTGCTATAATATTTCATATATTTAAGTTGGAGGTGCATTACTATGGGTGCAAAAAATATGGTTATCGCCGGTGATTATGTAGGAAAAGGCATTACTAACGTAGGCGGCGTTGTCCAAATTTTCTTAGACCGTCAAAACTATATTCTTTTAGATAAATTCAGCATTGATATCTATGATGTCATTACGGAAGATACTCGCAAAAGTGCTGCTAGTGGCATAGCTCGTGGTGCTATTGGTGCAGCCTTGCTTGGTCCGGTTGGTATGCTGGCTGGTCTCTCTGCCAAAAATAAAAGCATTGTTACTATCGCCATCCGGTTCAAGGATGGTAAAAATAGTTTGATTGAAGTAGACGAAAAAATTTACAAGTCCTTCGTTCGTGGTATGTTCTAAATTTACAAGTATAAAAATAACACCTTTTGAGGTGTTATTTTTATGAATCGTATTATTTACGTCTTTTATCAAAGAAACCTTTTTCAAAAAGTGCATCTAATTTTGTCACTTTTCTAAATGCCAATCTGGGATTATTTGCATCCAAAGCTTTCTTTATTTGCTTCTTATAATCCTTGATACCGTTAAATTCATCATAGTTATACCCAGGAAAACATTCTGAAAATTTTTGTTCCCACTCTTTCTTTAATTCCAGAAGTTCTTCATCTTTCTGCAAGTACTCTAACAATTCTTTCACGATACCACATCCTTATACGCTTCATACAATTCTTCCAGCAGCCCAGAAAAAACTGTTCTATCTCCCTCTATATCAATGCTGACAACATTTGCGAAAACCTCAAGGTAAACCATCAGACCATCAAATGCCTTCCAGTACTTTTTATCATGCTTATAACTGATCCATTCATTGAACTCACCTTCAGATAATGCACTGATGATATCTGAAACCGAAGGATTATCTGCATATTTTTCAAGGAAATCTGAAAACTCATCTCCGCTTTCCTCAAACATAGTGTACAGTTTTTTTCTACAAATATCAACTGCATCAACAAATTTACCGTTTTCCCATGAATGATATTCTAGTATATCCATTCTGTGGGATAACTCATGAACTTGAACATAATTCATATTATATAACCCAAATTTCTCTGATTTTGGATTATATTGAATATTATCTTCTCCAAAGTTGTACGCAAATGCAACATCCAAATCTGTATTTACCACAAAATCTGTTGTTTCGCCATACAACCTAAGTCTTTGGATCACTCCTTCATTACCTTCCGAATGATCTAGCATATCCAAAAAACTCTGATAAGACTGTTGCATCTTTTGTCCACTGAATTCAGGAATCTTCGCACCTTTAAGTCTTTCTTTTTTACCATCTACAAATGCCTTTTTCCATTCTCCATAGGTCATATCTTCAGGAATGTAATATACCTTGCCTTTTTCATTGCGTGCGGCCCTTTGGCCTCCTGATGAAAATTCATCCTTAAAATAAGGAACTGTTGTACATCTGCAGAATGGATGCAGCGGCGGAGCTGTCACCCCGATCGCATAATCCGCCAGAGGAAAAACCTTCAAGTCTCTGGCAGTACACCTGCTGCATGGAGAACCATCCAATGTAGCCAAATATTGATATTCCTCTACTTTCAGCTGATTATAGCTTTCTTTCCGGGCGATTGAAGAAAAGGCTGCACCCTCACTCAATACTAATCTCCCCGTAACATTTCTGGAACTTCCCAAGGCTTTTTGCATCCTAGTGATGATCCGCTGCGGCGAAGCACCCGTGATAATGCCCTCAGTAAGCGTTGTATCCATTTCATGCAGCAGCTTCGCACGATCCTTCCAAATCCGCTGAGAAAAACTCTCTCCATCAGGACTCCACGGCTTTGCCAGAACTGTATTGATTTTTCTGACATCCAGTGTGGAAAATTCTGTGCCAACCCCAAGACCTTTCTGAATCTCGTAAGTAGTTCTGTAAAACCCTTCTTCAAAAATCTCCCCCAATGTCTTTGTCAACCCGGAAGATTTATGTCCTGCCAAAATTTCTATCTGCTGCCGTATCTGCAGCTTCAAGGCTTCCAATCGATTGATTCTTCTTCTCATCGAAATTTTCTCCAACGCCTTGATCCATTGGGGATCTGCATCCGCATCCTGTGCAACTCTGATATATTGCTGCAGGCTCATGTCCAAATGCTTTCTCTCAAGTGAGGTTAAGTTTTGCTTTGCCTCTGCAAAAGAGATTTTTTCCTCCTGGGCATAACGCTGATAGAATGATTCTATTTCCTTCTGAATATTATTTTCGGCACTTTGGTATGCCTGCTCCAGCTCCGGCACAAGTGCATCTGCTTTCTGCATCAGGTTCTCCTGCAGAAGCTCCATGCGCTCCTTCCAGTATTCACCGCTTCTCATGCACCATCACCGAAGCCTTTGTAATCGCCATAGCCCTGCAGTTCTTTTTCCTCCTGCTCCTGAAGGGCAACCTTCTCTGTGTTCACATCATCAACAAAAGGATGATGTGCCAGAAGTGTATCATCACTGACTACCCCTTTTGAAAGGTTAATCATCTGAACTGTTTCATAGTCATTTGTAATCAAAGATTTTGTCAGCACAACAGAAATCAGTTCATAGTCATACGCTGTTCCATACCGGCGGTTATAGTCATCCGTAACAAACCACAATAATTCTTTGATTGCACGTTTCAATTTTGGAATCATCTTATTGGCCTTCAGATCAAGCTGTGCATAGCGGAACTTCAGCGCAACACCGGAGGGTGCAGAGCCAAAGGTTTCTGCATCTACATCAATCCCCATACCCAGATGGTAAATGTCCCTGCGGAGCATTTTCATCCATTCCAATCGTCCCTCTGCGGATAACTCTACCTGTTTGGCCTCTACCCGCCCGCTGGAATCGCTGATATTCACCGCTTTATTGATTTTCAGCTTCTTTGCGATTGCACTGGCCGCTTCGCCGCCGTATCCCTGAATGACCCAGTATAAATCCACCAAATCGAGGAAATTATTGGTACCATCAGAACTCAGCAGATCATACGCATCAATCAAATCTTTGATAGGTGCCAGATCATTGCTGCGCTCCCGGTTATTCTCCAAAACTACAAACGGTACTCTGCCCCAGTGATGGGCTTCTTTTTTCACCTCAGCACCATCACGCTTTAAAATCTCCCACCAATGGGGAGAAGGATTATATACCTCGCTGCTGTCCAGCAAATACATATCATTTTCATTCTGAATATAATAGGTAACATCCTCTGCCGTCCACCATTCTACCTTTTTCCGGACATATTTTTTGCCATTCTTTATCTGGATGATGTTATAGTAGCGGATTACCTGCAGCAGCGTATCCTGATAATTTGTGTCATAAATCAAAATGCACTCCTCTGCCGGAGTGATACAATATCTCAACTCCCCCATATCGTCATAATACACATGGAGAACTTCGTATCCTTTATTGCTTGCACCAACCGCCAAATCAAAAAAAGCATCGTTAAAACGCTCATCACAAATCCGGTTTAGAAATGCTTCATATATCTGCAGCTGTGGATCAGAATCTGCTCCTAAAACCGATACCGTAGGCTCCTTACCCAGCAGATAGGAAACCTTCTGATCTACCAGCACCCTATGAAAGGTATGTACACAGTGATGGTTGCTTCGGTTTGGATTTCGGAATGAAACCATCTTATCTGCAGCTTCGCATTCTCCATCCTCTGTTTCCGATACAACGCTGGAGGAGAAGTTATGCTTCCGAACGTCATGCTCTGCCTCGTAGTATCTTTTGCCCTCCAACATCCGCTGCTTCTGGATATCCTGCAAATCCTCTTGAATCAGCTGCCGGATGATATCACTTTCCGAAATCACTTTTCCGGCGGATATCTTCATATTGATCAAATCGGTTTCTGTCATCATATTGTCACCGTCCTACCTGATGCGTACCTTACGCATTTCATTTTCACGACTGTAGCGGGTAGCATCAATACTATGGTTATTCTTATCGGGGAATCCTGCCTTGAATTCTCCGTATTTGTCTTTTTCCAGTTCGTACTTATTGAATTCCTCCGCAGTATGAGGGCAACGCTGCGGGTCAATAATAATCTCTTCCAGATCCTGCAGCCACTTGATGCCATATTCCACACTGTCAACACCCTTTTTCGCACCAATCACCCTCAGTCCATAATCACGCATTTCCGCAATGGATTTCGGTTCAGCACTATCACAGGTAATTTCACGATTATACTTGTTTTCTTTTTTAATCAGCTCTGCAGCCTTTCTGTTGCTCAGACCAACCTTATGGATTTCAAAGAAAATATACAGCCTGCGGCGTGTCTTATCGTAGTGGTTCACCGTATAATGCAGCGGATCGGAAGCATAGCCCCAGTCAAGTCCCCTTGCGATTCTGTCAAAGCGGCGGATTTCCTCATCAGAAATCGTTCGCAGCGTCAGGTTCTGGAATACTTCTGCTCCTGTACCGATCACTTCACCCATATATTCATGCTGGTACTGTTCAGGCTTCGTTTTTTTCAAATGCTCTGCTTCCACGATGAACTGTTCACCTAGCCACTCAGGCGGCACACCCAGGTAGGTACTGTGATGCACCAGCTTATCCGGTCTGGTTTCCATCATTTCGTGGTTTACCCAGCTTCTCTGGCTTTTGGGAGGGTTGAAGGAATAGAAAACAAAAAAACGATCCCCGCCCCTCATCAGGGACTGATTGATCGTTCTGATTTCTTCCATACCGCTGAATTCGTCTACTTCTTCGTACCAGAGATATTTGCAATACCCCTTGCGGAATTTTGTTGATTTTATTTTCTTTGGCTCATCTGCACCACGGAAGATAATGCGCTGCCCGGTCGGGAGGTATTCCAGCTCAAGAGGACTTTTTCGTTCCTTCCAGTCAGGATCAACGCCCAGAGCGGATATCGCCCACTGCAGCTGTTCAAAAACACTGTCCTTCAGGTTGACACCGACTTTTCTTAATGCCATACCATTTGCATTCGGATCTTCCATGATGCCGGAAATCATCTGGATTGAAATAAAGGAGGATTTCGTGCTGCCACGTCCTCCCTTCAACCAGTAGTGTGTATGTCCCTCTGTTTTAATATCGCCATATACCTCAGCAAAAGTGGGCGCAATTAAAGAGCCGATCTTCTGAGGGGATACAACCATTTCTTCAGTTTTTCTTTTATTAAAGTCCTCTTTAAACTCTGTTAAAAACCCCATCAATGTCTCTCCCTACTCAAAATCAACGCTGCTAAGTCATGTTCTCTCCGCATCGTGTCACTGCTGATTGATGTATATCTGCTGCCGGAGCGATTTTTTCTATCCCATGTCTTTTGGTATTCCTTTCGGCTCTTACTGTTTTCTGACTTCCTGCGCTGCCGTTCTTCAGAATACCCCGGCACTTCCTGCAGATATGTTGAAATACTTTTTCTGGAAATACCGATTATCATGGCAATTTCTACAATACTTTTCCTCTCTTCAAAAAACAGCCGGCTGGCTTCTTTTCTCCAGTCCGTTTTTTCCATGAATATCACTTCCCATTTTTGTCGGATTGTTTTTGGACGCAGAAAGGCTTGCCTGCCATCATGCGAGACCCCTTTCAATTCCTTTTAAAAGCCGTTTAATTTTGTTTTTCATTCTGTCCCCAAGGAATTGAACATCTACAATTCAAAAACGTCTCTCACGGCGTTTACGGGGTCACTTTTTATTCTCCGCTTCAATCTGCGCTTCTA
>CAMBLO010000021.1 GCA_945868505.1 uncultured Clostridia bacterium | reverse complement strand
TCTTCTTTCTTTCATAGTACCTTCCCTTCCTTTTCTTAAATTGAATCGATTTTACACGACCCCTTTCTTTTCTTTCGACTTTTATTTACATGAAATTACAATATACTTCTATATAATTCATATATTACCCTCATTGTATATAGAATTCCACATATTTTCTGTGACATTTTGTATGTTTATCTAATTATGTCAAAAAATACAAATAATACATAGTTTTTTTATACAAGTTCAATATGTCTCTTTCTTGTAGCATACTTTTTTAGCACTTGACAAAAACGAGCCCCGCACAGGCATCAGCCAGCGAAACCTCCAGTTCTTTATGCAAAAGGGAACGGCTCCGTTCCCTATGCAGCCTCACAGCAACATATTGATGAAATTGCCGACGGTATAAAAATTCGTCATGGTATAAGCACCTGAACGGCTATACAATCCCATCAACTGAAAAGGATTGGAATAGCTATTGTTATATGCCGTTTCCACGTCATTCTGAAGAAGGGAGGCGCCTGACTGCGAAAGCCCCTGCCTTCCATCATCAAACATACTCTGCGCCAGACTGAAGGAACCTCCCAGCAGTTCTTTGGTCAGTGCCGGATTTGTTTCCAGGCTGTTCCTCAGCTTGGTCTCATCCAAATACATTTTGCCGTTGCTATCCTTTGTGATACCGAGCAGCTCCAGAGATTTATCAGACAAAGAGGACTGTCGCATCTGATTAAGCTGACGCTCTACACCATATCCTCTGTCCACATTTTTCTGAAGCATGGAAATCGTACTGTTATAACTGTCCACCAGATTTCCTGTGGCAGAAACAACCCCATCGATGTCCACTCCCGCTTTCACGGTTGCTTCACCAGTACCCCCAAAGGTTGCGCTCATGCGCCCGTAATCCAGAGTTACTGTATTTTCGGCGGAGGTATATGTCTGTTCCTGCCGCCCGTTTTTGGATACGGTGTATACCGCATCCTGTGCCTCTGCAGAAGCTTTGCTGAGTCCATTTGCTTCCGCGAATTCTCCTTCCATACGGAAAGCATTCTTCTTGCCTGTGCTTTCCGAAGTGAATGTGATTTGAGAAATCCCATCCTTTGTAGAAACGGATGCCTTTACTCCAATATCGCTCTGATTCACAACCTCAGCCATTTCCTTCAGCATCTGCCCATCCGTTTTGAAATTTCCTTCTTTATCCCGGGCTTCCAGACGGAAGGAAAAAGTGCCCTTTTCATTGGAGATGGAAAAGATTGCATCCTTTTGCGCAAGCGCATTTTCCGCAATGCCGTTGGAACTGTTTTTCTGCTTTGCGGCAAGCTGTTTTACATCGACCTGATAGGTATCTTGTGTACTCATGCGATAATTCTGTTTCACTTCCAAAACAGATTTATCAGAGGAGCTGACAGCCGTCTTATTCCACAGACCGGAAGCGTTTCCCGTACGTAAAGCACTGGCATCACTCATCAGAGATGCCATACTGCTGTTGTAACTCTTCAGGAAATTCGTACTGGAACTGTCCATGTACCGTGTCACATTGGAGCGATTCAACGCAGAAGAACTGTTGGTTCTTTGGATAGCCTGCTGCATCTGCAGTTTATGCAGAGAAGATATACTGCCTGTGCCGTAGTAGTTACCGTAATACCCCTGTCCAATTCCATTTACTGACATCATCCTCAACTCCTTTCTCCGGATATAAAAAGGGCAGCGAACAGTGGAGCCCCTGTCTGCTGCCCTTTATTTATATATCGACCAAAACCATGCAAAAAACAGATTTTATATCAATTTTTACTACTTTTCTCACTCTGTCGGGCCAATATTCCAGTCATGTACTTCGCCCGAGCTGCCAGATGCCGATGCAGAACTCTCCGCACTGCCGGAAACGCTGCTGTTTTGCTGCATCCCTATGATATCTCCGCCCAGATATTCATACAGCTTCTTTTCTGCCAGAGAAAGATAGAATTTCTTGACAAAATAACTTTCTTCTTCCTCGCCCTTTTCATAGAGGCTGATACCATAGCATTCCTTGCCATCCACAAAGGTTCTGCCCATATCCATCATAATGCTATATTCTTCTATGGGTTTTTCCAGACCCAGAAGTTTCGGATCCAGTCCCTTGAAATATTTCAGTGTTTCGTCTCTGGTCACAGGCTGTATCTGAAGTTTTTCCTCCAGTCTTACCTTGATGCTGTAAATCCCTGTGGCAGAGTCTCCTGCCATGGGATATTCCAGTTCAATGACAAATAACCGTCCCTTTTGCGCCCCGTCCCTCTGATATGCTTCTGCATATTGACTGACAGGCTGCTTAAAGTCCTTATCATTTGTAACCAATTCAAAACCTTCCTCCAGCAGAAATTCCTTATACTTCTCTATCGTATCCTCGCTGTCGGGGCCTATTCTGTAATAATAATAGCTCCAATCTCCCCCAGCTTCCTCGTCTTCCTGCATCGTCCGGTCTGAATCTTCTTCCTTTTCGCTATCTTCTTTGTCTTTTTTATCTTCTTCGTCTTCTGGTTCACTGCTGGTGGAAACGGAAAGAAGGACTTCCTTCCCCTTTTCCTCAAACGCTGCTGTAATGGAGGCAACGCTTTCCTCCTGCAGCGTATAGGCTTCCACAGGGTCAGGCAGCTTTGGTTTTCCGCCGCCCTTTTCTCTGATCACAAGGAAATATGCCGCCGCAGCCGCAATGACAGCCACCAGCAAGCCAATCAATATGATTTTTTTCTTGCCTTTTTTCTTATCCTTTTTCTCGTCCTTTTTCTTGCCCATTCTTTTACCGCCTTTTTATCCTGACAATTTCCTAACGAGGCACCTCCTCCTAAAAGCAGGTGCCTCCTTTCCTCTTTGTCATTTGCCACCTATATGGTCCGATAGTACTCTGCTTATGTCGTCGGTCTATAACGATAAGACCAATAGGATTTTCTTCTGGATTGTTTCCGTTCATCAGCATTTTCTGCTCCATAATCTTCTTCATCATGGAAAACAATGCTGAACGGATCCATCATATTCCTCTCTGCATCGCACAGCAACATTCTGACACCTGCAGTAGTGCCATCCACTGCGTTTAGGAAGGTCAGTTTACATCCGATCACCGCATTTGCAGTTCCACCATTTTCCGTAGGAACCGGCCGGGTCATGATATTCTGTTCCGTAAATGTAGCCGTACTTTGCAAATCCTTCAGAAATTCATTTCTAAAGACCTCTACCGTCAGCGGCTTGGCTTCCGCACCTTCACTAGACATATAGTAAAGAGGCTCCGTAAATTCTATGATCACGTTCCCGCCATAAGGTCCGCCAGGATTCGAAATTGACCTCGCCCCAATCTCTGTCGCCAGACGGTCATTGCCGTCGCTGGGAATAATCGCAGGCGGTGTCACATCCTTGGCTGTGAATTCCTCAGAAACAGCGATCACGGAATCATTGCCGACGGACTGTCCATTGGAAAGCTCCATCCTTGCCACAGCCAACAGAACGTAATAGTTGTCTCTCTGCAATCTGGTTGCATCTACCAACAGCTCATATTCGTTGCTTTGCCGATTTAGCTTCGCCACACCGCTGCCGTAATCATGGGGTGTCACCAATGTGTTTTTATTACCATTTCGAATGATGGTTGTTACCTGAGAAACCTTCTCCTGTTTTACCGAAGCCTTTCCGGCTGCGTCATATTCCAGATACTGAGCTGCATCGCTTCTGTTCAGGATGATCCAGTCCACTCTCGCATTTTTATCTGACTGAATCTGAATCTGTGCAGTATTCTCGCCCTGAGCAACAACCCTCGCATCTAAAGTAGGTGGTGCGATGGGCGTTGTTTCAAAGGCTCTGTAATATACCTTGGAAGGCTCCGGCGGTGTACTCTTCAATACAAAGAATGCTTCATATTCCTTTTCCGGCGTCAATTCACCCTTTGTAGGGAAGGTTGGCTGATACACCACATTGCCGCTTTCTATGTTATAGGTGCCCCAGATGATATTTCCATCTCTAAAGGCATTGGCAATAATAGGCAGTGCCAGCTTGTCCAATTCAGCCTGTATCGGGTTCCCTTCCCCATTTTTTTTAACTTCAATGACCCCCTTAGGTGCGATCAGATAAAACATGGTTGCGCCTCGGTTTGTTTTCAAACGGGGACGAATCAAAATATCTGTAATCATAGCATCCTCAGGTGCCAAATTCGGATCGGATTTCAAATGAGGATAATCTTCTACAAATTCCGGCACCAACGTATCTGTAAAAGGAATCTCCATGGTAAATTTCATGGAATCCTTTAAATCCTGGGTGGAATAATTCACATTAGATGCCATCCCATTTTTAACGATGGTATTATAGTTGCCGATAGGGTCTGCCGCCAATGTGGAAAGCTGTCTGTATGGCCCTGCCACACACTTTACATCAATATTCACAATATGATTCCAGCCATTGCGTTGATCGTCACCATCTATTTTGAGAATCTTCACACCATATTCCTGATAATCCTTCAACTCGTTGAATTTTTCAAAGGTATAATCTCTACCGTCATTCATCCCTTTGTCGATGATATAGTACAGGGTTGTGGCGGCGTTCTCCCAAATGAAGGGTTTATAATCATTTCCTTCGAATTTTTCAAAGGGACTATTGGGATCTTCTCTTTTGTCTCTTTTGTATAGCTCAAATTCAATGGTCGTATCCGATTCAAAAATCATGTCAAACAGAATCAGGTCTGACGTCTTTTTGGACTGGGGCTCCAAAGAGAAGGTATAGTCCATCCCGCCCGATGTGGGTGTTTCTGTCAATTCTACCAAAGGCGGTACTGTCTCAAAGATATCCAGCAATGTTTTATTCTTCATGGCATTGCCGGAAGTATCTGTAATATTGCTCAGTTCAAACTGATAACGGCTGCCGCTGTTCAGCCCGGTCCCGCCATCCGCATTTTCAAATGCCTCCGGAGGGAATACTAAGACTGTTTCATTATTTTCACCTGTTTCCACTTTTATCTTGTCATAATGGATGGTAACATCCTGGGCTTTACCTGTGGTGATATCATAGAGCTTGACAATATCCTCCGTCAGGTTGCCCTGTGTCAGTTCCTTCATATTCGTGCTGTTCCAGACAATTTCGCTAAATACAATCCGAATAGGTTCTTCCACCTTTGCCTTGCCGCCAATGGGATCATCAAATTCCACCTTTGCCGTGGGGGGAATCACATCTCTTGTCTTGATGTTGATTTTCTTTACTTCGGAAAGATTGCCCGCCTTGTCCTGCAGTACCATAAACAATTGATAGGGCGTTTGTGCTTTCAGTCCTCCGCTGATCTTTACTGTTGCTTCTGTATTTGCCTTCAGGCTGGCTTTTCCCGCCTTAAAGGCATTATTCCCTGTAAGCACCTGATTTTTGGCTTCTTCACTGTCCAGCGCAGGTTTTTCCGTAGAAGGGGGAACCGGTACCGGGAAGGTATCGCCCCATTCACACACTACATAATATACGGTAGCGTCTTCGTTTGCTGCCACCTTCACATCCACAGAAGTATCCGTGGTTTTATCCCCACGGGGCGTTTCTCTGGTAAATTCGGGAGGTGTCGTATCCTTCGTTGTTCCCGACAACTTCACGATCTGGGAATCATTTTCCCCATCGCTGGCCATGATATAAACATCATATACTTCCTTCTCTTTTAAACCAGACACAAGCATTCTATATTCGATGTTTCTTTCGCTTTTCTTGCGTACGCCGCTGGCAATCTCACCATTCAGATCCTGACTGCGCAGCTGATATGCCGTGGGCGCAACAGCCCCTTTCTGGAATACTGCCCAGTATAATGTGCAATCCTTTGTGGGCATGGCTTCAATGTTTAAGCTATTGCTGCTTTCAGGTACCGTCCGCGGGTATCCGGAAACAAAGCCCGGCTTTGTGTTATCCGCTGTACGGAATACTTCTTCCTTGATTCGGCTTATATCGCCTCTGGCATCCACCAATACCGCCGAAAGGGTATATTTTGTGTTAGATTCCAACCCACTCAGCGAAATACTCAGTTCTTTTCCCGACTCGTCCACAGCCAATGTGCCACTTTTTTTGATGGCATTTATTGTGGACGGCTTCATGATTTCATCTTCTGTAAGCTCATCTGCATCGCCATAGGTCAGCGCCCAGCGGATCGTTCCCGGCTTATTTGCGGAAAAGAGCATTTTTGTGGATGTAGGTGTAGTCTCATCTGCCTGGGGATATCCTGCCAGAATCCTAGGTCTGGAAGAAGATTCCTCAGCATCCAGACTTGTCATGTTTTCTCCCGCTATATTCGCAGTAACACCCGGACGAATCTCAATCTGATCAGGAAGGGTTTCTACTCTCACCCCATTAGTGGTTACCGTCAGATTTTCAATCTCCCCTCTGCCAACAACCTGACTGACGCCATCGATACGCAGATTTTTGACTACAGTATTTCTGTCTAATGTAATTTTACTGCCTGCCGCATCCTCATCCACAGTCAGATTTTTAATACTGCCCTTGCCAAGCTGCACATGATTCTTAGGATTTATGATCTGCACTGCTTTAAAATCACCGGAAAGATGCAGTTGGGTATTTTCAGGTCCTACTACCCTGATATTATCAAAACCGGGAACGGTATCCTCATGATTTTCCAAAAATGTATTGGATTTCACGTTGGTATTTTCAACATTTGTGTTGCCCTTTGCATACAGAGCCAACGGTCTGTCATCAGGGCCATCCACCGTCAGTTTTTTAATGGTGCAATTGTCCAACACGACACTGTTGCCGCCCCAGTTGCCTTCACCGCCGCCACAGACAATAACTTCCCCCAAAACTGTCACATTTTTCAGGTTTACATAGCCGCTTCCGACTCCCTCTGTAATATAAAGGTCGCCTGTAATCACCGCATCCTGCAATTCCACACCGGAGCTGGAAATCGTCATATTCCCTTGAACCATGCCATACCCATAGGTTCCTCTGTCTGAAACAATCGTTCCCAGAGAATTGGACAGCATGGCTGCGGCCTCTGCTCTGGAAATATTCTGCTTCGGGCGGAAGCTTCCGTCCGCATAGCCATGGATATAGCCTTTTTCCACCGCTGCACCGACAACGCCGCGGCTCCACTGGCTTACTTCTTTGCCATCCGTAAACTCATAAACCTGTAATGTCTGCTTGTCCACCTTCAGATTTCTGCAAATCAGCGCAGCAGCTTCCTCTCTGGTAACCGGTCTTGATGCTCCGGCCAGATTAGGCGAAATACCTGAGAAATATCCCTGGGCGTATGCCACACGGATATGATCTGCATACCATTCCTCCCCTGTGATATCCCGAAAGGGAAGGTTTCTGTCCTTATAAGAACTATAGTTAAAGGCTCTGTTCAGCATTGCCACATATTCTGCCCTTGTCACGGCTCTGTCAGGATGTAACTGTCCATCTTTGTCGCCGCTTAATATGCCTGCATTTACCATATTGTCCAGAGCATTTCTTGCCCAATGCGTCTCGCTAACACCGCCCAGTTCAGCCCCATAGGCCTTCTGCACACCATAAATGGGCACTGCCGTCAGCCCCATCACAGTACACAGAGCCAATGCCAGCAGTCTTTTTCCAAAACCAACTCTTCCTTTCATGCCAGCCCTCCTGTCCTTCCGGCTTTTCTCGCCGCAATCTGAAATACCATACTTCGCATCATCTTCTCCGCCGTGTTTGTCAAGTCATAAAATTTACATCCGTAATCATAATATCTGCCCTGTTCCGTTACCTCCAGTGATTCTCGGATCAGCACAGTATCCACAATAATGTATGATGTATGATATGGAATAGCCACCTCCAGCACCCGGTTCAGCGGAATCTGCGTGTTGCACAGCAGCCGCACCCCTCCGGCACTGATATCCGCAATGGTCACATGCCACGCAAAAATATTTCCTTCCGTATCTTTCGCGAAAACCTTCGTGGCAAAATCCGTATCAATTCGTACGTCCTCTTTTACATATTTTGCAAGGCTGCAGATATTTTCCAGTGTAATCCTGTTTCCTTTGATATCCACAACTTCCCCTTCAAAGATGCCCTTGCGTCCTTCCATAAAAACAAAGCGGATATAACATCCCACTTCCAGTTCCTTTAATACGCCCAGACCATTTACCACATGAAATTCCCCATCTCCGCGGTATAATTCTTTTACTATCCCTTCGCAGATCATTTTACTTGAACTGTTGATCATCATAAATCTATCATTTGCCATAAAATACGCGCTCCTCTTTTTTCAACTGCTACTGTTTGTGCCACTTTCACTGTTCTTCCTGGGGCGATGAAGCCTGTACCTCTCCCTGCTCCTTCCCGCCAAAAGAAAATTTCAGAAAATAAACATAAATATCCACTACAAGCTGATACAGCTCCTGGGGAATTTCCTCCCCCAACTCCAATCTGGAAAGCAGAGTGGCAAGAGAGGTATCCTCATAAACAGGCACATTCTGCTCCAGTGCAGTCTGAACGATGCGTTCCGCCATATAACCCAGCCCCGTTGCTACGATGACAGGCGCAATATCTCCCCCGTCATATTTCAAAGCCACTGCTTTCTGATTCAGCCTTTCCTTTTCATACTTTGACATTGATCGCATTTTTCCTTTCGTAGATTTGAGGGAACACCTCAGATATGGAAATGGGCACAGTGGATTTGGACAAAAACAGCTTTTGGCAGGTCATTCCATTCTTTTCCACCAGCTCTGTGATCCCTTTTTTGATCTCCTTCTCCATCATCTGGAGTTTTTCCGGATAACGGAGCTGCATCTCCAGTTTACTCCCCTGATGCAATAAAATCAAATCAAAAAATCCTACATCCTTAATATCAAACTTAATCAGCAGCTTTCTTGCCTGTTCCTCCTCACCGCCGCCCTTTTGCTCGCTGTCCGGGTCTACCCAGAGTTCAGAAAACATCTGGTGCCCAAACAGCTCTGCCGGCAGAATGAAGTGCTGCAGCGGCATATATACGCTTTCGTTCAACAGAAAAGACTGCATAATGTTCTGGAAAACAGTCTTCATTTCATAGCCGCCTTCCCCATTCAGCGCCCTCTGCATATTGGCAAGCATCTTGTCTGCAAAGCTGCTCCCCTTTGCCTCCGCCAGTTCCCTCTGGAAAGCATCGAAGGCATTCTGCAGATCCTCTCCAAAGGCTTTTTTGAATTCCTGAAAAGAGGCCATTTTCTGGAAATCCGCAAAGAATTTTTCCATGGTGCCATTTTCATATCTTGCTGTATTCAAGGTCAGCAGCGTGATAAAATCCCGCACCCGTCCCATATCATGGGTTCTCTGCGTATAAGAAGAAAGAAAGGGGATAATCTCCCGTTTCAGCACTGCGATATTCTCCTCCGCAGAGCCAAAGCCCTCCCTCTGCTGCAAATTCGCTGCTCCGTCCAGCAGCGCCTGCCGATAACTCTGCGGCATATATTTCGTCATGGATTTCAATATGGAAACAATGTTGTTCAGCGTATTGCGGCTGCCCGAAACATCATTATATGTTTTTAAAAAATTAAGAATAGATGTCTTTAATTCTACAGATTTTGTATTTCCCAGCAGTTCCCTCAGCGTATGGAAAAGATCAGAGGAAAATTTATTATTCAGCCGGGCCTGCTCCTGTAAAAATTTTACCATATCCTCCGGTGACATCCGTGTCATTTCCAAAAAATCGGCAATCTCTGCCGCAAAATCTTCCCCTATCCCGGAGGTGACAAGAGAACTCATCTGGAAATAGATCTGCTTCAGATTTTCCGACAGCTCCGGGTTGTTTTTCAGTGCAGCAATAAAATTCTGAAAATTGGATTCATAATTTGCTCCCAGGTTCTTATCCGGATTCGATCTTTGACCATCCGGTTTCACAACCTTGGAAGGGTCTACCACATTTTGTATATTTGCATCATTGACAGAAATCGGATTTGTGCGGCTCGTATTTTCCAGCCCACTGGTAGGGACGCTGACCTTTAAGATATTTGACATGAAAAATTCACCTTCTATTGATTAAACTATAAATAATCTGTATTTTTTGTCGATATTAAACATGATAGGCATTGTTCAAAATTTGATAAGGTGGTGTATTACCTATGGATAACGAGATGGATAGCTTACTCGAAACATACCTTTTTGAAACAAATTCCCTGATGAATCATCTGGATGAAATCCTTTTGGATGCGGAAAAATCCAAACGTCTCACAGTAGATGATGTAAATGAAATTTTCCGTATCATGCATACGATCAAGGGTGCTTCTGCCATGATGGAATTCAACTCCCTCATGACTTCTGCCCACAGGCTGGAAGATTTGTTCTTCCTCATTCGCGACAGAGGTGTTGAGGTCTTTGATGAAAAATGTGATGAACAATTACATCATGAAATTTTTGATCTGCTTTTCGAGATCATTGATTTTATGCGTTCTGAAATTGAAAAAGTTGAAAATGGCGAAGCCCTTACAGAGAATATCGACAAATATCAGGAAAAGATTAATAGCTATGTCAATAAAATTAAAGTTGCTTTCGGCGAAGAAGCCCCCCAGCAGGAAAACACTGCAGCCGCTCCTTCTGCCCCTTCGGCAGAACAGGCTTTTTCCTTCCCGGATGCTTCTCCTTATTTCCTGAAAATCAAATTTGATGAAGGCATCGGCATGGAAAATCTCCGTGCATTCATGGTCATCAATACATTACAGGAAGAAGGTCTGGATTTTAAATTTTATCCAGAGGATGTAGAAAGCAATCCTGATACCTGCGAAGCCATCATTCACGATGGTCTGATCCTTTCCTTTGCAGAAAAAAACACTGCTGAAAAGGCTTCCTCCATTGTGCAGAATATGGGGAATATCAGCAGCTTTGAAATGATGATTCAGGAAGCACCTCCCGTGGAAAACAAATCGGAGATCCATGCTTCTGACTCTGCTTCCGCTCCTGTTCCGGAAAAGAAACCTGCCTCCCAAGGCAGCGAAGTGTCTCGGAGTGCGGCTCCCGCACCCCATAACCCGCCCCAGAAGCAAAGCTTGATCAGCGTAAATCTGACAAAGCTGGATAATCTGATGGCCATTGTAGGCGAAATTGTTATCACCGAGGCCATGGTAACTGCTTCTCCCGATATTCAGGGCATAAAGCTGGATAATTTCACAAAATCCGCAAGACAGCTCAGAAAACTGACAGATGAGCTGCAGGATATCGCCATGGGTATCCGTATGCTGCCCATCGCAGGGGTATTCAGCAAAATGAACCGTATCGTGCGGGATATGAGCCAGAAATTGGGTAAGGACGTAGATCTGACCATCATCGGCGAGGAAACAGAAGTAGATAAAGCCATTCTGGACGGCATTGGCGATCCCATCATGCACATCGTCCGCAATTCCATGGATCATGGCATTGAAGAAACTGTTGAAGAACGTATTGCAGCAGGAAAGAGTGCAAAAGGACACATCACCCTTGCCGCTGAACATACCGGCAGCGAAGTTGTTATCTCCGTTGAGGATGACGGTCAGGGCGTAAACACAGAAAAAGTTCTGCAAAAAGCTGCCAGAAACGGGCTTTTGACAAAACCTGAAAGTGAATATTCAAAACAGGAGATCCTCAACCTGCTGATGATGCCCGGCTTCTCTACCAATTCGGAGGTAACAGAATATTCCGGCAGAGGTGTCGGCATGGATGTTGTTAAGAAAAATGTAGAAAAAGTCGGTGGTATCGTAACCATTACCAGCGAAGAAGGACGCGGTATGAAAACCACTTTGAAGATTCCTCTGACCATGGCAATCGTGGACGGCATGGAAATCTCCGTTGGTGAATCCATTTTTACGATTCCCATTATGAATATCCGTCAATCCTTCAAGGTTTCCGCAGATGAGATCATTCAGGACGCCAACCGCGGCGAAATCGTCAAACGCATGGATGAATTTTATCCGGTATTCCGTCTGCATGAGCTTTATCAGATCCCCACAGAAGTGACCAATATCGAAGATGGTATCTTGATGTGGGTGGAAACGGCGGATAAATCCTATTGCCTGTTCGTAGATGAGCTTTTAGGGGAACAGCAGGTCGTTGTCAAACCTCTGCCCAGCTATCTGAACAGCTTTGACGTCAAAAGTGCAGGCATTGCAGGCTGTACCATCCTTGGTAATGGGAATATCAGCATCATTCTGGATGTACTGAATCTTTACCAAATGGCGCAGGCTTACTAAAAAGGAGGGGTACATAATGTCTACTGAAGTATCGGTATCAGCCATCAATCAAGAGCTGGATACGCTCAATATGTCTAACGAGCTTTCTCAGAAATATCTGCTGTTCATTTCAGATGGTCTGGATTTCGGTGTGAAAGCTTCCTATATTATTGAAATCATTACAAACCATCATATTACGCCTCTCCCGCTTCTTCCCAGCTATATTAAGGGGATCATCAACCTGAGGGGGCAGATCATCCCCATCATAGACATCCGTTCTAAAATGGGAAAAATGGAAGGGGAACATACAAACTATTCCTGCATCATCGTCTTGGATATCAACTCTGTGATGGTGGGGATTTATGTAGATACAGTGTCTCTGGTTGCAGATATTGACGAAAGCAAAATTTCTCCCCCTTCGCCCCACAACAAGCAGGAACTTGTCAATGGGATGGTATCTATGGCTGATGGAAAAACACTGTTTCTTATCGACTGCGAAAAGCTGGTCGAAAATTAAAACAAAACATAGGAGTGGCGGCAATTTTTTGTCCGCCTTCTCCTTCCCTTCAGGATTTTGAAAAGGTGGTATTATCTTGCTGGAAATCAATCAAGCTGATTTTATTAGACTTTTAACTTTTGTACAAAACAATTATGGCATTGACCTTTCAAAGAAAAAGCAACTGATGCAGAGCCGTCTCCAAACCACTTTGCGCAGTCAGGGATTTGCCGATTTCACACAATATGTGGATCACATCATAAAAACAAAAAACGACACTGATATTGAAAATCTGCTTAATAAGCTGACCACAAATTATACTTATTTTCTACGGGAAAAGGAACATTTTGACTTTTTCAAGGAGACGATTCTTCCTTATCTTGTCTCTACCAAGAAAAATAAATCTCTGAATATCTGGAGTGCAGGCTGTTCTTCCGGCGAAGAACCCTATACGATCTCCATGTTCATCAAAGACTATTTAGGTCCAAAAGCAGCTTCTTGGGATACCCGCGTTTTAGCAACAGATATCTCTATGAATGTTCTTTCTGCCGCAATGAAAGGGGAATATAATATAGAATCTCTGCGAAATCTTCCTGAAAGCTGGAAAAAGCGGTTCTTCCGCAAATCCCCCCAAGACCCTGAACGTGTCATCGTTTCTGATGAATTGAAAAAAAATGTGATTTTCTGTCCCTTCAATCTGATGGAACCCATTCGGTTCAAGAGTAAGTTCGATGTGATTTTTTGCCGAAATGTCATGATTTATTTCAATCAGCAAACAAAAGAAGCCCTCGTCAATCGTTTCTATGATGCAACAAACCCCGGCGGCTATCTTTTGATCGGACATTCCGAAAGTGTGAATCGGGCTGCCTCAAAGTATTCTTATATCATGCCGGCTACTTACCGCAAGCCCCTTTGACTATGATTATTCATTATGAAAGAAGGTTCCAAATAATATGAAGAAAAAAATAAAGGTTTTTATCGTTGATGACAGCCTCCTATTTCGGAAGATGTTGATCGAAAACCTGTCTAAATATGGTGATCTGGAAATCGTAGGATATGCTGTGGATGCCTTTGATGCCATGAAGAAAATCCCCGTGCTGAAGCCGGATGTCGTAACAATGGATGTGGAAATGCCAAAAATGACAGGCATTGAATTTTTAAAGCAATTGATCCCGAAGTATCCTGTGCCGGTCATTCTCTGTTCTTCCCTAAATCTCAGTGTCTTTGATGCGCTTTCCGCCGGTGCTGTTGATTTTGTCCGTAAACCCGATAACGAAAAAGTAAAAGTAGCAACATTCATCGTGAATCTGGTGACAAAAATCAAAATTGCCTCCGTGGCAAAGGTAAAAGTACCCACTCAACCACTTACACCGGCGGCAGCAGCAGCAAGACCTACCGATGCACCGGCTTCCGCTAAAAAATCTTCGAATCCCAGCACAGCACTGAGAAATCTTTCTATGCATCTGACAAATCCATCCATAAAGCTGAACTCTTTCATTATCGCCATCGGTGCCTCCACCGGCGGTACCGAAGCAACACTAAAAGTACTGCAGGATTTGCCGGAAAATATGCCCGGCATCGTTGTAACCCAGCATATGCCGGAGGGCTTTACTAAGATGTATGCAGAACGCCTGAATCGTATCTGCAAGATGCGCGTAAGAGAAGCAAAAAACGGCGATCTCATAGAACGGGGATTGGTATTGATCGCTCCCGGTGATTTCCAAATGCGTGTCGTAAAAACAGGCTCCCGCTATGCAGTCAAATGCACAAAAGAAAAAAAAGTCAGTGGACACATGCCTTCTGTAGATGTTCTGTTTGACTCTATGGCAGATAATGTGCAGGAAGGGATGGGAATCATCCTCACCGGTATGGGGCAGGACGGTGCAAAAGGGCTTTTGCGAATGCGGCAGAAGGGATTTCATACCTTGGGACAGTCTAAGGAATCCTGCGTTGTATACGGCATGCCTATGGAAGCAAATAAGCTGGGTGCCATTGTCACAGAAGCCTCTTGCGAAAAAATTCCCGAACTGATTCTCAACCATTTGAACGGACTGAAATAATATAAAAAAGTTTTTATAATGACGAAAAAACCTATTTGAGCGCATTTCCAATGCGCTCCTTTTTTTACTGCCATCCCCTTTTTCGCCCTGTTTTTTTCTCCTTGAAGCAGCAGGAGAAACGGGAAATTTTTATGAAAGAATCGGGAAAAAAACAGTCGCAAAGTGTTATTTTTATATATAGTTATGACGATATATTATATAGAAATTCTTTAAAAAATATATGGATTGTGAGGTGGTACGATGAAGATATACAGGGAAGAAAGTTATATGAATCATATAAACATCGCAAAATTGAACAATCGGTCGTCTGTCAATGGTACGGAAAAAAAGAATACCAAAAATTTTGACGCCATCACCATCAGTTCCAGAAAAACTCTTGATGAAACTACTTTTGCCAGAGAGCTTTCCAAAAAAATCTTGAAAGAGTCATCCTCTCCCAGCGATCCTCAAAAAGTGGAAGAGCTGAAAGCACAGGTGCAAAGCGGCAGCTACCAGATCGTGATTGATGAAATTGCAAAAAAAATGCTCCTGTCCTAATGCTTGGCTATCGGCAAAAGACAAGAGTTTCTCTATGTTGCAATGAATTTTTTGAAATGGGGAAAGGATTTTTAATATGAACCAAACAGAAGAACTGCAGAAAGTATTGACTGAAACCAGTGCTTTTCTGAAGGAAATTTCCGTGGTGGAAGAAGAAAAATTTCAAGCAGCCATCAAAAATCATATTTTAGTCATCGAAGACTGTATCAAAAAAGAGCAAGCACTTCTGCTGCGTTCCAAAGGCCTTGAACAAAAACGTATCAATATTCAAAAAGCTATGAACGCTGAAGATATGACATTAAAACAAATCATCGCAAATGCTGCTCCCGAAGAAAAAGAGGGCCTACAGGCCGCTTTTCTTGAATTGGAAAAAAACCTTAAAATTTACGGGGAAATCTATAACAGAGCCAAAACCGCAATCGAAGTAAATCTTCATCGAATCAATGCAGAGGTGGAAGCCCTCACAGGCTCTCCCCTGAATGGGAATGTTGCCTATTCCGTTCAGGGCGAAAAAACACAAAATCCCAGAACATTTACCAGCCGAAAAGTTTGATTCGGTCGGAGTCTGTAACTTAAATCGAAACAGAGGTGTATAACTATGATTAATTCGACATTCGGCGGCTTTATGACAGCCCGTCTGGGGCTTTCTGCCAGCCAAAAAGGTCTTGAGATCACCGGTCAAAACTTAACGAACTCCAGCACAGAAGGCTACACACGGCAGCGGCTCGATCAGATTAGCATCAACTATGGCGGTTCCTATCGCTATGCCTCTCAATTCAGAACAAATATCGGCAACGGTGTATTGGTTACGGGTACCTCTCAACTGCGGGACCCCTTTTTGGATTTACGCTATCGCAATGAGGTGGCCCATGTTGGCGAACAAGATGTGAAGCTCAGTGTCCTGAGCGATCTGCAGAAAATCCTGGATGAAGTAAAAAATGCCGGCGAGGACTCTTTGGGCGATGGCGGCATCTTCAACCAATTGGGTGATGTTCTCAACAAACTGCAGCAACTCAGCAATCAGGTAGGCAATAAAGAATTTGACACAATGGTCAAAACCTCCTGTCAATCCCTTGTCACACTGTTCAACAGCTATAGCAAGCGAATCAATGAAGTAGAAGAAAATCTGGAGTATGACCTGCAAAATATAGATGTGCCCCGGGTCAATAAAATTTTGAAATCGATTCAGGAACTGAATCTGTCCATCAAAAGCAATGAAATCTTGGGGGACAGTGCGTTGGAATTAAAAGACCAGCGAAATCTTCTGATTGATGAGCTTGCCGGTTATATGAAGATTAAAGTAAACTACAAGCCTGTTCAGGTTTCTGATTCTACTACTGTAGATGAACTGCACATCACCATGACAGGCAAGGATGGTAAAAGTATCTCCATTGTTGCCGATGAACAGATCCGCGAATTCACTCTCGAGGAACAAGCCGACGGCACATGGAACATCGGTCTTGGTGCATTAAGTCCCGATGATACAGAACTGACATCTACGCTAAAAACAGCAGAAGCCGCATTACAGCGAGCAACTGACATATTAAACAATGTAAAGCCTGATTTTGAAAATGCACATAATGACTTTGCAGAAAAGCTGGCACAGATGAACAACTTGCAGACAGCATTGACAGCTGCAGAGGGTGTAGAAAGCACTGCCAAGCAAAAACGGGCTGATGCCATTACTGCCTATGAAAACGCCCTGAAAGGCGACGATGCAGATGAAAAAGCAGCCAAATATGCAGAAATGAAAACTGCAACAGAAGAATACACAAAAGCAAAGAATGAATTAACAAAGGCGCAAAGTGCCGTAAACAGTTACCAAAAAACATATGATACTTCTCAAAAGGCATACGAAAAGGCTGTAGAAAATCTGCCATCAGATCCTGCTGCTTTAGCTGCTTTAGACTTAAAGGACACCGCCAGCAATCCGATCACCACAAATCTGGTCACCAACACCCCCTTGGTAGGCGGCAACAAGGCCGAGGATGATGTTGCAGCCGCAACAGCTGCCCGCGATGCCGCAAAGCAAGCACTGGAGGATTCCAAGACCGCAGGTGCTGCGGTTGCTTCCATCAATGACCTTTTGACCGATGGCAAGCTGAAGGGTTCTCTGGATATGCTGAATTATTCCGCTGAATATGATGATCCTCCCAACAACATCCGTGGTATCGGTTATTTTAAAAATATGTTGGATACATTGGCAAACAAATTTGCAACTGTTATGAACGAAGCAAATAATCCGGCAGGGAATCCATTTACAGATGCAAACGGCGACCCTGTGGAACATAATTTGTTTAAAAGTCAGGACGGCAGTAAGATCACAGCCGGAAATATCGCCTTGGCCGATGGCTGGATGGATAACTCTTATGGCATCACCGCTTCCAAAGACAAAGATGCCCCCGAAGGAGACAACAGCAATATCCTTCATTTCATTTCCCTGTTCGGCGAAAAAATGAAATATACCACAACAGGCGCCGACGATGGCACTCTCGTTTTTAACGGCACCTTTGAAGAAGCTTTTACCAATATCGGGGTCACTCTGGGGCTGGATATTCAGACAGCCACAGAGCATCTAAACAACTATTCTCAGCTTGCTTCCAGTATTTCCGAAAACCGTGAAGCAGTGACCGGCGTCAGTCTAGATGAAGAAGCCATGAATATCATGCGCTATCAGCAGTCCTATAACGCATCCGCCCGCCTGATGACGGCATTGGATGATATGCTGAGTACACTGATTACAAACACTGGTTTGGTTGGTAGATAACATCTTAAACCTTATATTTAGGAGGAGGATAGTATGCGTATTACGACAAAATCAATCATGCAGGGATACAACCGTAATCTGAATCTTGCTCTGGGTCGCTGGAATACAGCACAAAACCGCGTGTTGACACAGAGAAATTTCAATACGATTGCCGAAGACCCTGCTGCTGCGAACCGTGCGTTCCAATTACGCAGACAGTTCCGCGATAATGCAACACAAATGGAAATGACACTGCAAACCCAGTCCCTGATGGATGAGGTAACCAGTTCTGCTATGCAGATTTCAAACATCATCACCACCACTGTAAACCCCGACGCACTGAAAGCCCTCAACGGCACCAGCAGCGAATCCGAACGAAAAACCTATGCGGAAACACTGCGGGGTATGCAGCAGTCCATCGTTCTTTCTGCAAACTCGCAAGTCAGCGGGCGTTATCTCTTTGGCGGCACATCCACCAAAGAGCCGCCTTTTGTTCTTTCAGAAGATGGGAAAACGCTGACCTACAGAGGGTTGGATGTAAACGATGAGGCTGCCATGGAGCCTCTCACAAAAGATGCTCTTTATATCGATTTGGGCTTCGGTATCGTAGAAAAAGACGGCAAAATCATCGAAAACAGTGCATTCAATTCAGCTACACCGGGCATCAATATGCTGGGCTATGGCAAAGATGCTCAGGGCTACAGCAATAATGTAGTTGTCCTGTTAGGGCAGATGGCAGATGAATTGGAAAATGATTCCTTCGATCATGAAAAATTCAGACAAATGGTCGAAAAATTCCAAGACGACTGCGTGGATACCATAACAGACTATGAATCCGGTCTGGGTGTCAAGCAGCAATTCCTCTCCGGTACATTGACCCGTCTGGAACAGTATAACGACACACTGAATGAGCGTATCACCGACATCGAAATGGTGGATATGGCGGAAGCAATTTCCAACTATACATGGCAGGGTTACGCTTATAATGCCGCTTTAAAAGTAGGGACAAATATCGTTTCCCAATCCCTCATCGATTTTATGAGATAAAAATGAGATACAACTGCAAGCAAATTCATCCATATTATTTTCGTATCAATGTTTTATCAATCATCACGGAGGTGTAGTAATGGAACCATTATTAAAAATTACAAACATCCCGATCGCCTTTGAAATAAAAGTAACCCATGCAAAGCTGGAATATAACAATGCCTCAGCAGATTTAGAGGTCTCCAGACAGAAAGGCGGTCTGCGGATCAAAAGCAGCCCTATTCGATTAAAATTGGATAGCTTCAATGCGCGGGATTCTATCCGCCCTGCCAGTGTCGGCAGCTCCATTCAGGAATATGCCCAAAGAGGGCGAACAGCCGCCTATGAAGCAACGGCAACCTATGCCAGTGAAGGTCATTTATTATTGAAAGCAAAATTGGGGGAGGATGTTTTGGGACAGATTATCGAAAACCATACTGATGTGTTTGCACAGCCAAAGGATTATAACATCGAATTTATTCCCCAAAGCGGAGTAGAAATCTCCTCGGAAGGCGGAGACCTTACCATCGACTACCAATTGGATAAAATGAACTTCGATTGGAGAACACAAAACGGCTCTGTTGAATTTATTCCCGGGGATATTGAATTTATCATTACCCAAATGCCGGAACTCCGCATCGAATATATCGGCGAGCCCCTGTATGTGCCGCCCAGTGCCGCTCCGGGGTATGAACCTCTTGATGTGAAGGCATAATTGCAAATAGGAGTGAAAAAATGGATATCAATACAAAATATTTTGGCAGCCTCTCTTATACAGAGGAAGAAGTGATTACTTTTGAAAACGGAATCTTCGGATTTGAAGAAAACAAGCATTTTTTGCTGATTCGCTTTGAAAAGGATAACGGCGGTCTGTTGTGTCTGCAAAATCTGGAAGACGAGCAACTGGCTTTTATCGTCATGAATCCCTTCTGCTTCCTATCGGATTATCGTCCGCAGCTTTCGGAAAAGGATTTGGAAAAGCTGGGCTCTCCCGATGGGGAAGCACTGTTATGCTATAACATCTGCGTATTAAACGATGATGTAAAGAAAAGCTCGGTAAATCTCCGCTGCCCTCTGGTCATCAATGGGGAAACGCGGCAGGCCCTTCAAGTCGTATTAGAAGACAACCGCTATGCATTCAAGCATCCGTTTCATGAATTTGTAAAGGAGAAATGACAAATGCTGATATTGCAGAGAAAAGCGGGCGAAGCCATACGCATAGGAGAAGATGTGACCATCCGCATTTCTGAAATCGGTTCCGACCGTGTGAAGATTGCCATTGATGCACCAAGAGGACTTTCCATTATGCGTGAGGAATTGCTGACCGCAGCACAAACAAATATGCAATCCGCAGCAGCCGAAGTGAATCTCTCTTTGATTCAGAAAATGCTGCATACAGGACAAAAAAACGAGGAGCCCTAAGCAGGCTCCTCTTTTTTTGCGTTTTTTCTATGGTTTTCTGCATGAAAAAAAGGTCGGGCATACGCCCGACCCTTTCTATTTCCTTTAGCAAATTCATCCATATTAG
The DNA here is from genome assembly GCA_945868505.1 of uncultured Clostridia bacterium. Classification (GTDB taxonomy): domain Bacteria; phylum Bacillota; class Clostridia; order Lachnospirales; family Anaerotignaceae; genus Anaerotignum_A. Next base: position 21,163 of record CAMBLO010000021.1, on the reverse strand, counting down.
AAGTCCTACACATTAGAAACCTAAATGGCTTTGCCCTCAAGCGCTTAACGCAGAAGCTGCAGAACGCCCTGAGGAACCTGATTAGCCTGTGCCAACATAGCCTGTGCAGCCTGAATCAGGATGTTATTCTTGGTGTAGTTCATCATTTCTTCTGCCATGTCTGTATCTCTGATACGGCTTTCAGCAGCTGTCATGTTTTCGCTTGTTACACCCAGGTTGTTGATTGTGTGTTCCAGTCTGTTCTGAACAGCACCCAAGTCACCACGAGTGGAGGATACTGTGTTGATAGCAGTTTTGATTTTTTCGATTGCCGCTGCTGCGCCATCCTGTGTGGAGATATTCACATCAGCAATGCCCAGAGATTTGGAGCTCATATCACCAACGGATACTGTCAACTGGTTGAATTCTTCTGCTGTATCACCAATCTGCAGTCTCAGACCCTGACCTGCTTTGCTGTCGGTCAGTGTGCTGTTCTTGAATACAACTTCTGTGTCTGTACCAGTTGTACCGGGTGTCCAAGCACCACCACCAGATTTACCCTGTTCTACTACCAAGCCTGTTTCCTTGGCAATCTTTTCAGCCATAGCTGTAACATCTGCCTCAGCAGGTGCTGTATTCCCCGCAGTTTGTACCCAATGTTCCACGCCGGCATCTCTCAATGCTGCCATATCTTTTTCGGACAGAGTGCCGTTTACGAAAGCAAATTTCTTGCCATTTACTTCAAAAATAGCATCTTCCAGATTCTTTTCCCCAGCTGCATAGTTGCCATCATTGTTCCATACCTTTGCATTTGTGAAGTTATACGCCTTCATTGCATCAGCAGCCTTTGTTGTTACATCCACCTTAGTTGCATACTGGGTGGGATCTTTTTTGGCATCTGCATCCGTCTTTTTCAGTGAGGAGTACTGAACAGAGTTCAGAACAGCACCTGCGCTACCGCCCTCGCGAGCCTCAAACTTCAAAGCGTTAGTAGACACCGTTACATCGAAGTTTGCCTTGATGGTATCATTCTCCATCAGTGCTTCTTTAAAAGCCGCTGCCAACTCGGATTTTGTAAAATTAGTAGTAACGTTAGCAATGTCAGCCGTCAACTTCTTGCCGTTCTCTGTGCCATCCTCCAAATAGAGTTCCGCTTTGTTGCCAGTGTCAGGCTTACCAACCCGAATCGTTGTGGTGATGGACTGTTCATTACCATCTTTATCGGTAAAGTTAACCGTGTACGTGAACTTATCTCCCTCTTTAGGAGTAGCAAAATCTGTGAAATCACTTGTAGTATACGCACCCTTCACAGCAGCAATGTCTTTAGCATTAGCAGTGATATCAATACCCAGCTTGCTCAAGTCTGCTTCTACTGTGCTAGATTTGGAAGTGCCGCTTGTACCCAGACTACCATCCAGCAGGTTGATGCCGTTGTAGTTTGTTGCTTCGGAAATACGGTCTACTTCAGACAACAGGGAAGTTACTTCCTTCTGCAGGTTTTCACGGTCAACTGCGTCGTCGTATGTACCGTTGGCAGACTGTGTAGCCAGATATGTCATTCTGTTCAGCATGGAATGTACTTCTGTCAGCGCGCCTTCTGCTGTCTGTACCAGAGAGATACCATCGTTGGCATTCTTTGTTGCAGCTTCCAGACCTTTGATCTGCGCTCTCATTTTTTCGGAGATTGCCAGACCTGCTGCGTCATCGCCTGCACGGTTGATTCTGTAACCGGAGGACAGTTTTTCCAGGTTTTTGGACAGAGCGTTGTTGTTATTGCCCAACTGTCTGTAAGAGTTTAATGCGGAAATATTGTGTTGAATTCTCATAAAGATACCTCCATGTGTTTACACGGGGAAAGTCCTTTTTCCCCGGCTAGTTAAGTAAAAAGTTTTTCCAAAGTAGAAGGAGCCGCCGCCGGCTGGCGTTCCTTTTTCCCTTGCTAATTTATATATCGGTATTTTTTGGAATTATATTATAGTTTTTTGCAAATTTTTTTCATTTAAAGCAAATCGCCATAGCGCCCCCGCTTCACATCCCCCAGCAGCTTGCCGTGGGCAAAGGTCACCACCCGCTTCCGCATGATATTGACGATTTCCTTATCATGGGTCACGATGATGAGGGTCACGCCCAATTGATTGATATCCTCAAAAAGGCTCATAATATCCCAAGAAAGGTCCCTGTCCAAGCTGGCGGTTGGCTCATCGGCAATGATAATGCGGGGATTATTCACCAATGCTCTGGCAATCTCCACCCGCTTGCGTTCTCCCCCCGAAAGTTCCCGCGGCAGGCAATCGGCTTTTTTGCCAAGCCCCACCATGGAAAGGGCCTTCAATGCCCGCTGGCGCAAGGTATCCTCCTCATGGCCTGTTGCCCGCATCACAAATTCCAGATTTTGCGCCACTGTGCGCTCCTCCAAAAAAATCTCGCCATTCTGGCGGATTACGCCGATTTTTCGCCGCAGATATGGAATATCCCTGTGCTTCATGGCAGTGATTTCTTCTCCGTCGAAAAAAATCTTCCCCGAAGTGGGGCTTAATTCCCGGGTGATGAGCCGCAGAAAGGTACTCTTGCCGGAGCCTGTCCGCCCACAGATAAAAAGAAATTCCCCCTGCTCCACAGTCAGATTCAAATTCCGCAGGGAATGGGTCTCGTAATTATAGAGCTTGGAAACGTTTTCAAACCGTAATATGATTTTATCTTCTTTTTTCTCTGTCGGCATTTTTTCATCCCCGTCTTTGGTTTTCTTTCTCTCTTTATCTTTTCATGTTATAATATATCGTAGGCGCGGAAAGCGGCTCCCCTCCGCCAAAATACACTGAAAGGAGACAACCCATGAAAATCATACTGTTTTTACTTTCCTTTTTCTTCTTATCCTGCGGTCCTTTCAGTGCAACCCTTGAAAATATGGACTCGGTGCCTTTATCCGCAGAAAAAGCGGAGCCTGCACCCACAGCCTCCCTCTCCAACGATATGATTCTTCCTGCCGCCTCCCGCGATCTCATATATTTCAACCAAACCGACGCAAGATGGGCAGAGAAAAACTACGGCCCACAAAATCGCATTGCTGCCTATGGCTGTGGGCCGACTGTGCTTTCCATGTTAGTATCCACTTTCACAGAGGAAACCATTCCGCCGGATGAAATGGCAGAATGGTGCTATGAAAATGGCTTTTTTTCACAAAACAGTGGCTCCTACCATTCCATCATCCCCGAAGGTGCCCGCGCATGGGGGTTGGATGCCAGAAGCCTGAAAGACCTTTCCTATCGTTCTATGCTCAATGAATTATATGCCGGGCGGCTCATCGTCATGCTGATGGGCGAAGGCCACTTCACCTCCAGCGGACATTTTATCATCATCCGAAATGTTACTTTGGAAGGGGATTTGCTGATCGCAGATCCAAACAGCATCGACAACAGCCTTTCCCCCTGGGCGTATGAACTCATCCGCAGCGAGATCAAACCCAGCGATGATGCAGGTGACCCCGTCTGGAGTATTGGGAAATAAGGGTTATTTTCGGTAATAGCTTTTTTCCCCTGCCAGCTTCAGATTGACCCGCTTATCCTGCTCAATGAGTTTTTCCAGAAGCCTTTTGTTTTTCTTTTGTATCTCTGCAATTTTTTGCACCATTGCCGCATTTTCCCCTGAAAAATGGAGACAATCTCCATCTTTCAGGGCTTTTTTCTGCTCCTCTGTCAACTGCGCCAAAAGTGCTTTCAGCCGCACATCCACCCCGTCAATGGTTTCCATTTCCTGTTGACGCATCCGAATCAGCATCCGTATAGTGACAATATCGTCATACCCCAAAGCATCCTGCAGCTGCTTCGTTATCCTATCAATCTCGTTGAAACCATTATATTTTTTTTGAAGATGAACAGCGATTTCCTGTAGGATTTCCTTTTCTTCCATGGGTTTTCCTCTCCGCCATTGGTTTATTCTGCAGCCAAACTGCACCGCTTACTTCGGATTGGATGCGATGCGGTCTGCTTCCTTGAAAGTATCCCGCAGATCGGCAAGCATCCTCTTCAGTTCCTCCACGATTTCCTGTTTGCGACCGGCGCGCAGCCGCCCCAGTTCAAACAGGAAATAATCATATAAGCGGTATAAATCCTTGCTGATTTCATAATTCATATTCAGCATCCCGCTCAGATATCTGATAATCTTTTCTGCTTTTCCGACAGATACCTCAAAGGCATCATAATCCTGCCGCTTCAACGCCAGTTCCGCAGAAGTCAGATTCCGTATGGCCCCATCAAAAAGCAGGGTGAGCATTTCGCCGCTTGTCATCGTATCCACAGACTGCTGTTTATACTGCTGATATCCATTCATGTTCATATTACATTCTCTCCTATACCATCATTCGTCATGAAATCAATAGCCTAACTGCTGACTCAGCCAACTGCTTTGAGAGTTCATGTTATTGATGTATACTTCCAGATTGGCGAACCGATCGTAATAACGCTCTGCCTCATCCTTCAGTTTATCCTGCAGCGTAGAAATCATATCATTATATCCATCCATCTGCTTTTGCAGGAAGTTATCCAGCATAGACAAAGGAGATTCCGTTGCACCGGCAGCCTGCACAAAAATACCCTTTCGTGCCGTATCCACTGCGGCATATTTATCAAATACGGTCTTGATATTGTTCATAATGCCGCCTTCCTGCGTAACCACCTTCTGACCGTTTTCGTCAGTATAGCTTTTCTCCGTTGCTGTAAAAAGCTTTTTAACCGTATCCAAATTATTTTCCACAGCATTTTTGAAGGCAGATTCATCAAAGTTTATCTTACCGTTGTTGCTGTAGGAAGTCGCAGATGTGATACCGATTTCTTCCAGCTCCTTGATGGTTGCAGCGTCAGATTCAAACAGGAAACGAATTTCGTTGGTAAAGTTTCTCAGGTCAGAATCATTGAATAACATCCCCGCCTGTGCTTTTTCGTTCCAGTTCTTGATTTCATCCTCGCTCATTTCCTCTTTCTGTTCATTTGTCAGAGGTGCATAATCGCGATTGGGTTTTTCGCTTACCATTTTATTAGAAAGCTCTATGATCTCGTTATAGGTGTCAATCATTTCCTTCACGGCACTAGTAATTTTATCCGCATCCGCCTTTGCTTCAAAGGAGACAGCCTCGCCGCTTTTATCCAGTTCTCCTGTTTCCGTCACATTGAATGTACCTGTCACTGTCACATTCATGCCATTCAGATCAAAGGTATTGGAGCTTCTGGTGACCTCTACGGGATCTGCACCGCCTTCACCGTCATAATCCACCCAAATAATGGCATCCTGCCCCTTCGTCACCGCATATTCACTGGTTTCAACATCCTTGCCCTGGATTCCCTCGCCGAAAATCGCCTGACCCAGATTATATTTCGGATTACCATCCGCATCCACGCTGCCAACGATTGCAAAATCACCGCTGGCCCCATCCTGAGTGGAAGTGATGCTCAGCTTATCCGCTGTAGAAAGGTATGTAACCTTTACCTTGGCATCACTGGCATTGATGGCCTCCATGATTTCCTTCATGCTTGTATTGGCATCGAATTTTTTACCGTCTGTGGTCTCGTCTATCACATATTCCTTCCCGGAAATCTTATCTACGATACGGATAGAATAATCAGTCAACTTGTCAATTCCATCCCCTTTAAAGTTAAACCCGGAATCCGCCAGTGCTGCGCTGGTATTCAGCCGATTGGAGGCACCTGCTTTCAGCCCCAGTGCCTTCAGTGCCTTCGAACTACCGTTGGAAAGGGTCAATACAGAGGTTGTATCTTTTGTACCATCGGGTTTTGTTGTTTCAAAACTCAACTGCTTCCCATCCCAGCCAACAGTAACCCTACCGGAGCCAAACGCCTCATTCAGGCCATCCTGAAAAGCTGTTTTTACCTTTTCCATATCGAAATTTCCATCTGCACCCTTCAGCTCTTCAGCTTTGCCCAGCTTGATGGTAGTAGATTTGCCATTGTAAACAAAGGTAAAGGATTCTTCTGCCAACAAATCGCCCATGTTGCTCTTTGTTACAGCATCTGCGATCGCATCGTCTGTTACTTCTTTGCCGAAGATCGCATCCTGACCGGAAGCTTTGCTGCCCTTCGTCAGGCCCAAAATATCTTCTATTTCGCTACCCACCCGTGTGATCTCAATGGTATTCCCAATATTGCGCACTTCTTCCGACGCAAAATCAATTTTCAGCTTACCGTTTTCATTGGATGCCGTGATATATTCACTGAGTTTTTTATCGTCTCTTGCGTAATCTGTCTTTTGAAGCTGCAGATTGATCTCAGCCACCACATCATCCATAGATGCATATTCCTTGCTGTCATCCAGCTTTATTGTATATGTACTGTTGTTGTAGGTGAAGCTGAAGCTCTGTCCTGCCAGCTTGCTGGTCTTCACTTCCTGGGTCGCGTCAATCTCAGCCCCTGTCAATGTACTTCCAGAAACAGGAGCAGCGGAAACGTAACTGGTCTTTGCAGCCAGTTGCTTTACACCGGCAATCGTTGCATTGCCAATATTATCGCCGCTGCCGCTTGCCTTCACATATTTACTGTTTTCTCCCACGGAAGTAATCACACTCTTGCTGTAAAATGCAGCACTTCTCAGATTCGTAGAAGAAGTATAAGAGGTGAATTTATTTTGAAAACTAATCAGCTTTGAACTGATGGAGCGATATGCTTCCATCTTCCATTGTGTTTTTTGTTTCTGCTGCTCCATCTTTGCAATTTTGGAGCGCGTACTGGATGTCATGTTCTTTACAAGTTCATCCGTATCCAATCCACTAGCCAGACCAGAAAATCTTTTGCTACTCAATGAAGATAAAATTGAACTCGAAGTTGTTCCTGTTACAGATGCCATATTCTCATCACCTTTTCTTTTTATATCCTGATTTCTTATGAAACAATCATCAAATACGAGAGACACAACATTCGGTATATTCCCCCGAAAACTCATGGCAGCCCGCAGTAATTTCTAATTTTAAAATTTTCCTTCTATACTTATTTATCGACATATAGTATACTTTTATTAATAGTAAAAGGTACTTAATTTAGATTGGAGGCATCAAATTTGGCTGTTATTATCACTGTTACAAACCAAAAAGGCGGTATTGGAAAAACAACAACCTCAAGTGCGCTGATCAGTGGACTTACCGCAAAAAATAAAAAGGTACTTGGTATAGATTTGGACCCACAGGGAAATCTGGGCTTCAGTCTCGGCATTGAAATTGAGGACAGCCCTACTATTTACGATGTATTCAAGGAAAAGGTAAGCGTTACACGGGCTATTTCCCGTACAGAATATGGAGATGTGATCCCTTCCAATATCCTGCTCAGCGGCGCAGAGCTGGAGTTTAACCGCCCCGGGAGAGAATTTCTTCTGAGAAACGCTCTGTCCGATTTGCAGCATCTTTATGATTATATCATCATTGACACACCTCCAGCATTAAATATCCTTACCGTCAATGCCTATGTTGCTTCCAACTGCTTGATTATTCCCATGGTTCCGGAAATCCTGAGCCTTTTGGGGGTGTCTCAGCTGAAGGAAACCATAGATACCGTTGTCAAGTTTTATAATAAGAATCTGAATGTACTGGGCATTCTTCTGACAAAGTATAATAAGCATCTGAACCTTTCCAAAGAGGTACTGGAAATGGCAGAAACCATTGCCACGCAATTGGATACCAGAGTATTCGATGCCAAGATCCGCCAGGGTGTTGCCGTGGCAGAGGCTCCTGCCCATTGTCAGAGTATTTTGGATTATGCACCCAAGTCTAAGCCCTCTTTGGATTATCATGCTTTTATTGACGAAGTGTTCGCCTTGACCGCAGAAAAAAACTGATAGGAGGATATGATTATGCCTAAAAAAAGCAGCAAAACAGCTCATGTGCTGAATCTGATTTCTCCTGCCAAAACAGAAGATCCCATTCAGACAGAAGAAGAGGTTTCCCCCGTTCCGGAGTTAAAAGAAACGCCGGCAGAACCCCCGAAAGCCAAACCAAAGTCCGAAAAAATGGAAAATATTTTACATCTTTCGGAAAATACGGAGGAGCTTTCCAATCTGATTAAAGATAATCTGGAACAGGAATTTGGCATGGTACTGCCTTCTCAGGAAGAAACATCTCCTGTGATAGAGACTCCTGCCCCAGAAACCTCTCCTGCCGTAGAAGCACCTGTTATAAAGGCTGACCAGATACCCGAGGCAGCCATTACCGAAACTGACGAAAATACACCTGTGGCTGAACCACCTGCTGCAGAAGCTGATGAAAGCACACCTGTAGCTGTGCCACCTGCTGCAGAAGCTGATGAAAGCACACCTGTAGCTGTGCCACCTGCTGCAGAAGCTGATGAAAGCGCACCTGTAGCTGTGCCACCTGTTGCAGAAGCTGATGAAAGCGCACCTGTAGCTGTGCCACCTGTTGCAGAAGCTGATGAAAGCGCACCTGTGACTGAAACGCCCTCTGTGGCGGAAGAAGCGTCTGCCCCGGAAGAAGAATTTTACTCTATCAATGTGTATGAGCAGATCGTTAAAAATAATGTGGTGGAATATTTGGAACGCTTTGGTGTTTGCACCTGCAGCCGCTGCATTGCAGATGCTACAGCCTTGGCCCTCACCAATCTTCCCTCTAAATATATGATCACAGACTATGATAATACTGCGCCGCTCCTAAGCTTTTTTGAACACCAATTTCAAACCCTTATCATTACAGAATTGACAAAAGCTTGCCTGACAGTACATAACAATCCCCGCCACAAACGATAAGCATATCAAAAGCGGTAAAGCCTTTCGGCTTTACCGCTTTTATATCTTGATACGATTCCAAAATCATGTCAATGTATTTTTCAGCTTCTCGTCATCCAGATCTTCTTCCTGGAATCGAACCTCCTGTAATTCTCTCCAAAGCTCATTTACATTCTCTACACAGTCAAAATATACCTGCGCAATGGCATTTGCAGGAATCCCAAGTTCCTTCACATATTTATTGATACTTTCCCATTCTGCCCGTTCGTAACTAAATACCAGTTCCAACAGAAGGCCGCATCTGCCCTTACGGAGAATCAATGCATCACGGATGATTTCATCCAGAGGCACATTCTGCAGAATCTCCTCCATCGGTGCATCTACCATCAGTGTCATGGCAGATAACATCCCCATCAGATATGCCTCCGATTTTGTTATGGGCATTTCCTCCGCCATTCCCATCAATTCTGAGCAGAATGTCGCCCTCAGCAGGGAAATCTTTAGAAGATCTTCCGATTCATTTTCCATGTCTTTATCGAAACTCAACAGATATACCCATTTTTTTAGCTGTTCCAGCCCCAATACCACGATGGCCTGCTTGACCGAAGCCGTTCTATAACGCAGCGCAAAATGTGCAGAATTGACGATACGAAGCAAACGATAGGTCAGCACAGCGTCCCTTTCAATAATCTTCTCTATCTCATCCACATCAGGAATATCTTTTGTCACCGCAATGACCAATTGGAAAAAGTTACTTTTCAGGTACTGCATCTTTTCCGCCTTGATGATAGCAGCTTCCGCAATAAATGATCCTTCAAACAGATCAAAATCATACTCTTTCGCAAATTCATACGCTTCCTTCGAATCAATGTTTGCTGCAATACATTTCTTTCCGAAGCCTTTTCCCATACGAAGGATATTATCGATTTCATACGCTTCCAATCCCTTGATATTCACTTTGATATAGTCCGTATATTCTAAAAATCCAAAATAACGGGGCTGAAAGAGGAAATCATTGATAGCAATCTGATAACCGGATTCCTTATATTTCTGCACCATCTTCTGCGCAAGGGGATGGGTAATAACATTATCCTCGATCTGGATCACCAATTCATCCTCTTTAAACAGTTTTGGCATATTTTTAAACAGCAGATTCGGTGTGAATGTTATGAAATTCAGTATCGATTTATCGATTTTATCATTATTCTGTGTTAAAAAAGTAGAAATTGTTTCTGCCGCACTGAAATCATTATTTTGATTATATATCTCGTTTTCTACATTAAATAAAATCTCATTTCCCACCAACAAATTGTCTCTGGTTTTGATAGGCTGTTTCACTACAAAATTATACACTGGACAACACCTCACAAATGCAGCGCATTTCTTTCATATATGCTCTTGAAGCTTCAATTGTTTTTTATCTTTACTGTTTTTCCAAGAGCTGATCCATAACCTCTACCAAATGACCAATTTCCGGCTTAGAAAGCTGTTCATCCGCACCGACTGCTTTGCCCTTTATCTGCATTTCCGGTGTAATCAGCGAGGAGAAAATGATAACAGGCACTTGTTTTAACTTGCTGTCTGTTTTTATCAGCTTTGTCAATCGGTGTCCATCCATTTCGGGCATTTCAATGTCCGTGATAATAAGTGATACTTTTTCCTTGATATCCTTCTCATCTGTTTCTTTCGACAGTTTTGAAAGATAATCCCATGCCTCCTGACCATTATTGAATTTTTCAATATTTACATAGCCAGCCTTCACCAATGCTTCCTTAATGATCTTGGAAAGCAGAACAGAGTCCTCTGCCAAAACGATGGGCTTTAAACTTCTTTCACGGGTGCCCATATGCTCAATTTCAGACAATTGAATGGATGTTTCCGGTGCGATCTCAGCCACAATCTTCTCAAAATCCAGTATTGTGACCAAATCCGGTCCACACTGGGCAATCCCTGTGGTAATGCTATCTCCCTCGCCCGCAACAGTTTTATCCGGTTTCATGATATCTCTCCAGGAAATGCGGCTGATTCCCACAACTGTATGTACGCGGAATGCAACATGCAGGTTATTGAAATGCGTAATAATGAACAAATCCTTTTCATGATGCTCCTGCGCTTCTCCCGTTACAAAATAAGGCAGATCCACCACTGTAATCAGAAGATCTCTCGGTTTGAAGATTCCCTCTACCGCAGGATGTACATGAGGCATGGGCTTAACCTTATCGGACATGATAATTTCCTTTACCTTCGCCACATTGATGCCATAAAGGATCCCATTTATGGTAAACTGCATGATTTCAATTTCATTTGTGCCCGTTTCAAGCAATATGCCGTTTCTTGGTGTTTTGTTATCCATATTGTTCTGCCTCCTCAATGTCCACTCTACTTGCACCCACAAACCGAAACTATTTCTGCATCACTTTTTACAGCTTTTTTTCCGGTTTGCCAAATGCCTTAATCGTACCAATCCCTGTTGCTGAATCGAAAAACAGCGTTCTGGCATAATCCGCGCCGACGTCCTCATTCACCAGACGTATGCCTTCCCGACGCAGAGCCTCCTTCACGCTCTTTGCGTTTCTTGCGCCAATATTACCCCATTCCGGATTATTAAAAGTTTCAAACATTTTTGCACCGCCAGCAATTTTACAAATCATACGGCTTCTCACCGCACCAAAGGCTACCATCTTCCGTACTGCTTCTTTGACGCCTGTATCCGCAAATTTATAAACATTCTCCACAGGTACCCCCGGTGGTGCCGTAGGCAGCATGATATGCACCATAGCCGCCGTCTTAATTACATTATCATATAAGCATATACCAATGCAAGAACCGAGTGCATATGTAACCAGTACCCCCGGTGCCCGGCACAGCTTCATATCGGCAATGCCGACAATATATGGTTTCTTCAATTTGCAACCCCCAATTTCTGCATAATGTAGTCCAAAGACTCCTCATTGGGAAGCATCAATAATCGGCTGTATACTTCCTCCCCATCACATTCAAATGTGCCGTTGATGGTCAACAGCTTGTCCATCGTATAACCATACATGGCGATTGGCACATTCATGATACCTCCCAGCATATTTATGGAAACAGAAGGTACTGATAAATTCATTGTGATTCCTGTCAGGCTGGACAGTGCATTCACATAAGAAGAAATGATAATATTCCCAACCTCAGTCAGTGCAGACACTTCCATCTCAGTGATATCCCTCAGGTCATCAATGTGTCTTTCCAGCAAACCTTCCATAACAACGTTAATAAATTTCAGGTTTTGCAGGAACAACATCACACCATGCACCTCTCCGGAAAACTCTACCAATACGGCTGCAACGATCTTTTCCGGACCGCCCAGTTCGTAAATGGCTTTGTTGAATTCCACCAGCTTCACTTCCGGCAAAGTCATGGATATTTTCCGCCCCAGCACAGTGGAGAGTGCGGTCGCTGCGTTTCCTGTTCCGATGCTGCCGATCTCTTTTAAAACGTCAAAATTCAGACTGGTTTCGTCTTTATATCTATTGTAATCCATTGCCATCTCCCCTATTCTTATCCTCTCAGATTATTTATGGTTGTCTCAACCTCATCAGCAGTCTGTACCATTTTCAGTGCATATTGATACGCTCTTTGCGCTTCGATCATCTTCTCGATCTCATCTGCCATATTAACATTGGAATTTTCTGTATATCCCTGTAATACCAGACCGCTGCTATTCTCCGCAGCAACAGCCTGCCCGTTTTTCTCTGTGGGTAAATATTCATTATCACCAACATGGAGCATCCCTTCCCTTGTGCGGAAGCGATACACCCCCACAGGCAATGCCTCTGTTGTATTAGGGTCTACTGCAATGACCTCTCCCACGTTGTCCAAAACGTGTTTTCCGTTTTCGGCTGCCAACAGGAATCTCCCATTAGCCTGCTGGGATAAACGGAAGGAACCGTCTCTTGTATATGTGATCTGTCCCGTCGCAGGGTCTTTCAGTGCAAAAAAACCATCGCTAACCAAAACATAATCATAGGGCATATTGGAAGGCAGCAGATCCCCCTGAGAGAAATCCGTATTGGTCTTGTCAACTCTGGCGCCGCTGCTTGCACTCAGTTGTGTTCCCTCCTGTGCCGGAGGATTCAGCTCATTATAAATCAGATTGGAAAAAACAGCACTCTCTTTCTTGAATCCCGCTGTTGACAGGTTTGCTAAGTTATTCGCAACCACATTGAGACGCTTTTGCTGCGCCGATGCGCCGGCAGCCGCTGCATAGAAAGCCAAATCCATACTATCTCACACTCCTGTTTCACTAATACTGCGCTTTTAATTGATCTTGCCGATTTCCGTAGTAGCCTTGCTGATCATTTGGTCATACATCTTCAGAACCTGGGCGGCACTCTGCAAATGTCTTTGACTTTCTATCATGGAAACCATTTCCTTTAAAGCATCCACATTGGATGCCTCCAGATACCCCTGCATAATCGTGCCACTGACAGGCAATGCTTCTCCGCCGCCGGTAAAATATGCACCTTCTTTTACTAACTGACCGGTATTGGCAACGGTTACCAGTTGGATTCGGTCCAGGTAATTGCCATTACTGTCATACACCCCTCCGTTGGCATCCACTTGAATATTTTCTGCACTAAACTGCACCATGGAAACGCCATCTTTTGTTAACTCTCCCGCCTGAGGATCGAATACTTGTATGGGACCATTCGCCCCCAGCAGCAGGCCGCCGTCCTGCGTACAAATATAGCCGTCATTATTCAAATTGAAGGAGCCGCTTCTGGTATAGCGTACCCCACCATTACTTTGCACCTGAAAGAAACCATCTCCGCTCACAGCAAGATCCAGTTTTCTATCCGTCGGCTGAAAGGCACCCTGTGTAAAGTCTGTGATAGTTTCTCTGGGAATCCGCGCCATGGTTACATCCGCCAGCCCTTCCGGGTTGGATTTATCTGTATTCCCTGTCCTGCTCATCAATTCATTGCGAAAGGTGGAGGAAGACAGTTGATCTGCCTTAAAACCTGCTGTACTCACATTTGCCATATTAGAACTGATTACATCCAAGTTCCGCCTTTGCGTCAGCATTCCGGATGTCAGATTATAAAATCCTTTCACCATACCTCATCAGATCCTTTCTATTTTTTCTGATTCTCCTGCATATAGATCCGCAGCTTTCGCAAGGCATTGCTATGTATTTGCGATATTCTGGATTCGCTTAGATTCATCACCGCTGCGATCTCTTTCATATTCAGTTCCTGCCTATAGTGGAGGGAAAGCACCGTTTGTTCATTTTGCCGCAGAGAGGCGATGCCCTGCTTCATGATATCTTTCAACTCCTTATTCTCCAAAAGCTGCTCCGGTGTTTCACCGGTGTCTGCAATATTTTGTGCGCCGCTGCCCTGCCCCTCAAGAAAAGCATCTAGGGAAACCAGATTATACAAATTGGTTTTATTCAGCATTTTCGTCTGATATTTCTCCAGCGACACCCCTAAATATTCGGCCATTTCCTCATCTGAAGGAAATCTGCCAAGCTGATTGAACAATTCATTGGTAGCATTGTCGATAAGACGGGCATTTTTGCGTACATTGCGTGGAATCCAGTCTTGCTTGCGCGCCATATCAATGATAAGCCCTCGCAGCCGTTTGGAAATATAGGTTTCAAATTTTACATTCATATTGGGAGCAAATTTCTCGATAGAATTCATCAGCACGATCACGCTCTCATTTATAATATCGTCCATTTGCGCAAAGCTTACATAAACACCTTTCATTTGGATGGCAATATTTTTGACGATATAAATGTATCTCAGTACAAGCTCCTGCTTGATCAGAGGATCTCCGGTATTTTTGTATTCCCGGAAAAGTTCTTCATTTGTTTTTTCCTCCAAATGAACCCGTTCAATCATACGCCCCCTCCTTTGTTAAAGGGTAATATTGCCTATAGCCTGTATCTGTACATTATTGCCGATCTCATTAAAGGACAGCACATAAATATCCGGATAAAACTGCTCAATCAGGCGATAAAAATATAATCGGATAACATGACTGGTCAAAATGATAGGAGGTTGTCCCAGTTCTGCAAACTTCTTCACGATATCCGCAAGCTGCATGATAATTTTCTGCATTGCCTCCGGATTCAAAGCCAAATACAGTCCATTTTCATTTTTGGAAAGACTGGAAGCAATCAGTTTTTCCACTTCTGCGTCCAAAGTAATGACACGCATCTGTCCATCCATACAAAATCTTCTGGTGATGGTGCGTTTCAGTGCCACGCGCACATTTTCTGTGATCGTATCCAAATCCCGGGTTGTGGCAGAAGAATCTAAAATCGTTTCCAAAATGGTTGCCAAATCTTTGATAGGTACACCTTCCTTCAAAAGAGAGCAAAGCACCTTCTGAAAACCGCTGTAAGTAATGATATTGGGAAAAGCCTCTTCTACCAGTTCCGGCATCTGATTTTTCAAATTGTTCACCAACTGTGTCACTTCTTGGCGTGTCATCAGCTCCGAAACGTGTTTCTTGATTGTTTCTGACAAGTGGGTTACGATTACAGACAACGGATCAATCACGGTATAGCCATAAATCTCCGCCATCTCCTTCAAATCAGGTGTGATCCATTTACTGGGGATGCCGTATGCAGGTTCTATGGTTTCGATGCCGTCGATTTCCCCTGTGGGATTCGGCGGCTCCAGAGCCAAATAATAATCCGTCAGGATCTCGCCCTTAGCAACTTCCTCCCCCTTGATTTTAATCACATATTGATTGGTATTCAAAGCTGAGCTATCACGCAGACGGACGGGGGGAATCACAAAGCCCATCTCCTGCGCATATTGCCGCCGGAAAATCACGATACGGTTGATCAGCTTGCCGCCGCTGGATTCATCCACCAGCGGGATCAGGCTATAGCCAACTTCCATTTCCACAGGTTCCACATTCAGCAGAGAATAGATATTATTGATATCTTTATAATATTCTTCCTCTGTCACAGCCATTTCCTGCTGCTCCTCCGCAGAAGTCATCATTTCCTCCGCCGAAGCACCCATGGTGCCTGCCACCTTCATCCGATGTCTTGCTGTCAGACCTAGGGCAATCAGAGCCGCCGAAACAACAACTAACTGGATATGAGGCATTCCCGGCATCAGTGCCACAGCAAAAAGCAGGATGCCCCCAATCAAAAATGCCTGAGGCTGTGCTAAGAACTGGGCAGAAACATCCGTGTTCAAGCTGCCCTCAGATACAGATCTTGTAACGATCATACCTGTTGAAGTGGAAATCAACAGTGCCGGAATCTGAGAAACCAGACCGTCACCAATCGTTGCAATGGAATATACTTGCAGCACAGAACCAAAATCCATACTGGACTGTACCATACCAATGATGACACCTGCTACAAAGTTGATCGTTGTAATGATGATGGACATGACCGCATCACCTTTTACAATCTTCGTCGCACCATCCATGGCACCATAAAAATCCGCTTCCTTCTGGATCTTATGTCTGCGTGTTCTCGCTTCTTCTTCTGTAATCAGCCCTGTGCTTAGATCAGCGTCAATTGCCATCTGTTTCCCCGGCATAGCATCCAGCGTGAATCTGGCTGCAACTTCAGCGACACGTTCCGCACCTTTGGTGATTACAATGAACTGAACGAGTACAATAATCAGGAATATAATAACGCCGACAACAGCATTTCCCTGCAAAACGAAGGTACCGATAGCCGCAATAACCTGACCTGCTTGTCCCTGTTTTGTCAGAATCAGCTGCGTTGACGATATGTTCAAACCAATACGAAATAGGGTCGTTATCAAAAGGAGGGAAGGAAAAATGGAAAATTCCAACGGCTCCTTAATATTCATCGTAATCAGCAGTATAATAAGCGAAATCGATATATTCATTATAAAAAAGATATCCAATATAAATGGATTGAGTGGTATCACCAACAATAACACAATGACAATCACGAATAACGAAATCGCATTGCTCAGAATTTTTTTCATATTCGCTTCTCCGCTAAAAATCAATTCAAGATATATTTAAATCTTGTGGTTCAATTTATAAACATGCACAAGAATCTCGGCAACCGCACCATAAAATTCTCTGGGCAATGCCTGATTCAAATCTGTTGCTGCGTAAATCCCTCTGGCAAGAGGTTTGTTTTCAATCACAAAAATCCCATGCTGTTCCGCCGTCTTTATGATACGCAATGCCAATTCATCCTGTCCTTTTGCCAACAGAACAGGGGCCTCATCCCTTTCCGGGTCATATCGCAGGGCAACTGCAAAATGCGTTGGGTTTTTGATAACCACATCCGCCTGCGGCACCTGCTGCATCATTCTGGACATAGCACGTTTTCTTTGTAGTTCTTTGATCTTACCCTTGATCTGAGGATCCCCTTCCAACTGTTTATATTCCTCTTTGATCTCCTGCTTGCTCATTTTGAGCTGGCGTTCGTATTCCCATTTTTGATAGAAATAATCAAACACAGAAATTACCGCAAATGCCATGGCGATTTTCAAAGCCATGCTAAACACAGTCTGAAACATATAGCCGCAGGCCGTCAGCAGGTCCATCGACAGCAGCCGGGGAAGCTGCAGAATCTCCCCTTTGATAAAATCATATAATATGTAAAACAAAATTGAAATTTTAATCAGACCTTTGAGCAGTTCAACTGTACTGCGCAGTGAAAAAATTTTTTTCAGCCCTTGTAATGGGCTCAGGCGATTAAATTTCGGTTTTAGGCTTTCAAGTACAAAAAGCGGCTTTGTCTGAAACATCGTAGCCGCAATGGATAAAATCACAATAAGTGCCATAATCGGCGCAACGATTTTCGCCGCCGTAATCACGATATCGAAGGCCATTTCCCTAATCTGATCTCCGCTTAAATCCGCTATACTTTCAATATAGCCCATATATTTCAGCAGGAATCCCTTCAAGGTGGAATAGGCGGATAAAAATGTAAATTTCAGTACATAAAAACCGCCCAGCAATGTAAACACAGTCACAATGTCCTTGCCTACGAACACATTACCTTTTTTTCGTTCGTCCCGGCGTCGCTTCGGCGTGGCCTTCTCGGTTTTCTCTCCGGGCACCTTATGTTCCCCCCTTTATCCTCGCATGGTCACAAGCATATCACGCATACTTTGCACCAGAACCTCTATGATGTCCAACATGAAATCAGACATCGGGAAAAACAAGAGCAGTATTATCAATAACCCCACCAAAATCTTCGTTTGAATATTTACAACGAAAATATTGATCTGCGGTATTGTTTTCATTAAAATCCCCATACCGACCTCTACGAAAAGCTGTACTGCCAACATGGGCATAGCAATACGCAGAGCCAAAGAGATGAACTGCGCAAAGAAATGCAGTGCAGCCGAAGCCACCTCCGGCCCTAGACGAATGCTCCCATAGGGCACAATATCCGCTGAAGTCAGAAAAATTTTCAAAACCACCAAATGTGCATCTGTCGTCAAAAAACAAACCATCAGCAAAATATTCAACAAGGTTGCGGAAAGAGAAATGGAAGCATTGCTCTGCGCATCATAAATACTGGACATAGAAAGCCCCATCTGATAGTCGATCACAGATCCGGCAAATATTATGGCGCTGGCAAAGAAATTGAATACCATTCCCAGCACATAGCCCACCGCAAGCTCCTTCAAAAGCAATGCGGCATAACCAATCACATTTCCCGTATCTATCGTCACCGGCTCGCTCACACTGTAAACCAGAATCGTCAGCACCATGATGATACCGCCTTTGACCATGATAGGGATATTCGTCCGCCCAAACAGTGGATTGAACTGGATACAGGCAAAAACCCTCATGAAAATCAACGAAAATAATACAATACTTCCGTCTATATCAAGCATAGCCATTCTTCCTTCCGTTTACATCATGCCGAACAACTCCACGACATATTGCTGCATCACTTGCAGCATCCATGAGCCAGCCATCAAGAGAACCACAACAATCACCAAAAGCTTCGGCACAAACGTCAGCGTCTGCTCATGGATCTGTGTGGCTGCCTGTATGATTGAGATCAGGATACCAATCCCCATACTCAGAAGAAGTATCGGCGCACTCAGCTTCACAGCGATCATGACGCCGGCTCTCAAAATATCCAAAGCCTGTGCATTATCCAAATCCTATCCCTCCCTAATTGAAACTTTGTACCAGCGTTGAAAACAACAGCTCCCATCCATTCACAGTAATAAAGAGCAGCAGCTTGAACGGCAAAGAAATCATTGCCGGAGGCAGCATAATCATACCCATGGACATCAGCGTACTGGAAACAATAATATCAATCAGCACAAAGGGAACATAAATCAAAAAGCCCATCACCAAAGCACGTTTCAGTTCTGTTGTCATAAAAGCCGGAACAACTACACGCAGCGGCAGATCCTGCACTTTTTCCGGTGCTTCAATTCCCGCCATATCCTCATACAGCGCCAAAGCACTATGCTCCGTCTGCCGCAGCATAAATTCCTTCAAGGGGACTACCCCTCGCTGCAGGGCTTCCTGCTGTGTAATCTGTTCATTGCGGTAAGGCACATAAGCCGTTTCCGTAATTTCATCTACTACCGGCGACATGATAAACAGCGTCAGAAAGAGTGCAAGACCAATCAAAACAGAGTTTGGAGGCGTTGCCTGTACGCCCATGGCGCTTCTTGTGAAAGACAGAACGATGATGATACGGGTAAAACAGGTCATCATCAAAAGCACAAAAGGCAGAAGGGAAATCGCTGTCATCAGGAATATCAGTTCCAATGTCTGTATGGAATTACCATTTATATTCACTATTGCATCCTGCACGAAACACTACACTCCCAACATAAAAAATCTTATTCCAAACAAAGCATACGTTAAAACGGACCGCTCTGTCTTCCATTTTTCAGCCTTTCCTTTAAAAGAGAAGCAAAACCCGAGGAATTTTCCGGATGCATTTCCGCATCCACCACCTGTCCTTCTTCCAATTCCTGTAAGAGGCGGATGCTGTCCTGCGAAACACCCAAAAGATAATCCTTTTGGCCCACTCGCACGATGATAATACTTTTCTCCCGCCCAATAATCGCTTGGTCAATGACTCGAATATTCTTGGACATTCCTGTTTGTATCATCCCGCCGCCCACTTTTCGGCTAACCACATAACTCAGATATAATATCACTGCCACCACAATTATCATGGTGATCAGGCTCACGATTTCAGAAAAAATAAAAATCACTCTTTTCTATCTAGGTAAACTGCTGATTTTCATGCTGCGCATCAACCCAGAACAGCTTTTACCGTTTTCAGGATTCTATCGGGCTTGAAGGGCTTTACGATAAAGTCCTTAGCGCCGGATTTGATTGCATCAATAACCATTGCTTCCTGACCCATAGCAGAACACATAACAACTTTCGCATTGGGGTCATTCCCTCTGATTGCTTTCAATGCTTCCAAACCATCCATATTGGGCATTGTAATATCCATAATTACCAAATCAGGCTTCACTTCATTATATTTTTCCACTGCCTGTAAGCCATCGGAAGCCTCATGGATCTCTGCATCACCATATCCGTTTTTTGTCAGAGTATCCTTTACCATCATTCTCATAAAAGCCGCATCGTCTACCAATAAGATTTTCGCCATTTCATAAACCTCTTTTCTTTTATTTGTTTTAATATCTACACTAACTGATATGCCCGCCTGCAAAACAGATTCCTTTATCTCTCCTGTTTTTTCTGGGGCATATATTTCCATTTTAATCTTTCTTCAGATCATCCAGCTTCCAATCGGCGTGCTTGACGATCTCTGTGATTCTGACACCAAAGCTGTCCTCCACAACAACGACATCCCCACGGGCAATGCATTGTCCATTGGCATAAATATCCACCTGCTCTCCTGCCAGTTTATCCAACACTACTAAAGAACCATCCGTCAGTTCCAGAATGTCTTTGACACATTTTTTCGTACGACCGATCTCAACCGATACTTCTAGGGGCACATCCATAATCAAAGAAAGATTTTCCGCCTGTTCCTGTTTCAGTTCATCCTCATCTTCTTCAAAATTCGGCGTCTGAATGGGATTTACATGGATAACCTTAGGCTCCCTCGGTTCCTTCGGTTCTTTTGTTTTTTTCGCAGGTTCCTCTCCATATCCGGGCATACCATAAGGCGGATACATACCGTAGGGGTACATCCCCATAGGCGGATACATGCCATAGGGGTACATCCCCATAGGCGGCATTCCGTTGGGCATCCCCTGTTCATTGGGCATCTGCGGCATCCCATACATACCCATCTGGGGATGCGGCTGGCCCTGTGCCTGTGGCTGCGCACCCTGAGGTGCCGCTTCCGGCGTTGGCTGTGTCGGCTGCTTGGTTTCCGCCTGACCGCCCATGCTGCCCATCAACTTTTCAATCTCCTCCTGACTTAACGTACCGCCGGAGGAAGGTGTCGGTTCGGGCTCAGGTTCAGCATCCCCAT
>CAMBLO010000020.1 GCA_945868505.1 uncultured Clostridia bacterium | reverse complement strand
GGCTGCTGTGAGGCAGCTCTTATTTTTTGGGGGTACTCGCTATTGAGCGTTTACTGTTGTCCCGGCAGTTTGGGCAGTTTCGTAATACCAACGCTTGAAGTTTAGAGTTTCTAAAGTCTGCTGCAATTCGAGGATCTGCTGCTTGACAGATTCCTGCTGCTTGATAATCAGCTGCAAGCGGGAATCGATGGTTTCGTCACCCTGCATTGCCATGTGAATGAACTGTTTAATATCTTTTAGCTGCATCCCGGTTTTTTCAGACATTCGATGATTTGCAGCCATTCATAGTCTGCATCCTTGAATATACGATTACCATTGCTGGAACGTTCTACAAAGGGGAGCAGCCCCTCCTGATCATAATATCTGAGGGTGGATGGAGCAATGCCCAGTCGTTTTGCCATTTCACCTATTGTATATACCATAAGGAACCTCCAAGAAAAAATTTGAAAAGACTATTGACTTCAAGTTGACTTTAACTTTTATAATTTACTTAAATCCAATGAAAGCATAGCAAATGCAGATGAAAAAGTCAATTTGCATGAAAGGAGTACAAAGGAGGCATATCGTATGAAATATGTGAAATTGAACAATGGTGTGGAAATGCCGATGCTGGGATACGGTGTCTATCAGGTATCTCGGGAAGAATGTGAAAGATGTGTTTTGGATGCGCTGCAGGTAGGGTATCACCTGATCGATACAGCCCAGTCCTACTTCAATGAGGAAGAAGTAGGCAATGCCATCAAAAAGAGCGGCATCCCCCGTGAAGAAATTTTTCTGACGACAAAGGTTTGGATCGAAAATTACGGCTATGATGCCTGTAGAGCATCTGTGCTGGAATCTATGAAGAAGCTGCAGGTGGATTATCTGGATCTTTGCTTATTGCATCAGCCTTTTGCAGATTATTTTGGTGCATACCGTGCCTTGGAAGATTTATATGAAGAAGGGAAAATTCGTGCCATCGGCATTTCCAATTTTTATGTGGATCGTATGGTAGATATGGCATCTTTTGCAAAAATAAGACCTGCAGTCAATCAGGTTGAAATTCATCCCCATCATCAGCAGAAAGAAGCGAAAATGTGGCACGAGAAGTATGGGGTACAGATGGAAGCGTGGGCACCCTTTGGCGAGGGCCGTGGCGGCATGTTTGAACTTCCTGAATTGAAAGCCATTGGGGATCGGTATGGGAAAACACCTGCACAGGTTATTCTCAGATGGCATCTGCAAAGGGGTATCGTGGTCATCCCCAAATCTACACATATTGAACGTATGGAACAAAATTTCAATGTATTTGATTTTGAATTGACTGATGCAGATATGGAAACCATTGCAGCCCTTGATAAAAAACAGAGTTCCTTCTTTTCTCATACAGATCCTAATATGGTGGAATGGTTTGTAAAAATGGTAGAAGAACGAAAAGGAAAACAAAATGCAGATGGTGAGAAAAAGGAATGGTAAGGAGGAATTAAAATGAGCAAAAAAGTATTGATTCTTTCGGGGAGCCCAAGAAAAAGGGGAAATTCCGATTTGCTGTGCGACGCATTTATGCGTGGTGCGGAAGAAGCCGGCGATCAGGTAAAAAAGATCTTTATTCGGGATAAAAAAATCGGATACTGCAATGCGTGCTACTATTGCAGAGAGCACGGCGGCGTGTGCGCCATCCAGGATGATATGGCGGAAATCCTTCAGGAAATGCATTGGGCGAATGTGATCGTTATGGCTAGCCCTGTTTATTTCTATTCGATTGATGCCCAGATGAAAACGGTGATCGACCGTACGGTTGCCCAGTGGACAAAACTGAAAAACAAAGAATTCTATTACATAATGACTGCGGCAGAAGCAGACAAAACAGCAATGGATTGTACCCTGGAATGTTTCCGTGGCTTTGCGGTTTGTCTGGATGGATCTGTGGAAAAGGGTGTCATTTATGGAAATGGTGTTTATGAGGCAGGTGCTGTGAAGAATACACCTCTGATGCAAGAGGCCTATGAAATGGGGAAAAGAGTGTAATCTTTTACAGATATATTGATTTTCCCAAGAATAAGAAGCAACTGTTTCGCTGCAAGAACCAATGAAAGACAGAAGAAACCATATCGTTATATTGACAAGCAAATGGATCATCTATACAATAATATAGAATGATTTGCATGAAGCAAATGGAAAGAAGCCGAAGCTTCTGAAACACCTTGTACCAATACCCTGATATATGTATGTGCAGAAGGCATACGACTTTTCTGAAGAAGAGTCCTATGTCTTTTTTATTTTCGTCAGGGGATTGGTGCGTTATTTTGAAAGGAACCCTGAAAGCTATGAAAAAAATTACTACATTACTTCTGGCATTTACCATGCTGTTCAGCCTTGGTGCGTGCGGCGGCACAGAACCCAGTTTTGATGCGGAAACCCTTGTATATGGCAGCGGCGACTATACCCGTATCAATCCTGCCATGGATGAGCATGGCGAAATCAATATCCTGCTTTTCAATGGTCTGACTGCCCATGATGGGGCGAATCAGGTCGTTCCCTGTCTGGCGAAGGACTGGACGTTTGATGAATCGACCTGTACTTATACATTTGATTTGGAAGAAAACGTAACATGGCACGATGGCGAACCCTTTATGGCAGAAGATGTAAAATTTACCATAGAAGCCATCATGGATCCTGAAAACGGTTCTGAAAATGCCCCCAACTACGAAGATGTACAGGAAATCACGGTCATTGATGAACATACGATTTCCTTTCAACTGGCAGCACCCAATGTGGCATTTTTGGACTACATGACAATGTCCGTATTGCCCAAACATCTGCTGGAAGGGGAAAATATGCAGGAATCTGACTTTTTCCGCAATCCTGTGGGCACAGGCCCCTATCAGCTGGAAAGCTGGGAGGAAGGTCAGGCCATCACTCTGGTGAAAAATGAAGCTTACTTCAAAGGCGAACCCAATATCGATAGGATCGTTTTCAAAATCGTAACGGATGATACTGCAAAGGCGCTGCAGGTGAGCTCCGGGGAACTGGATCTCGCTTTGCTGACACCAAAGGATGCAGAAGCCTTTGTGGATGACGAAAAACATGTTGTTTATCCCATGATGACTTCCGATTATCGTGGTATCTTGTTCAACTTCCGAAATGCATACTGGACAGAGAATAAAGATATCATTCCTGCCATCTGCTATGGTCTGGATCGTCAGGCAATTTTGGATACTGTTTTGCTTGGGCATGGCATTGTGGCCTATGGCCCCCTGCAGAGAAATATCTACAACAATGAAAACGTAGAACAGTATACTTATGACCCTGAAAAAGCCATGGGGATTTTGGAAAAGGCAGGCTGCACCATGGGAGAAAGCGGCTTCTATGAACGCAATGGGGAAGAAATCGGCTTTGTCATCAGCGTAGGCGCAGGGGATCAGGTACGTCTGGATATGGCTCAGGCGGCAGCGCAGCAGTTGCAGGAAATCGGCATCAACTGTAGGGTGGAAGTACCCACTCAGGTAGACTGGAATGGACAGATGGCATATCTGATCGGCTGGGGCAGCCCCTTCGATGCGGATGACCATACATACAAGGTATTTGGTACGGAGAAAGGCGCCAACTATTCCGGCTACTCTAATGCAGAGGTGGATAAATATCTGACGGAAGCCCGTCAGACAGACGATGCAGAAAAACGCAGGGAAGCATACGATAAATTTCAGGAAGCGCTGGCAAATGACCCTGCCTATGTCTTTATCTGTTATGTGGATGCGGATTATGTGGCAGATGCCAGAGTGAAAGGCATCGACCCGCATACAGTGATGGGGCACCACGGCGTAGGCATTTTCTGGAACGTAACGGAATGGACAATGGAAGAATAAAAGCATGGCAGAACGGGGGCTGGAGGCCAGTCCCTTCTTCTGCATTTCAGGTGATGGATCATGGCAGAACTTTTAGAAATTAAAAATTTATCAGTCAGCTTTGATACGCCCCAGGGGGAACTGCAGGCAGTGAGGGATGTATCCTTTTCTCTGCATGCGGGAGAGGTTTTGGCTCTTGTTGGGGAATCGGGCTGCGGGAAAAGTGTGCTTTGCAAAAGCATAATGAAGCTGCTGCACAAAAATGCCCGTATCACAGGGGGCAGTATTCTTGTGGATGGGATAGATATCACCAATTATCGTCAGCGGGATATGGAACGTCTGCGGGGCAGGCTGTTTTCCATGGTATTTCAGGATCCTATGGTATCCCTGAATCCGACGATTTCTATTGGCGAGCAGATCGCAGAGGCGGTACGGGTCCATCATCCCAAAATGGAACGGGAGGCAGTCCATCAGCGTGTGATCGAATTGATGGAACTGGTGGGCATCACAGAGCCAGAACAGCGGTATGGGCAGTATCCCTATCATTTTTCCGGAGGGATGCGTCAGCGCAGTGTAATGGCGATTGCATTGGCATCGAATCCCAAAATACTCCTTGCGGATGAACCGACGACCTCTCTGGATGTGACGATACAGGCACAAATCCTTGATCTGCTGCGGGATATCCAACGAAAACTGGGCACAGCAACGATATTTGTTTCCCATGATCTGGGGGTGGTTGCCAGAGTTGCCGACAGAATAGCAGTGATGTATGCGGGGAAAATCGTGGAAATTGGTACGGCGGAGGAAATTTTCTATGATCCTCGTCACCCTTATACATGGGTGTTGATGCGCTCTTTGCCATCCTTTGCTGGGGAGGGAGAAGAACTGTATACCATTCCAGGTATACCGCCCACAATGATTGATCTGCCCCCCGGGGATGCTTTCGCCAGCCGAAACGAATATGCTTTGGCAATTGATTACGAAGAAATGCCGCCTATGTTCCAGATCAGTGATACCCACTATGCGGCAACATGGCTTTTGGATGAACGGGCACCGAAAGTAACACCGCCGATGGGAGGTGATTTCCATGGATGATTTGATACTGGATGTGCAGCATCTGACCCATCAGTTTCCATTGACGAAAAATATGGTGATAAAAGCAGTGGATGACCTTTCTTTTCAGATTCGCAGAGGGGAAATTTTCGGTTTGGTGGGGGAATCCGGTTCTGGAAAATCTACGGTGGCAAGATGCGTCATGAATATCTATCAGCCTTCTTCCGGCAGGATATTTTATAACGGCATCGATGTTTCCGACCCCAAAGAATTTCGGAAACACAAAAAAATGCTCCAGACCTCCCGTCAGTTGATTTTTCAGGATTCCGCATCCAGCCTGAATGGCAGGATGAAGGTGGCAGATATCATCGGGGAGCCCATGGAAATCCATCATATCAAGCCGAACAGAGGCTCTGTGCGGGCGGAAGCAGAGTTTCAGCTTCATTCTGTCGGTTTGGACAAATCTTATCTGGAGAAATACCCTACGGAATTATCCGGCGGTATGCGTCAGAGGGTAGCCATTGCCCGCGCCCTTTCCATGGAGCCGGAGTTGCTGGTGGCAGATGAACCCATTGCTTCTCTGGATGTATCCATACAGGCACAAATTATCAACCTGTTCAAGCATCTGCAGGCAGAGCATGGCTTTTCTATCCTTTTTATTGCCCACGATTTGTCGGTGGTAAAATATCTTTGTGATCGGGTAGGCGTGCTGTATCGCGGAAAGCTGGTGGAAGTGGCACCGACGAAAGAACTGTTTTCTTCCCCGGCCCATCCTTATACCAAATCGCTGCTTTCTGCTATCCCTGTGCCTGACCCTAGGCGTGAACGGGCGAGGGTGCTGCAGGAATTTGACCCTGCCTTGTTTGGACGGGATGGAGAGATGGTTGAGATTTCCCATGACCATCTGGTGCGAAAAGGGGGGAAAAGATGAATCGGAAAAATCCTTATATTGATTACGGAAAAAAGATTTTGATTTTTCTTTTGAGCGTACTGATCTTATCCGTAGTGGTGTTTTATGTGGCGCGCCTTGCCCCCGGCGACCCGCTGGTTTCCTATTATGGAGACCGTGTGGAAAAAATGAGCATGGCAGAGCGGCAATGGGCGGAGGAAAATTTGGGACTGAATGACCCCATCCATGTGCAGTATATTCGGTGGCTCCAAAATGCACTGAAAGGCAATTTCGGCATTTCCTTCAAGTATAAAACCGATGTACTGGAGGTCATTGGCGGAAGGCTGGTCAATACGCTGGTCTTGGGCGGTGTTGGATTTGTACTGATTTTCGTTCTTGCCCTTGGTCTGGGGATTCTGTGTGCATGGCATGAGGAAAAATGGCTGGATAAACTGATTTGTAAGGTGGGAACCATCATAAGCTGTATCCCTGAATTTTGGCTGTCTCTGGTACTGATTCTTATTTTTGCCATCCATCTGCGCTGGCTTCCCAGCAGCGGTGCCTATTCCATCGGGAAGGCAACCGATATTCCAGACCGTATCCTGCATTTGATCCTACCCATGACAATAGTAGTATTAAATCATTTGTGGTATTATGCTTATATGATCCGCAACAAGCTATTGGAAGAAGTCCGGGCAGAATATGTGCTTCTGGCGAAATCAAAGGGATTGGATAAAAAAAGTATTCTGTTTCGCCATTGCCTGCGGAACATCATCCCGTCCTATCTCAGCATCATGGCGATTTCTGTGCCCCACATTCTGGGCGGTACCTATATCATCGAAACCGTATTTTCCTATCCCGGTATCGGCACCCTGTCCTATGAAAGTGCCCGATATCAGGATTATAATCTGCTGATGCTTCTGTGTATCCTGTCGGGAGCAGTGGTGATTCTATGCAATATCATTTCCCAGACTATCAATGAACACATCGATCCACGGATGCGGGAAAGCGAGGTCATTGAAACAACGGAGGTGACGGAAATTGGATGATCGTTTTGTGCAGGTGGGCATTCGTTCCATTGGGGTGCCCACAGCAAAAAAGGCGAAATGGTACGAAGGAAAGCCCCTTGTTTCCATGGCAGTGTTGGCTGTCATTCTTCTTGGGTGTTTGTTCTGCGATTTATTCATTCCCAAAGACCCTGCCTATATGGATTTGTACCATGCAAATACAGCACCAAACGCAGAATTTTGGTTTGGCACCGATACCATGGGGCGGGATATCTTCTCCATGATTTGGTACGGCGGGCGGATTTCTCTGTTTATCGGCTTTTTTGCAACGGTGATTTCCACTGTCATTGCCATCCTTTTCGGTGCCGTCAGCGGGCTTGCGCCAAAGTGGCTGGATGATCTGCTGATGCGGCTGACGGAAGTATTCCTCAGTATCCCGAATCTGCTTCTGGTGATTCTGCTGCAGGCTATATTGGGGAAAGCTAATGTGTTGAGTATTTCCTTTGTCATTGGTATTACCGGGTGGACGAGCATTGCCAAGGTGGTCCGTACAGAGGTGCGGCAGCTTCGAAACAGTGAATACGTCATTGCTGCAAGGTGCATGGGGGCAGGCTTCTTCCGTATTTTGTGGAAGCACCTGACGCCCAACTTTATCTCTTCCATTATGTTTATGGTGGTCATGAACATACGAGGAGCGATTGTCTCTGAATCTACATTGAGCTTTCTGGGCATTGGACTGCCTTTGGAGATCATTTCCTGGGGCAGTATGCTGTCCTTATCGGAAAAGAGTATGCTCTCTGGCGCATGGTGGATCATCCTGATTCCCGGTATTTTTCTGGTGGTGACATTGCTTTGTATCACAAATATCGGCAATCACCTGCGGAAAAATGTTAACCGCAGACAGAGCAATTTATAAAGTAGGAAAAAACGAGGTTATGATATGAATTTACAAGAATTTTTTAGAATCAATCCCAAAGTCGCTCTGGCTTTTTCCGGCGGCGTGGATTCTGCCTATCTGCTTTATGCGGCGAAGAAGCATGGGGCAGAGGTGCGCGCCTATTATGTCAAATCTGCCTTTCAGCCCCAGTTTGAACTGGAGGATGCCAAACGACTGGCGAAAGAACTGGGAGCAGACATGAAGGTGTTGGAGGCGGATGTGCTTGGGGATGCGCTGGTAACGGCAAACCCTGCAGACCGATGCTACCACTGTAAGAAACGTATCTTTACGGAAATCGTAAAGGTGGCTGCAGCAGACGGATTTTCTGTGCTGATGGATGGAACCAATGCGTCTGATGATGCAGGAGACCGCCCCGGTATGCGGGCGTTGCGGGAATTGTCTGTACGCTCTCCCCTCAGAGAATGTGGGCTGACAAAGAATGAAATCCGCCGATTGTCCAAAGAAGCGGGATTGTTCACATGGAAAAAGCCTGCCTATGCCTGCCTTGCCACACGTATCCCTACAGGGGAATCCATTACAGCAGAAAAATTGCAGAAAACAGAGCAGGCAGAGGATTATCTGTTTTCCCTTGGGCTGATGGATTTTCGTGTGAGACTGTTTGGCGGTGCTGCAAGGCTGCAGTTCCCGGAAGGACAGCTTTCGAAGGTTTTGGAAAAAAGAAAAGAGATCGCAGAGGAACTCAAAAAATATTACGATGCTGTGCTGCTTGATTTGGAGGTGCGTGAATGAACAACGAGATCAAAAAGGTTCTGGAAGCTGTGCGTTCGGGGGATATATCTGTGGATGATGCACTGCTGAAAATCAAGACAGAGCCCTTTGAAGATATTGGCTTTGCAAAGGTAGACCTGCACCGCAAGGTGCGCCAAGGTGTGGCGGAAGTGGTCTATGGTGCGGGGAAAACACCGGAGCAGATCATGGGCATCCTTGCAGTGATGCAGAAACATGGACAGGATACGATCCTGATCACTCGTATGTCTCAGGAGGCGGCAGATATCATCGGCAAATCTTATGAACTGGAGTATCATAAGGAGGCAAGAGTCGGCATCATTGGGAAGCTGCCCATACCTGATGGGATTGGGAACATCGTTGTCGCCACCGGCGGCACCAGTGATATCCCTGTAGCGGAAGAAGCGGCTTTGACTGCCCAGGCTTTGGGCAATCATGTGGTGCGTTTGTATGATGTGGGCGTTGCGGGGCTCCATAGAACACTGGCTCATATGGAGGATATCATGGGTGCCAGTGTCATCATTGCCATTGCGGGGATGGAAGGAGCCCTTGCCAGCGTCATTGGCGGTCTGGCAGATTGTCCTGTCATCGCTGTTCCCACCAGTATCGGCTATGGGGCATCCTTTGGCGGCTTGTCAGCCCTGCTTTCCATGCTGAATTCCTGTGCCAGCGGGGTGTCGGTGGTCAATATCGATAATGGCTTTGGCGCAGGCTATCTGGCAAGCATGATTAACCACATGGACGCAAAAAAGGAGGCATGAGCGATGAGAACATTATATTTGGATTGCGGCATGGGGGCCGCAGGGGATATGCTGACGGGGGCGTTGCTGGAATTGCTGCCCGATAAAGAAGCTTTTCTTGCGGAACTGAATGCCCTTGGCATTCCCGGCGTGAAAATAGAAAGAGAACCTTCTGTAAAATGCGGCATTACGGGTACCCATATCTCCGTAACGGTGAATGGAGAAGAGGAGGAAAGCCACGACCACCATCATGAGCATGAACACAGCCATGAACATCATCACGACCATGAGCATCATCATGACCATCATCATGACCATGAACATCATCACGATCATGAGTATCAACATAGTCATGAGCATCATCATGACCATCATCATGACCATGAACATCATCACGATCATGAGTATCAACATAGTCATGAGCATCATCACAGCCATGAGCATCACGACCATGAACACAGCTATGAGCATCATCACGACCATGAGCATCACCACAGTCATGAACACCACCATCACCATACGGGAATGCACGAGATCGAACATCTTGTGATGGGGCATTTTCACCTTCCTGGGAAAGTGAAAAAGGATATTATGGCGGTATACGGGCTGATTGCGGAGGCGGAAAGCCATGCCCATGGCGTGCCTGTGACAGAAATTCATTTTCACGAGGTGGGCACTATGGATGCGGTGGCAGATATCACGGCAGTCTGCCTGCTGATGGATCGGCTTGCTGTGGATGAGGTGGTCGTTTCGCCTGTTCATGTAGGCAGCGGTCAGGTCAAGTGCGCCCATGGCATCCTGCCTGTGCCTGCGCCGGCAACGGCATATATTTTGAAGGATGTGCCTGTTTATGGTGGCAGTATCAAAGGCGAGCTTTGTACGCCTACCGGTGCCGCACTGCTGAAGCATTTTGCCGCCCGTTTTGGAAATATGCCTGTGATGAAAGTGCAGGCGGTGGGCTATGGCATGGGCAAAAAGGACTTTGAAGCGGCGAATTGCGTTCGAGCCATGCTGGGAGAAACAGAGAGCAAAAAGAATGTCGTTCTGGAGCTTTCCTGCAATGTGGACGATATGACAGGGGAAGAGATCGGCTTTGCTATGGAACGGCTCTTTGCAGGCGGCGCCCTTGAGGTTTATACGATTCCCATTTACATGAAAAAATCCCGCCCCGGTACATTGCTCCGTGTGATGTGCAGAGAGCAGGACAAGGAAGATATCATTGGGCTGATCTTTCAATATACAACAACAATTGGGATTCGTCAGGTGGAAACCCAGCGTTATGTGCTGGATAGAAAGATCGCAGCGATGGAAACACCTTATGGCATCGTGCATCGTAAAGATTCTGCGGGCTATGGGGTATCCCGTTCCAAGTATGAGTATGATGATCTTGCCCGCATTGCCCGAGAGAAAGGGCTCAGTATCAGAGAGGTACTGGACTTGATCGAGAAGGGCTGAACAGAAAAATAGACCAATGTGGCATTTGTAGAAATCAAATAAATTAAAAACAGCATTTTTTTGATAGAAATTATCTATTTGAAAATAGATGGTTTCGATGTGTCAAAAAAATGCTGTTTTTTTTGTCTATTTTTATAGGCTATGTTTTTCAATAACGAATTGCTTGAATTTCTGCACTACAGGGGGCAGATAATGATCTTTCAGCGTTGCCATATAGAAATTCCGTTCCCAATAGGGATAGGAAATCTGGATGATCTTTACATTCAGGCGAAGCAATTCTTCCATATAGGGTACCACGGCGATGCCAAAGCCCTGAGCAACCAAACCGGCGATGACCTGATCCTCCTGAATCTCATAAGCAATCTGGGGGCGTTTGCCGATCTTATCGAAAAGCTGGTCGATGACCACCCGCAGACCGGAGTTTTCCGCAAAATAGACATGGGGATAGGGCAGGGTTTCCGTCAAATCAACGGTGTAGCGGTTTGCCAGTGGATGCGCTCTGGGGACGATAAGCACAAGATCCTGCTTGGAAACGGGGATAAACTCGATGGATTTTTCGGAGTCGATCTTTGTGCAGAAAACCATATCATACTTCCCAGCCTTCAGACCTTCCAGCAAAGGCTGAGAGATACCGCTGTGGAACTCGAAGCGGATAGACTTGTCCTTTTGTTCCTTCAGGAAGCCTGCTGCCAATTCGGGGATGAAGGAGATGCCAAGGGTACGCAGGAAACCCAATTCAATGACCCCTTCCCCGTGGGAGATGCGCTCCATGGTCTGGATACCGCTGTCCAGAATTTCCAAGGATTTTTCCACATAGGAGAGAAATTGTCTGCCTTCCTTTGTCAGAGAAGAAGAACGGTTTTTCCGTTCAAAGAGAACCACACCCAGTTCTGCTTCCAGCTGGGCGATGGCATGGCTTAGGCTGGGCTGGGCGATACAGAGCCTTTCGGCGGCTTTGCCGAAGTGGCTGGTTTCCGCAAGGGTGACAAAATAACGAAGCTGATACAGATTCATAAGAACTCCTTTCCCAAGAGTGATCTCGTTTAAATTGCATTTCTATCTTATTTTTAATTTTCAGTATAGCATACGACATAGACAAAATCTATCAAAATATACTAAATAATCAATTTGTGCTTTGGAAGTTTCTGCGGTAAACTGAGCCTGCAAAACAACAGCGGCGCTGAAATACAAACGACAAAGGAGAATCTTTTTATGGAGATTTCAGGAAAGACAAGGCTTTTGGGGCTGATCGGTTCCCCAGTGGAGCATTCCAAATCCCCGGCCATGTATAACTACTGTTTTGAAAAATGGAAATTGGATTACAAGTATCTTGCCTTTGATGTAGATAAAGATGAGACAGAAGATGCGATCAAGGCTTTCCGCACCTTTGGAATGAAGGGCGCCAATATCACCATGCCCTGTAAGCAGGAAGTGCTCAACTATCTGGATCGTATCTCTCCGGCGGCAAAGCTGGTGGGAGCCTGCAACACTATTGTTAATGAAGATGGTGTCCTGACAGGCTACATCACCGACGGCGAAGGTTATGTGGAAAACTTGCGTCAGGAAGGGGTAGAAATCAAAGGAAAGAAAATCACGATTTTAGGAGCCGGCGGTGTTTCCTCTGCCATTCAGGCTCAGGCATTGCTGGATGGCGCCAGAGAGATCGCTGTATTCAACAAAAGAGATGCCTTCTGGGAGATGGCGGAGAAAAAAACAAAAGAATATCAGGATGCTTTTCCGGAGCAGAAAATCACATTATATGATCTGGACGATGCAAAACGGCTGGCAGAGGAAATCAAAACCAGCGATATCCTTTCCAATGCCACAAAGGTTGGGATGCATCCTCTGGAGGATGTGAGCCTCATCACAGACCACTCCTTATTCCGCAAGGAACTGGTGGTGACAGATGTGGTTTACGATCCGGAAAAAACAAAGCTGCTGCAGGAAGCGGAAGCGGCAGGCTGTAAGGTTATCGGCGGTCTGGGCATGCTCATCTATCAGGGAGCAGCCGCAGCAAAGCTTTACACCGGTTTGGACATGCCTGTAGAAGAAATCAAACAGAATTTTTTCGTAAAATAAGAGAAAAGAGGGGAAGAAATGAATCAGAAAAAATATTATCCTACGGCGATTGCGTTATATTTAACCTACTTCATTTTAGGTATCGCCGTAACGATCATGGGTCAGTATAAACAGAACTTCGCAGCTATGTGGGGCGCAAATCAGCTGGCAGACGGAACCTTCGATGTCAGCAAGGTTATGGCAATCATCGCAGCCGTTGGTCTGGGGCGATTGATCGCATTCCCTTTTGCAGGTCCTTTCTCCGATAAATATGGCAGACGCCTCAGTGCTCTGGTAGGCGTTGTGTTCTTCGCTATATTCTTTATCGGTATTACTTTTACAACAAATACAGCGCTGGCATACATCCTGATGATTTCCAGCGGTATGGCAAACTCCTTTTTGGATACCAGCATCACACCTTCCTGTATGGAAATCTTCAAAGAAAATGGTGCCATTGCCAACCTGTTTACAAAATTTGCTATTTCCATGGCACAGTTCCTGCTGCCCTTTATGATTACTTTTGTGGCAGCAAGAGATGTGCTTCCACATGTGTGAACTGTTTGGCGTAAACCACATCAACTGCGGTCTGATGGAAAACTACTCCATAGAACACACAGCACAGAAGCTGAAAGAACTGTGCCACAGAGCCGGCAAATACACCATTGGCGTAGAACCCATGCTCTACAGCGGTCTTCCTGATGTGAAAAAAGCATGGGCAGTTGTAAAGGAAAGCGGCTGCGACAATGCAAAACTGATTCTGGACAGCTGGCATTGGCTGAGAGCAAATCAGCCCATCGATCTGGCTGTTCTGGAAGGTATCCCTGCAGAAAAAATCATTTCTGTTCAGATCAACGACGTATACGACAGACCCTATGCAAAATCCATCCTGCGTGATGAATCTATGCACGACAGACTGGCACCCGGCACAGGCTGCGGCGACACAGAAGCTTTCTGCCGTATGCTGAAAGAAAAAGGCATCGAACCCAAGGCAATGGGCGTAGAGGTCATCAGCGATGCGATCCTGGCAAAGGGTGTTGCAGAAGCAGCAAAATACAATTTTGAAAATACTGTAAAGGTACTGCAGGCAGCTTGGCCTGAAGCATTGCCCGAGAAATAAGAGGAGAAGATCGGTAATGGTAGTATTGATTGCAAAAAATACCGTGAAACAGGGAATGCAGCAAGCGTTTTTGCAGCTTGCAAAAGAGATGATCGTACAAACCAGACAGGAAAAGGGGTGTATTTCTTACGATTTGGTAAGTGATCAAGGGAATCCTCAGGTATATTACTTCATTGAAAAATATGCAGATGAAGAAGCGGTAGAAGCCCATCGCGGAACAACGTATTTCCAAACGTTGGTACCCCAGATTGGTGCGCTTCGTGTAAAACCGTCGGAAGTAAGTACTTGTACCGTAATAGAATAAGAAACGGAGGAAAAGAAATGAAATTTGAAAAGATGTTCCAGCCTATTCAGATTGGCCCTATGGAAGTAAAGAACCGTTTTGTAATGTCTCCCATGGGTAATAATTTCGCTAACACAGACGGCACCATGAGCGAACGCTCTGCATCCTACTATGGCGCAAGAGCAAAAGGCGGCTTTGGTTTGATTACATTTGAAGCAACTGTTGTATATAAAGAAGCAAAAGGCGGCCCCAGAAAGCCCTGTCTCTATGATGACAGCACAATAAGCAGTTTCCAGGCAGCTATTGCAGCCTGCCATCAGGCCGGTGCGAAGGTTTCCATCCAGCTGCAGCATGCCGGCCCCGAAGGCAACACAAAAATCACAGGTTTCCCTCTGAAAGCAGCAAGTGCAATCCCCGCATCCTGCGGCAGAGAAACACCTCAGTCCATTTCCAGAGAAGAACTGTACCGTCTGATCGAATGCTACGGTGATGCAGCAGTCAGAGCAAAAAAAGCAGGTGCCGACGCTGTAGAAATCCACTGCGCTCACGGCTATCTGGTCAGCACATTTATTTCCGCAAGAACAAACAAACGTGTAGATGAATTTGGCGGCAGCTTTGAAAACCGTATGCGCCTGATCAAACTCATCATTGAAAATATCCGTCAGAAAACAGGTAATTCTCTGGCGATCCTCTGCCGTATCAACGGTACAGACGACGTAGAAGGCGGTCAGACCGCACAGGATGCAGCAGCAGTAGCTTCCTATCTGGAAAAAGAATGCGGCGTAGACGGTATCCATGTTTCCAGAGCTGTGCATCTTCATGATGAATGTATGTGGGCACCCAGCTTGGTTCACGGCGGCTTCAGCGCCGATTTCGTTTCCGAAATCAAACGTGCTGTTTCCATCCCCGTTATTACAGTAGGCCGTTACACAGAACCCCAGTATGCAGAGCTGATGGTAGCAGAAGGCAGAGCGGATCTGGTTGCCTTCGGCAGACAGAGCATCGCAGACCCCGAAATGCCCAACAAAGCAAAAGAAGGCAGACTGGATATGATGAATCCTTGTATCGGTTGTCTGCAGGGTTGTGTTCCCAATATGTTCAAGGGCGAACCCATCACTTGTCTGGTAAACCCTCTGGTAGGCAGAGAAGCAGAACTGACAAAGGCGGAAACAAAGAAAAACGTTATGGTTATCGGCGGCGGCATGGTTGGCTGCGAAGTGGCAGATTTTCTAGGCGAACTGGGTCATGACGTATCTGTCATCGAGCTGAGAGACCAGCTGGGTCCCGATGTGATCCCCGAACATCGTAAATTCCTGATGAAGGATTTTGAACAGTATCATGTAGCTGGGGTAACAGGTGCAAAAGTATCCCAGTTCTTTACAGACGGCGTTTCCTATACACTGGCAGACGGCACCGAAGGCAGACTGGAAGGCTTCGACAACGTAGTTCTGGCTATGGGCTATCGCAA
This sequence comes from uncultured Clostridia bacterium, assembly GCA_945868505.1. Taxonomy (GTDB): domain Bacteria; phylum Bacillota; class Clostridia; order Lachnospirales; family Anaerotignaceae; genus Anaerotignum_A. Next base: position 27,778 of record CAMBLO010000020.1, on the reverse strand, counting down.
TAACGATACCATCAGCGAAGAAATCAAGAAGATTGTTGCGGAGACCTATGTCATCGGTGACGCTGTCAAAGCAAGAAAAGCACTGGATGCAACAGCCGAAGGTCTGAATGCGGCTTTGAATATCTAAGAAAAAGGAGGAAAAAACAATGGAAAAAAGAATCACCGGCAGAACAGGAATGTATTGCCTGATTGGTACACCCGTAGGTCACAGCGGTTCCCCCGCAATGTATAACTACAGCTTTGCACAGACAGGTCTGGACAATGCTTATCTGGCTTACGATGTGCCTCTGGAAAAAACAGAAGAAGCAGTCAATGCATTGAAAGTGCTGGGCTGCAAAGGCTTCAACGTAACAATGCCCTGCAAAACAAAGGTGGCAGAACTGGTAGACGAACTTTCTGATGCAGCAAAGCTGATCGGTGCCTGCAACACTGTTGTCATCAAAGATGGCAAACTGTACGGCAATAACACAGATGGCATGGGTTTTGTCAGAAACCTGAGAGAAAACGGCGTAGATGTGAAGGGCAAACGTATGACAGTTATGGGTGCCGGCGGCGCAGCTACAGCCATTCAGGTACAGTCCGCTCTGGACGGCGCAGCAAAAATCTCCATTTTCAACAGAAAAGATGAATTCTATGCCAATGCAGAACGGACAATGGCAAAGATTAAAGAAATGCTGACCGAATGTGAAGTAAACGTATATCCCCTGGAAGATACAGAAAAACTGCACGCAGAAATCGCAGACAGCGATATTCTGGTAAATGCAACGAAAGTAGGTATGAAGCCTCTGGACGACCAGTCTCTGGTAGAAGATACTTCCGTATTCCGCCCCGACTTGGTGGTAGCAGATGCAGTATATAACCCCAAGGAAACAAAATTCGTGCAGTCTGCAAAAGCAGCGGGCTGTAAAGTTGCTGTCGGCGGCATCGGTATGCTGCTGTGGCAGGGTGCTGCAGCCTTCCACCTGTTCACAGGTAAGGATATGCCCACAAAAGAGGTATATGAACTGTTCTTTAAATAAGACCCCCTGAAATATATCTAGTAGTAACTCTACGAAACTCAAAATACCTTCTCCATTCAATAAATAGAGTAAAAGCTTGAACGTGAAAGAACTATTCTAAAATTCCCAAATCTATATAAGAAAGCGGCTGCAGACACAATTGCAGCCGTTTTTTGTAAATAGGAAAAGGGGGATAGTTGATATGCAAAATCTGGCAGAATTGGGTTGACAAAACAGAGCAAGCAGAATATATTTTACATATTTCAAAATTTATAATAAAATAGAAATATTAGAACCTGCTTTTGCGGTTTCGAAAAGAAAAATACGATATTGCAGTAAGATGATATAAACGGAAGAAAGAGGGGAGAAACATGAGTCGTTTATCTATTGAAACGCCTGGACGGGTCCAAACTGTTTTGGATGGACTGCATCGTGATATGGAGCGTCGTATCAGTGCCAGTGCTTATGGCCTGTGTCCGGTAGATATGTCTTTGAGTTATTTGCGCCTTTGTCATGCCCAGACCTGCGGGAAGTGTGTACCTTGCCGTATCGGTTTGGGGCAGCTGGCTGATCTGATCGAACAGGTTCTGGATCGGAGCGCCAATCTTGAAACGATCAACATTATTGAACGGACAGCCAAGGTTATTGCCGATTCGGCTGACTGTGCCATTGGCTATGAGGCAGCCCACATGGTATTGAGAGGGATCCGCGGTTTCCGTGAGGATTATGAGGAACACGTGCTTCACGGTCGTTGTATTTCTGCACTGAATCATCCTGTACCCTGTGTATCGGCTTGTCCTGCCCATGTGGATGTGCCCGGCTATGTGGCTCTGGTGCGTGATGACAGATATGAGGATGCGGTGAAGCTGATCCGTAAGGATAACCCCTTCCCTTCCTCCTGCGCTTATGTGTGCGAGCATCCTTGTGAATCCCAATGCCGTCGCCGTATGGTGGATGATGCCATCAATATCTGCGGGCTGAAGCGATTCGCCGTGGATCATGCCCAGCCTATGGCTGCACCACCCATGGCAGAACCCACAGGAAAGACAGTTGGTATCATCGGCGGTGGCCCCGGTGGTCTGACTGCGGCTTATTACCTTTCTCTGATGGGGCATAAGGTTACTGTTTACGAACAGCGTTCCAAACTGGGGGGTATGCTGCGCTATGGTATTCCCGATTACCGCCTGCCCCAGGCTGTTCTGGATAAAGATATCGACCATATCCTGACCACCGGTATCAATGTTCTGACCGATGTTTCCATTGGTAAGGATGTTTCTATGGAGGATATCCAGAAAAGCTTTGATGCCGTTTACATTTCTATTGGTGCCCACAATGATAAAAAGCTTGGCTTGGAAGGGGAGGACGCTGAGAATGTAGTCAGCGCGGTAGAACTGTTGCGCGGCATTGGCGAAGGCAATGTCCCTGATTTTAAAGGCAAGAAAATCTGCATCATCGGCGGCGGCAATGTTTCCATGGATGCTACCAGAACTGCGAAACGCTTGGGTGCGGAAAGCGTGACTTGTGTTTACCGTCGTCGTGTGGATGATATGACCGCTTTGGCGGAAGAAATTGAAGAAGCTATGGCAGAAGGCTGTCAGATCCTGCCTTTGCAGGCACCTGCCCGCATTGAAAAGGACGCAGAGGGGAAAGTGGCTGCCCTGTGGACAAAACCTCAGATCATTGGACCCTATGGGAAAGATGGCCGTCCTAAGCCCATCAGTGCCGATGTTCCCGAATTCCGTATCGAATGTGACTACGTTATCGTAGCCATTGGTCAGGCCATCGATGCGAGACCCTTTGAAAGCATCGGCATCAAGACGTTCCATGGTACCATTCAGGCAGAAGAAACCAGCTCCGTTTCCGAGGTGGCAAATGTATTTGCCGGCGGTGATGCCGTTTCCGGCCCCGCAACGGTGATTCGTGCCGTTGCCGCAGGGAAGGTGGCTGCTGCCAATATCGATGCGTATCTGGGCTTTGACCATAAAATCAGCTGCGATGTGGAAATTCCCGCATCTCACCTTTCTAATACACCACCTTGCGGCCGAGTAAACTTGAAGAGCCACTGTACGCCTGATTGTCAGGGCAATTTTGATCTGGTGGTAGAAGGTATGAGTTTGAAAGAAGCACAGCAGGAATCCAGTCGCTGCCTGCGCTGCGATCATTTTGGCTTCAGCAGCTTCAAAGGAGGGAGGAACACAGAATGGTAACATTGACGATTGATGGAAAAACTGCACAAGTGCCCAAGGGTACAACGATCATGGAGGCGGCAAAATCCGTCAATATCCAGATCCCTCATCTGTGCTATCTGAAAGAGATCAACGAGATCGCAGCTTGTCGTGTCTGCTGCGTAGAAGTAGAAGGCGAAAGAGCCATGGTTACAGCATGCAATAACCATGTCAAAGAGGGTATGGTGGTACATACCAATTCTCCTCGTGCCCGCACCACCCGCCGCACCAATGTGCAGCTGATTTTGTCTCAGCATGACTGCAAATGTGCGACCTGCGTGCGCAGCGGTAATTGTCAGCTGCAGAATATCTCTAATGATTTGGGGATTCTGGAACTGCCTTTTGAAACCCAATTGCCCCATGGTCTTCGCAGTGCATGGACAAAGACATTCCCTCTGTATCGGGACTTTAATAAGTGTATCAAATGTATGCGTTGTATACAGGTTTGTGATAAGATTCAGACCCTGAGCATCTGGGATCTGGCGGGCACCGGCAGCCGCACCACGATCGACGTATCCGGCAACCGTGTCATCAAGGATTCTGACTGTGCTTTGTGCGGTCAGTGCATCACTCATTGCCCCGTAGGCGGTCTGCGGGAACGGGATGACACTGCAAAAGCACGGATGGCTCTGGCAGATAAAGAAAAAATTACAGTGGTCCAAGTGGCTCCTGCTGTTCGTACTGCATGGGGGGAATACTTTGGACTGGATCGGGAAGAGGCCACCATGGAACGTATGGCTGCGGCTCTGCGCCGTTTGGGCTTTGACTATATTTATGATACAAACTTCTCTGCCGACCTGACTATCATGGAAGAAGGCAATGAATTCCTGCATCGCCTGAAATCCGGCGCATTGGTGCGCTGGCCTATGTTCACCAGCTGCTGCCCCGGTTGGGTGCGTTTCCTGAAGAGCCAGTATCCTGAATTGACCAGTCAGCTGTCCACCGCAAAATCTCCACAGCAGATGTTTGGTGCTGTGAGCAAAACTTGGCTGGCGGAAAAGCTGAACGTGGCTCCTGAAAAGATTTGCTGCGTCTCTATCATGCCCTGTGTAGCAAAGAAATCGGAAGCAGAACTGCCGACGATGCGGGGGGGATATGGTCCCGATGTGGATATCGTTCTGACAACCAGAGAATTGGTTCGCATGATGCGTGCGGATCAGCTGGATCCTCATTTTATTGAGGAAGAGCCTTTGGATGATCCTATGGGCGTTCATACAGGTGCAGGCGTGATTTTTGGTGCTACCGGCGGTGTTATGGAAGCGGCTTTGCGTACGGTTTCTTATGTTCTGACAGGAGAAAATCCTGATCCCGATGCCTTTGATGCCGTTCGTACCGAACCCGGTCTGCGGGAAGCTACATATACAGTAGCTGGTATTCCTGTTCGCTGTGCGGTAGTCAGCGGTCTGGGCAACGCCCGTAAGCTGATCGAACAGTTGAAGGAAGGCAAAGTGCATTATGATTTTGTGGAAGTGATGGCTTGTCCCGGCGGCTGTGTCGGCGGCGGCGGTCAGCCCATTTCCGTTGAAGATGAAGAACTGTATGGCGTGCGCGGGGAACGGCTGTATGATCTGGATCAGAAAAATCCTCTGCGATTCTCCCACGAAAACCCTGTGATACAGGCTTTGTATCGGGAATATCTGGGAGAACCATTGGGAGAAAAAGCCCACCATCTGCTCCATACGGATCATAAGGCATGGGATATGCCGACCCAGAAAGAGCATTAAATTGTACTGTGTCCAAGTCGGAAAAAGTGATTTGAACTTCACAAAAGTATTTTGAAATGATTTGATGAAAAATCGTGCATTGGAGCTGATACCTGTGCACGATTTTTTTTTGTGGTATAAAAAGGATTGATTTTGAATGAGAGGAACAAAATATATGGAAGAATTTGGGTATTTTGGAAAGAAAAGAGGGGGGAGTTCTTCTGTTCGCCAATCATAGGAAGGATGGCAAAAAGAATACCATGGATTATGCTGATTTTTGTTGCAAATTGAAGGTTTTTTTATTATAATATCATGCGTCAATTACTAAGGAAACAGCGGTTTTGACAAGAGCAAAGTTGTTTAAAAAGGTACGTTTCTATAATGTTTCTATAATAAGGTAAAAAGAGGAGGAGTAAAAAGAAAAATGGGTACCAAAGAATGTAGTGTTAACAACATCTACCAGTTAGAGGGCAGAGTGCCCGTGCTGAAGGCGATCCCCTTCGGTCTGCAGCATATTCTGGCAATGTTTGTTGCAAACCTGACCCCTATTACGATCATTGCGGCGGCAGGGGGTCTTTCCCAGGCTGAAATCGCCATTTTGCTGCAGAATGCCATGTTTATCGCAGGTATCGCAACATTGATCCAGCTGTATCCTATCTGGAAGGTCGGTTCCGGTCTGCCCATCGTTATGGGTGTCAGCTTCACATTTGTAACAGTTTTATGTACCGTTGCAGCAAATTACGGGTATCCCGCAGTGATGGGGGCCGTTTTGGTGGGCGGTATCTTTGAAGGCACCTTGGGGCTGATGGCGAAATACTGGAGAAAGCTGATTGCTCCTGTTGTGGCTGCTTCTGTTGTAACAGCCATCGGTATGTCTTTGTTCTCTGTAGGTGCAAGATCCTTTGGCGGCGGCTATGCGGAGGATTTCGGTTCTGCACAGAATCTATTGTTGGGTACGATTACATTGATCACATGCCTTGGCTGGAACTGCTTCGCAAAGGGCTATCTGAAGCAGCTTTCCGTTTTGGTTGGCCTGTTTGTGGGCTATATCGTTGCAATTTTTATGGGCAAGGTGGATCTTTCTGTTATTTTTTCCGGCGGTGTTGTTTCTCTGCCTAAGCTCCTGCCCTATACACCGGAATTCCATGCCGGAGCCATCCTTTCTGTCTGCATCATTTTCCTGGTATCTGCAGCAGAAACCATCGGGGATACCACTGCCATGGTATCCACAGGGCTGAATCGAGAGATTGAAAGCAAAGAAATATCCGGCTCTCTGGCTTGTGACGGCTATGCATCTGCGATTTCTTCTTTGCTGGGCTGTCCTCCTGTAACATCTTTTTCCCAGAACGTTGGTCTGGTGGCTATGACAAAGGTTGTAAACAGATTCACTATCATGACAGGTGCGGGCTGCATGATTTTGGCAGGGCTTCTGCCTCCTGTAGGGAATTTCTTTGCATCCCTGCCTGAATCTGTACTGGGCGGCTGTACCATCATGATGTTTGGTACCATCATGACAAGCGGTATGCAGATGCTGGCGAAGGCAGGCTTCACCCAGAGAAATATTACCATTGCAGCTCTTTCCTTGGCTGTTGGCGTGGGCTTTACAGCGGCAAGTGAGATCGATCTGTGGCGGATCTTCCCTGAAATGATTCAGGCTGTATTTTCTGCAAACGTCGTAGCGGTGGTATTTGTCGTATCCATTTGTCTGAATCTGGTCCTGCCGAAAAATATGGATGTGGAAAAGATTGTAGAATGATAGCTTGAATGAGAGGGTTTGTTATGTCTAAAGAAATCAAATATTCCAGTCCCTATGAATTTGAAGGGCGGATTCCTTTGAAACAGGCAGTTCCTTTGGGGCTGCAGCATGTGCTTGCCATGTTTGTTGGCAACCTGACTCCTGTTATGATTATTAGCGGTGCCTGCGGCATCGCAGCCGGCTCTGCATTGCAGATTTCTTTGCTGCAGAATGCCATGCTCATTGCGGGTATTGTTACATTGATTCAGTTGTTTTCCATCGGCCCCTGCGGCGGTAAGGTACCTATCATTATGGGTACAAGCTCCGGCTTTATCGGCGTTTGCAATTCCGTTGCCGGTGTTATGGGCGGCGGTGTTCTTTCCTATGGTGCCATCATGGGGGCTTCCATCATCGGCGGTCTGCTGGAAACGGTGCTCGGCTTTATTCTGAAACCTTTGCGCAGATTTTTCCCTCCTGTTGTAACAGGTACGGTGGTATTGTCCATCGGTCTGTCCTTAATCAGCGTTGGTGTCGGGTCCTTTGGCGGCGGCAGCAAGGCTATGGATTATGGCTCTTTGGAAAATCTGTTCTTGGGACTGCTGGTGCTGGTGGTTATCATTATATTGAAGCATTGCACAAAGGGAATCACTTCCACAGCTTCTATTCTCTTTGGTATCATTGTTGGTTATATTGCCTCCGGTATCATGTCCATGGTGCTGAACCCCATCGGCGTAACCGCGGAAGGTGTGGAATTCACCAAAGCTTGGGTGCTGAACTGGGATAAGGTGGCAGAAGCTGCCTGGTTTGCCGTTCCGGAATTGATGCCCGTGGATATTGTATTCGATGCCAGAGCCGTTTTGCCCGTTGCCATTATGTTTATCGTAACGGCGGTGGAAACGGTAGGGGATATCTCCGGCGTTATGGAAGGCGGTATGGGCAGAGAAGCAACCGATAAGGAACTGTCCGGCGGTATCATTTGTGACGGCTTGGGTTCTTCCTTTGCGGCACTCTTCGGTGTATTGCCCAATACATCCTTCTCTCAGAATGTTGGTCTGGTTACCATGACAAAAATCGTAAACCGTTTTGCACTGGCCATCGGCGGTATCTTCCTGATTCTTTGCGGTCTGTTCCCTAAGGTGGGGGCATTGATTTCCATTATGCCCCAGTCCGTACTGGGCGGTGCGGCTGTTATGATGTTTTCCTCCATCGTAGTCAGCGGGATTCAGCTGATTACAAAGGAACCCATGACCTCCAGAAGCATTTCCATTGTTTCTGTTGCGCTGGGTCTGGGCTATGGTCTGGGGGCAAATACAGCCATTCTGGCAGGTCTGCCTCAGGGCATTTTGCTGATTTTCGGCGGTTCCGGTATTGTGCCTGCGGCAGTGGTTGCCATTTTGATGAACGTGGCACTTCCCAAGGAAAAAGAAAAGACGGATGTCTGATGTCCTTGTAAAAATACATTTTGTACGGTAAAATAGAGATAACTTAAAAAATGCGGAGGTGAAACCATGTTACAGATCAATCGGTATGTGAAGGTTTCCAGTCTTGAGGAAGCCTATGAACTGAACCAGAAAAAGAATAACGTCATCATTGGCGGTATGCATTGGCTGAAAATGATGGATCGCATGGTGGGAACTGCCATCGATCTGTCCGGCTTGGGTCTGGATGAGATTATAGAAACAGAGGATTCATTCGAAATCGGATGTATGGTAACCTTAAGACAACTGGAACAGCATGAAGGCTTAAATAAATACACAGCAGGTGCAGTTGCCGATGCTGTGAAGGATATTGTTGGTGTGCAGTTCAGAAATACTGCTACCGTAGGTGGTTCTATTTTTGGCAGATATGGTTTTTCTGATGTTCTGACCGTATTTCTGGCACTGGACACTACCGTTGTTTGCCATAAGGCAGGTGAAGTTTCCCTGCAGGAATATGTAAAACTGCCCCAGGACAGAGATATTTTGGTGAAGCTGATTGTAAAAAAGGTGCCTATGGCGGTGGCTTATCAGGCCCAGAGACACGCAAGAACAGACTTCCCCATCCTGACCTGTGCAGTCAGCTATTGGAACGGCACATGGCACGCAGCTGTGGGCGCAAGACCCGGCAGAGCGGAATTGGTAGTGGATGAAAATAAACTGGTAAGCGGCGAAACAGCCACAGCGGAGGAGGCAAAAGCCTTTGGGAAAGCTGTAGCGAAACAGCTCATTTATAACAGCAATATGCGAGGCAGTGCGGAATACCGCCAGCAAATCACTCCCGTATTGGTAAAAAGAGCAATGCTTGCAGCAGGAAAGGGGCGTTGATGATGGAATTGAAATTCAGCCTGAACGGCAAAAAGGTTTCTACAATCATTGAAGCAGACAGCCTGCTGATTGATGTAGTCAGAGATTTGGGATGTCTCAGCGTCAAAAGAGGATGTGAAACATCCAACTGCGGTCTTTGTACCGTATTTGTCAATGATAAGCCTGTATTATCCTGCTCCGTGCTGGCGGCAAGAGTGGAAGGTCAGAATGTCACAACATTGGAAGGTCTGCAGGAGGAAGCGGCGGAATTCGGTGCATTTCTGGCAGATCAGGGGGCGGAGCAGTGCGGCTTCTGCAATCCCGGTTTTATGATGAATGCCATTGCTATGTTCCGTGAAAACCCTCACCCCGAGGAAGAAGAAATCCTGTCCTATCTGGCAGGCAATCTTTGCCGCTGCTCCGGATACGAAGGACAGCTGCGCAGCATTCAGACCTATCTGGCCTTTAAAGACAGTCAAAAAGGAGGTGTCTGATATGCGTGTTGTAAATCAGCCCATCCGTAAGAAGGATGCCATGTCTCTGGTAACGGGCAAACCTGTTTATACAGGGGATATGGTAGATAAAAATGCACTGGTGGTAAAGCTGCTCCACAGCCCTCACGCCAATGCCATGATTCAGGAGATTGAGACTTCTGTTGCTATGAAGGTGCCCGGCATCGAAGCAATTTTTACTTATAAAGACGTTCCCCAGAAGCGGTTTACCATGGCGGGGCAGACTTATCCCGAGCCCAGCCCCTATGACAGACTGATCATGGATCAGCATATCAGATACAATGGGGATATCGTTGCTATTGTTGCGGGGGAAAATGAAAAAGCAGTCAATAAGGCAATGAAGCTCATTAAGGTAAAATATGATGTGCTGCCTGCGGTACTGGATTTCCGCACAGCAAAGGATAACGAAACCCTGGTGCATCCCGAAGAAAACTGGGTGGCAAATTGCCCTGTTGGCGCAGATAACAAACGGAATCTTTGTGCCCATGAGGTCAGCGGTCATGGGGATATCGATGCAGTAATGGCAGATTGTGATATCGTCATGGAACGTACTTATCATACAAAGGCAAACAGCCAGGCGATGATGGAAACCTTCCGCACCTATACCTATATGGATACCTATGGCAGACTGAATATCCTCAGTGCCACACAGATCGTGTTCCATATCAGAAGAATCGTAGCACAGGCTTTGGATATTCCCAAATCCAAGGTGCGTGTAACAAAACCCCGTATCGGCGGCGGCTTTGGTGCAAAGCAGACCAGTGTAACGGAAGTATATCCTGCTTTTGTTACATGGAAAACAGGCAAGCCTGCTTATCTGGTATATAGCAGAGAAGAAACCCAGACCTGCGGCTGCCCCAGACATGAAATGGAATTGACGGTAAAAATTGGCGCCATGAAGGATGGCCGCATCCGTGGGCTGGAGGTTTATACCCTTTCCAATACAGGCGCTTATGGGGAACATGGCCCTACTACGGTAGGTCTGTCCGGGCATAAGCCCATTCCTCTGTATAATAAATATCAGGAAGCCCATCGCTTCTCCTATGATGTTGTTTATACGAACGTGCAGGCGGCGGGGGCATACCGTGGCTATGGTGCCACTCAGGGCATCTTTGCCGTGGAAACCATTGTAAATGAACTGGCGGCAGAGCTGAAAATGGACCCTGTGGCTTTGCGTGAGCTGAATATCGTAAGAGAAGGACAGGTCATGCCTGCCTACTATGGTGAAACCTGCAATTCCTGTGCGCTGGATCGTTGTCTGGCTGCCACAGCGGAAAGAATCAAATGGAATGAAAAATATCCTTGCAAAGATATGGGCAACGGGAAAATCCGCAGCGTCGGCGTGGCGATGTCCATGCAGGGTTCCTCTATCTCCAACTGTGACGTTGGCGGTGCGACTATCAAATTGAACGACGACGGCTTCTATGCGCTGCATATCGGTGCGGCAGACATGGGGACAGGCTGTGATACGGTTCTGGCCCAGATGGCGGCAGAAGTGATGGAATGTGACGTGGACAATATCATTGTTTATGGCGCAGATACAGACATTTCTCCCTATGACTCCGGCTCCTACGCATCCTCTACCACTTACCTGACAGGGAATGCGGTGGCAGATGCCTGCACGAAGCTGAGAGAAAGCCTGCAGAAGATTGGTGCGTCCATCATGGGCTGCAGTGTGGAAGAAACAGGCTTCGACGGCAAAAAGGTTTATCGCTTAGAAGCTGTGGAAGGAGAGAAAAACGAAGTATCTCTGGTGGATATCGCAACAGCGTCCATGGTAAATAACTACTACGAAACACAGTTTACCTCTATGGTTTCTTCTCCTGTTTCTCCTCCTCCTTTTATGGTTGGTATGGCGGAAGTAGAAATCGATACGGAAACCGGCGATATCAAAGTTCTGAATTACGAAGCAACCGTTGACTGTGGTACGCCCATCAACCCCAATCTGGCTCGGGTGCAGACAGAAGGGGGTATCGGTCAGGGCATCGGTATGGCATTGTATGAAGATATCACCTACGGTGCAGATGGTGCCATTGCGGAAAATTCTTTTATGCAGTATAAAATCCCTACCCGTCAGGATGTAGGTCGTATCCATGTGGAATTTGAAGCAAGCTATGAACCTTCTCAGCACTTTGGGGCAAAATCCATCGGGGAGGTTGTTATCAATACGCCTTCTCCTGCCATTGCCCATGCGGTTTATAAAGCAACTGGTGTTTGGTTCAGAGAACTGCCTATCACCCCTGAAAAGATTCTGAAGGGGCTGCAGGAAAAAAATAAATGATAAATCATAAGGCACTGAAGGCTGTCACTGCCTCAGTGCCCTTTTTTGAAATGCGTTATATTTTTAAAAAAATAACGAAATAGAGGTTGATGGTATGGAAAATATCGTATTTTGCAAAGGCGGCGGCTGTACGGCAAAGCTGGGGGCTGGTGTGTTGAGCAGAGTTTTGGGGATGCTGCCCAAAGGCCCTGTGGATGAAAATTTATTGATTGGCTATGACAGCAAGGATGATGCGGCGGTATACCGTGTATCTGATGACGTTGCCATTGTGCAGACGCTGGATTTCTTTCCGCCTATGGTGGAGGACCCTTACATTTTCGGACAAATCGCTGCTACCAATGCCCTGAGCGATGTATTTGCTATGGGCGGTGAAGTAAAGACAGCTTTGAATATCGTTTGTTTCCCGGAGGATATGGATTTGAATATTCTGGGGAAAATATTGCAGGGGGGCGCGGAAAAGGTCATTGAAGCCGGTGGCACCTTGGCGGGAGGTCATTCCATTGCCGATGATGGGGTAAAATATGGGCTGTCTGTGACGGGCATCGTCCATCCCGACCATATCTATCCCAACAATATGGCGGAAACGGGCGATATCCTGATTTTAACCAAAAAGCTTGGCGTAGGCATCATTTGCACTGCCAACCGCATCGGAGAGGCTTCGGCGGAGGCCATGGAGGAAGCGGTGGCATCCATGACAACACTGAATAAAACAGCGGCGGAAATTGCCCGCAGCTATCGTGTCCATGCCTGCACGGATGTGACGGGCTTTGGTTTTTTGGGGCATCTCCATGAAATGCTGGATGGGAAACATTCCTGCAAAGTTTTTGCGGCGCAGGTACCCATCATGCAGAATGTTTTGCAATATGCCGATGAATTTTATCTGACGGCGGCGGCTCAGAAAAACCGTAACCATGTGGAGTCTTATGTGCAGTTTGAAAATATTTCTTTCGCCATGGAGGAAGTTTTGTTTGACCCCCAGACCTCCGGCGGGCTGCTGTTGGCGGTGCATCCGGAGGATGCAGAGAAAGTGTTGGCAGAAATGCAGGAAAAGGGGTTGCCTGCTGCCATTGTTGGAGAGATTACGGAAAAACGGGAATTTGAAATCTATGTGAAATCAGGTGCAGCATGATTAAAAAAGAACGAAAACTAGTCATCACATTCCATACCACCACAGAAGCCATGGCTATGGAAAAGACCTGCAAGGAAACGGGAGCAGAGGGAAGGCTCATTCCTGTTCCTCGTGTCATTTCCGCTGGCTGTGGTCTGGCGTGGTGTGCAAAGCCGGAAAGCAGGACTGCTTTGGAGGAATTGATGGGACAGCATGGCATTACGCCCCAAGGGGTGCAGGAATGTCTGGTGTGAGGTGGGAAAATGATTTATTTGGATAATGCGGCAACCACCATGCGGAAGCCCGAGGTGGTGATTCAGGCAGTGACGGATGCCCTTTGCACCATGGGAAATGCAGGGCGAGGGGGGCATGATGCGGCCTTGGATGCATCCCGCATCATTTATGATACCAGAGAACGACTGGCACAGCTTTTTCATGCGGAAAGCCCCAAGCAGATTGTATTTTCCATGAATTCTACGGAAAGCCTGAATATTGCCATCAAGGGCATTTTGCAGGCGGGCGACCATGCCATTACGACGGCTTTGGAGCATAATTCTGTCTTGCGTCCTTTGTATGAAATGGAGGAAAAAGGCGCAGAGCTGACGATTCTCCCCAGTGATTTGCAAGGGCGTATCGACTACGCAGATTTTGAAAAAAATATTAAGAAAAATACAAAAGCCATTATCTGTACCCATGGCTCAAACCTGACGGGCAATCTGGTGGACATTAAGAGAATTGGGGAGATTGCCAAGAAGCATGGCATCCTTTTTGTGGTGGATGCTTCCCAGACGGCAGGGGTATTTCCCATTGATGTGCAGGAAATGCACATTGATGTCCTCTGCTTCACGGGGCACAAAGGTCTCCTTGGCCCCCAGGGCACAGGAGGGATGTATGTGCGGGAAGGCGTAGTGGTAAAGCCCTTGCTTTCCGGCGGCAGCGGTGTGCAGACCTACAGCAAGACCCATCCTGCCCAGATGCCCACGGCTTTGGAGGCGGGAACGCTGAATGCCCATGGGCTGGCAGGGCTGCGGGCGGCGGTTGGATATCTCCAAGAGATGGGAATAGATGCCATCCGCAAAAAAGAACAGGATTTGATGTGGCATTTTTATGAAGGGGTGAAGGAAATTCCCGGTGTAACGGTATACGGCGATTTTTCAACAAAGGAACGCTGTGCCATCGTGACGTTGAATATTCGGGATTATGATTCTTCGGAGGTCAGTGATGCGCTGGCGATGCACTATGGCATTTCCACCCGTCCCGGTGCCCATTGCGCCCCTTTGATGCATCAGGCATTGGGGACAGTGGAGCAGGGGGCGGTACGCTTTAGTTTTTCCCATTTTGATACAATGGAAGAAGTAGATACGGCTATTGCAGCCATCAGGGAGCTGGCAGAGCCGGAGGATATGGAGGAATAAATATGGAAAAGAAAATCGTAGATGCAAGAGGATTGGCTTGTCCTCTGCCTGTTGTCAATGCAAAAAAAGCAGCGGAGGAGCTGCATACAGGGGATGTGCTGACTGTTTTGGTGGATAACGAGATTGCCGTGCAGAATTTACAGAAATTTGCAAAGCAGAAGGGCTACACAGCGGCAGGGAAAAAGAAAGCGGAAAAGGAATATGAAGTGACCATTCAGGTGGTTTCCGCAGACGCAGCCAAGACAGCGGCTACGGAAGAACAGGACGAGGAAGTTGCTTGCACAGTGGATGCCAGAAAAAATGGCATGGTTATCGTGCTTTCTGCCAATGTGATGGGCACAGGGGAGGAAAAGCTGGGCAAGTCCTTGATGAAAGCCTTTGTTTTTGCTGTAACCAAACAGGATATTCTGCCGGAAACCATTCTTTGCTACAACACAGGGGCGTACTTGACCTGCGAAGGGGCAGATACACTGGAAGACATGAAAATTCTGGAGGCGGAAGGGGTCAATATCCTGACCTGCGGCACCTGCCTTGATTTTTACGGCATCAAGGATAAACTGGCAGTGGGTACGGTAACAAATATGTATGAAATCGTAGAAAAAATGGAACAGGCAAAAACCATTATCAGACCATAAAGTTGGAAGGGATAGGAATGGAAAATTTGGTGATTGTTCGAGGCGGCGGGGATATCGCCACCGGGACGATTTATAAATTATATCAATGCGGGTTTCGGGTTTTGGTTCTGGAAACGGAAAATCCATCAGCCATCCGCAGGAATGTGGCGTTTTCGGAAGCCGTTTATAATGGGACACAAACGGTGGAGGGCTTGACCTGCACCTTGGCAAAAACAGTGGAAGAAGCCGTTTCTCTGCTGGAGCAAGGAAGGCTGGCTATGCGCATCGACCCTGCGGGGGATTGCATCGGTCAGCTTCGCCCTATGGCTGTGGTGGATGGGATTTTGGCGAAGAAAAATCTTGGCACCCATAAAGCCATGGCACCTATCACGGTGGCTTTGGGCCCCGGCTTTACGGCGGGGGTGGATGTGGATGCCGTCATTGAGACCATGCGGGGGCATTCCCTCGGCAGAGTCATTTACGAAGGAGGAGCCATTAAAAATACGGGGATTCCCGGCGTGATTGCAGGCTTCAGCAAGGAACGAGTTCTCCATAGCCCTGCGGCGGGCGTGATGAGAAACGTGAAAAAAATTACGGATACGGTGGAAAAAGGGGAGACCATTGCCCTGATTGAAACAAAAGAAGGGGACATTCCTGTGGTTGCCACCTTTGATGGGCTGCTGCGGGGGCTGATTCGGGATGGATACCCTGTGACAAAGGGATTCAAAATTGCCGATATCGACCCCAGATTGCAGGAATTCGAGAATTGCTTCACTATTTCCGATAAGGCCAGATGTATTGCAGGCGGTGTGGTGGAGGCTATCCTGCATTTGAAACACAAAACATAAGCATCTGCATTTGCGGGAGGAAGAAGCATGAGAGAAGCAACGAGCATCTTTTTATATGAAGGCGATGAGCGGTTTTTCGGAGAAGGCCCCTGCAGACTGCTTCACGGCATTGAGGAATGTGGTTCCCTGCGGGGAGCGGCGGCGAAAATGAAGCTTTCTTACAGCAAAGCGATTTCTATGATAAACCGTGCGGAGAAGGCATTGGGCTTTTCTTTGACGGAAAAGACCATCGGCGGAAAAGGGGGCGGCGGCAGCCGCCTGACCCCCGAGGCAAAGGCATTTTTGGAGAAATATGAAGGGTATCGGGAGGCGTGTTATGAAGCCAACAGAAGGCTATACAAGGAATTCTTTCCTGAATAACAGAGCGGAGAGAGCCCACTACCCGAAAATCGGCTGTGTTATCATGGCGTCGGGGCTGAGCGTACGTTTTGGGCGGAATAAACTGTTTGCGAAGCTGGAAGGAAAAACTTTTCTGGAACGGATACTGGATACCACGGAAGGGATATTCGCCCGCCGTGTGGTGGTGACTAGAAGCGAAGAAGCGGCGGAGTTCTGCCGAAGGAAAGGTGTGGAAGTCATTTATCATAGTCTGCCCCATCGAAACGATACGGTGTGTTTGGGAACGGCTTATATGGAGGGGATGGATGGCGTTCTGTTCTGCCCCTGCGACCAGCCGCTGCTGCGCAGGGAAAGCCTGCTAGGTTTGTTAGAAGCCTTTCAGGAAAGGGATATCCTTCGCTTGGCCTATGGAGAAGAAACGGGTATGCCTGTGCTGTTCGATCAAGCATACTTTGCGGAATTGCAGTCCCTGCCGGAAAAGAAGGGCGGCTCTTACTTAATCGGGAAATACCCGAAACGGGTAAAAACCATACAGGCATCAGAGGAATATGAGCTATACGATGTGGATACGCCGGAGGATTTGGAAACCCTGCAGGCGTATTGTGCAAAAAAACAAGAGGAAAAAGGAGGAAAACTCCCATGAAATTGATGAAAACGGAGGAAGCCGTTGGGCAGATTTTATGCCATGATATTACCCAAATCATCAAAGGGGTAACGAAGGATGCGGTGTTCCGCAAGGGGCATATCATCCGTGAGGAGGATATCCCTGTGCTGTTGAGCGTTGGGAAAGACCATATTTATATCTGGGAAAACAACGAAACTATGCTCCATGAAAATGATGCGGCCCAGATTTTATACCATATCTGCAAAAATGAAAATATGCACCCTTCCGAGGTGAAGGAGGGGAAAATCGAGGTCATTGCAGACTGTGATGGGCTTTTGAAAATTGACAGAGAGATTTTGCAGGGCGTGAACGCCTTGGGAGAAATGATGATTGCCAGCCGCCACGGAGATTTTCCTGTCAGAAAAGGGGATAAAATTGCCGGAACCCGCATCATTCCTTTGGTGATTGAAAAGGAAAAAATGGAGAAGGCAAAACAGGTTGCCAATGGTAAGCCAATTTTTGAAATCAAGCCTTTTTTGAAAAAGAAGGTGGGTATTGTGGCAACGGGGAATGAGGTTTTCTACGGCAGGATAGAGGATACCTTCACCCCTGTAATCGAGGAAAAGCTTTCCGAATACGGAACGGAGGTCATTGGGCGAAAGCTTTCCAATGACGACCCTGAAAGGATAGAAGCCTGTATTCGAGCGCTTTTGGAGCAGGGAGCGGATATGATTATTTGCACAGGGGGCATGAGTGTAGACCCCGATGACAGAACCCCTGCCGCCATCAGAAGGGTGGCAGAGGAAGTGGTGACCTACGGCGCACCGGTGCTGCCGGGGGCTATGTTCCTGTTGGCATACGGCAAGGGGGATATCCCCATCATGGGGCTTCCCGGCTGTGTGATGTATGCCAGAAGAACCATTTTCGACCTTGTCCTGCCCAGAGTGTTGGCGGGAGAAAAGCTGCGGGCGGAAGATTTTCATGTATTGGGCGAAGGGGGATTGTGTCTCTCCTGCCCCGTTTGTACCTTCCCCAACTGTGGCTTCGGAAAATAATGAAAATGAGAGATTTAGGAGGAAATGCATGAAAAAGATAGCTGCAATGTTATTGACATTTTGTATGACGATTGGGATGCTCGTTGGCTGCGGCAGCGGGGAAGCAAAGCCTGCTGAAAATACAGAGACTGTGGAACTGACTGTATTTGCAGCGGCATCCATGACGGAAACACTGACGGAAATCGCGGAGCTTTACAAGGAAGTAACACCCAATGTGACACTGGTATTCAATTTTGATTCTTCCGGTACATTGAAAACACAGATTGAAGAAGGGGCAGACTGCGACGTATTTATTTCCGCAGCACCAAAGCAGATGAACCAACTGGACAGTGCGATGGGGGAAGAAGCAAACCCCGATGGCTTGGATTTTGTGCTGCAGGGCAGCCGTATCGATCTGCTGGAAAATAAAGTGGTTCTGGCTGTTCCCGAAGGCAATCCTGCGGGAATTACATCCTATGATAACTTGGCGGAAGGATTGAAAAATGGCACAGTTTTGCTGGCTATGGGCAATGCAGATGTTCCCGTTGGGCAGTATACACAGAAAATTTTTGATTACTATGGCTTGAACGAAGAAGCACTGGCGCAGGCAGGTACGATCACCTATGGCTCTAATGTAAAGGAAGTTACCACACAGGTTTCCGAAGGGGCGGTGGATTGCGGTATCATCTATAGTACCGATGCCCATTCCGCAGGGCTGACCGTGGCGGATACTGCAACGGCGGAAATGTGCGGACAGGTGATCTATCCCGCTGCCGTTTTGAACATCAGCAAGAATCCAGAGGCGGCGCAGGCTTTTCTGGATTTCCTGAAAGGGGAAGAAGCAAGTCAGGTATTTGAAGCAGTTGGTTTTGCACCTCTGACAGAAAAATGAGAGAATAAACAGGCGGGAGTGATTGCTCCCGCTGTGAAACGATAGAAGGAGGGAAACGCATGGATTGGTTTCCTCTGTATAACTCGCTGCGGATTGCCGGGATTAGTACAGTCATTACGTTTTTTACAGGCATTTTTGCGGCATATTATATTGCAAAGGCACCCAGAGTTTTGAAAGGATGTCTGGATGTGGTGCTGACGCTGCCTTTAGTGCTGCCGCCGACGGTGGTGGGTTATCTTTTGCTGCGGATATTGGGGCCAAAACGCATGGTGGGCGCATGGTTTTTATCCACCTTTGGGTTGAAGCTGACAATGACATGGTGGTCGGCGATTTTTGCCACAACGGTAGTGACCTTCCCGCTGATGTATCGCACGGCAAGGGGGGCCTTTGAAGCCTTTGATGAAACACTGGCCTATGCAGGGCAGACCTTGGGGCTCAGCAATTCCTATATTTTCTGGCGCATCCGTATGCCCTATTGCAAGCAGGGGATTTTGGCGGGGACAGTCCTTGCCTTTGCCCGTGCTTTGGGGGAATATGGCGCGACCAGCATGATTGCGGGTTATACCCCCGGGCGGACAGCTACCATATCCACAACGGTGTATCAGCTTTGGCGCACCAATAACGACGCACTGGCGTTCCGGTGGGTCATGGTGAATCTGGCGATTTCGGCGGTGGTGTTGCTGGCGGTGAATCTGCTGGAAAAGAAGAAAACAGGCGGAAGGAGCGTGGTTTGATTGGCTCTTTCTGTGGATATTGAAAAAAAACTTGGCAATTTTCATTTGAAGGTGAAGTTTGAAGTGGAAAATGAGGTGCTGGCGATTTTGGGGGCTTCCGGCTGCGGAAAAAGTATGACCTTGAAATGTATCGCGGGCATCGAAAGACCTGATAAGGGTCGTATCATTTTAGACGGCGTTACGCTGTTTGATTCGGAGAAGAAAATTGACCTGCCGCCCCAGAAAAGAAAAGTGGGATACTTATTTCAGCAATATGCCCTTTTCCCCAATATGACCGTGGAGCAGAATATTGCCTGCGGGGTGCGGGAAAAAGAAAGGAAAGCAGAAGCTGTTGCGGAAATGCTCCATTTAATGGAGCTGGAGGGCTTGGAGAAAAAAAGACCCCATCAGATTTCCGGCGGGCAGCAGCAAAGGGTGGCATTGGCCCGCATTTTGATCAATGCGCCGGAAGTGCTGCTTTTGGATGAGCCTTTTTCTGCCTTGGATACCCATTTGCGGTTTCATTTGGAGCGGAAGGTGCAGGAAATTTTGGGGCGGTTTGGAAAAACAGTCCTTTTGGTTTCCCATGATAGGGATGAAGCCTTTCGCCTTTCCGACAGTATTGCCGTGATGGAACAGGGACGAGTGGAAACGGTGGGTAGGAAAAAAGAAATTTTTGCTGACCCGAAAACACGAAGCGGGGCTCTTTTGACGGGCTATAAAAATATTTCTCGGGCAAAAATCGTAGATGATACCCATGTATACGCAGTGGATTGGGATTTGACCTTGACTGTGCCCCGTGCTACAGTAGGGGTGGAATATATGGGCATTCGGATGCACGATATCCGTATTGCAAAGGGAATGGAAGAAAATACGGTGATTTGTAAGGTCATCCGTGAAATAGAAGAGCCTTTTTCCTATACGGTGCTTTTGGCACCTGCGGGAAAAAAGGCAGCGATGCCCCTTGGTGTGCAGTTGGATAAGTCCCTATGGGAAAGCATAAGGGAAGAGGAGATAGCGGTCTGCCTGCCCCCTGAAGCACTTCTTTTATTGAAAGCATGATGCCGAAAATTGGCATGGAATGGAAAGGAACTCTGGTGTATGAAGGATAGATTTGAACGAAATATCACATATCTGCGGCTGTCTGTGACAGAGCTTTGCAACCTGAGATGCCGCTATTGTATGCCGGAGGAAGGTGTATGCAAAAAGAAGCATGAGGATATGCTAAGGGAGGACGAAATGATACAGGCGGTGGAAACGGCTGCTGCTTTGGGAATCAAAAAGGTGCGTATTACAGGAGGAGAACCCCTTGTGAAAAAGAATATCCTTCCCATTTGCCGTCGTGTTGCGGCGGTGGAAGGTATCGAGGAGGTCTGCATGACTACCAATGGTATCTTGCTGCCTGCCTTGGCGAAGCAACTGCGGGAGGCAGGGGTACAGCGTATCAATATTAGTCTGGACACATTGGATGAAAAAAAGTATGCGCAAATGACGAGAAGGGGAGAATTGCGGCAGGCATTGTTGGGTCTGGAAGCGGCTTTGGATGCGGGCTTTGAGAAGGTCAAGGTCAATACGGTTCTCATTGGCGGATTTAATGATGACGAGATTCCTGCCTTGGCGGGACTGACGAGAAAATATCCCATCGACGTAAGATTTATTGAATTGATGCCTATGTATGACAGCGGAGAATTTTCTCCCGAAGCCTTTCTTTCCAATGATATTGTGTTGGAACGATTGCCGGAACTTGTGCCTGCTACGGCGGACGGTGGTGTTGCAAAGCTGTACCGTTTTCCCGATGGCAAGGGGAATGTGGGGCTTATCAGCCCTATATCTGCCCATTTTTGTCAAAAATGCAATCGCCTGCGGCTGACAGCTGACGGAAAATTGAAGCCCTGTCTCCATTCTTCCGGGGAATATCCCATCAAGGGGAAAACCATGGAGGAAATGCTGGAACAAATGAAACGGGCGATACTTGAAAAACCGGAATGCCATGGAGCCCTTTCCTATGGACAGCCCAGCGGAGCAAAACGAAGCATGAATCAGATAGGGGGATGAAAATGAAGGAATTTACCCATTTTAATGAACAGGGGCGGGCGAAAATGGTGGATGTTGGAACAAAAGAACCCACTTGCCGCACAGCCGTTGCCGCGGGGCGTGTGCTGGTCAACCCGGAAACCTTTGAACTGCTCCAAAAGGGCGGCATGAAAAAGGGTGATGTGCTGACTGTGGCACAGGTTGCAGGCATCATGGGGGCGAAGCGTACCCCAGACCTTATTCCTATGTGTCATCCCATTTTGATTGATGGGATTGACATGGAGCTGACGCTGGATGAAGAACGCTGCTCTGTGGAGATACGGGCGACGGTTTCCTGTGCCGGGCGAACAGGGGTGGAAATGGAGGCGCTGACGGCAGTATCGGCGGCGGTCCTAACGGTATATGATATGTGCAAGGCAGTACAAAAGGATATTTTGATTACCGATATCCGCCTATTGGAAAAGACGGGCGGCGTTCACGGAGATTTTCATAGAAAAGAGGAAAAGGCATGAAGAAAATAGCGGCAGTGCTGACCATCAGTGATAAAGGCTCCAGAGGGGAAAGAATTGATACCAGCGGCCCTGCTATCTGCAAAATGTTGGAGGAAGCAGGATATCAGGTTATCTGTCAAAATATCCTTCCCGACGAGAAAGAACAGATACAGGCAGAGCTGGTGCGGTGTGCAGATGTTTTGCATACTTCTTTGGTGCTTACTACAGGGGGGACAGGCTTTTCCCCCAGAGATATTACCCCCGAAGCCACCCTTGCCGTGGTGGAGCGGGAGGCCAGAGGGATTCCCGAAGCCATGCGGGCGGCAAGTATGCAGATTACCCCTAGGGGATGCCTTTCCCGCAGCGTGGCAGGGATTCGGGGCCGCACCCTTATCATCAACCTGCCCGGCAGTGAAAAGGCGGCAAAGGAAAATCTGGCGGCGGTTCTGCCTGCCATTGGGCACGGGTTGGAAATGTTATCCTCTGCCGGTTCTGCAGAGTGTGCCGCTGTTCCTGTGAAAAAAGAAATCCCCTCCATGGAGAGATGGTTGCAGGAGGCGAAAAAGGATGTTGATGCGGAGAAGGTCGGGATGTATTTGGTGCATAATGGCATCGTGCGGGAAACTGCCAGAGAAAAGGTGCGAAAGGACGCAGGGGATACAAAGCCTGTCAAAGGGCTATTGTTTTCCTATGATGCAGAAAAGGTTTCTCAGGCGGCGGAGGAGACTAGAAAAAGAGAAGGCATTTATTATGTCCGTGTCTGGCTCAACGAAGGGGAGCTTTCTGTGGGGGAGGATATCATGTATGTGATGATTGGCGGGGATATCCGCCCCAGAGTGTTGTCTGCGCTGGATTTTCTGGTAGGAAAAATCAAATCGGAATGTGTGACGGAAACAGAATTGTTTGCGGAATGAAAGGATTGCTGAAAGGAAGATAGCATGATTCAGGCGGTTGTTGGCGCAGGGGGCAAGACAAGCCTCATCAAAAAATATGCCCATGCTTATCGGGCTCAGGGGAAAAAGGTTTTTGTGACTACCTCGACCCATATGTTCATAGACGAAGATACCCTGCTGACCGATAATGCTGATGAAATTATCAGGGAACTGGAAGAAAAAGGTTATGCCATGGCAGGTATCCCGGAAGGAGAAAAAATTAAGGCTCTTTCGGAGGAAACCTATGGGCGGGTCTGCGAAAAGGCGGATGTGGTGCTAATTGAAGCGGATGGCTCCAAGCAGAAGCCCATCAAATTTCCCAATGAAAAAGAGCCTGTGATTTATGATAACGTGGAGGAAATTATTGTTGTTTGCGGACTGCAGGCCTTGGGGAAAAAGGCGAAAGAGGTTTGCCATCGGTGGGAACTGGTACAGGCCTGTCTGGGAATTGCCGAGGATACGGTGATTGAGGCAAGCCATATCCAAAAATTAGTGAGGAAAGGATATATGGAACCATTGAAAGAAAAATATCCAGAAAAAACAATCGAAATCAAAGTGAACCATGATGATTCCCTGTATCAGAAGGCTGTTGCCGCCTTATTGGAAGCAGATATGGATGTTTCCCTGATTCAGGAGGAATGGTTCAGCACCCAGCCCAATCTGGTGATTTGCGGGGGCGGTCATGTTTCCTGCGAATTGGTGAAAATGGCTGCCTGTTTGGATTTCCGTATCAAGGTACTGGATGACAGAGAAGAATTTGCCAACAGGGAAAGATTCCCCTTGGCGGATGAGGTTATTTGTGATACCTTCGATCATCTGGAAAACTATTTGGAGCCCAATGGCTATTATTGTGTGGTGACCCGTGGGCATAAGGATGATTTCCTTTGCGTAAAGACCATTTTGCAGCATCCCTATCAATATCTGGGGATGATCGGCAGCAAGGCGAAGGTGGAAAAAACCTTTGAAAACCTGCGGCAGGAGGGCATTGCGGAAGAAAGGATTAAAATGATTTTTGCCCCCATCGGGCTGCCCATCAAAGCCGTTACACCGGGAGAAATCGCCGTCAGCATATTGGCGCAGATCATTCAGGAAAAGAATGGCAAACAGATTTCTTCTGTTTCCAGAGAACTGCTGGAGGTGAAGGAAGGGGGAACCCTTTGTATCATCATTGAAAAGAGCGGCTCCTCTCCCAGAGGCGTGGGCAGCATGATGTTCGTAGGGGAGGATAAGGTTATCGACAGTATCGGCGGCGGTGCGGTGGAATTTGCGGTGATAGAAGAAGCAAAGAAACGCCCGCAGGCGATGATAAAGGAATATCATTTGAATCATGAGGATAGCGGGAAGCTGGGAATGATCTGCGGAGGCAGCAATAAAGTCCTGTTTCTTCCTATATCATTTAAAGAAGGCATTTAAACCGAAAAAGGGATGGAGCTTGGCAGGGCTTCATCCCTTTTCCTATGATTTTTAAAGCAGAAAGACGATTTATTTTTTGGTAATTTCTGGGTTTCACCATAAAAATACCGAAAAATGTCTTTTTTATACCGGATTGTTATGGAAAAAAGATAATCTGACGGTAGACTGTATACAATATGTTGGGTTTTCTTGGAAAGGTCCAGCTTTTATAGGGACATTTGTCCATTGACTTTCCTTCTTTATCTAAAGTAAGATAGAAGCATCATTCCCAAAAGACTTTTGGGACAAAAAATAGGATAGGATCTTTAGAATACCACAGAATTCCGGCAGTGCAGTTGTACTATCAGGATCGCGGGGATTTCTGATTCAGATCCAGTCATACATATATGGCATATTGAAAAAGGAGGAGCAAGAGATGAAAAAAGCAGTTGTAACAGTACTTGGTCTGGATAAGGTGGGCATTACTGCAAAGGTATGTGCAGCTTTGGCGGAAGCAAATATCAATATTCTGGATATTTCCCAGACTATCGTTGGGGGCTATTTCAACATGGTAATGGTGGTGGACATTACCGAAGCAAAAGATACATTTGATACAACAGCAGAAAAACTGCATGCAGTAGGTGAAGAAATGGGTCTGGAGGTTAAGATCCAGCACACAGAGATTTTTGATGCGATGCACCGCATTTAAAAAGGAGGCTGGACTGAATGATCACAAGAAATGAGATTTTGGAAACCAACAGCATGATCAGCGAAATGAACCTAGACGTGCGTACCATTACCATGGGAATCAGCTTGCTGGATTGCGCAGATGCAGATATCGAAAAATTCAACGAAAAGATCTATAAGAAAATCACTACATATGCAAAGGATCTGGTTAAGGTCGGCGATGAACTGGCAAAGGAATACGGGATTCCTGTTGTAAATAAGAGAATTTCTGTAACACCCATTGCTATTGCGGCAGCAGGCTGCAAAAACGCAGATTCTTATGTCAGCGTTGCCCAGACACTGGATAGAGCGGCAAGAGAAGTTGGTGTCAACTTTATCGGCGGTTTTTCTGCTCTGGTGCAGAAAGGCTACACAGAAAGTGATAAAATCCTGATTGATTCTATTCCCGAAGCATTGGCAGTGACAGAACGTGTTTGCTCTTCTGTGAATATCGGTACTTCCAGAAACGGTCTGAATATGGACGCTGTGAAAAAAATGGGCGAAATTATTGTAGAAACAGCAGAACGCACAAAGGATAACGAATGTATCGGCTGTGCGAAGCTGGTCGTTTTCTGCAATGCAGTAGAAGACAACCCCTTCATGGCAGGGGCATTCCATGGCGTTGGCGAAGCAGATTGCTGCATCAATGTTGGCGTCAGCGGTCCCGGCGTAGTGAAAAAGGCATTGGAAGAAGTCAGAGGCGCAGATTTTGAAACTCTGTGCGAGACTGTAAAACGTACTGCCTTCAAGATCACTCGTGTGGGTCAGTTGATTGCAAGAGAAGCTTCCAAGAGACTGAATGTGCCCTTCGGTATCATCGACCTTTCTTTGGCACCCACACCTGCTGTTGGCGACAGTATCGCAGAAATTTTCCAAGAAATGGGTCTGGAAGAAGCCGGTGCACCCGGTACCACAGCAGCATTGGCATTGTTGAATGACAATGTGAAAAAAGGCGGCGTTATGGCATCTTCCTACGTTGGTGGTCTGAGCGGTGCTTTCATCCCTGTCAGCGAAGACCATGGTATGATTGATGCCTGTGAAAAAGGCGCTCTGACACTGGAAAAACTGGAGGCTATGACTTGTGTATGCTCCGTTGGTCTGGATATGATCGCTCTGCCCGGTGATACTTCTGCGGCAACACTGTCCGGTATCATTGCAGACGAAGCGGCTATCGGTATGGTGAATAATAAAACAACGGCGGTTCGTCTGATTCCTGTCATTGGCAGAAAAGAAGGCGAAAGTGTGGAATTCGGCGGTCTGCTTGGCTATGCGCCTATCATTCCCGTAAATCGTTTCAGCTGTGAAAAATTTGTGGCTCGGGGCGGCAGAATCCCTGCCCCCATCCATAGCTTCAAAAACTAATCAAATAGTAGATCGCTTTGAAAAGGGTATAGATTCCGAAAGGAATGTATACCCTTTTTTGGTATTGGATGTTCTTTCTATCCTTTCTATGACCCAGACAGGGACAGAGGGAATATAATGTAAAAACGTTAAATTTTTTACAAAAAAAGATTGTTTTTTTAAAAGACCAGTGCTAAAATGTCCTCGGAGATAGTATTTGTTTTCAAAACTACACTTCAAGACCATTTACTGTTACATAAAAATTTCAATATCTTTAACTGATCTTATGACAAGATGAGCTTATATTCGACAGAAATAAGACTCAGGAGAACGTAAGAGTTTTTTGCTATGCAAATCTTCCCTTCTGAGCTGAAGCAGAAGGGATTTTTTATTTTTGAAGAAAGATATCATTAGAAAGCGTGTAATGGAATTTGGGACGAGGCTATCTTCAAATCTGAATGAAATGAGGAAGATAAAATGCAAGTAACAAAAACAATCCCTGAAACCAGAGAGATCATCAAGGCATGGAAAAAGGAAGGCCTGACAGTTGGTTTGGTACCCACCATGGGCTTTCTGCATGAAGGTCATGGCAGTCTGATCAAAAAATGCCGGGAACAGAACGACAAAGTGGTAGTTTCTGTCTTTGTCAATCCTACGCAGTTTGGTCCCAATGAAGATTTGGCTGCATATCCCAGAGACTTTGAAAGAGACAGCGCGCTTTGCGAAAGTCTGGGTGCCGACCTGATCTTCCACCCTGAACCGGAAGATATGTATACAGATCCCCGTGCGTTTGTATCTATTGAAGGGCTTTCCGATCATCTCTGCGGTCTCACTCGCCCCATCCACTTCCGTGGCGTTTGCACAGTTGTATCCAAGCTGTTCCATATCGTAAGCCCTGACAGAGCATATTTCGGGGAAAAGGATGCACAGCAGCTGGCGATCATCCGTAAAATGGTGAAAGACCTGAACTTTGACATTGAGATCGTTGGTTGTCCTATCGTACGTGAAGAAGACGGTTTGGCGAAATCCTCCCGTAATACTTACCTGAATGCAGAAGAACGTCAGGCGGCACTGTGTCTTTCCCACAGCGTGGCCCGTGGCCGTGAAATCATCAAAGCCGGCATGAAAGCGGAGGAACTGCTGACAGAAATGAAAGCCATCATCGAAGCAGAGCCCATGGCGAAGATCGATTATGTTTCCGCTGTGGATGCACTGACGATGGAGCCTGTAGAAACCATTGACCGTGATGTATTGGTAGCAATGGCTGTATATATTGGCAAGACACGTCTCATCGATAATTTTAGCTATCAGATGCAGTGAATTTAAGAGAATCCGCAGAGGGGAACAAGTTGTTTCTTCTCTTCGGATCTTTTGCATTATATTATAATATGTAAGAAACTTCTTTTTTTAAAAAAGTTGAAAAAAGATGTTGACTTTTCTCGACAAGCGAGTATAATAAGTAACTGTCGCTGCTGATTGGCAGAACGAAAACAGCATATCGAATAGGTCAACGGCGAATGTTTTAGAAGAAAAACATTGACAAGCGAGACTGAGAATGA
>CAMBLO010000019.1 GCA_945868505.1 uncultured Clostridia bacterium | reverse complement strand
TTTTATTGTTTCCACATCTGGACAAAGAACGACAACCTCAACAGGGTATTTATGCGGCACAAAAAATATGTACATGTAACTAATTCAACACATTTATAATTTGAATAGGGACATTATAGCATTTACTAAATACAAATTCAATGTATACGGAAATAAAGATATAAGGAGTGGGAGGGATTCCGCCGTAGTCGGCATTGTAGGAAAATCCAAAAGTTTAGATTTTCCCACAATGCTTATCTTTTGGTCTTTGGTTCGGAATAGTGTAGTGCTGGCGGTCTATCTCTTGTTTTCGGTTGCTTGCTTCCTTACCGTACATGAGCATTGGAAGCAGGGTTGTCCTGACCGTAACCTTCCAGAAGGTTGATAACGCCCCAGATACCAAGACCTGCGCCCAGGGCCACTACGAGAGTCTGCAAAACACCAACTGCACTGTTGAAAAATGCCATAAAATAATCCTCCTAAAAAATGTTTTTGATTTGGGTTTAAGTAGTTGCGTCAATCTCGTACACATCGAAGGTATCCGTGGGCTTTACCACGGCACGCTGCTTCTTCATGTACCGTTCCATGTCAAAGACATTTTTAGGGTCGGCGTCGGCCGTGTATCTGTAATTCGGGTGCTGGGTGAGATCGTACTTGTCCGAAAGGAACGGGCGCACGCCCCGCAGCATGAAGATACACTTGCCGCCGTCCATCACTGCCAATTCGTCCTGGGTCATCAACTCCTTTCCTAATTTCTGATAACTGAGGCCGTGGGAAACCTGACTACCCCGGTTTTCGGACTGGTTATAGAGATCAATGGTCTCTTTCCCCAGCAGCTCCGAAATTTCCTTGAGCGTGGATTTCTCTTTGCCTCCCAAAAACAAGGTGCTGTCACAGTTACCGACAATGGTATCTGCCGCGTCCTTGTAGATGGTCTTTAACTGGCTCTGCGACTGCAAAATAATAGAAGCCGATATTTCACGGCTTCGGATGGTGGCGATCAGCTTGTCAAAGTTCGGTATCTGGCCGATGTTGGCAAACTCGTCGAGAATGAGCCGCACATGGACGGGCAGCCGCCCACCGTAGAAGTCATCCGCCTTGTCGCAGAGCAGATTGAAAAGCTGACTATACATGAGGGCGGCCACAAAATTGAAAGTGCTGTCCGTATCCGACAGGATCACAAACAATGCCGTCTTTTGGTCGCCTAGGGTGTCCAGTTCCAGTTCGTCATACTCCATCAGGTCCCGCAGCTCCTTGATATCGAAGGGAGCAAGCCGGGCACCGCAGGAAATCAATATACTTTTGAGTGTCTTGCCCGCCGCCATCTTGAATTTGCGGTACTGCTTGACGGCGAAGTGGTCCGGCTCCCGTTCCTCCAACTGAGAAAAGAGCAGATCCACCGGGCTTTGATAAGTCTCGTCATCTTCTCTGGCTTCACTGGCATTGATAAGGTCCAGAAGTGTGATGAAGTTCTTTTCTTCCTCCGTGGCCTCGTACCAGATGTAGCCAATCAGTGCGGAATAATAGAGGCGTTCCGCTTTGACCCAGAAATCTTCCGAAGATTTTTCGCCTTCTCCCTTCGTGTTCATAATCAGGGCGTTCACCAGCTTTAAGATATCCTTCTCTGACCGAATGTAGGCCAGTGGATTGTATTTCATGGATTTTCGGAAGTTTATCAGGTTGAGGCACTTGATACGGTATTTCTTCCGTTCCAGGAAAGTGCCGATCTCCGGCAGCAAGGTCCCTTTCGGATCGGTGCAGACATAGGACGAATGGGCTTGCAGCAGAGATGGCTTGCAGAAGAACCGCGTCTTGCCGCTGCCGGAACCGCCGATCACCAGAATGTTTTTGTTTCTGGCATACTTCGGCTGCTTTGGACGGCTCGCCATCGTGATCCGCTCCGTCTGCGTCATAGGGATGTTTTGGAAAAAGTCCTTGTCCATGTAGGGAGCGATATCTGCCGCCGTACCCCAGCGGGCAGAACCATACTCGATCCCGTGACGGTACTTCTTAGCGTTCTTGCCTTTCAGATAGACCGCCATGCGAAGGATCACCGCACCGGCTATGCCAATCAGCAGGTCCGTGGGATGGAAACTGAGCCACGGGGAGGAAAGGGCTGCCGTGAAGCCGTCCCCAATGGAGAGCAGCTTGCCGGAAAGGTCAGCACCGGGCGCAAGCCGGAAAGCCTGTGCCAGCTTATCGAAGGGATACACGAACAGAAGATACGGGAGATTCAGCAAAAACAGTTTTTTCATGTTCATCTCTGCACGCTCCGATCTTTGACCTTTACTTTCTCCCGGTCAATGGTGCGGTGTTCCACTTTCTCCGCCGCCTGTTCCTTCGCCTGGGTCAGCCGTTCCCGGATGGAGGGCTTTTTCTCACGGCTCATTTTCCGGCTGGAAAACTCCTGAAATGCCGCTGTGATGGCATCCGCGTCCCGGCTTTTGAAAAAGACCAGGTAACGGGACTGCTCTGCGGCGGTGTCCTTCTTCAAGGCAAAATCCACATGGTATTTCTTCGCCACACGGGAGAAAGCCTTGATATTCCTGTCGCTGATCTCGATATTGGCAAGACCGGTGTTCTGGCTGGCAAGCTGTTTAAGGCTCTGCCTGCCGCGGTAGATTTTGGGCTTCTGGCTTTTCTGGATTTCCTCCAGGAACTTTTTGACGGCCTTTTCAAAGACCTGCTCACTTAGCTTGGCTCCGTCAACAATGAGTGTTACGGCGCCCCGCGTTACTTCCTCCTGCATTTAGCCTCGCCCCCTTTGCCCGTCCCCGTACATATCGTGCTGCACCAGGGAAGAATAGTAGCTGTTGATGGTGGTCGGAGCGTTATACAGCGCCGCCAGAAGGTATTTCTTGATATTGCGGACATAGGTGGTGTTGTCCTTCATGCAGTCCATGACATACTGCACATGGGAACTGTCCAGCTTCATAAACCGGGACTTTACCACCTCCGCCGGATAATCATCTCCGGCAATGCGGATGACTTTGCGGGCAGAACACACGGTATCCACGATCAGGTCAACGATCTCGTCAAGCTGCTCACGGTCGATGTGGCTGTCCTGCACCAGATAGCTGTACTCGATGTTATCCAAAATCACTTCACGATAACATTCTCTGGCTCCCATCCGATCCGTTCCCATCCTTGCCTCTGCGGGGGTAGGGGGATTTGATTGGATAGGATTTGATATCTCCGTACTTGATAAATCAGTCTTTGTTTGATTAGTATTTAATTGTGCGGGTTTTTCCGTACACGGTTCCGCCGTATCCGGGATACCCATATCCGGGTTTTCCGTATATGGCTTTGCCGTACCCGGTAAAGGCGTACCTGGGCTTGACGGCGGCTCGCACTGAGGCATTTCGTAAATCACATACTCGGTATCCGTGATCTTGCCTTTTTCATCCCGAAGCTGGGTGCGCCGGATATACCCGTGGGTTTCCAGCTCCTTCAATGCCGCACCGATGCTGTCCACACCTTCCCGGCAGATCGCCGCAAGACCTCTGGTGGTGTAATTCCACTCGTCAGGGAGCGACAACATCATGGACAACAGCCCTTTGGATTTCAGGGTCAGCGTCCGATCTTTCAAGTGATGGTTCGACATGACCGTATAATCACGGGTCTTTTCAATACGAAAAACAGCCATCTTCGCACCTCCTTCCTGTGAAAATAAAAAGTGTTGATTTTAAGCGGTTTATCCGTCTGCACGCCTCCATAGTCTCCCACATGGGAAAACATCCACGCCCTGTTCAGAACGCAAGCTACAGAGGAAGAAACAGAAGATATCCTACTGATTTTGATACATTTTTGGGGCGGCTACCTCTCACGGTCTTTATGGTCATAGTGGAGGTCGCCGGAAAGCACCTTCGCATGGCTGCGGATTTTGATGTGCCCCTTTTCCTGATTTTCCAAAGCCTTGCTGTATCCGGCGTCAGTCAGGAACAGGCGCATTTTCTCACCCTTCCAGCCAACAGGCGAGTCATGGGTAAGAACATCAAAGACGATCATGTGTCTGGTTGCCGGGTCGAAACGCTCCAAAGCCATAATGTCATGGCCGGATAACTTCTGCGCCCCGGATTGCTGTCTGGCCTCTGCCAGCATTTCTCCGATGGTGCGGGCTTTCTCCGGCAGACGGTATTCGGCCTGCACCTTGCGGATCAAATCCATGCACTCCTGATCCGACAGAGGACGGAGCTTGTCCAGAAGGCTTTCCGCCGTTTCTTTCGTTGCCGGGTTCGGCGCGTAGCGCCATGTCATGTAAATCTCATTCAGGGCAGCGTTCTGATTGGTACTTTCAATCTGAAACACCATCCTCATTTCTGCTTCTGTCAGTTTCATCTCCAGCCTCCTTCAAAATGGGTATAAAAAAACGCCATAGGTTTTTTGAGCCTACGGCGTTTCTTGCGATATTCACAATTCCAAACTTTCCAGCCACTCGTCAAAAGATTTCTTTGAAACGCGGATTGCATTTCCTATGCGGACGATCCTGAACTCCTCCTGCTTGACGAGCTGATATGCGGTTGTGCGGCCAATGTTGAGCATGGCCGCAATTTGTTCCACGGTGTATGTGCGCGGTTCCGGCAGTGACTTTTTCTCTTTCTTGTCCATAGTAACCTCCATGTATTTGCCTTGTCATTTTAACTAAGGGAATGAAGAATGGCAGTAGCAATCAGCTTTGGCGGGATGTCCTCTTGCTAAGAATTTGCTAATAGGACCACCCAACGGACACATAAAACTGCGTCAGAATAGGTGTTTTGCACCATAAAGTTCGTTTACTACAAGTCATTCTGCGTAAGGGATGATATTGGAAGTTACATCCGAACCGTGTATCACATGGTAAGCCATACTCCTAAGCGGTAGGTCGGGTGTTCGAGTCACCTCGCGGACAGAAAAAAGCCGAAAGCACTTTCAAATGCTTTCGGCTTTTTTATTGTCCGGTATGGTTGCAGCCACCGTCTTTTTTTGATGATTACAGTTCTTTTTTATTTTCTGGACCGGGTGTGGTTACGATAATCTTTTCGGGAGTGATCACCAGTGCCCCCTTGGCAGTTGCCGCACCATTGAACATTTTTTCCACTGCGACTTTAAAAGCATCCACAATAGGGCCTTCTGTTACATATTCGGCAGAGCCTTTGATCTGATACCCTTCCAGACTCTGGGCATCATAAGCAGAGATGGCGATTCTGCCGTTGTTTTCCTTGATGTTGCGCAGAGTTGTTTCCAGCAATACATCCCCAACCAGCAGCTTGCCGTCTTCGGTCACATCTTTAAATGCCACAGGCACAACATTGGGTTCGCCGTTTGCACAGGTAGCCAAATCCCACATAGCAGATTTCAACAGATTTTTTACTTTTTCGTTCATCATGAAAAGCACCTCCAAATTTTTCAACCTCAATTTGCTGTTTGCTCGATCAAGCTACACTCAGTATAAAAATTTTACTCGCATTCGGCAATATATTAAGAAATTTATAAGATACTATGAAATTTCATAGTCCCTATGGAATTGATAAGCGACTTGTGTTTCAAAAGCAAATTTTATATACTGAACTTATAAAAAAGAAGAACTGAATGACAGACCGGTCTTGCAGAAAGCCATAAGGAGGAAATCAAAATGTATCAGAGAAAGCTGGACAAGGACATTCGGTGTCCCTTAGAATATGGCCTCGCCGTTTTCGGTGGAAAATGGAATTCCCGCATCATTTGTGTACTGGCTGAAAAAAAGGTCCTGCGCTACAGTGAGCTGCGAAAAGAAATGGGAAATATTACAGATGCCGTTTTGGCGGCTGCCCTGAAGGATTTGATCGCCAATGAAATCGTACTGCGAAAATCCTACGATGAAATTCCACCCCGGGTGGAATATTCCTTATCGGAAAAGGGAAGCTCCGTTGTGCCGATTTTACAGAGCATCTGCCAATGATCGGGCATTTTTTATAAAGAAGACAGCGAGCATTTGATGGTGCATTGCCAAAAGTGCGACTACCATTGAGAAACTCCATTTGTAAAATCAAACAAATTTTATGGGGACAGGGAAAGTTGCAAAGCAGCAGGAAAAGGGATAAACTGTTAGATTCTAAAAGGGCAACCCATTTTTTCTTGTGCAAAAAGCCCCCTTCCCGACATATTGACGAAAAACCACTTTATTTCGACGGCTTTTTTGCCATGCACCATTGCCATTTTCTCTTGTATTCGCCTTTTTTTTCATTTAAAATAAAATAGTTGGGGAAATTCCCACAAAATCCAAAAACTATCAACTTTTTATCACATATAAGGAGGCACATTCATGGGCGGCTTTTTCGGCGTAACTTCCAAGCAGGACTGCGTGCTGGATATCTTTTTCGGCGTAGACTATCATTCCCATCTGGGTACAAAGAGAGGCGGTATGGCCCTCCACAGCAAGACAAAAGGGTTCCAGCGTCAGATTCACAACATTGAAAACACACCCTTCCGTACAAAATTTGAAAACGACCTGCATGATTTCGAAGGCTGCGCAGGCATCGGCTGCATCAGCGATTCCGAC
The DNA here is from genome assembly GCA_945868505.1 of uncultured Clostridia bacterium. Taxonomy (GTDB): domain Bacteria; phylum Bacillota; class Clostridia; order Lachnospirales; family Anaerotignaceae; genus Anaerotignum_A. The sequence goes on along the minus strand of CAMBLO010000019.1, from coordinate 37,004 downwards.
CCTCAGCCCCTGCTGGTACGTTCCCATCTGGGTATGTATGCCATCACCACCATCGGTGCCATCAATAATGCGGATGAGCTGATCCAGTCAGAATTCGACAAAGGTCATCAGTTCATGTCCCTTTCCTCCGGCAAAGTAAACGAAACAGAGCTGATCGCCTGCCTCATCAACCAGAAGGAAGACCTCATCAGCGGCATCAAATATGCTCAGGATGTCATCAAAGGCTCTGTAACATTGCTGATTTTAACAGCAGATGATGCCATCATCGCTGCCAGAGATAATCTGGGCAGACTGCCCGTACTCATCGGCAAGGACGAAGAAGGCTACAGCGTTTCCTTCGAATCCTTCGCTTATCAGAAGCTGGGCTATGAAAACGAATATGAATTGGGCCCCGGAGAAATCGTAAAAATCACCCCCGAAGGCTATGAAACCTTGAAGCCCGCAGGGGAAGATATGAAAATCTGCGCTTTCCTGTGGAGCTACTATGGCTATCCCAACTCCAACTATGAAGGGGTAAATGTAGAAGTGATGCGCTATAAAAACGGCGAAATCATGGCCCGTGACGAAGCCCTCAACGGCACACTGCCCGATGTGGACTATGTGGCCGGTATCCCCGATTCCGGTGTACCCCATGCCATGGGCTATGCAAAGCAGAGCGGTCAGACCTATGCCCGTCCCTTCGTAAAATATACCCCCACATGGCCCCGTTCCTTCACTCCCGCCAACCAGAAGATTCGGAACCGTGTGGCAAAAATGAAACAGATTCCCGTACCCGAACTGATCGAAGGCAAGAAGCTGCTGTTCGTAGACGACTCCATCGTCCGCGGCACACAGCTGAGAGAAACCGTAGATTTCCTGTACCATTCCCATGCTAAGGAAGTACATATGCGTTCCGCCTGCCCTCCCATCATGTATGGCTGCAAATTCCTGAATTTCACCAGCAAGGGCTCCGAGGATGACCTGCTGGCTCGCCGCATCATCCATGAACTGGAAGGCATTGCCGGCGATGCCCATCTGGATGAATATACAGATGCTTCCACAGAAAGAGGCAAATGTCTGCTGAAATCCATCTGTGAAAAATTCGGCTTCTCCTCCTTGGGCTATCAGTCCCTGGAAGGTCTGCTGGAAGCCATCGGCCTGCCCAGAGAAAAGGTCTGCACCTATTGCTGGAACGGCAAAGAATAATTCAGATTCCCATAAAGACCAAAACCACCTCAAACCACCTGTCTGAGGTGGTTTTTTATTGGAATCGGCTGACTTTCTCAAAGAAATGGTTTATAATAAAGGTAACTATCCACGAAAGGAGCGTGTTTTTATGAAGAACACATACAAAATGGATCTTGTAAGACCGGAAGGAGGTCTGACGAAGTAACCCTTCTGAACCTCCTTCCCCCTGACGGATTTTTGTTAGAGAAAAGAATGGAGGTAATAACATTGTATACATTGAAAAACTACGGCGTAACAGAACGTTTTTTAGCAGAGGCAACCCTTTTTCCCGCCTATCAATTAGGCAGAGTCATTTCCCAATATCGGGGAAAGTATAAGGTTGCTACCGATGATGGAGAAGCTCTGGCGCAAATTTCAGGGAAGTTGCGCTTTCAAACGGAGGAGCTTGCCCAATACCCTGCCGTGGGGGATTTTGTTCTGCTCACCCAAGAAACGGCGGAAAGCGAAGCTGTCATCCATCAGATTTTGACCAGAAAAAGCATTTTTCTGCGAAAGGCGGTAGGCGTTTCCGGGCAGGCACAGGCAGTGGCGGCGAATATCGACACCGTCTTTCTTTGTATGTCCTTAGACCAGAATTTCAGCCTGAACCGCATGGAACGCTATCTTTCCATCGCATGGGACAGCGGTGCCATTCCTGTCATCGTGCTGACCAAAGCAGACCTGTGCGAAGATTTGGAGACAGCCATCGGCGAAATCGAAAGAATTTCCGCCTTTTCCGATGTCATCGCTCTGTCCATGTTTGACGAAGCCATTGCCGAACGATTCGCCCCCTATTTTTCCAAAAACCAGACCTGCGCCTTCATCGGTTCCTCCGGCGTGGGAAAATCCACCCTCATCAATAAGCTTCTGGGGGAAGAACTGTTGGAAACCCAATCCATCGGCAAGGCCCATAAGGGGCGGCACACCACCACCGGACGGGAAATGTATCCCTGCCCCTTGGGCGGCGTTGTCATTGATACCCCCGGTATGCGGGAAATGGGTGCGGAAAACACAGACCTTTCCACCACCTTCCACGAGATTGAGGAATTGGCAGAGCAGTGCAAATTCCGAAACTGTACCCATAGGGGCGAGCCCGGCTGTGCCGTTTTGGCGGCGGTGCAGGAGGGGCGCATCGACCAGCGCCGTCTGGAAAGCTATTTCAAGCTGCAGCAGGAGGCTGCCTACGACGGACTCAGCAGCAGAGAAATCGAAGCAAAGAAATTTGAACGGATGTTCAAGGAAGTGGGCGGCATGAAAAATGCAAGAAAGTTCACCAAGGAACACCCGAAAAACAAGGGCAGATAAACTCCCTTGCGGAAAGCTTTCCCATCTGTTATGCTTATGTTATCAGATAAAATCAAAGGAGGTCATATTTATGAGCGCAAAGGTTTACTTTTCCAGAGAGATTTCCCCTGAAAAAGTATTGGAATTATACAAACTGGCAGGCAAGGAACTGAAGGGCAATGTTGCCATCAAGGTACATTCCGGTGAAGCAGGCAATCAGAATTTCCTGCGTCCCCCCTTCTGGAAGCCCATCATCGACCATGTGCAGGGCACGGTAACAGAATGCAACACCGCCTATGAAGGTCAGAGAAATACCACAGAAAAGCACGTGGAACTGCTGAAAAACCACGGCTGGAGCGAATATTTCAAGGTGGACCTGCTGGATGCAGAGGGCCCCGATCTGGAACTGCCTATCCCCAACGGCAAAAAAATCAAAAAGAATTTTGTGGGAAAAAATCTGGCAAACTATGACTCCATGCTGGTACTGTCCCATTTCAAAGGCCATCCCATGGGGGGCTACGGCGGCGCTTTGAAGCAGCTTTCCATCGGCGTTGCTTCTTCCTATGGCAAAGCCTATATCCACGGCGTCAGCGAGGTAGAAAAGATTTGGACAGCAGACCATGATTCCTTCCTGGAAGCTATGGCAGATGCGGCAGGCTCCATCGTGGACTATTTCAAGGGTGAAATCGTTTATGTGAACGTGATGATGAATATGTCCGTGGACTGCGATTGCTGCGCCCCTGCGAAAGACCCCTGCATGGGCGATATCGGTATTCTGGTTTCCTTGGACCCTATCGCCATCGATCAGGCTTGTCTGGATCTGGTATATCAGTCTGAGGATGCCGGCAAGAGCCACCTCATCAAACGGATCGAATCCAGAAATGGTGTGCATACCATCGAGGCTGCGGCAGCTTTGGGCTATGGCACAAGGGAATATGAATTGATTGAAGTAAAATAATCCGTCAAAAACGGAAAATAGGGAAAATAGCAGACTTCTATTGCTTGGCAGCAGGAAGTCTGCTTTTTCTTTTTCAGCATATTTGTAAATTGAATTATAGTTAATTTTCTTTCTCTATATTTAACAACAGCTCAGTTGTGCATCTCCTCCCTCTTTGATATGATGGAAACAGCAAAGGCCAATGCAAATCCCACAAAGGAGGTCTTTTGAATGAAAATTGGAGAAATCATTCGGAAATACAGAAAAGAGAAAAATCTAACACAGGAGGAAATGGCAAATCGCCTTGGGGTGACTGCTCCTGCAGTAAATAAATGGGAAAACGGAAATTCTATGCCTGATCTCACCCTGATCGCCCCCATCTGCCGGCTGTTGGATATCACCCCTGATATCCTCCTTTCCTTTCAGGAAGAACTGACCGTAGAGGAAATCTCTCTTTTTATCAAAGAATTAAACCATAAATTGAAAACTGAGCCTTTTGCCCATGTATTTTCTTGGGCAAAAAAGAAATCCGAACAATATCCCAACTGCGAGCAACTTCTCTGGCAAACTGCCCTTGTTCTGGATGCTTGGCGAAAAACCCACGATGTCCCCGATGCAGAAACCTATGACGCTTATATTTGTGCTTGTTACACACGGGCATTGGAAAGCGAAGAGGAAGCAATTCGCACCCTCGCTGCCGATTCTCTCTTCGGATTCTATACCACAGCAGGAGAATATGAAAAAGCAGAAGGCTTCCTTGCTTATTTTTCAGAGCAAAATCCTGAACGGAAGCGAAAACAAGCCTTTCTCTACAGCAAAACAGGGAGGACGGAAGAAGCATGGAAAGCCTATGAAGAATTACTATTTTCCCAATATCAAATGGCAAGCATGGTATTGCAAAGCCTGAACGCTCTGGCGATACAGGAAAATAATCTGGAGAAGGCACACTTTCTAACAGAAAAGCAGACACAACTGGCGAAAATATTTGAAATGGGAAAGTATCACGAACTATATTGCCAGCTGGACTTCGCTTTAGAAAAGAAGGATGCTGACAGCACCATAAAACTGGCGAAGGAATTGCTGGAAAGCACATCCACCCTTTCCCACTTCCGTAACACACCCCTTTATGAACACATGACATTTCAAGAGCTGGGACCCAGCTTTTTCCCAGAACTGCAAAAAAATTTGATGCAACAATTCCAGACAGATGACGCTTTCGATTTCCTCAAAGAAGATGCTCACTGGAAAGCTTTTATAAAATGAAGGTGGACGATTCCGAAAAAGCATACTATAATAGAGCGGTGACAAAAGACGACAAAAGACAAAGAAATTCGAGGTTTTATGATGTTTGATCTACTGATTTCCACCCAAAGCTTTTTCTTCCTGATGATCGCCAGCTTTCTGGCGGGATTCTTGGATTCTATCGCCGGCGGCGGCGGGCTCATTTCCCTGCCGGCTTATATGCTCAGCGGCCTGCCCATGCACATGGTCTATGCCTGTAACAAATTTGCAGCGGCCTGCGGTACCTCCATCGCCACCCTGCGCTATTACCGCAATAAGATGGTAGATATCCCCGTGGGGCTGACGGCGGCGGCAGGAGCCTTCCTCTGCTCTGCCATTGCGGCAAAAATCGTTCTGTTTTTGAATGAACAGACCTTAAAGACCATGCTGCTGGTGATTCTGCCCATCGTTGCCGTGATGACCCTGCTGAATAAAAACATGGGCGGCGAAAACCGTTCCCACAGCTTTACCAAGGGAAAAAAATACGCCTTTGCCTTTCTCATTGGCTCTCTGGTGGGCTTTTACGATGGGCTGTTCGGCCCCGGCACAGGCACCTTCGCCCTCATCGCTTTCTGCCTGATTTTGAAATACGATATGCGGACCGCAACGGGCAATGCCAAGTTCCTGAATCTAGCGTCCAACTACGCCTCTCTGGTGGTATTCATTCTGGCGGGGACGGTCTATTGGGCTGTTGCCATTCCCGCGGCGGCGTTCAATATCTGCGGCAATTTTCTGGGTGCAGGGGTTGCCATCAAAAAAGGTGCAAAGGTCATCCGCAAGATGCTGATGATTGTTATTGTACTGCTGTTTATCAAAGTTTTGAGTGAATTTTTCGTATGAAAAAACGGTATCGGTTGATTTTCCGATACCGTTTTTTAGACTGTAAACAAAATAATTTCCGAATAGCGGAAGGGCTTGGGAAACGAACCCGTTTCCCAAATGGAATCCGCAGGATGTTCAGCACTTTGCTTCGCAAAGTCGGCTTCGCCGACCGCATCTATCTTTGCGGTGCATTGAATTCATTTCCGACAGGAAAACAGCTGTGCATGGCGAAGAAAACGCCACCGCCGTTAGGCGGCTTGCCGAAGGCAAGTGCTTTGACAAGGTTTCAAGGCATTTTTGCCGCTGGAACCCGTCTGTTTATTCTTCTGTCTCAACTCGTCGAAATCCTGATTTCGACGAAGGGTGTCAACACCCTAATTTTATGCGTCTTTTTTATTCAAAACGGAGAGATATTCCCCCATGCAGCAGCCCAAGACTGCCACACGGCAGGTGAAAAATTCCCAGCCATCTAAGCCCTCTGCTGTTTCCGCTGTCCATTGGGCAACGCCGCCTTCCAGAAAGCGGTTCACCTGTTTTTTGCTTTCCTCTGCGTTATGGAGGGGGAACAGGCGGATGAATTCCGTCAAGGTGCCCTCGAAGGCCAAATCCTCTGGCAGAGCTGCCCCGGTCATCAGGATGGCACCTACCTGAGAGGCGGAAAGCATATGCCCTGCCACACCGCCGGCGGTCAGCCATTCCGCCTTGGCTTCAGGGCTATTGCCCAAGCAGACCAGAGGGGGTCTCCCGTTTTTTTCGCGCATTTCTTCCAGTTTTTCTTTCAGCATAACATCACCTCTTTTTCTTGGGACGCTGTCCCAAACCCTGACAGGGGAATGATTCCCCTGTACCCCCATTTGCAGAACCATATACATGGTTCTGCGGTAACGGGTCGAGGGGGTGACCCCCTCGTGGGGGAATTGGGGGCAACGCCCCCAAGGTCTTTTACTTCGCAGCCTTTACCTTGATCCAAAGCTCAGCCAGCGTTTTCTTCAGTACAGGGTTGTCCTCAAACACCTCGTCCTTTTCATAGCCGGCACGGGGCACATAAGCTTCATTGTCCGCATACAGCCCATCCTCGCCGCTCAGCTCATCCAAAACCTCCTGATTGGAAGAGGTATAGCCAACGTATTCGGAGTTGTCCATAGACGCCTCATAGGTCAGCACATAATTGATGAATTCATGGGCCAGCAGAGGATTTTCCGCATTGGCGGGGATAACCATGGCATCGCTCCACAGGTTCGTGCCTTCGTTGGGCATCCAGAAGCTCATGTCCTCATTTTCTTCCAGAATGGTAGTAGCATCACCGCTGTAAACCACCGCAATATCCTTGCTGCCGTTAATCATACCGTCGATAACCTCGTCTGTAACATAAATAGGTGCCATGGTATTATTCATATCCAGCAGCCATTCATAAGCCTCCTGAATCTCTGCTTCGTTTTCTGTATTCATAGAATAGCCCAGAGCCTTCAGCGCCATCATAAAGGAGTCGCGCTCGGAATCGTATACATAAATTCTGCCTTTATAATCTGTATTCCGCAGGATTTCATAGCCCTGTGCTTCCACTACGGCAGGGTCTACATTGTTATGGTTGTAAACGATACCTACACTGCCCCAGAAATAAGGCACGGAATAGCTGTTATCGGGGTCATAGGGCAGGTTCTGTACCCCTTCCGCCAGTTCGCTCAGGTTGGGCAGCAGGGAATGATCCAGTTTCTGCAGCATACCATCCTTCATCATGCGCTGAATCATATAATCGGAAGGCACCAGCACATCATAGGAATCGCCCGCCTGCAGCTTGGTATACATCATTTCGTTGGAATCGAAATATTCTGTGATGACCTTTACGCCAAATTCCTTTTGAAAATCATTGATGAGGTTTTCTCCCATGTATTCGCCCCAGTTATACAGCTTCAGGGTATCGGAGCCATATTTCGCCACTGCGTCCATCTTGGAATTGCCGCCAAACCCGATGATGCCCAGTACAGAAAGGACGATGATGCCCGCCATGCCCAGCGCAATGCCTTTTTTGCCGCTGCTTTTGCCCATGGCCTCCTTCTTTTCCTTGAGGATAGGGATTACATTGGCTAAGATCAGCCCCAACGTAATCAACAGAATCACCAGTGTGGAAAGGGCATTGATGGAAGGGTTGATGCGTTTGCTCATGGTATAAACCAAAATAGAGATATTCTGCACGCCGTTGCCTGTGACGAAATAGGAAATGATGAAATCGTCAAAGCTCATAGTAAAGGCGATCAGGGCGCCGGAAATGATACCGGGCATGATCTGGGGCACGATAACCTTTGTCAATGCCTGAATGGGGGTCGCCCCCAAGTCCAGTGCCGCATCTGCCAGGTTCGGGTCCAAAGACCGCAGCTTCGGGGAAACGGACAGCATGACATAGGGCGTACAGAACATGATATGAGCCAAAAGCAAAGTCAGGAAGCCCTTTTTGATGCCAATGGCACTAAAGAACATCAAAAGCCCGATGGCTGTTACGATTTCCGGGTTCATGATGGGCAGGTTGTTCACCTGTTCCACGATATTTCTCAGCACCTTACGGGAACGGGACAGACCGATGGCCGCCAGCGTACCGGCAATGGTGGAAATGATGGTGGCCAAAAGGGCAATGATGATGGTATAAACGACCGCTTCCATCATGGTGCTGTCTGCAAACATCTTTTCATACCACCGCAGGGAAAATCCCCCCAGTTTTGTCAGGGAGCGGGAATCATTGAAGGAAAAGACGATGATATACAGGATGGGCAGATAGAAGAAGATCATGGTCAATGCCAGCAGGATCTTGCCGCCGATGCCTGTTTTTTTGTTGTGATCCATTCCTTACGCCCCCTTTCCGCCTGCCGCAGGGTCTGTATCCACCTTGCGGGTCAGCCACATGGACAGCATGATAATGACTGCCATAATCAGGGAGATAGCAGAACCAAAGTTCCAGTCGCCGCTGGTCAGGAACTGGGTTTCGATCACGTTACCCACCAGTACATACTGACCGCCGCCCAGCAGTTTCGGGATAAAGAAGCTGGAAACCGCAGGCAGGAACACCAGCGTGATGCCGCTCAAAACCCCCGGCAGGGACAAGGGCAGAGTCACCCGCAGAAAGCTCTGCACAGGGTTTGCCCCCAAATCATTTGCCGCTTCGATGAGGCTTCTGTCCATCTTCGCCAAGGAAGCATGAATCTGCAAAATCATAAAAGGCACGAAATTGTAGACCATCCCCAGAACCACGGCAAAGGTGGTATGGATCATGCGGAAAGGTCCGATGCCGAACAGACCCAAAAAGCTGTTCAAGAGACCATCATCCTGCAAAATACCCACCCATGCATAGGTACGCACCAGCATATTGATCCATGTAGGCAGAGTGATGAGCATGATCCAGAAAAAGCTGCTCTTCTCCGGTCCTTTGGCGATCACATAGGCAATGGGATAGCCCAAAATCACACAGATGATCGTTGTCGCCACGGCGATCAGCAGGGAGCGTTTCAAAACATCCAAAAAAACTGCATCCGTCAGGAAACGAACGAAGTTATCCAGCGTAAAACGGAAGGTGGTCACTTCATTGCCTGCCGTTGTAAAAGCATATAATAAAATCATCAGCATGGGGACAACCACCATAACAGCCAGCCAGCCCACATAGGGATAGATCATATTGCGAAATTGCCGCATTCGCTGCGCCCCCTTCCTTAATAATATTCTCTGGACATGATGTGGATATCTTCGGGCTGGAACATCAGGCCCACTTCGTCACCCACTTCGAACTTGTCCGTTGTATCAATCTTATATTCGTAACCCTTTGTGGCAAAGGTCACATCATAGACACCAGGTGTGATGGTTTCCGGGTCGAAATCATATTTGACATCGGAAATTTCCACGGCTGTGCCGTCCTCCAGACTCCATGCGGAGGCATTGGCCCATGTTTTCAGGTCTGTTTCCAAGGCGATAGATTCCTGAATTTCATCCACCTTTTTGAAGAAGTTCACCGCAAAGATTTCTTCTTCGTTTTCCACGCTGGTCACACGGTTTTCGTCCTTTACGATCATATTCACCGTTACGGAGGTGCCTGCCGCTGTGGAGAAGGTTACGGGATATTTGCCGTTTTCCTTTTTGATTTCATAATCTACTTCTTTAATGGAAATCAGCTCGTCCTCATCGGGGTTCCATGCCTGGGCATCGGCACGGGCGATGATGGTAGCTTCGTCCAGTTCCTCCACGTCCTCCACATCCAGATAGAAGTCGTTGGCAGACATTTTTTCATTGGCAGCCTCGTTATACACAGGTCTGTCGTTAGAAACCATCATTTTTACGGTGATTTCCGTGCCCACCTTTGTTTCCACCATGGTTTCATAATGGACACCCTTGAACAGGACAGATTTGACTACGCCTTTCAGCTTGCCCTGCCCTCTGGGAACGATATCCAAATCTTCGGGGCGGATAACAACATCCACCATTTCATTTTTATCGAAGCCCTTATCTACGCAATCGAAGCGTCTGCCTTCGAATACCACCTTATAATCATCGATCATCATGCCTTCGATGATGTTGCTTTCTCCGATGAAGTTGGCAACAAATTCATTGACAGGCTCATTATAGATATCTGTGGGAGTGCCAATCTGCTGAATCTCGCCCTCTTTCATAACAACGATTTTATCGGACATGGTCAGGGCTTCTTCCTGATCGTGGGTAACATAAATAAAGGTAATGCCTACCTCCTGCTGAATCTTTTTCAGTTCGTGCTGCATTTCCTTTCTCAGCTTCAAATCCAGTGCACCAAGGGGTTCATCCAGCAGCAAAACGCTGGGCTCATTGACCAAGGCACGGGCAATGGCGATACGCTGCTGCTGCCCGCCGGACATGGCTGTCACGCTTCTATCAGCATATTCCTCCAGATTTACCAGCTTCAGCATACGTTTGACCTTCTGCTCGATGATATCCTTGGGTTCTTTTTTCAGCTTCAGGCCAAAAGCGATATTGTCATATACATTCATGTGGGGGAACAGAGCGTATTTCTGGAATACGGTGTTGACCTCTCTTTTATAGGGGGGCACATTGGAAATTTCCTCCCCGTCGAAAATGACCTGCCCTTCATCCTGATTCAGGAAGCCCCCCAGAATACGCAGCAATGTGGTCTTGCCGCAGCCGGAGGGGCCCAGCAATGTCACAAATTCATTTTCATAAATATCCAGATTGATGCCCTTCAAAACGACCTTGCCGTCTTCATAGCTTTTTACGATGTTTTTGAACTGAATGAGTTTTTTCTTCATCATTTCCTCCTGTTATGGTATCAGAACAAAGGCGGTGTGGAGATCCAGAGTACCTTTGCCGTTGTTTTCTTTTCATTTTTCAAATAATGTCTCCGCTTGCCGGAAAGATAAAAAGTCTCTCCTTTATGGACGGTGAATTTTTCTTCCCCGTTGATCAGCACCACTGTGCCTTCCAGCACATAGCCGAATTCCTCGCCGCTGTGGGGGTCCATCCCAAAGGATTCGTTGCCCTGGGGCAATTCCAGCAGGATGGGCTCCATTTCGTTTTTCTGGGTATTGGGAACGATCCAATGAATCGTATAATTGTCTTTTTCATCCACGAAAAAGTCTTTTTTCCGAAAGACAAGCTGTTCCTTCTCCTCTTCCTTGAAAAATTCCGCCAGAGAACTGCCCAAGGCTTCCACGATATCATTCAGGGTAGCAATGGAGGGGGACGTTAAGTCTCTTTCCAGCTGGGAAAGAAAGCCCTTCGTCAGTTCACTGCGGCTGGCTAACTCTTCCAGCGTCAGCCCCTTTTGTATGCGCAGTCGTTTGATTTTCCTGCCTATTTCCATATCAGCCATCTCCCTTGATTTAGTATCAGTAAACTTTCGAGTATTTTTTATTAAACTCAGAACATTATACCGCAATTGTGTGTAAATGCAAGTGAAAATAAACAAAAAATTCGATTTATTAAACTTTTCATCATTTTGCATCAAAAAAGGGCAAAAAAAATCCCCTGAACCACGGTCAGGGGGGAGGGTAAATAAATATATTATATATGGAAACTGAAATCTTTTAACAACTGCATTATAGCTAAAATATTTTTCAGCGTCAATGCGAAAATTTACTGAATATTGCAGAAAAATGAAAAATATTTTATTCATTTTTTCATTTTTCCATGTTTCGCTTTATGAGTCAAATCTGCATTTTTTCTCCCACAAGCCCTGTAATCTTCCATTTTTTTCTTGTATATCCCTGCATTTTCCTGTATAATTTGATAAATTATGTGAAAATACTGGAGGGATATCTATGTTAAAAGTATGGATCGTCGGTTCCGAAAGCCAGGTGGGCAAAGCCATTGCCACTGTGCTGGATGAAACAGAGCTGAAAATCCTGTGTACCGATCAAGAGGAACTGGACATTACAAATACAGAAGATGTGTTGAGCTATGGAGAGATCCAGCGCCCCGATATCATCATCAACTGCGCCGCCATCACCGACACAGCCCTGTGCGAAGCAAACCCCGAAATGGCTTATCGGGTCAATGCTCTGGGCGTCCGCAACCTTTCTCTGGTGGCAAGAAAACATAACGCAAAGATCGTGCAGCTTTCCACCGACGATGTTTTCGATGGCAAAAAAGACGCCCCCTATACAGAATTTGATGACACCCATCCCCTGACGGTCTACGGACGCTCCAAGAGAGCCGGGGAAAACTATGTAAAGGAATTTACCCATAAGCATTTCATCATCCGCAGTAACTGGGTATACGGCGAGGGCGGCAAAAACTTCGTCAACGCCCTGCTGGAAAGAGCGGAAACAGAAGCGGAGATCACCATTCCTGCAGATCAGTATGGCTCTCCCACCAGTGCCATGGATCTGGCTCGTGTCATCCTGCATCTGATGGAGACGAATGAATATGGTACATACCACGCCACCTGCAGTGGCAACTGCAGCCGATTCGAATTTGCACAGGAGATTTTGCGGCTGGCAGGCAAAGCTGTGGTTTTGAAGCCCGGCTCCTCTGCGGAGGTTGCTTCTGTCAGACCCGCCTATGCGGTGCTGGATAACTTTATTCTCCGCATCATCGATGTTTACGAAATGCCCACATGGCAGAAATCCCTGCGGGAATATTTGAAAGGGTGGTGAGAATATGGGAAATAAAGAAACACAAAAGAGCTTAGGTTTGACAACGAAAATCTTCATCGCCCTGATTCTTGGTGCGATGTTTGGTATCCTGCTCCATTATGTAGTACCCTCCAGCCATATCAAGGATGATATCCTTGTGGAAGGCGTCCTGTATATCATCGGGCAGGGCTTCATCCGCCTGATGAAAATGCTGGTGGTGCCTCTGGTATTCTGCTCCATCGTCTGCGGCAGCATGGCCATCGGTGATACCAAAAAGCTGGGCACTGTAGGTGTCCGTGCATTGATCTTCTATATGGCCACCACTTCCCTTGCCATCTGCGTGGCTCTTGCCATGGGCAATCTCCTGAACCCCGGTGTTGGTCTGGATATGTCTGCCCTCACCGCCAATGCCACAGAGATGCAGACCATGGAGGCAACCTCCATGACTTCCACCATCCTGAATATCATCCCCGATAACCCCATTGGCGCACTGGCTACGGGCAATATGCTGCAAATCATCGTATTTGCTCTCATCATCGGCATCATTCTGGCAAAGCTGGGGGAAAAAACGGAGACCGTTGCCAACTTTTTCAGCCAGTTCAACGATATCATGATGGAAATGACTATGATGGTCATGGGTCTGGCACCCCTCGGCGTATTCTGTCTGATCTCCAGAACCTTCGCAGGCATCGGCTTCTCCGCCTTCCTGCCTCTGGCGAAATATATGCTCAGTGTCCTGCTGGCCCTGTTCGTACAGTGCTTCCTGGTATATCTGAGCCTGCTGAAGGTCTTCACCGGCCTGAACCCCTTCAAGTTCATCAAGAATTTCTTCCCTGTCATGGCCTTCGCCTTCTCCACCGCCACCTCCAATGCCACCATCCCTATGTCCATTGATACACTGGCGGCAAAAATGGGGGTTTCCAAGCGGATCTCCTCCTTTACCGTTCCCTTGGGCGCCACCATCAATATGGATGGTACGGCTATCATGCAGGGGGTAGCGGTTGTTTTCGCCGCCCAAGCCTTTGGCATCACCCTGACCCCCGCGGACTATGTGACTGTCATCGGTACTGCCACGCTGGCTTCCATCGGTACTGCCGGTATCCCCAGTGTCGGTCTGGTTACGCTGACCATGGTATTCAATGCCGTAGGACTGCCTGTAGAAGCCATCGGTCTGATTATGGGTATCGACCGTATTCTGGATATGACCCGTACGGCTGTCAATATCACCGGTGACGCTGTCTGCACCACCATCGTTGCCCACCAGAATAACGCACTGGATCGGAAAGTTTTCCAAAACAGCTAATCTATTTTAAAATAAGGAAAAGCCCCTGATTTTGCATTGCAGCAGGGGCTTTTTTAAAGATTTCCTAAAAATTGCAAAAAGAGAGGAATGGCGTATTGAATGGGCTTCGTCCCTGATGCTATAATGATTGCAAGAAATCGAACGAAATCTTTCAGCAGCCTATGCTGCGCAATGCAGAAAGAAGATATAGGAGGTGCCCTATGGAGATTATAACGATAAAACCAGAACAGCTAGACGCTTTTTCTCCCCTTTTGCCCGAGGAGATTGCCGAACAGTTGCAGACACACCCCAACATTTTGGCCTTTGGCGCAGTGATGGACAGCACCCCTGCCGGCGTACTGGTCTTTTCTCTGGAGGAAAGAGAGGTGCGGCTCCTTTTTCTCTGCACCGCCGAAGCGTTTCAAGGACAGGGCATCGCCCGCAAACTGGTTCGTGCCCTGATGAAAAAGGCTTCCGCTGACCAACAGGCCTTCCGGCTGGTGGCAGATGTACCACGCCCTGAACGGCTGCATCCCGCTTATCTGCTGCTGCTCCGAGAAGGCTGGATACCCGTTCCCTTTTCCCTGACCTCTTATTCCTTTACGGTGGGCGAAGCCCTTACCCAGCCCTTCTGGCAGCAGGAAATGAACCTTGACGGCGTTGTACCTATTCGGGAACTGCCTATGCAAATACTGCGGGAATACAGTGCCCGTCTGGAGGAACAGTCCGGCAAAAGTGAGGCCATTCCCCTGCCCCTGAACCCCGAGGATTACGAGCCAAACCTCAGTCTGGGCTATGTCAGCCACGGAAAGCTGGAGGCCGTGCTGCTATTCCAGCGGGCGGGAGAGGAACTGATTCTGCGTTATGGTCAATCCAATATTCCCATAGGCTTTCCCAAGCTGCTCTACAGTGCAGGCAAGCGGGCCATAGCCCAGGAATCCCCTGAAACTCGCATTTCTCTGGCTGCCATCGGCCCCGTAGGGCGAAAGATTACAGAAAAGCTGCTGCCCGGCTGCGGCACCCAGCCCATGTACCGTATGATTCTGCCCTTAACCCTTGAACAGGAGGAGATAAACCATGTGTAATCCTTTGGAACTGACAAAACAAAAGCAGGAAACCATGCTGACCGCCACCCAGCAGCTTCATCAGGAGCGAAAGGAACGCACCATGACTTCCCCGGAAGCCTTTGAGCAGAAATTTGAAACCTTGAAGGATCAGTTGCTTTCCTACCGCAGGGAGCAATATGAAATGGGGCAGGTAAAGGATATGGTACTGGAGCGGGACCGCACAGAGAGGCGCCAGCCCGCACCGCCGGTTTCCATGCTCACCGACCGCCAGCGGCGCAAAGTAGCCAGCAAGCGGGAAAACAATCTGAAAAAAGCTCAGAAAAAGCATATTCCCGGTGCCTCTGCCGATACCCTGCCCATGCAGGAGGCAGTCAAAAGCTTTTATAAAGATGTTGCGAAAAACGGTATTCAGAACACCGGTACATTCGGCTTTGATGCAAAGCTCTTTTCCCCTGATTTCCCCGAGGAACAGGAATGCTCCATTGATGTGCAAAAAGGCATGACCACCCTGATGAAGCTGAAAAAGGCAAAGGTAGACTTTGATGCCGACCATTCCGGCTTTGATGATTTTAAGATCATTGCCTCCCGATCCAATTTTCTGCTAATAGACCCTCTGGAAAATGCCCTGCGTACCCTCCTTGCCGCCAACGGCATAGATATGGCAACGGGCGCCCTCATCAGGGATGAGCAGGTGGTGGCAGAGGCACAGCAGATGCAGCGGGAGGCCATCGCTGCCTATGAAAGAGCCATGGCAAATGTATCGTCCACCTTTGGCGATGTGATGGAGGAGCATCTTGCCCCTAAGCTGGCAGAAGCAAGGGCCCAATATGAATACAGCGACAAGGAAATGCTGAAGGGACGGGGCCTTGAGGAGGATACCGCCGATTTGGATTTCGTTCCCGCCAATTATGAGCAGGCCGATGAAATCGTCAAGCTGCGAAAATCTATCGACAGCCATCCGGAGCAATATGCCGCCCATAAGGAGGCCATCGACCAAAGCTATCAGCTTTATCTGGATGCACAAAAAAAGCTTTGCGACTTCGCCAGACGCATGAAATCCTTCCCCGCCGCGGCTACGGAATATGGATTAAACAGTGCACTAGGAAAGCAACTCAATAACCGGGCAGTAGCGGTGGAGACTTCCCCCGAAAAGGAGCATATGGAATTTGTAGCCACCCAGCAGTATGAGCTGATTCGCTTTTTGCTGGAGGGACGCCCCTTCAGCGACGGAATGCAGTATATGTATAAGGTGGTTGAGGAGCAATTCGGCATTCAAACAGAGCAGCGGGCCTACCAAAAGCACGAACAGGCGGTTTATGCCACTCTGGATAAGGAGCAGAAAGAGGTTGCCAACATGCTGTTCCCCGAACAGCGTATGCAGCTCTTTCGTGCGACAGAAACAATGCAGGAAGATTCCGAAGGCGTCAGCAACTCCATGGCAGCAAACGAAACCCTTCTGGAACATACCAAAAAGGATAAGCGGGTCATCCGTTCCCTGCTCCATGGCGCAAAGGTGAATGCCACCGGTGCGCCCATCAATGTGGAGGAAGGCCGCCATATGCTGGAGGACCATCAGCGGATTCAGGCCTATCTTTCCAATGACCCTGCAATCAGCGGTCCCCTTCTGGCCCCCATTGTGGAAGAGGTGCTTACCTATCCCTATCTGGAGATTGACCTAAACAAGGAGCTTTGGGAAAACCCCGTGGAACTGCATAGCATTTTGAACCGCAATGTTTATATGCAGAATATGATTTCCGACCATCCCGAGTATTTCGATAACCTGCCCCAGGAAATCATGGAAAAGCTGGATGCCATTATGGTGTTCGGTGCTGCCATGTCGGTGACAGCCTGTGCCATTGCCTCTGCTAAGGGCATGGAGTTTAACGAAGGCGTTGTTTATAACTCCACCATTCCTGTGAAAAACTTCAAAGAGCAGCTCCCCGAATATTATGAAAACTTCTATGCCCATAAAGAAATTTTGCGGCAGGCTTTGGGAAATTAATAGAACAGATACAAAAAAGGACATTTTCCTCTCGATAGAAAGAAAAGTGTCCTTTATTTTTGATATATGTTCCTTGACATATCATACCTTGACGTATCATAAATCATACGCCTAAAATTTATCGCCCTTTGTTTTCGTGATAGATTGCAGCAATTTCTGCCTTGGCATCCTGCTGCTTTTCCATCTATCCGGCATAGCTTCATTTTTTTCTGAAACGCCCAAACAACCGTTTCTTCATGTCCTCACTGCTGAAGCGTTTCTGCAGACGCTTGATATAGCCGCCCATTTGTTTATCCGTAAAGCCCTTGATACCCTCATTATTTTCTCTGAGCTTCTGTTCGCCTTCCTTCGCCCTAGTCAAATACTCATTGTTTCCTACTATTTCCAGCGCTTCCTCTGATGGATTGAACTCTGCAAGATTGTCAACATTCATGTCGGAACTTATATATATACTAAGCTGGGAATTGGCATCATTATAGTAGTCACTTAAAAGCTTAAATTCCGCATCATCGGGATTCGAATAGTCAAAATATTTCGCACCATACACCATCATTTGCTCCGTATCCTGCATAATAGACATATCGTCAAAGAAATCCATGCCGACTTTATTGATGAAATCCTCCGGATGCATCTGGGTCGGATAGGTGCCGTATTTTTCTTTCATACGACGAAGCTGTGCCAGATAGGTCTGTTTCAGCTGCAAGAAGCCTGCGTCAAATTGTGCATCCCTTGCCTCAATTCCTTCGCCCTGCCCTACGCCCAGCAGATTATCATACATCCCAACGATTTCTTCCGTTGTTGCATCTCCCCCTGCACTTCTCATGAGAGGTTTAATCATACGATTATATCTCAAGCCCTTTATTTCAACTGTTCCGGAAGCATTTTTCAAATTGTCGTTTAAATCTTTATCCATATCCTTATAGCGGCCACGCAAAACTTCATCCAAATCCGCCCGTTTGGGGTTGATCATCTTCGCATCTCCCCTGCCCTTTGTGCCCGCAAACCAGCGTTCTCTAAGGGCCTTCCCTTTCAACGTATCATCATCGGGCATGGAAGTCAGACTGACCTCATCCTCAGGGTTTTTCTTTTTGGAAAAAATCCCCTTGAACCAGTTCCAAATTTTCCCGCCCTGCTCTGCGCCCATGGGTGCCGTTTCCTGCACTGCCATTTCGCCGCCGACAACGCCCTGCTGCATGGTATGGGCCAGCTCGTGCCCAACCAACGCCTTTGCCGCCGGGTGGCTGCTTTCAAAAATATCCTTTCCGAAGAAAAGGTCGTTGCCCGCTGCCAGGGCATCCTTGCCTGCCGCTTTTACTCTGCTGTCCGCCGCCGCATCCGTATGGATTCTTATATTTGAAAAATCCGTATGATAGGCACGGGCCATATCCTGCATGACATTGCTACTGTGGGCAAATTTCTCGCCAATCTTGTCGGCTTCTCGTTCCGCTTTTTCTGAATAATAGCTTCTTCCCATCTTCCATTCCTCCTGTTTCAAGAAAGCATTCCTGCATTTTCCACGGTAAGTATAGATATTCTGCCCTTTTTCAAAAAGGGTATGGATGATATAAACTGCATTTAGGGTATGGATTTTATTCTTTAAATTATAGCATAAAACCCGACCAGACACAACTTTTCCCCTATTTTCCCAAGCTTCATCCACCTTTCCATGTGCCGTGCGAAGGCTGATCGGCGCACCGAAAATGCTGGATTTCAACGAAGTGTTATGACCACCGGGTAAGTAACAGCACACAAAAAACCGCCATGGCGGAATATCCGCCACGACGGCATCAAAAAGTTCTTTAGTTCAGCTCCAGAACAGCCCGCATCAGACACACAGCCTGACTGGAGGGAAGCAGCTTTTTCACCAGATTTGCGGAAGTCTCCGTCAAAGTGGGAATCTCCAGCACGGTATTGCCGGGGAACTGCTGCAAAACAGCCTGCCCTGCCGCCTGCAGCACTGTCATAGCAGCAGGGGCATTCCCGCCTGCTGCGAAGAACTGGGACAGGTAAAGAGCATTTTTCCCCGCCTTGGAAACAACGGCACAGGCTTTGGGCTGTCCCTTCTGATCCAAAAGCACATAGCTGGCGGTTTGCAGGGCTTCCCGCATCTGGGCAACGGTAAGGTCGGCAATCAAATTCTTTTGCAGCTCCTGCACCAACTGACGGAGGGAATAATCAGAAAGCTCCTCCAAGGTATGCAGAGAGCATCCCGCAGGCACCGCCATGGAATGTTTCAGCAGCAGGCTGTCCGCCAAGTCTGCCACAGGCAGCCGCCAGGAAACCACCTGTCCGTCCTGCTCCATCTGGAAGCCTGCCTTGGCAAGCAAGGCCTCCACGCCCTCCGCATCGGGCATAAACGTGGTAACGGCCCAATTCAGCGTGCCATCCGTAGCCGCCATGGTTTCCTCCAACAGCTCCACCAGCAGGGTACCCCCCAAGGCACGGCGACGGAAGGCAGGCGCCACATACAGGCTGAGCAGCTCCAAAACCTCGTCATTCTCCGGAGAGATTCTGGCACAGGCTGCCGCCCGCACCTCTCCTTCCTCCACCAAGGTCATGCCAAAGGCTTCGCCGTTTTTAATCTCTGAAGCTGCCTCCGCCGTCAGCAGAGAAGCCACACGGTCCACCTCATTGGGACCAATGGTATAAAGTTCCACTGTGGGAAATTCTTGTTTCATCATTTATATACCCCCATTCAATCAGGTCGCCTGAAAAGATGTCAGTTTCGTCATAGATGGCAGGAATTTCTGCCTTCGCCTCCTGATGTCTTTTCAGCTTCTGCGGCATAGCTTCATTGCTTTCTGAAACGTCCGATCAGCCGATTTCCTTTGCCCTCTGCGTTGAATCGTCTCCGCAGACGCACCAGATAGCCGTCCATTTGGTTATCCGTAAAGCCCTTGATATTCGGATTTTCTTCTCTGAGCTGCCGTTCGCTTACCTCCAGCTTAGGCACAAGCACACTGTTTTCAACATCTTTCAGCCCTTGCTCTGTTGGCTTGAACGTTTCCTTAGACCCCAAATCTTGGTCGGTAAGGACATAATTTCCAAGCAGAGTATCAGCATCCCCATAGTAGTCACTCAAAAGCTTAAATTCCGCATCATCGGGATTAGAATAGTCAAAATATCTTGCACCATCCACCATCATTTGTGCCGTATCCTGAAAAATCATTCTATCGTCAAAATAATCGATGCCAAATTTATTTAAGAAATCCTCCGGATGCATTTGGGTGGGAAAGGTGCCGTATTTTTCCTTCATACGACGCATATGTGCCAGATAGAGCTGTTTCAGCTTCCGGAAGCCTGCTTCAAACCTTGCATCCTTTGCCTGAATTTCTTCCTGGCTCTGACCGCCCTGCCCGGCGCTCAGCAAATTATCATACATCTCAACAATTTCTTCCATTGTTGCCTCTCCCCCTGCAGCGCTCATGAGATTCTTAACTACACGACCACCGTTCAAGCCCTTTATCCTAATCGTCCCGGAAGCATTGCGCATAGCGAAATGCATCATAGTCGCTTGTTCTGTACCCTCATAGCGGTCTTTCAAAACTCTCTCCAAATCCTCCAGTCGGGGGTTGATTATACCGCTGCCCCCCCTGCCTATATACCACCAGCGTTCTTTAATGCTCTTCCCCTGAAATCTAGTATCATTCGGTAGGGAAGTAAGGTTGGCCGCATCCTCCGGATTGACTGCAGGCACCCAGCTTTGCAGTGTCCTGTACAAATCAATCAGCTCTTCATTGGACATACTTCCGCCCGCCAGCTTACGCATCACAGCAACGGCATCAGGATGCTGCATTCCCCGATCCGTTTCCTGCCATATTGTCATTACTTTTTCCAGTAATTCCATCCAGTCGGCAATTTCCCCAGCCGTCCAAGCAGTCAGGTCACATTGACGCCCGCCGTACTTATCGCCGATTTCATCGAAACGCTGGGCACCAAAGCTGGAGGCCTTTTCCCCTGTGGCCTTCAAATCATGGGTATGCCCCAACTGATTCTTCGTTTTGTAGGCATCAGATTCCATGCCCATGAGCATGGCACCATAGTGTTCGCTGTCCCCTTCTTTATACATGGAATAAAAATGACCGCAGGAGCCATCGTTTTTCAGCATCTTTCCGCCCACACCGGCATTGCCCAGACCGCCGATGGCACAATTCATGCCCCGCTGCCCAAAAGGATTGAAAAACTTACACTTTTCCTCTTTGCTCTCCGCAAAGCCGGGCTTGTTGACCTTTCTGCGCTGAATGTCATGGGTAGAGGCGCCACGGGAATTATCCCCTGCAGGGTTTTCCCCGCCAATGGTATAGACTGCCTTCCACATTCTCTTTTGCTGCTGCTGACTGTTCCCACTGTTTTCTTCCTGTTCCACTTTCGGCAGGGTAAGGGTAACACGGGAGCAATGGCTCAGGGCAACTGCCATGGATTTATCCCAAGCTGTGTAGGTAACAGTTTTGTCAGCATTGGTTTTTTTCATCTGGAAATTGGAAAGCTGCATGAGCAGCATACGCTTGGCAATCTGGATCTGCTCCGCCTTATTTTTTGTGATTGCCGCCTCTGCCATGGCCGCCGCTTCCCCTTCGGCAGCACCATTCTCCTGATACTGCTGTGCCAGTGCTTCCTTGTCGGTCACATGGGTCAGGGTTTCTTCCATCACTGTCGTTGACATTTCCTCATCCAAGGAACGAAGAATCTGCTTCGTTTGGTCATCGTATTGATCGGAACGGCAGGCCAGAGAAATGCCCAGCCGCAGGGCGGGGTTCAAAAGGGCACTGACACCGGGCCCTCTGGATTTGATTTGCTGGCAAAGCTCCGCAGGGTTGGTATTACCGTTGATTTCATACTGCTGCATCATTTGCTCCAACGCTCTGGTGGCAACCAGATTGCGGGTATAGTCATCCAGCTTTTCAAAATTGGAACAATCCCCATGATTGAGAATCTGCTGCAAAATTTCTTTTCTGGTGAAGGAGGTACCGCCGATTTTTTCATCCGTCCAATACTTCCTGCCCTGCTCCGTCTGCAAAAGCAAAGCCAGACTTTCTTTATCCTCCTGCTGCATCAGGCGGGGCTTCTCTTTGTTCTGTTTCTTGTTCTCCTCGTAGCGTTCCTTCCGCCGCTTGCGCTCCTTATAGCCCACATCCTGCCCCTGGGGTGCCTGCCCTTCTGCCACCCCTGCCTGCTGGGGAAGGGCAGAAATGCTTTGGAAAAAGTTATCATAGGCGAGATTTTCCGCCATATTCTCCAGCTCTGCCTGCCTCTGCGCCTGTTGCTGTGTCAGTGGCTGCATCGTCGGCTCTTCATGTATCACCTGTCGATATTCCCCCACGATGATGTTTTCTTGCTGCTGCCGTATTCTGTTCAAAAAATGATTTTGTTCCGGTCCCGTCATCACAAACAACTCCTTCCTGTTCTGATAAAGTATATTATATTTTGCAGGAAACGCGGTCAGTCTGTTTCGTCGTCCACAACCGCATCATAATCTTCTATTTTTTTATACCATAAAAATGGCAAATCGTCTAGAAAAGAGATGGGGCTGCCGAACTTTTTCTGTCAAACAAGAACAAGCCCCTTGAAACAGTTCCAAATAGCACCGCCCTGCTCTGCGCCCATGGACACCGATTCCTGCACAGTCATTTCGCCGCCGACGGTCCCCTTCTGCATGATATGGGCAAACTCATGTCCCACCAACGCCTTTGCCGCATCATCCGTATGGATTCTTATATTTGAAAAATCAGTATGATATTCCCCCTTGGAAACCCCTTTATTCCCCCTTGGGTTTGTTTTCTCCCCCTCCCCTATACTTTCCCCCATCCATACCTTAAAACCATTCTGGAATCCTCTGGACACTTTTGGAAATAACCCCATAAAAATAAATATCCACCGGCAAAGCCGGTGGTTTTAAAAACAACCCTCAAGGGTACTTTACCAGCCACCCCTCAAGGGGTACGTTTTAAGCTGAAGCTACCAACCGCAAAGAGTATATCGTTTTATTTATTCTAAAATTGATTTAAATGGATCAGTATACTCTTTTAATGCTATTTGGTCATATATTTAATCTTCATGTTCTTGTTCTCTGATATATTTTGCAATACCTTCCTTGTTGCCTCCGACTGTACTCACATAATATCCTCTACACCAAAAATGTCGGTTCCCATACTTATACTTCAAATTTGAAAACCTTTCAAATATTATCATAGTACTTTTTCCTTTGAGATACCCCATAAAATCACTTACTCTTTGATTTGGCGGTATCTCCACCAACATGTGGATGTGATATGTCATATCCATTTCCTCTACTGGAGGAACGTAAATCACAAATCCGTCACGACCTCGGGTCAGGAGTACGCGGTAGCTATTCTTACGATAGGTATTTGCATCACTTTCTTCTGGCTCAGATTTCTTGAACTTTTCCCATTCGGAACCATTCCAAAGCATATCGTTATCCCAGCCGATCAAAGGCATATCTAACTCTAATCCTTGGCAACTAAATTCTGTTGCCACAACATCTAATGCGCAGCAGGATTTAGGATGATCCGCCACCTCGTTAAACCATTTACCTACACCAAACATCCCTAAAGCACCATAGAAGCTATTATCCATACCATGCTGGCGAAGAATTTTTCCCTTTGAAGATGCAATCATACCAAAACGTTTCGAAGGTTCATCTCTGTATCGTTCTTTCAAATATCGTTTTGCATGGGTTAAATTTCTGGTTACATACATACTAAAGCCATGCTGTATAATCTCTCCAGATAATGCTTTAGCCATATCAATATCACCATCAACTAAAGCACTAGCGAACTTGCTTACATCACCTGCTAAATGTGTGCGCAAAGACATGGAAAGATTCAATGCAGATCTATTTTTATTATCAATAACCCTTTTATCCGGGAAAAAACCAACCAGCTTATCAGGACAAATAATTTCCCATTCTGTTTCTGCTTTCTCAAGTGCTGTGTTCCACTGGATAATTCCAGAGTTTTCCCCGTTATGAATTTCCTGGCCTTCTCCCACAAGAACAAGCAGTACACACCAGTCCAGCCGTTTTTCACAAAGCTCGATCATAATATCTGGTTCAGATTTATTCGTATTTCTCTTTCTGCTATCTCCAATTTACGAAACTCATTCAGCAAATTTACTTCCTCTTACCCACCTTTTTAATGAATCGATATTAATATAAGTATGCCCGTACAAAGACATCTTCTCACCTCTTTCGACATATTTTAATAATATTATATCGTCACCCTTATCATTTTTCCATAAAAAACGCCCCAGTAAACCCAGAGCGTCTAGGCCGTGTAGCAATGCTACACTACTTTAAACATTTTCTGCGATACCGCCTTTGCATCGTTTTTCTTTTCAATCTCTGCCTGTGCCTTTCGGAACTCCTCCATCCGTTTTAATTCTTCCTCGGCATCATCAAATCCGATATGTGTGTACACATTCATTGTAACCGATATATCCGAATGTCCCATAAGATATTGAAGTGTCCTGGGATTCATTTCCGCCCTTGCCCGGTTACTGCAGTATGTGTGGCGGCAAACGTGCGGGGTGATGTTCGGTATCTGCACCCGGAAAAATCTCTCAGATGAAATTCGTAAGATCCTCAGCAATTCCCTTCATGTATTTACCGATAAATATCATCCAATGTCAGCAAGGTTACAGCTCCAAGCCTTCCCTGTTCTAACAAGGCATCCGTAAATCCACCTTTGGAGAAAATATAATAATGGTATTTTTCGCCACGGCCAAAAACGGATGCATAGTGCTGTAGAAGTTCCAATTCATCAACGCCAATTTTTTCATTTTTATATTTGCAGGAACCAATCAGATATTCTTTCCCCTCTATTGGTACACCGACAATATCAATCTGAACTTCTTTGCGAGCCTTCGCATCTGTCCCCCACCACTGTCCGATTTCCTTGATTTCAATAGGCAAATCAGAAGCATAATACAAAAGATAGTCCTGACACATTTTCTCGAAGATCAATCCCATATATTCCGGATAATACTGCTTCACTGCTTTTTCATACAATTGGGCAATTCTGCCGGAACTGATAATGGACATATTCTTTGGTACAAACCGATACCAGAAACGGAAGAAATTGTCTCCGATTGTATAAATGGTTTTTCGACCAGGTTTTTCCCCCATAGGTGTTTCTTTTTTTAGGATGCCTAAGTCTAACAGAACCTTGATATATTTCATGCAGGGACCAGATTCCATACCCGTTTTTGTAGCTATTTCATTGGCACGGGAAGCCCCACCTGCAATCGCACTGATAATAGCATTATAGATCTGAGGTTCCCGTAACTCCTGTTTCAGAAGATTCTCCGGTTCCTCAAACAAATAGCTAGAGGTATCAAACAGATTTTCCATAAGGGCAGCATCCAAATCTTCTTCTACATCCAGTTTATTGATGTAGTGAGGAATCCCACCTGTAATACCATAAACCAAAGCCTGTTCTGCATTACCGAGATTAGGATTAAAAACAGTCATTTCCTTATATTTTAACGCTTCAAGTTTAAACTGTGCCGTTCTTCTGCCATACAGAGGACTTTCGTAACCCAGCACCTGATATTCCATAAAACTCATGGAAGAACCACAAAGAATCAAATACAGATTCGTATATTGCCATACATGATCTATCATATGCTGCAATCGGGAAGAAATAGATTTCTCCGTTTTTGCCAGATAGGGATATTCATCAATGACAAAAACCAATCGCTGTTCTTTCGCCAGTTCCGTGATTGCATCCAGTGCATCCCCATAACTGGAATATATCGGTGCATTGGGTGTATCCGGATATTGTAATAAATGGATTGCCTTTGATAATTCTTCCAGATTTTCCTTTGATGTGGAGTTCAAAGCAGAAAAATAAATCGTGGGTTTATCCTTACAAAACTCATTGATTAAGGAAGTTTTCCCTACTCGTCTACGGCCATATATAACAACACACTCGAAATGATTCTTTCCATAGCGTTTTTCCATTTTTTGAAGTTCTTCTTCTCTGCAATAAAACATGATACCCCCCCTTGCTTACCCAAAAGCTACTAACTCATAAGTAAGCTATTTTTCTTTATTGTACCGATTCCTTCTTTAAAAGTCAATCTTTTCTAATCTATATCCACAATCTGATTATTTATTTTTCAGCCTCTGCAGATTTTAGATTCTCATTCATTTTCTCCTCAAAGCCGTCAAACTCTCTGCGAGCCAGCTCCTTGGTCACATCGGTGTAGATATCCAATGTTGTAGATACATCCTTATGCCCCAATACTTCCTGCACAACCTTTACATTCACGCCAGATTCCACCATCCTTGTGGTAAAGGTATGTCTCAGAGAATGACAACTAAAGGGGGGCAAAAGAACAGGTTCTTTCTCTTTCTTCTCCAGCTGCATTTCGATTTTATTTTGACGTCAGGGATTTTGTTTCCATTTTTATATCTTGTTCAAAACCAATTTTTTCTTAGCAGTGTATTACTTGATTTTCGTTGAATGTATTGAAAACTGTATTACTTTTTATTTTACGTCGAGGAAATTGATTTTCACTTTTTTCTCGTAAAAACAACTATGTAGTTCTTGCGATGTATTCATATAAACTTACTAATGTATTGCTTGTAACGGATTTCCCTCTAAAAACGGATGGACACTGGCTTTTTACCAGTGTCCATTTGAAAGGAGGTTTTGTATGCTGTTTTGATTTATCAGTTTGCTTGTAAACTGCTCATTGTTTTTGCTGTTGTCTTGTCTGATTGCTACGGTTTATTTGATTTTATGTAGTGAGGTTTTATACCTCACTACTGATTATCTCTATCTGTATTTACTTTATTAGAAAGTTGGATCTATATTAAAAAAGTGGACACATAAAGTAACTATCCATTACAATTAGGTAGACACCAAAAGGAGGTATCCACATGTCCAAAAGTAACCATGGTATTCGTTACGATGAAGAATTCAAACGAACCCTTGTAAACCTTTATCAATCCAGCGGCAAAACTCAAGCTGCACTCTGTAAGGAATACGGAGTATCACAAACAGCTCTCACCAGATGGATCAAACAGTATTCTACCGTTGAAACGGATGATGGCGAAATTCTCACAGCCAAACAAGTAAAAGAGCTTCAAAGAAGAAATGCTCAGCTTGAGGAAGAACTTATGATACTAAAAAAGCCCTTGCCATCTTCACACCACACTCGAACAACGATTAAACGCTGTTCATAAGCTACGCTTCCAACATAATATCAAAACCTTATGCAGGGTTCTTTGTGTCAACCGAAGCACTTATTATAAGCATTACAGTTCAAAAACATCTGTCCGAACCAAGAGAAACCAAGAAATTTGTAAGATGATTCTTCAAATCTACGCTGATTACAACAAGCGTCTTGGTGCATACAAGATTACTTATGTTCTCCAGCGTGATTATGGCATTCGCATCAGCGTCGGACGAGTGTACCGATTGATGCGAACACTTCAACTGCCTCGCATGTCAACTGAAAAGCCAAATCATAACTGTTGTCACAAAGATAACGGAGATTGTACAAACCATCTGCAGCAAGAGTTCAATCAAAAGTCTCCTAATCTCGTCTGGGCCAGTGATTTCACCTACATCAAAGTCGCCGGTAAATGGTATTATCTCTGCATTGTAATGGACCTATTTTCACGCAAAATTATTTCCTGGCATATCTCTGGGAAACCTGATGTGAACCTTGTGATAACGGCATTCAAAAAAGCTTATGATAAACGGAACCAGCCCGAAGGGCTCATGTTCCATTCTGATCGAGGATCTCAATATACCGCTTTTTCATTCCGGCAGTTATTGGATTCTCTTAATGTTGTGCAATCATTTTCAAAGAAAGGCTACCCCTTTGATAATGCCTGCTGCGAATCCTTCTTCAAATACCTCAAGAAAGAAGAAATCAACCGAAGAACCTATCACTCTTTACAAGATTTACAGCTTTCTGTATTTGAATATATTGAAGGTTTCTACAACTCCAAGAGACCACATGGTTCCCTTGGAATGATGACCCCTAACGAAAAGGAAGAACTATTCTGGAATCAGGTTTAGCTGTCTGATTTCAGAATAGTATCTTTAAAAATTGTGTCTACTTACTTGACTATGAAGCAGTTTCTTATCAATCAAGCTTTATCTTTTTCAACTGTCGTAAATCAACATTTTCCATCAGCCAAAATCCCCAAAAGCACCGAAAAATCAACGTTTTAGTCGTTAATAGGCTTCATTGTAGGGAAGCAAAGCTGCCATCTGTACGATGCCGTAGGATGGCGTAGGATTCAGCTTTCCATAAAAACCAACAAAGTATTATCGGGTATGATTCAGTAGCATTAAAATCAAATTTGTTGCAGAACTGTTGCAGTACCACTAATTTTGTTGCAGTAATTCAATCATGGGTTTTTCATCTAAAAAGTAGTTCTATCCTCGGATAAATCTATAGTTATTATAGCATAAATTATAGATATTTCAATTGTCCGATGATTTCCCAAGAACCTCTTTATTTCCATAACAATATCTTTTAGATACTGAACTTCGTACACGCAAAGAAAAATGGCTCGGTCGAGGAAACAACCTTGACCGAGCTATTTTAGGTAATCCATAATCATATGGAAAATCTTAGAGTTCTGCCCATGAACTACGACATCTAATACCAGTTCGTTATTTTTCAGCAAGACTGCGTTACCCGTCTTTCTTCCAATGCCATTCCAATCAATCGATCTGTCTGGTCTGCCATAAACAGAGGGATGTTCAGCACATCATCATCCAGCTTCAGATTATCCAGAGAGAACCGAACACGGAGCTTAACCTGATCCGGGAACAGTTCCTTGAATTTCTTGAGGCTCTTACTGGTAGTATTGGCTTCGGATTTCACTTCCACAGGGAAAATATCATTCTCCCGCTGAATGAGGAAGTCCACTTCATAGGGAGGATTGTTCCGGCTCCAGTACCGGGGAATCACCTCAAACTGCGTGATTAAGATCTGCAGCACAAAGTTCTCGGTCAGCGCGCCCTTGAATTCAGTGAACAGGCGGTTGCCTTCCCCGAAGGCCGTAGGAGCCAGCTGTGCCAGGCGGCGGAGCAGGTCCACATCAACCAAATAAATCTTAAATGCAGACAGGTCATCGTAGGCAGCCACCGGCAGACCGGGAGCGCTGCTGCGGTAAATCTTATGCACCAGTCTGGCATCCACCAACCACTGCAAAGCATCCTCGTATTCACGGGCTCTTGCGCCTTCTTTGACAACCTTGTAGATAAATTTCTTATTGTCCCTTGCCAGCTGAGACGGGATGGATTTCCAAATCATAGAGATCTTCGGAAACTCGCTGATGTTGGGATGCTTGGCAAAGTCACGCTCATAGGCACCAATGATCCCAAAAAGGGCTTCCTGCATAGCAGAAACATCACGTGCTTCCGTCCACATCAGAACGGGCTCGGGCATACCGCCGGTAATATAGTACATCTTCAATTTCTCATAGAGCGGATTGAAAAAGACATCCGGAATCGGCTCAATGGTATCCACGCTTTCCAGATACTTGGCGAGATTTTCGTCGCCGTTAGCAAACAGGAACTCCGTGAAGGTCATTGGATCAATCTGCATAAAGTTGACCTTGCCTACCGGGAAAGAAGATGGCTTCGCCAAGGCAATCCCCAACAGAGAACCGGCACAGGCAATGTGGTACTGTGGGGCATTCTCGCAGAAATACTTCATGGAGTTGATAACCTTTGGGCAATCCTGCACCTCATCAAAAATGATGAGAGTTTTTTCCGGTACAATCTTCTGACCGCTGGCCAGCATCAAATTTTGCAGGATTCGATCCGCACCCTTGGTGGTCTCAAAAAACTGCTTATACTCTTCGTTCTCATCAAAGTTAAAATAGGCTGTATTCTGATAATAGCGTCTGCCGAATTCCTTGAGAATCCAATTCTTTCCCACCTGACGCACACCCTTTAAAATCAGCGGTTTGCGGTAGGGTGAATTCTTCCAATCCAATCATGCAAAATGGTTTGCTTCTTACCCCTCTTGACAACCTCCGAATTTTGGGTCTATAATATATATGTACACGAGAAAAGTTAAAATTACATGGATTCAGTATGCAAAACCACAGTTTAGTGGCAGGTATATTTATGAGTAGTATTGTATTATCCCACGGCTCTCTTGTACATTCCAAGAGAGCCGTTTTTTATTTGTTTTGAGATAGGGGGACTTTATATGGATACGGCGTTCATGAGAAAGACATTCGCTTTGATTGCAAAAGGGCTAATAGAAAAAGAACAACTCCTGCAAAAGGAACCAACACGATATCCATACAGCAAAGCGTTACAACACGGAATAAATATGTTTTTAGCGGCAAGCCAGCAGGCTGGATGTCAATCTGCTGTGCAATATGCCGATGAGACGTCTTTTCTTACGCATTTTATTACCAAACCTATTTCCGATTGGTTTAGTGATTGGAATCCGGATATCATTGATAAGCTGAACTTTCGGGAAGAACCCTTTTACGCCTATGAAGCCTTTGCATATCAGAGAAGCGGAAACATCTATACTCCCAGCTCTGATTGCTATGAGTTCTTAGAGATACAAGATAACGATATCATAAACGGAACGGACGAGCGCATTCTTTATGAAAAAATGAAAGTTTTAGATCAGGAAACTTATTGCAAGATCAGAAGATACATCATCGAGCATCCGATCATTACGATTGAAGATAGACGAGCAATGTCACTTGACCTGGCTGATAATCAAGCAGCCAGAGATGCTTTCCAGTTTGCTTACGAAGAAATAACGGGAGACAGCTATCGTTGTCCTTGCTGTGGCTGGACCATGATACCCGGAAAGTACGGATATCATTGTCACTCGACACACTGCACGGACATTATTCCTGAACTTACAGATGAAAGGAAACTGGACATTTCGGCTGGCGAGCTCTATCGCTTAAAGAAAGGTATTATGCGTTATTTTGCTGCTCCTGGAAAGCTGGAACTTGAAATCGTAACTTTTTGCGAAAAGAAAAAAATTCGCTGGGCATTGTGGCCGCAGATGGATCGCTATGATGTGGAAATTCAGTTCGCTAACGGAGAAATTTGGGAAATTGATGCGAAAGCGTATCGCAATCCCATGGCATTACGCACCAAAATCCAAAATGACAACGGATTCCCCGAGGGTGAATACGCAAGAGGATATTTTGTTATCCCCAGCGAATACACAGTAAACCAAAGAAACTATACTACGATTGTCAATCGCGCACTAACAAATCAAAAGAATGTAAAATGTGTAACACTGAAATCGTTGAAGACCGAAATCTCAAGAAAGGAGAATTCCTGCCATGCAGAATAATAAAGACATATGGTATGCGTCTCTTTCGGCACAATTCCAGATGATAGAAGAAGCTATGCCCCTCTCTCGTTTTGCAGCAATTGAAGCAGTTTTACATTTGCTCGCTCTTAATGCACCTGATGCCGACCCGACAAAAGCATATCTTTTATTTACCCAATATCAGCTTATCGGTACAACAAAGTGTACAGCTATGGAACATACTTTGCAGCAGGCCCGACACACATTGGGGTGCTATCGTTCTAAAAAATACTGGCAGGATGATTTGAGAAATTATCGAGATCCGAGATATGATGCAGTTCGCGCTTTCTCATTTGAAGAACTTGATGGAACCGTGTCCTTCTCTAAAGCAGCAGGAACATATCCCTACCCATATGAAGAACGTCAAAAAGAATGGGCGCGTTTTTGGCCAGAGTGCTTTGAAAAATCTAACACACCTACTTATGCTGGAACCGGAACATACAAATATGTATATCCGAATCTCGAGAACGGAGAAACAGAAACAGTTCAAGTCAAGCTTGATAAAGACTATGTATCGCCTGTTCAACCGATTGCTCCGGAAAAGGGATACCGAGCACCTATCTCCATCTCGCTAGATGAACTCCTGAATGCCGCAAAAGAAATGGCTGAAATCTGCCCTGGCGATCCTTGTTACATGATCTTAAAAACCAATATCCTCAAGCAAATTGTCGGCAACTCCGTTAAACTATGCACAGAACTTACTTTCCGTGAGGTAGTTAATATTGTGGGTATGGTCGGTGCAGGAAAATCAACACTGATTAAGATTTTGGCGTTTTGGTGCCATCAAAATGGTTATCGTGTCGCAATCGTTGTTGACACAGTAGCCGAAGTCTTAAACTTGCAGAAATACTTATCTTCCGTTGGCGTTACAGCAAGTCCTTTGATTGGCCGTAACGAGAGGTTGAAATACATCAATCAAGTTACACAACCCAATGAAACCTGCTTGTCCGCAGGCTTTTCTCAATACTTAACACCGGCATGCCTGATAGATGGTATGGATTCACAGCACAGCGCAGCAATCGCCTTCGGTAAAG
Organism: uncultured Clostridia bacterium; assembly: GCA_945868505.1. Classification (GTDB taxonomy): domain Bacteria; phylum Bacillota; class Clostridia; order Lachnospirales; family Anaerotignaceae; genus Anaerotignum_A. The sequence continues at coordinate 4,637 of CAMBLO010000019.1, read as the reverse complement.
AACCGTGCTATTCCTTAAAAAAAGGGAGTAAGAATCACTTGTGCCCTTATTTCGATCAGTGCTTAGGTACAAAGATGCTCCGGGAATGCTATACCGCTTCGGTTGTACTTACAACGGTTGCGGGATTTGCGGCATCCCGAGTGGGTCAACAAAGGGAAACATTCTTGGAATTGGTAATGCGGGATTTTGACTTGGTTGTCTTTGATGAAAGTGACAGAGTCCAGAAGACGCTTGATCAATTCTTTATGCCGGAAACGAGCTTTAATGACTACATCCATGAATGCGCCGAAGATTGTAGCTCCTATATGAGACTGAGTAGTAAGCGCCGAGAAGAAAACTTGGCTGAGCAAAGATACGACGAGATGCAGCGCCAAAGTGTAACCGTTCTTAGCTGCCTTGTGAAATCTCTGCATCATGAGTTGGGGACATGGAAGAAAATTACCCACGGAGACCCATTTTCAGCTCTTACCCTTTTGGAAGATCTGTATCGGGAGGAAACAGAATATAAAATTCCGTACTCTGTCTATAAAGCAATTTATGATCTGATTGATATGCAAGATGAGGAGCATATTCGCCAAAGCTCCCTGTGGGCTGTACTCGAAAGCTCTTGTAAGAGTACAGATGAAACTTTCTTCGACCAAATGTATCGTGTCTGGCTGAATGAACTCGGAACCAGTTTTTCACGCCCGAAGAAGGAGAAAACAAAACGTATTCAAGACGCTCGCATCAAGCTCATTTTGAGACTGATTTACTTTGACCATTTTATTCGAGGACTCAGTGATGCATATGAGGCCAGTCATGAAACCTCTTACGGACAAAATGAATTGTTCGGTTTCCTGCAGACCCGCTTCCGTCAGCAGCAACACTTCCTCCCCTCTGCGTTGTGTGGTAATTTGTTCGGCTTAAAAAAGACGGATGATGAAGACATCCTTCTATTCCGCCAGTTTGCATTTGGCAGAAGCTTAATGAAGGATTTGCCATATTTGCGTACAGATTCCCAAGGTAAGCCTGCCGGTCCTCATGTTATTCTGCTATCTGGTTCAAGTTGGGCTGAAGGTTCGTATGAATACCATGTGAATCGACCAGTGAACTATATCTTAGAAGCAGATAGTGAGAAACGCGCATTCCTGGAGAAGACACGTTTCTTTGAGTCAGGTTTTCCTGAGCGTATTTCTGGTGCCTCGGATGACCAACGCACAGCGCAACTGCGTTCTGCCACACAAAAGACGGTTGACTTAATCATTAGAGAATATCAGCGAAAAGCCGGAAAAATCTTATTGGTTGTCAACAGCTATGCACAGGCACAAGAAGTACAACAGACACTGGAAGCAACTTTGCGAAAAACCAATTGTCCCGCCCGTGTTTGCCGAATGGTTTCTGACGCTATTAGCATCCAAAACGACCAGGGCACTGTGCGGCGTGGTGAGGTTGGTCGGTTTGCAAAAATGAGTGAAGAAATCTTGATTGCTCCTGCAATGGCAATTGAGCGTGGTCATAATATTGTCGACGAAGATGGTCATTCCGCACTTTGCGCTGTTTTCTTCATGGTACGGCCCATGGCGGTTCCGGATGACATCCAACAGAAAGGCAGCAAACTCAATGGATTTGTTGAATCTCATTGTAAACAAGCGCCACACGAATCGCTATTCGCATATAACGCACGTATCCGTCAGTTTGCAGCTCAACAATGGGCGAAAATAAGCAAAAGTAAGTCGTTTGGCTTGGCTGAATTGGATGATGAGGAACGAAAGGATGTCGTTGCTACTCTATTTGTTCTTATTCTACAAATTTTTGGCCGCTTAGCACGTGTTACAGACGTAACAAAACCAGAGCCGCATGTCTATTTTATTGACGGAGCATTCCGCGGACGCGAAGGCAAACCAGATGACTTTGATTGTCTTTCCGAATTGGGCAGATATTTAGATACCTTGATGACCCAAAAGGAAAGTGCAGAAATTGCAGAAACATTGTATGCCCCCTTCTATAAAGCTTACAGAAAGGATATTCAATATGAACGATAAAATCTATCCTCTGGCGTATAAGCTCTCCCCTAATCAGAACTGTACGCTTTACTACTTAGGTTTTCCTGAAGCCTGGAAAGCAGACTTGTTAAATATTGCACGAAAAAATAATCCGCGCTTCAAAGACGAGTATGGGCTCCCTACCAACGCGTTGAAAAAGTTAATCGATAGCTGGATGGAGGGTGTCATTACTCTGGCACCGCTCAAAAAGGATAGCCATGATGAACATTGGCTTACATCCTGTTATGCGTATTCGGAGAAAGATATCCATGTTCTATGCAGCATCATCAAAGTTTGGGTAAAGGCCACTTATGTGACTGCTCCACGAGCATTGCCTTTGGTCAAAAAACTGGCAAATGATTTTTGCGATAGAATGAATCCCAAGGATCTGATGGCACTTCAAACCACAGCTGAAGTCTGCCTTACTCTCGAAGATGGCACTGTGTGCGAAGAAGCATATCAAGCGGTTCCGCTTTTAGCGATTAACCGCTTGTTGAGCCAAGAAATTGTTTTAAGCGGACAAACATTACAACTTTGCTATGCTGCAAAGAATCAATTGATCAGTCATCCCATAATAGATCCCCAGAGCCGCCATCAATACTCGTTTTTGTTCGACTTCTCGGTGCAGACCACTCCCCCAAAAAGAAAAGCTTTACTGTTGTGTCAGATGAGCATTCGTCGTTGGATTCCTGATAACTATGATAAAAACCGTTCTCCGTTCCTTTCCGAGCATGTTAATTCCCATATCAGGGTTTCCAATAGCAAATACTGTCAAGTCCCGATTACATATGATTACAATAGCAAACGGCTCGTCTGGAATGCTCAAGACAAAGAATGCTACAACATCTGGGGATTTGAGCAGTTACCGTTGGCTGAAGATGTTTTGAGAGATCCATCAACATACGCAGCAAAAATCCTTCTTCCATATAAAAACGGTATGACCGGATTCGTAGCTTCAAAAATCGGAACTGGCGTTTCCGTCGTTGATAAAGCGTCCTTATACCAGTCGATTTCTTCTCTGTTGGGTAATATGATTTGTGAGCAGCCTGAAGCAGAACGAGTCATATTGAGGGGGCAAAATTTCTCGTTCTTCAAGTCTCCTCAAGAATATGAAACTCCTGAAGATTTTCGAAGCTGGGTACGTAAATGTGTTGAAACAGACCAGATTACATTCGAGATTTACGGTCTTTGGAAAGATCCGAATCAACGGAATCTTTTGAGACTTGTTCAAGCGAAAATCGAACAAGATTTTGGCGATGAATCCGAAACATCCTGTTTGAAAATACAGTGTTTGTGCAAAGAAGTGGGCAGTCTTGCCGACGGTATGCCTGATGACAACAAGCAAACAAAAATTCAACGATGCGATGAAATTACCAAACAATTAGGACAAGCTGACTCGGTTACCGCTTGTATTTTTGTTTTGCCTAGTCATGAACAGTATACCAAAGGTGATCCAAAAAAAGTCCTTCGGAATGCATTTGCCAGAACCGGACGAGTCGTGCAGTTTATCAATCCAGGAGGGGATATCAATCAAAACAAGATTGAAAATACAGTATACGATCTCTACCGGCAGTTAGGTATCGTGACCTTGCTAAATTCCCAGAAGAAACTGCCACCTTTAGCAAGTACTCCCTGTGTTGGTATGCATTTGTGCACGCAAGTACACGGAATTTCGAAAAAGGCTCGTTTTCTTCCTATTTATGTTACAGTTGATCTGTTGGAGGGAAGGACCCAAGTTCACTGTGATGCATTCTCCAATCGAACGGTTTCTTATCGGGAAGCTTGCCTTGAAATGGCGCGACTTTTCTGGGAAAACGATCTGGAACAACGTTGTGTTGATGCAAGCCGTGCACCCGCAAAACAAAAGCTGATAGAGCTAAAAAACCGATATTACAGAAAAGCGGATAGCGTACTGTTTGTTGTTCAGTCGGATGGAAATACTCGTCCGTTATGGAGCGGTATTTCTGACAAAGAGATTGGTGGGTATGGTATGACAAATGAATACTGTCCGATTCAAATCAATGTTGGTATGTCTAAAAAACCCTATCCGCTTTCATTGGTTGATTCCGGCGTGAGGATTATTCGAATCAGGAGTAACCAGGAAGTACCTGATTATTTCACAGATCTGAGCAAGAAATCTACGAACGATCATCTGCAGTTTTCTTCTGTTTCCGGCATCTTTAAGTATGATGATGTGTATTGGGGCATTCATGCAAGACCGAATGATTCTCAGTACACAAGCAGCTTTAAAGCATCCAGAATCGATCATCCGAAGCAGAGATTTGCAGAAAAGGATATGATTGAGTTGTATCCTTTACAGCTTCAACCCGGTGATGATGCAGCAAACTGGATTTTCTACACCAATGCGTTGCGGCATATTCCAATCCAATATAGCCAATCGACCATTCTGCCCTTACCCTTGCATTTGGCAAAGGCTCTTGAAGAGTATCTGTTCGATGCTTAAGTAGATAATAATATAAACTAGGCACTACCTCAGAGAATATCTTGAGATAGTGCCTGCTTTTTTGAGATTGACTTAATGATAAAACTAATTAATCTCTACTTGTCAAGGCCGGATGATAAATGACCGAAAACGCCGAGAGATAATTGACCCAA
>CAMBLO010000018.1 GCA_945868505.1 uncultured Clostridia bacterium | reverse complement strand
AGCCATCGAATCCTATCATAGAAAGCCTATTTACAGAAAATTTTTCACACCCTCTCCAAATGATCCATAAACCATTTCATAGTATTTACGCCCCTTTCCTAATTAACCTTCAGTAGGGAATTTTGCTTTTGCTTTTTCCACTTCGCTGTACAGCAGGTCTACAACGGAAGGATCTGCTACTTTGCTGTAAGCCATTTCCTTCAGACCTTCACAAGCTGCCACCATTTCTGCTTTTGCTTCGGGGGACAGATCGCTGTATTCCATGGATTCGCAATTTTTGATGTTTTCGATGGCAACTGCTTCGTATTCGGAACATCTTTCACGTTCGTAAGCAACTGCTTCATCGGAAACTTTCAGTACGATTTCCTGCTGTTCAGGTGTCAGGCCATCGAATTTTTCCTTACTCATCAGGATCAGGTAAGGAGAATAGATGTGTTTTGTATATGTATAGTGGCTCTGTACTTCATAGAATTTTGTCTGCCATGTCAGTTCGGCACCGTTATCCTGTGCGTCTACTGTTTTCTGCTGCAGCGCTGTAAACAGTTCAGTGAAGGCCATGGGCGTGGGGTTCGCACCGTAGTTTTTCCACTGCTGCAGCTGCAGTTCGTTTTCCATGATACGGATTTTGATACCGTTCAGGTCAGACATGGAGTTGATAGGTTTGTTTGTGGACAGAGTACGGAATGCGTTTTCCTGCCACTGCAGCAGCTTAAAGCCGGAATCTTCCAGACCTGCTGCCAGTCTGTCGCCTAGAGGGCCATCCAGAACTTCATAAACCTGCTGTTTGTTATCGAACAGCCAAGGAATATCCAGACAGAAGATATCATTTTCAAAAGAAGCTACTGTTGCATTTGTTGCCAGTACGATGTCGTAGTTACCAAACTGGCAGCCTTCCAGCAGTTCACGTTCAGAACCAAGTACGTTGTCGGTGTAAATGTCGCAGCTCAATGTGCCGCCGGATTCCTGTTCCAGACGCATTTTAAAGAATTTTGCAGCGTCGATGGTCGCAGGAGCGTTACCCAGTGCATAAATGAAACGATAACAGTCATCAGTCAGTTCTACACCGGATTCAAAGTTTACAGGTTCTACTTTCTTTTCCACAAAACCTGTATTTTTTGCTGTTGTGCTTTCGCCTGTTGCAGCCTCCTCAGAACCGCCGCAGCCAGCCAGGCCAAACACTGTAACCGCTGCCAGCATAGCAGCGAGGCCTTTTTTCAAGATCATACAATTCCCTCCTCAATATTGAACTGATAGCCCGGTATGTGTTGCCTTTTTCCATCCGTCTCCTTTTCATTTTGGATCAAAGGAAAACGGAAGTTCTCTTTTGTACTGTTGCTTTGTTTTTTCGTCTAAATAAATCTCTTTTTTGGTAAAAATATCTAATTTTAGACCAATTACACCTTTTTAGTGTCTTTCGCAAGACAACTTTTGTCCCACATGCGACTTCTTTTTTGCAGTTTTACAGTTATTTCAGTTTCAAAATAAAGTTTTAAAATCATTTTTTAATCCTTTCTATGTCTCAAATCTAAAAAAAGATGTTTTTTTTAAAAAATAAATAGACTTTTTTAAACCCATGGTGTATAATGTAAAATATAAAATTGTATTTATTTTAGGGACCTGCCTTTCAGGGAATAGGAGAATTTGAAAGAAGGTGCAGTATTTTGAAAGGAACTGAGCGCAGTGACGAGTTGACAGGGAAAAAACTCACACTGACAGACAAAATCTATCAGGATATCAAGGATGATATCTCATCCAAGGTATTCCAACCCGGGGAAAAATTAAACATCAAAGAACTTGCCAGAAAATATCAGGTCAGCGATACCCCTGTAAAGCAAGCCTTACAGCGGCTGGCAGAAGAAAAACTGGTAGTCAACACACCCAATAAGGGTATGAGTGTTAGGGCGTTGACACCTCATGAACTGCAGGATATTTTCGATATGCGTCAGATGATGGATACCTTTTTTATCAAGGATATCGTTACCACTCTGAACTATAATCAGGCTCTGCGCCAGCAGTTGATCGACTGTCTGGAAGCCCAGAAGAAATTCATTGAAACCGATGATTCCAATCACAAGCCCGATGAATTCTTTGAACTGGATATGGATTTCCATACCTTATATCTGGCGGCTTCTGGCAACCAGAAGGCCGTAGATGTTTTCAGAGATCTGCAGCCTTTTACCTATGCCTCCGGTACATACGTAAGCCAGCCCCATTACAGAGACTGCGAATGCGTGGAAGAGCATCAGGCGATTTTGGATGCGGCACTGGCATCGGATCTGGATGCTCTGGTTACAGCAGTGACGACCCACCTGAACAATTCCAGAAAAGCATTGCAGCTGATCTTTAAAGTAAACCAGATGGTTTACCCTGAATAAAATCAAAAGAGCCCCAAGGGGCTCTTTTTTCGTGGAAACGAAAACCATCATTCGTAAGGCTTCGCCTTACTCCTATGCCCTAACGGGTTCACAGTCCTTCGGACTATGTATGTTTGCTCCGCAGATTCAGTTTTACGAAAACCATCATTCGTAAGGCTCCGCCTTACTCATGTGGTTGCTCCGCAAGCCTACGAAAACAAAAAAAGCCATTCTAAACCGTAAACGGTTGGAATGGCTTTTTTGTGTTTTCTATGGTTTTCTACGCTTAGATGACAAATAAAGGATACACCTGATGGGCATCCATAGTCATTTCGTTCCAATAGGTACGGAAGGTATCCGCATCCATCTCTGCTTCATTGGACAGCACGCAAACCGTGTGCTCTGTGCTGCCTTCCTCCAGAGAGAAGCCTTCCAGTACAGTCAGGCATTCGAAAACCTTCTGAGTGTAATCCTGTTTTTCTTCATACTCATAGCCGTCTCTGGTAACATCCGTCACCACCAGATAGCTGCCGCCATCCAGATGCTTTACATAATCCAGCATAGCGCCGCCGTTTTTGGAAAACTGGCAAACAATCACAGCATCTGCTTCCCCGGCAACAAAGGCATCCCAGTTTTCCTGACCGCCCACAATGGCGCCGTTTTCAATGGTATACAGCCCCGCAGCCGCCGCAGCATCTGCCGTCAGGTCTGCCGCATAGTTCTGCAGCTCTGCCTGCATTCCATCTGCTGTTTCTTTGATTTCCCCAGCCAGTTCTGTAGTTGCTTCCACCTGCTGTCCTTCTGTCCCATTACCGCCGCAGCCCACAACGCCGCAAGCCAGCATGGAAGCAAAAAGCACTGCTAACATTCTTTTTTTCATGGTTTTTCCTCCTTAAAAATCACTTTTGTATTTCGACCACCGGGGGATTTTTTGTTTCGGAAGGCGATTTGTGCCTTTGTGCCATCCTTCTCCCTACTGCATCGAATATCTCCTGTTTGATAATGGCTTCATGGGTATTTTCCACCACAATCCATCGATTTTTCGGCAATTCCCGAGTCTTTTTCTCCTTGAAGCTGATTTTTTCTTCCTTTCCCTGCACCATGTGGCCCAGATAGACAGGATTTTGCAGGATTTTACGCACCGTTCCCACAGACCATTTCTCGCAGTCCCTTCTGCCCAGATCCTGCCCCCGCTGTTTCTTCACTTGCGTAGGAGTGGGGATGGATTCTGCCGTCAATCGCTCTGCAATCATTTTACAGGAAAGCCCCCATAAGTACAAGTCATATATTTTTTCCACAACCCACGCTGTTTCCCCATCGATCATCAAATGATGGCGGCAGGCAGGGTCTTTCAGATAGCCATAGGGGGCATAATTGCCAAGAAACTGCCCTTCCTCCATCTTGCGGCGGAATACGGCACGGATATTTTCCGAAAGCTCCTCGGAATACCATTCATTTACCAGACTATTGATCTGTCGGGCTTTTTTATTGGCCCGCAAAGCTGTATCCACATGGTCCACCACCGTGATAAAACGGATGCCCCATAGAGGGAACAGCCCATGAAGATACCGTTCCGCTGTGGCGGCGTTTCTGGTGAAACGGGATTGGGTCTTGCATAACAGGATGGAAAATTTCCCTTCTTCCGCCGCCTTTAGCATTTCCCGAAAGGCAGGTCTGTCCTCCCGCAAGCCGGAATAATCCTCATCGGCATACACGCCATAGACCGCCCAGCCCTGCTTTTGGGCATATTCCAAGAGAAGGGCCTTCTGGTTTTGGATGCTTTCGCTTTCCTCCCTGCCCTTTTCTCTGTCCTCCACAGAAAGCCTGCAATAGATGGCCGCTGTTTCCTGCTTCATGGCCGCCGCTCCTTTTTTCCTTACTTGGAAAAAATATACGGGGATTCTTTTATTTTATCCATAAAAAAAGCATTCGTAAGGCCTTGCCTTACTCATTGATTTGCTCCGCAAATCTCTTTCAATTCCTATATTGACTGCACCTTGCAAGCAAAGCCAGTCAATACAGGAACTGAAATGCTTTTCTCCGCTTTTATAAAATAAAAAAACCGCAATCAATATCGCGGTTTTTCATCAAATCTTAAAGTCCTCGGAAGATATATTTCTGACATTTGGGACAAACAGAATCCTCATGGATCTTACGGCGGCAATCCAGCCCTTTGCCACAATGGGGACATCTATACATTTTTACTTCCAGGAAAATATCCAGTGCCACAATAATAATCATCAACGGGATATTTCTCGCAAATACGAAAGCCATCGCCGCCAGCGCATAAAGCACCAAACTCAATTTCTGGAATTTTTTAAACTTCGCCATCAATGCGGTTCCTTTTTCTGATAAGGCTTGCACAATTTTTCCCTCCTTTTTCCGGATTCTTTATTCTTATTTTACAACAAAGGTATGCAAAATGCAATAAGAAAGACAACTTGCGGGGGAAACTCCCGTGACCCATGTCACGGGTATCGCCTGCGGCAACGGCTGGAATTCGGATGGGATTTATCGGGGGATTGCCCCCGATATGAATATCGTTTCCGTAAAAATATTGGATCGGTATGGGCAGGGAAATTCCACCCATGCTGTACTGGGTCTCAGATGGATAATGGACAATGCCCGCAAATATAATATTAAAGTAGTAAATCTCTCCATCGGCACCAATGACAGAAAAGTCAACCTTCCTTTGAAGGAGGCCGTCGAACGGCTCTGGCAAATGGGCATCGTGGTGGTGGCTGCCGCAGGAAATCCCGATGGAAGAAACGGCTATCGTCCCCCTCCTGCCGTCAGCAGCGGTGTCATTTCCGTAGGGGCGTGGGAGGACAGGGGCTATTTCCAGACCCCTTCCTTTTCTCTGTTTACCCAAGGAGAAATGCCCGACCTTTGGGCACCGGGGGAAAATATCATTTCCGTCCTTTCCCCGGATTACGATTTCAGCCTGCCCAATCGCAGCCGCAGCAGCATCGTCAAAAGAAACTATATCACCATGAGCGGCGCATCTATGGCTACGCCCCTTGTCAGTGGGGCGGCGGCCCTGCTTTTGGCACGGAACCCTCGCGCCCGCCCTTGGGAAATCAAAAAGCTGCTGCTGCAAAAGGCCAGACCCTTTGGCGGACTTCTGACAGAGGAGGTCTGCCGCACATTTTGAAGAAAGGTGGTTTTCCTATGTCCGAAAACACTGTCTACAATCTCGCAAAGACCCTCCACAAAACCGATGAGCTGGAAAAGGATTTTTCCCAAATGCTCTCCGGTCTGCGGGACACCATCGAAAAGGAATATCTGCTGAAAATCCGCTCCGCCGCCAACACGGAAAAAACCTTCGCCGTGGAACATCCGCCCCGGGAAGTGACTTTGCTCCGGGCCATGTCTGCCTTTATGGACGAGGACGGCAAACGGCAAATCGACCGCATGACAAAAAGCCTGCTGTTCCTGCATACCATGCAGCATATCCAGCGGAGCGTGGAGGATTTTTCCGCCGGAAACCTGCTGGAAGCCCGCAGTGCAGAGGGGGGGATCTCTGAAGACCTGCCTTCTCCCCAATCCGCCAAAATGGCCGGGTTATTGCTCACCTTGGCCCTTACTGACCAGTTTTAAAAGGAAAAAGCCTCAAACCCATCTGGGTTTGAGGCGGCTCATTCTTATGCGTGATCGCTTACAACAAACATATTCATTTTTTTCAACACACGGATATCTTCCTTGGAAACAGACAGTTCCTCTTTCAGTTCCTCATTTTCTTCCAAAATTTCAGGAGAAAGGATAAACTTGAAGCAGGCAGGCAGGATGGGCTGCGTGGACAAACCACAATATAATCCCGCCATTCTGCCGCTGTGGCTAAAGGAATTGATAGCATAGAGGAAAGCTCTCTCTACTTTATTATTCTGATTTTCGAAATTGAAGTTCACGAAGGTATCATAGCGGCGCATGGTGCCGTGATACAGCAACTTGCACTGATAATAGTTCGTAAAATCCTCCAGATATGCATACATATTTGCGCTGAAAACGCCGTTCTCCTCTCCGCCGTCCTGCACTTCGATGACATTGCGGGCAATGCGGCTGCGTCTGCCATCGTAAAAATACATATAATATCTGCTTCTGCCCAGCTTGCGTTTGGTGGATTCCCCTTCTTCCCCCGTTGTTTCGCCGGGATCTTCATAATCGATCAGCTGATTCACAGAGATCCCCAAGGCCTGAGCAATGGTAAACAGTGTTTCGATATCAATGGAGATATCCCCATTTTCATATTTGGAAACCGTTGCCTTGCTTTTATGGATCATCCCCGCAAATGCTTCGATGGTCAGATTCTTCGTTTTTCGGTATAAACGAATCCTCTGCCCCACATGGATACTGATTTCTTTCATCTCTTTCACCTACGTTTTCTCATAATATTTCTATATAATAATAGTATTCTCCATTTTATCATGCAAAGAATGAACTTTTTTGTGCCAGAATCATTATAGTATAAAGGTTCTTATAAAAAAAGTTTTCTTTCCAATACTTATTGTTCTTTATAGAAACTTAACACAGAATTTTTCACAAAAGGACAACTGCCCTGTTCTCGAAAAAACTGTTTCCTTACACGACTACTGCTCATAAAAAAATACAATGCTTATTTCATGCATTTAGAGGCATTTTTCCGCCAAAAGTTTCTTTCTACTTGATTTTTTCCATTTATTTACAGTTTCTTTCGGAATTTATTGTACATCATTGTAACATATATATAGAAGAAAATCCATCTTTTTTCTGCCACAACATCTAAAATTATTCCAGAAAAACGCGAATAACTTTATGCAATTTAACGAAGGTATTTCCAATAAAACAACTTTAACCCCCATACAATATTGACATTATGTCAATTTCATAATAATAAGAAAATCTATGAATTCTTGTCGATTTTCGCATGATTTCGTTCAAAATATCCAATTTGACATTATTTTTTCCACTCTGAATATAAAGATTCCCCTTTTTCGTTTCACTAAACTATTTTTTATTCATTTGCCGAAATTTTGTTTTTCAGGCATAATACGGATTGTAGAACAACCGAAGCACTGGCTTCGGTATATTTTAAGGAAAAAGTTAAGGAAAAAGAGTAGAGAAAAAGATTTGTTTTAGGAGGAGTTCAACATTATGCGTAAAAAGACAAGTTTGAAAGACATTGCCGTAATCGGTCTGGCACTGTTTGCAATGTTTTTCGGTGCCGGCAACCTGATTTTCCCCCCTTACCTGGGTACAAATGCAGGCAGTCAGTGGTTCCTGGGCTTTATGTGTTTCTTTGTGGCTGACGTAGGTCTGGCTCTGGTCGCCATCCTTTCCATGATCAAAAGCGGCGACGTTTCCATTCAGGGCGTAACCAAAAAGCTGGGTCCCGTTCCTTCTGTTATCATCAATACCCTGATCGTTCTGTGCATCGGGCCTTTCCTGGCAATTCCCCGTACTGCAGCAACAACCTTCGAAATGGGCGTAATGCCTCTGTTCCCCAGCATCAGCAGCTGGATGTTCGGTGCAGTTTTCTTCGGTCTGGTTCTGCTGTTCACAGTACGTCCCTCCGGTGTTGTAGACGTTATCGGTAAATATCTGACACCCGTACTGGTTGCTTGTCTGCTGGCGATGATCGTGATCGGCTTCGTAAACCCCATCGGCGATATCAGCACAGTTGCAAAATTCGACACAGTAAAAGAAGGCGTTATGTCCGGTTACCAGACAATGGACGTTCTGGCTTCCATCGTATTCGTAATCATTATCATTTCCGCTGCGAAGGATAAAGGCTATACAGAAACAAAAGACACCATGAACGTTGTCATCAAATCCAGCATTTTCGCTGCCATTGCTCTGTTCGTGATCTATGGCGGTCTGGCATTCCTGGGTGCAACAACATCCGCAGGTGGTTTTGAAGGCTATAACCAGACAGGTCTGGTAGTAGCAATCACACAGTCTCTCATCGGCAGCTACGGCGTACTGGTTCTGGCAATTATCGTATTCTTTGCCTGCCTGACCACAGCAATCGGTCTGGTTTCTTCCTGCGCATCCTATTTTGAAGGTCTGACAAAAGGTAAAGTTTCCTATACAAAGGTAGTTATCCTGACAGTTGCCTTCAGCTATATCGTATCCAACTTTGGTATTTCTACTATTATCAGCATCGCTTCTCCCGTGCTGAGCCTGCTGTACCCTGTTGTTCTGGTAATGATCGCGCTGAATTTCTTCGGCAGCCGCATCAAAAACAACAACATCTATATCTTTGCAGCAGCTTTTGCTTTGGCAGCAAGTGCAGCAGAAGTCCTGTGCGGCTTTGGTCTGCCTCTGGAATTTATCCACAAACTGCCTCTGGGCTCCTTCCAGTGCGGCTGGATTGTTCCTGCCATCGTCGGCGGCATCATCGGCAAATTTGTGCCCGCTTCCGAAAGAAGCTTCTCCTTCGGCAAAGACGAAGAAGACATCGATGCCATCTGATCAAATCTATGATAGAATAGACACCGTAAAAAAATACGGTGTCTTTTTTTTGAAAAATTTTCTATTTTGCAAACTTTTTTCCCATCCGGAACATCTATAGTACAGAAAACGGAAATAAGGTTTGACTGTAGACAAAGCTATTTTTAGCAGCGGAAAGGTTTGGAAAACGAAGCGTTTTCCAAATGGAATCCGCAGGCGGAATTTATTTCCGCCGAGGAAAACAGCAAGTTTCGAGGCTTTTAGGCCGATGGAACTTGTCTGTTTATTCTACTGTCTTACTCGTCAAAATCCTGATTTTGACGAAGGGTGCCGGTTTCACCGACACCCTCAACATAGTTTTCCAAGCTAACCGGAAAGCATTATCAACAGGAGGTACCCCTATATGCAGGACATTTATGACTGCACCGTGCAATATATCATTGAAAATCAGAACAAATTTTATCGTCTGGCCTACAGCTATGTTCAGGAAGAGCAGGCCGCACTGGATGTGGTGCAAAACGCTATCTGCCGTGCCCTGGAAGGCTGCTTTGGACTGAAAAACCCCTTGGCACTGAAAACGTGGTTTTACCGCATTCTTGTCAATGAGTCGCTGCAACATCTGCGCAAACAGAAAAAAGAAACGACGCTGACTGAGGCACACACTGCCACCCTCACCTATTGCGAGCCTGCCTTTGAGGAGGATAAACGGGCCTACGAAGCGGTGATGCAGTTGCCCGAAGCCATGAAAAACGTCGTACTCCTCCATTATTACGAGGACCTGACCCTAAAACAGATCGCAGAAATCACTGACACTCCCCTCAGCACCGTAAAGACCCGGCTCTATAGTGCCCTGAAAAAACTCAAATTGACCCTAAAGGAGGAAGCTTTATGAACCCTGAAAACGGCAAAAAGACTTACGAGTCCATTGAGATCCCTGAAAAACTGAACGAAATGGTGACCCAGACAATTGCTTCTAAAAATAAGGAGGAACTACGCATGAAATATGAAGAAAAGAAAGAAACAAAGAAATCTACATCCCGTCAGCCCGTATGGAAAGGCTGCGTCGCTGCAGCCGCAGCAATTTTGGTGGCAGGCACTGTGGGCCTGAACGCCAGCCCCGCCTTTGCGGAAGAAATGAGCAAGGTGCCCGTTGTGGGACAGTTGGCACAGGTATTGACCTTCCGTTCCTTCCATGGAACAGAGGGCGATGTAGATTTGAATGTAGACATTCCCGTGGTACAGGGCGCAGACGGCAAGGAACTGCCCGCGAAGGTAAATGCCCAGATTCAGCAGATTACTTCCAACTACGAAGCACAGGCAAAGGCAGCCATGGAGGAATACAAAAAAGCCTTCTTCGAAACAGGCGGCACAGAAGAAGAATGGGCAGGACGTACTATGGATCTGTTCATCGATTATGACGTAAAATATTTTGACGATGACATCCTCTCTCTGGAATTGATCACAGCCAAAGGCTGGGTTTCTGCCGATGAAGAACGCACCTACTACAATATCGACCTGAAAAACGACACAGAACTGACACTGGAAGATCTGCTGGGCAAAGATTACGTTGCCATCTGCAACAAGAGCATCGTAGAACAGATCAACGAACGGATTGCCACAGATGAAAATGCTTCCTTCTTCGGCTACGGCGAAAATGCAGATGAAATCGGTTCTATGGGCGGTTTCGAAACGGTAGATGCAACCACCCCCTTCTATCTGAACGCCGATGGCGAAGTTGTGATCTCCTTCCCCGAATATTCCATCGCCCCCGGCTACATGGGCATTCAGGAATTTGTAATTACTCCTTAAGGGCTCTGCCCTTAAAATCCCGCAAGGGAAATCATTTCCCTTGACCCTTATACACGCAAAAACTCCGTTTTTGCAAAAGGATAATAAGAAAAGGTATCTCTATCATAATGAACCGACCCCCAAAAGTTAGACCAAAAATCTAACGATTGGGAGGTCGGTTTTTTATGTCTTGAATTGTCAAGTCAAACGCAACGATACAGAAAAATAAACCTCATAAGGGGTTAAATAGTTCAGGCATTTACGAGGACGTTTATTCAATTCATCTACTTTACTTTGGATATACTCATCACTTCGACTGGAAATATCCTCACCTTTTGGAAAATACTCCCGAAGAAGACCGTTGGTATTTTCATTTGTTCCACGTTTCCATGGCTGATGTGGCTGAGGGAAATAAAACTCTACTCCGTTGAGAGCTTTCGTTACCTCGGCGTGCTTGGCAAGATGCGCCGGTTGATACAAGCGTTAAGCATGTAAAAGAACTTGAGAATGAACTTTTAAAATTAAGAATTGAGAATGCATTTTTAAAAGAACTGAGGAGGCTGCGTTTAGAGGAGGAAGCTCTTCTGAGAAAACAGCGAGAATCATCCACAGCCTCCGAGGAGAATTTAAACTAAAAGATATTCTCGCAGTAGTTGGCTTACCTAAAGCAACATACATGTATTGGCAAAAACGCTTTGACAGAGTTGACCCCAACAAAGAATTAGAGGACAGGATTCTTGCTATACATGATGAACACAAGGATTTCGGATACCGTCGGATACAAGCTGTTCTTCGAAAAGAAGGAATCAATGTAAATAAAAAGAAAGTACAAAGAATTATGCAGAAACTTAGTTTACAAGTAACATCATATACACGCAAGAGTCGACGCTATAATTCTTATAAAGGGAAAGTTGGAAGAATTGCACCAAATAGAATCCACAGACGATTTTACACTACTGTTCCACATCAAAAGATTACTACTGATACTACAGAGTTTAAGTATTATGAGATTGACGAGAAAGGACGCATGATTATTAAGAAACTATATCTGGATCCATTCATGGATATGTTCAATGGTGAAATACTAAGTTATGGTATTAGCAAAACACCCTCTGCAGTAAGTGTATTATCTGCCCAAAAGAGAGCAATCGAAATCACTTCTGATTGTTCTTATAGAAGAACCTTTCATTCTGACAGAGGGTGGGCGTATCAAATGCCTGCATATTCGTATGCATTAAAAGAGAATAAAATCTTTCAGAGTATGTCACGAAAAGGTAATTGCTATGATAATTCTGTCATGGAAAATTTCTTTGGAGTTTTAAAACAAGAGATGTACTATGGAAATACCTACTATAGCTTTGATGAATTGAAAGAAGCTATTGAAAAATATATTGTATATTACAATGAAAAACGGATTAAAGAGAAACTTGGCTGGATGAGTCCTGTTGAATACAGGTTGTCCACCTTGGCTGCATAAAAAATAGCGTAGCAGCCGCCATACTGCTACGCTAAAAAAGTCTAACTTTTTGGGGTCACCTCATAATGACAGGGATACCTTTTTTATTGATTGCGTTATTTTTCAAGGATTTTATCGGTTACATACATCCCATTCGCCGCCGCCTGAGACAAAGAGCGGGTAAAGCCTGCCCCATCGCCGATGGCATAGATGCCGGGGCAGCCGTCAATCTCAAATTCCGTACATTTGGGACGGGCGGAATAATATTTACATTCGATGCCATAGAGCAGGGTATCATGGTTCGCCGTACCGGGAGCGATTTTATCCAATGCGTGGAGAGTCTCGATGATATTATCCAACTGCCGTTTGGGCATGCAAAGGCTCAAATCCCCTGCCACCGCCTTCAGGGTGGGGCGTGTGGTGGATTTTGCCATGCGGCTTTCATCGGAGCGTCTGCCCTGTTCCAAATCCCCCAGTCTCTGCACCATAACGCTGCCGCCGCTGATGAGGTTTGCCAGACTTGCCACATATCTTGCGTATTCGATGGGCTGGCGGAAGGGTTCTGTAAAGCGGATGGTAGAAAGCAGTGCGAAGTTGGAATTTTCCGTTTTTCTCGCCTGCTCCCGATAGGAATGACCATTGACCGTCAGTACGCCGCCGGTATTTTCCGTCACCACCTGCCCGCCTTCATTGAAGCAGAACATACGGGTGATATCGCCATACTGCTTGGAGCGATACCAAATCTTAGGCTCATAAATTTTCTGGCTGAAATGATCCCAGATCATGCGGGGCAGTTCTACCCGAACGCCGATATCCACCTGATTATTCTTCAAAGGAATCTCATTTTTTTCGCACCATGCGGAAAAGAAACGGCTGCCTGCCCGCCCCACTGCGAAAATGATCTGCTCCGCAGTGATGGTCTGTTCCTCCCCATGGCAGGAAAGAAAAATTTCCCGTGTATCCTTATTGACATCCAGTGCCGCTGTATCCGTGGCAATGTCGATTTTCGTTTCCAGATATTCGATTAGCTTCCGCATGGTATCGAAATTGCTGTCTGTGCCCAAATGCTTTAGCTGCGCTTGACTCATGTGCAGATCGTGCTGCAGGCAAAGGCGTTTCAGCTCATCGCTGGGCAAAAAACGGTCGGTGGTAGCGCCGAATTTCACCAGCACCCTGTCTGCCTCTTCAATATAATGGAGAACCGTCTGAGGTTCCAAAAATTCTGTCAGCCAGCCGCCATATTCCGTAGAAATGACATATTTCCCATCGGAGAAGGCACCCGCCCCCGCCATGCCTTCCATGATGGCACAGGATGCACATTTTACGCATTTATCTACTTTGCCCAGCACAATGGGGCAGTTCCGCTGTTTAATAGCATGACCCTTTTCCACCATCAGCACCTGCAGCTCCGGTTTATTTTCCATCAAACGATAGGCAGTCATGATACCGCCGATCCCGCCGCCGATAATGGCGACGTCATAGTGTTTTTTCAGTTCCATTTTTCCTACGCCTCCTGCGGGTCATCGCCCGCTTCATATTTATAAAATAAAGATGTATAAAAATGCTATTTTACACAAAAAGAAAGTGAAGCCACTCTTTTCTGTAAGGAATGTTTTGCTTCACTTACGACTTATTTTAACCCCGAATCTCATTTTTGTCAATCCCATTCCATAGGGTTCCCTTTTCGTATTTTTTGCAGAAAATTTCCCTATTTTTCTCTATCCTGCATAATCATTCAGATATTGGTTGTTTTGGGGCTCCTTTTTATGATATAATAAAAAGAAAAAAGTATGTATCTATTCATAGAAAAAGGGGGAATCGGTATGAAAAAGAAAATCCCACTGATTTTAACGGGCATACTGATGATGGGTGCTACACCTACGCTGGCAGCGGAAACAGTATCCGCAAAGCCTGCAGCATCCAAGGTGTTGGTAAATGGCAAGTCCAAATCTTTTGAAGCCTACAATATCAACGGCAACAACTATTTCAAATTAAGAGATATCGCTTATGTGCTGAAGGATACGGAAGCAGCCTTTTCCGTTGGCTGGAACCAAGGAGCCAATGCCATCTCTCTGGATACCTCCGCCGCCTATGCACCCACGGGCAGAGAAATGAAGGGAACGGGCAATACCGCCGACAAAAAAGCTGTTGCCAGCAATTCTGCCATCCTCATCGATGGGCAGAAAGCTCCGCTGAAAGCCTATAACATTGACGGCAACAATTACTTCAAGCTGCGGGATCTGGGCTCCGCTCTGGGCTTCCAGATCAGCTGGGATACCACTTCCCAGACCATTTCCATCAAAACAGACCCTTCCACCGTGGTAAAGCCTTCTGAAAAAACCACCCTGACGGCAGCCGAAGCGAAAAAAATGGGCTTTCATAAAGAAATCTGCGGAATCCATACCAGCAAAGGCTTCCTAACAGAGTGCGTGACTTTCGGGAAAAATTCTCCCTTCGATGCAGTATCTGTCAATTCTGTTACAGTGAATGGCACGAAATGTTCCTCTGATGTTTTCACTGCGGCTTATGTGGAAGGAATCTTTGGGCCTGCAAAGGGTGCTGATTTTTATTTGCAGTATCAGATGCCCAAAAACACCATCCTGTTGAATGATGACAAGAATTCTTCCGATTATGGGAAGAAAAACGATGTTGTCATTGCATACAGTCTGCAAACCAGTGACGGCAAAATCTACACCTATACGGACAAATACAATCTGCTTTGCGACGGCGATAGCGGTGTATGGATCCAATAACAGCAAAAAACCGATGGGTTTCCCCATCGGTTTTTTTATGATTATTTGATCTGTTCAGCAACAACTTCTTTTGCTTTTTCCAGTGCTTCTCCAATCTTGGAGGCATCCTTACCGCCAGCCTGTGCCATATTGGGACGACCGCCGCCGCCACCGCCGCAAACTGCTGCTGCTGCTTTGATGATATTGCCTGCATGAGCGCCTTTCTTTACCACATCATCGGTTGCCATTGCCATCAGGCTTACTTTGCCGCCTGCAGCACCAGCCAGAACGATGATGCCGCTGCCCAGCTTATTCTTCAGCTGGTCACCCAGAGTACGCATTGCGTTGGCATCCATATCTTTTACTTCCGCAGCCAGAACAGCTACGCCGTTGATATCCACCTTCTGATTCAGGATTTCATCGGCTGCGCCGCCTGCCATTTTTGCTTTCAGTTTTTCCAGTTCTTTCGCCAGTTCTTTCTGTTCTGCCAGCAGCTGTTCCACTCTTGCCACCAGCTTATCGGGTGTTGTTTTCACCATCTGGCTCAGGGTACGCACTTCATCCTCTTGCGCCTGATAATGCTGCAGCGCGCCTTCCCCTGTCAGGGCTTCGATACGTCTTACGCCTGCTGCAACACCGTTTTCGGAAATAATCTTGAAGGAGCCAACCTGTGCTGTATTTTTCAGGTGTGCGCCGCCGCAAAGCTCGATGCTGTAGCCGCCCATATCAACGACACGAACCACATCGCCATATTTTTCACCAAACAGCGCCATTGCGCCTTTTTCTCTGGCTGCATCAATGCCCATTTCATCTGTATCGATGGCATAGCTTGCGAATACGGCATCGTTGACCAGTCTTTCCACTTCTTTGATCTCATCAGGTGTCATTCCTGTGAAATGAGTGAAGTCGAAACGCAGTCTGTCTGCGCTGACATAGGAACCAGCCTGTTCTACGTGAGTACCCAGAACCGTTCTCAGGGCTTTATGCAGCAGGTGTGTTGCGGAGTGGTTTCTGGAGGAAGCCATTCTGTGGTGCAGATCGATGGAAGCACATACGGTCTCATCCAGAGAGATGGAGCCTTCTGCCACTTTACCCATGTGCGCGATCTTGCCGCCAACAACCTTCACGCAGTCTGTTACTTCTACCAGACCGTTTGCAGTTTTGATGATACCGTGGTCACCCACCTGACCGCCGCTTTCAGCGTAGAAAGGTGTCTTATCCAAGAATACGGCAACGCTGTCGCCAGCCTGGGCCACACCGGAAATTTCATCATTTACCACCAGTGCAACGACCTTTGCGTCAGCCACTTCGTTTACATCATAACCGGCGAAGGCTGTCACCATTTCTGCAGACAATTCATTGTATACTGTTTCCGCAGCACCCATATAGTTGGATTTTGCTCTGGCGGAACGGGCACGTTCCTTCTGGGCCTGCATTTCCGCAGCGAAAGCATCTTCGTCTACGCTCATGCCTGCTTCTTCCAGAATTTCCTTTGTCAGGTCGATGGGGAAACCGTAGGTATCATACAGACGGAAGGATTTTTCACCGCTCATCACTGTCTGACCTGCGGCTTTCATTTCTTCCATATCTTCTTTCAGAATTTCCATACCTTTATCAATGGTCTTATAGAAGCTGTTTTCTTCTGTGGACAAAATTTTGAAGATATATTCCTGTTTGTCTACCAGTTCAGGGTAGGCATCACCGCTGCAGGCAATCACGGCTTTAGACAGTTCTGCCAAAAATTCACCCTGAATGCCCAGCAGTTTGCCATGGCGGGCAGCTCTTCTCAGCAGTCTTCTCAGCACGTAGCCACGGCCTTCATTGGAAGGCAGAACACCGTCTGCTGTCATCATAGTTACGGAACGAACGTGGTCTGTGATGACACGAACAGAAACGTCAATCTTGTGTTCTTTGCCATATTCCACGCCGGCTTTTGCACAAACAGTATCACGGATGGATTTTACAGTATCTACGTCGAAAATGGAATCCACACCCTGCATGATGGTCGCCATACGTTCCAGACCCATACCGGTATCCACGTTTTTGGATGCCAGTTCTGTATAGGTGCCGTCTTCCTCCGCATTGAACTGGGTCAATACCAGATTCCAGAATTCCATATATCTGTCACAATCGCAGCCTACGCCGCAGGTAGGGCTGTTGCAGCCATATTCGGGACCACGGTCATAGTAAATTTCTGTACAGGGACCACAGGGGCCTGTGCCGTGTTCCCAGAAGTTATCTGCTTTGCCCAGTTTTACGATTCTGTCCCAAGGCAGGCCAACCTTTTCATGCCAGATGGTACCTGTTTCATCGTCTTCTTCATAAATGGTAACGTACAGCTTGTCCTTAGGAATTTCCAGCCATTCTGTTACAAATTCCCAAGCCCAGGGAATGATTTCATTTTTGAAGTAATCCCCAAAGGAGAAGTCGCCCAGCATTTCAAAGAATGTGCCGTGACGAGCGGTTTTACCAACGTTGTCGATATCGCCTGTACGGATACATTTCTGACAAGTGGTCACACGTTTGCTGGGGGGGATTTCCTGCCCTGTGAAGTATGCCTTCATGGGTGCCATACCAGAGTTGATCAGCAACAGGCTGTTGTCGTTATGGGGCACCAGAGAGAAGGATTTCAGGCGCAGGTGATCTTTTGTTTCAAAGAATTTCAGGAATTGTTCTCTGATTTCATTTACACCGAGATTTTTCATAATATTTTCCTCCTTAAAAGAATATTTTTAAAGCAAAAGGGGCGGATACAAAAGAAAAGCCCCTGTTCCGAAGAACAGGGACGAATTTACCGTGGTACCACCCTAGTTACGGTCAACTCTGACCGTCACTTGAAGCCGTTAACGCCGACATACGCCGTGGTATACTCTCAGTTCCACCACGAAGCTGTGTCCAAAGGGACCGAAAAGACTGCTTCCATCCTGCGCTGCTGAGGCATTTCCACCTTACTGCCTCTCTCTGAAAGTCCTGACCGGGATGTACTCCTTCTTTTCATGGCTTTTCTCTAATAATGATTTGATTATAGACATCCGTTTTCCATTTGTCAAGGCGAATGGTGCAAATTATCCCACGAAGATATCGAAAACCTTCATCCGTAAGCCCTTCTGGCTTACGGATGTTTTGCTTCGCAAATCTTTTTCGTCTCATATTTTTCTGTCCCTGCAAGCAGTTCCATTAAAATATGTACGACGAAACGGTTTTCTTCACGATTTCATCTCTCTCAACGTATCCCCCATCCGTTTCAGCCCCACCTCAATCTTATCATCGCTGAGGTTAGCGAAGCTGAGACGAACGTGGCTGTCCTCTTCTCCGCTGATATCATATTGGCTGCCAGGGGTCAGAATCACATTTTTCTCCAGCATACGGCTGCAGAAAGCCTCCGCCCCCACTCCCTTGGGCAGCTCCACCCAAAGGCTGACGCCCCCATTGGGATGCCCGTATTTCGCCACGCCGGAAAGGTATTTTCTTGCCGCCGAAAGGGTCTTGCGGTATTTTTCACTGCCATAGCGGCGGGTCTCGGCGGCGTGTTTTTCCCAGCCGTTTTCCCTGAGATAATACTCCAATGCCCGCTGAATAAAGCCGGAGGTGGAAATATCTGTGGTATATTTTGCTTCCATCACCGCCTGATGGATTTTTTTCGGCAGAACGATAAGCCCCATACGCAGCCCCGGCATCAGAATCTTGGAAAAGCTTTTGATATAAATGACACGGTTCTTATAATCCAAGGCTTTCAGGGGAACCAAGGGCTCCTTGCCATAATGGAAATCATAAAAGTCATCTTCTTCGATGATATATGTATCATATTTTTCCGCCAGTTCCAGCAAACGGCGTTTTTTCTCCATGGAATAGGAAATGCCCGTGGGGGTCTGGTAATAAGCCATCATATAAATGAATTTGGGCTGATACAGCTTCAGGAAATCCTCCAGAATCATCATATCCATACCGTCGTTTTCCATGGGAATCTCCACCAGCTTGCCGCCCCGGGAAAGGAAGGCCCCCGCCGCCCCATAGAAGGTAGGCTTTTCCACAAAAACCACATCCCCATAGCGGAGCATGGCTTTGGAAATGATATCGATGCCCTGCTGGGCGCCGGAAATGACCTGCACATTTTCCACGGAGGTCTTGATACCATAGCTTTTCAGATAACGGCAGAGCTGTTCCCGCAGGGGTTCATAGCCCATGCTGTCCATATAGCGGAAGGCACCGCCCTTTTCCCGTTCCAGAACTTCATCAAAGGCCTTTTTGAAGGCATCCACAGGAAACATTTCATTGGGCAGGGAGGTGCTGGTAAAGTTAATGGCATTTTCCATGGATAATCCGCTGCCAAAGGAGCGGAGATTGCGGTTGGTCACAGGCTCGGGGATATGCTCCACAGGCAGAGGGGAAACGAAGGTGCCGCTGCCCACTCTGGAATAGACCAGCTGCTTATTTTCCAAATATTTATAGGCATTTACGATGGTTACGGAATTGACCCCGAAATGCTCCGCCATTTTGCGGATGGGGGGCAATTTGCTGTTTGCAGGCAAAATGCCATCGGTAATCAGGGCTTCGATGCTCTCTGCCAACTGCTGATATAAGGGAGTGTTCCCTGTTTTTTCCAATTGGATTTGAAAAATTTCTACCATATTATATATACTCCAAATTGTTAAAAAATTTTCAACTATCTTCCTTCATAAACTTTTCGCCCACTTGCACCGCTGATGCCCATAGCTTCTCTGTACTTCGCCACAGTCCGTCGGGAAATCTGCAAGCCTTCTGCAACAAGCCGTTCTGTCAGTTCTCTGTCGCTGAGGGGCTTCTGTTTGTCTTCTGCTTCGATGATGGCACGGAGCCGCTCCTTGACACTGTCGGCGGAAACAGTCTCCTCTTCCTTTGCCATGGCTTTGGAAAAGAAGGCATGGAGGGGGAACACCCCTCTTTCGCACTGGAGATATTTCTCCTTCACCGCCCGACTGACGGTGGATTCATGGATGTCCAAGCCTTCCGCCACATCTGCCATTTTGAGGGGCGCAAGCTGTCCTTGGGGGCAGAGGAAAAATGCCTTCTGGCGCTGCACGATATATTCCGCCACCTGCTGCAAGGTGCTTTCCCGTTTGGTAATGCACTGAAGGGTCCATTCCGCCTGCTTCAGCTTTTGGGCGATATATTCTTCCGTTTCGGCATCCGCTTTTTCCCGCAGCAGCTTCCCATAGGTATGGCTGATGTGCAAACGGGGCAACATAGCACTGTTGACCGCCACCGTCAGTTCCTTTCCTTTTCGTTCCACCAATATATCTGGAATGACGTATTCCACAGCCCCTTCCCCCGCAAAGCCGCTGCCGGGCTTGGGCTGACAGGAGCGAATCTCCTGCAGTGCTGCCATCAGTTCTTCCATAGAAACCTTCAGTTTCTTTGCGATATGGGAAAGGCGGTTCTTCGCCAGCTCATCCAAATAGGTTTCCACCACTTTCAGAGCCAAAGGGGACGCATTTTTCTGTTTCAACTGAATCAGGAGACATTCCCGCAAATCCCTAGCGCCCACGCCGGGAGGGTCGAGGGTCTGGAACTCCGAAAGGATACGGGCAGCCGTGGTTTCCTTCAACTGATATCTTTCAATCAGGCACTCTACGGCATCCGCCTCCAGATAGCCGCTTTCCGCCGTGCTTTCCGCCAAAAACCGCAGCACCTTTTTGTGATCCTCCGGTATTTTCAAAATATTGATTTGGAAGAGAAGATATTCTCTGAGACTTTGACCTTCCGTTCTGCCAAAACGGCTGTCCTCCCGCTCCCGTTCTTCCTGCTCCTGTTCCATCCGATAAAAGCTGCGGTTCTGTTCATCAGCTTCTTCCAGCCATTCCAGCTTTTGCAGCAGTTTTTCTTTGCGGCTTTCCAAGGGTTCCTCTTCCTCGCTCCATTCCAGAAGGGGATTTTCCTCCGCCAAATCACGGGCATATTCCGAAAGGGCAAGGGCATTCATCTGCAAAATCTCCACAGATTGCTGCAGTTTCTGAGACAATACCTGTTTTTGCTGCAGTTGTAATGAAAGTTCCATGCTTTGCGCCTCCCTGCCCTTTCCGGGTATTTTGCTTCTATTTTATCACGCCCATTCCCCGGGCGCAAGGCGCGTCCGCTTCTCCCTGCCCTTTCCATTTTCTTCCTGAAAAAAGCGGATGTTTGGCAATTTATTCCGAAAAAACGACCAAAAACATCCCAAGATTATGGTAATAAATTAACATTTACTTTTATAGATAATAAGTGTACACTAGTATGCGGAGATTCATTCGCATACAAACAAATCCTGTACAAGCGGATGCAACCTTCATTTTTTCAGATACGGCAGGAATCCGATTTCGATAGATTTTTGGAGGAAATATTTCATTTTAGTGAAAATATCTTTTTTTATGAAAAGTTTTTTCGCTTTTTTTCTGCAAAAATATTGAGAAATTCTTATTTTTGTATTAAAATATTGCTGTTATATATAGCTATATTTTTATAAAAGTATAACTGCAACCCGCGCCTTCCCAGGCGCACAACTAATTTGAACAGAGGGGGATAATATGCAAGCTTTAACGTTCAAACGTGGGGTACATCCTCCTGATGGGAAGGAACTGGCAAAGGACCAGCCCATCAAGGTGATTATGCCCAAAGAAAACTCTGAATTGTTCTACCCTATGAGCCAGCACATCGGTGCTCCTTGTGAACCACTGGTAGCCGTTGGCGATCATGTAAAAGTAGGACAGAAAATCGCTGAGTCCGGCGCATTCATGTCTTCTCCTATCTTCGCCAGTGTTTCCGGTGAAGTAGTA
Organism: uncultured Clostridia bacterium; assembly: GCA_945868505.1. Classification (GTDB taxonomy): domain Bacteria; phylum Bacillota; class Clostridia; order Lachnospirales; family Anaerotignaceae; genus Anaerotignum_A. The sequence continues at coordinate 25,100 of CAMBLO010000018.1, read as the reverse complement.
GACATCAGACCTATGCTGGTGCCCGGCGGTGCAATGGTAAAGGCGATCGTTGTGAAAAACGATGGCAAAATGGAAGAGATCGAAGGTCTCAATGAAGGTAAAGATTACACAACCATGACAAACGACGAAATTCTGGCAGCAATCAAAAATGCTGGCGTTGTTGGTCTGGGTGGTGCAGGTTTCCCTACACACGTAAAACTGAACCCTCCCAAAGACACACCTATCGATCACATCCTGATCAATGCGGCTGAATGTGAACCTTACCTCACATGTGACTACCGCCTGATGATCGAAGAACCCGAAAGAATCGTAAGAGGTCTGCAGATTATGCTGAAGCTGCATCCCAATGCAAAAGGCGTAATCGGTATCGAAATGAACAAGCCCGAAGCAATCGCTTCCATGACAAAGGCTTGCGAAGGCATCGATAACATCACAGTACAGCCTCTGGTTACAAAATTCCCTCAGGGTTCTGAAAAACACCTGATTTACGCTATCACAAAGAGAGAAGTAAAATCCGGTGCCCTGCCCGCATCCGCTGGCTGTATCGTAGACAACGTTGACACAGTTGTTGCCATCGAAAGAGCCATCTGCAAAGGCAGACCTCTGATGAGAAGAATCGTTACAGTCTCCGGTAAGGGTATCAAAAACCCCGGCAACTACAAGATCAGAATCGGTATGACACTGAGAGATCTGGTAGATGCAATCGGCGGTTTCAATGAAGAAAACCCTCCCGTAAAACTGATCGCAGGTGGTCCTATGATGGGTCCCACACTGTACACACTGGATGTTGCATCCGTAAAAACAACTTCCGGTCTGCTGTGCTTCACAAAAGACGAAGCATACATTCCCGAAGAAAGAAACTGCATCCGTTGCGGTAAATGTGTTGAACATTGCCCTATGGGCCTGATGCCCTTCATGCTGAACGCTTGCGCAATCAAAGGCGACGGCGAAGGCTTCGTAAAACATCACGGTCTGGATTGTATCGAATGTGGTTCCTGCTCTTACGAATGTCCTGCAAAACGTCAGCTGGCTCAGTCTATCAGAGCTACTAAGAAGATCGAAGCAGGCAAAAAGGCAGCAGCAGCCGCAGCAGCAAGAGCAAAAGCAGAAGCTGAGAAAAAAGCAGCAGAAGCTGAAAAGAAATAAGAAGGGGGAGAATAAAACATGGCTAACTTTGTAGTATCCGGTACCCCTCATGTGCGTTCCAAAGAATCCATCCAGAGCATCATGCGTGATGTAATCATCGCTCTGGTACCCGCAACAGCGATGGGTATTTATTATTTCGGTCTGAAAGCACTGATTCTGATTGTAGCTGCAATCGTTTCTTCTGTTTTCTTTGAATGGCTGTATGAAAAAATCACAAGAAAACCCGTTACAATCAGCGACTTGTCCGCAGTTGTAACAGGTCTGTTACTGGCAATGAACCTGCCTGCATCCGCTCCCGTTTGGGTGCCTATCGTAGGTAGTGCATTTGCTATCATCTTTGCAAAACAGCTGTTTGGTGGTCTAGGTCAGAACTTCATCAACCCTGCACTGGCAGGTCGTGCATTCCTGCTGGCTTCCTACCCTACAGAAATGACAACATGGACAGCACCTACAGGCTTCAGCGGCGCAGACGCAGTAGCAGTTGCTACACCTCTGTCCGAACTGAAAGCAGGCACAGGTCTGACAGCTTCTCTGGGCGACCTGATCGTTGGTAACGTAGGCGGCTGTATCGGTGAAACATGTGCCATCGCACTGATCATCGGTGGTATCTACCTGCTGTACAAACATGTAATCAGCTGGAAGATTCCCGTAATCTACATTGCAACAGTATTCATTCTGTTTGCTGTCATCGGCAGACAGGGCGTAAGAATGCCTCTGCAGGAAATCATGGCCGGCGGCGTAATGCTGGGTGGTATCTTCATGGCAACAGACTACGCTTCTTCTCCCGTAACACCTAAGGGCCAGGTTATCTTCGCTATCGGTGCTGGTCTGATTACATACCTGATCCGTACATTCGGTGGTTACCCCGAAGGCGTATCCTATTCCATCCTGCTGATGAACGTTTGTGTACCTCTGATTGAAAGATTCACAGAACCTACAATCTTCGGTGCATTACCCAAAACAAAGGAGGCGAAATAAGCATGAACTCTGAAGCAGTAGTTAAACCCGCAATCGTTCTGCTGGTTATCGCCGGTGTAGCTGCAGGTCTGCTGGGCGTCGTTTCCGAAGTCACAGCTGCTCCTATCGCTGCACAGAATGAAAAAACACTGAACGAATCCATGACAGCAGTTATGCCTGACGCTTCTTCCTTCACACAGATGGATGTTGAACTGACAGGTACCATCACAGCTGTATATCAGGCTGACAACGGCGGTTATGTTATCACAACAGCTCCCGGCGGTTTCGGCGGCGCTGTAAACACAATGATCGGCGTTGGTGCTGACGGCGTGATCACAGGCGTGCGTGTAACAGGTCACTCTGAAACACCCGGTCTGGGCGCAAAAGCAACAGAACCCGCTTTCTATGAACAGTTCACAGGCAAATCCGGTTCTGTATCCGTAACAAAAGATGGCGGCGAAATCGTTCCCATCACAAGTGCAACAATCACTTCCAGAACAGTGTGCGTAGGTGCGCAGGAAGCTCTGGATTGGGTCGCAGCGAATGGAGGTGCTAACTGATGGCTAACCCTGTAAAATTGATTAAAAACGGTATCATCAATGAAAACCCCACATTCGTACAGGTTATCGGTATGTGTCCTACACTGGCGGTAACATCTTCCGCGATCAACGGTATTGGTATGGGTCTGGCGGCAACAGCAGTACTGATTTGTTCCAACATTTTCATCTCTCTGCTGAGAAAGATCATTCCTGATACAGTACGTATCCCTTGCTTTATCGTAGTTATTGCTACATTCGTAACAATCATCGAATTCCTTCTGAAGGCTTACGTTCCCAGTTTGTACGCATCCTTGGGTCTGTTTATTCCACTGATCGTAGTTAACTGTCTGATCCTGGCTCGTGCAGAAGCATTCGCATCCAAAAATGGTCCCGTTGCTGCTGCATTCGACGGTATCGGCATGGGTCTTGGTTTCACAATTGCCCTGGGCTGCATTGGTCTGGTTCGTGAATTCATCGGTTCCGGTACACTGTTCAACACGACAGTACTGCCCGAAGCATTCCCCAGAACACTGCTGTTCGTAATGGCTCCCGGTGCGTTCTTCACACTGGCTTGCCTGATGGCTCTTCTGAACCATTTCAGAAATAAAAAAGCGTAAGAAGGAGGGGAAAATAAATGAATCTGATCTTATTGATTTTGGCTGGCGTTTTCGTAAATAACTACGTAATGTCCCAGTTCTTAGGTATCTGCCCCTTCCTCGGTGTTTCCAAAAAGGTAGACACAGCGGCTGGTATGGGCATGGCCGTAATCTTCGTTATGTCCCTGGCGGCAGCAGCAGCATGGCTGGTATACAACCTGATTCTGGTGCCCCTGAACATCGTATATCTGTACAACATCGCGTTCATTCTGCTGATCGCATCTCTGGTACAGTTCGTAGAAATGTTCCTGAAAAAATCCGCACCTGCTCTGTATCAGGCACTGGGTGTATTCCTGCCCCTGATCACAACAAACTGTGCGGTACTGGGTGTAGCCGTAACAAACATGCAGAAAGGCTACAACTTCATCGAATCCGTTCTGAACGCAGTTGGTGGTGCGGCTGGTTTCGCACTGGCAATCGTTCTGTTTGCTGGTATTCGTGAAAGAATCGCTGATAATGACACACCGAAGGCCTTCGATGGTTTCCCTATGGCTCTGATCACAGCTGGTCTGATGTCCATCGCATTCCTGGGCTTCTCCGGTCTGATTAAACTGTAATAGAAGGAGGGTAAAAGAATATGGATCCAATGAGTATTGTATCCCCCGTCCTGAGTATTGGCGGTATGGGCGTTGTTTTCGGCGCTTGTCTGGGTGTTGCAAGTGAAGTCTTCAAAGTTGATGAAGACCCTCGTATCGGCGAAGTACTGGGCGCTCTGCCCGGCGCAAACTGTGGTGGTTGTGGCTTCCCTGGTTGTGGTGGTTGTGCAGCTGCTATCGTTGCCGGTACAGCTCCCGTAAATGCTTGCCCCGTTGGTGGTGCAGCAGTTGCTGAAAAAGTAGGCGCTATCATGGGTATCGAAGCTTCTACATCTGAACCCGTTGCTGCTTTTGTTAAGTGCGGTGGTACTTGCGACAAGGCAAAAAATAAATATGATTACGAAGGCATTGATGACTGTAACTTCGCAGTACAGCTGGCTGGTCAGGGTGCAAAATCCTGTTCCTATGGCTGTCTGGGTCTGGGCAGCTGTAAGAAAGCTTGTGCTTTCGGTGCAATCGAAATCGTTGACGGCGTAGCAGTGATCGACAAAGATAAATGTGTAGCTTGTGGTAAATGTGTTTCCACTTGCCCTAAACATATCATCGAACTGCTGCCCGCTAAGAAGAAAGTAAAAGTACAGTGTTCTTCCAAGGATATGGGTAAGAACGTAATCCCCAACTGCTCCGTTGGTTGTATCGCATGTAAGATTTGTGAAAAGAACTGTCCTTTCGATGCAATCCATGTTATCGACAACCTGGCTGTGATCGACTACGACAAATGTAAAGCATGTGGTATCTGTGCTAACAAATGTCCTAAGGGCGTTCTGACAGGTAAGAGACCTGCTCAGCCTGCTGCTCCTGCAGCTGCAGCACCCGCTGCACAGGCTGCTCCCGCTCCCGCGGCTGCACCTGCACAGGAAGCTCCTAAGGCAGAATAATCATTCTGCGAAACCGCTTCGCGGCAATAGGCTGAATAAGCAGTTGATAGCTGAATGATAAATTCAGACTTCCAAAGACTCTCCGAGAAATCGGAGAGTCTTTTTTTGATTCTTTTTATTTTCTGTTCCCTTTACCCCTCCCCTCTTTTATGCTAAAATAGGGAAATGAAAAAATGAAGCAAAGGGGGATTTTTCTATGAGAGGTCGTTCCTCACAAAATATATGGATATTGGTTCTGCTACTGCTGGCAGGAGTTGTACTGGGTGGCTTTATCGCAAGTATGCTGGGCGGCATCCCTGCTCTGAGCTGGCTGGCTTATGGCAGCGATTTTGGTCTTTCCTCTCCCCTTGTTCTGGATTTGGGGGTACTGACACTGCAGTTTGGTTTGACCATCCGCTTCACCATCGCAGGCATCATCGGCATCGTTTTGGCATTTTTGATCTACAGAAAAATGTGATATCCATCAGAAAGAGTCCACGGACTCTTTTTTCTTTTGACAGAGGCATTTCCACCGAAAGATATGTCCCAGTCCCACCATTAAAATCCATGCATTTTTTCCGAAAAATGCAATGCTTTTCTTGAAAAGAAAGCAAAAAAGCGGTATGATTAAATGTAAGGCAAAATTCAAGAGAATCAACGGTTGCGGCAGTTTTTGCGGCAATGTTTTCCAATAACGAAAGGGGTAAAAATCAATGTTTGTTTCCAAAGATATGGGTATCGACCTGGGTACTGCCAATACCCTGGTTTATATGAAAGAAAAAGGCATCATCGTGAATGAACCTTCCGTTGTTGCCATCAACACCCAGACAAGAGAAGTTTTGGCGGTGGGCAATGAAGCGAAGGATATGATTGGCCGTACACCCGGCAATATCGTTGCCATCCGTCCCATGAAGGACGGCGTGATCGCCGACTTCGACGTAACACAGGCAATGCTGCGTTATTTCATCAACAAGGCTTATGTCCGCTCCATGTTTGGCCCGAAGCCCCGCATCGTCATTTGTGTGCCTTCCGGCGTAACAGAAGTAGAAAAACGTGCAGTACTGGAAGCTGCTATCGCCGCAGGCTCCAGAGAAAAAGACACCTACCTCATCGAAGAACCCATGGCGGCTGCCATCGGTGCAGGCCTGCCCGTGGCGGAACCTACCGGCAGCATGGTTGTTGATATCGGCGGCGGCACCAGCGAAGTGGCCATCATTTCTCTGGGCGGCATCGTCACCAGTACTTCTCTGCGAGTGGCTGGGGATGCGCTGGACACTGCCATCGTAAACTATATCAAAAAAGAATTTGCCCTGGCCATTGGTGACCGTACGGCAGAAGAAATCAAGATTACCATTGGCTCTGCATATCCTTTGGAAAGAGAAGAAAAAATGGAAATCCGCGGTCGCGACTTGGTAAGCGGTCTGCCCAAGACCATCGAAGTGAACTCTATCCATATCAGACAGGCCCTCAACGAACCTGTAGATTCCATCATCAACAGCATCAAGCAGACCTTGGAAGCAACCCCTCCCGAACTGGCGGCGGATATCATGGAATATGGTATTACGCTGACTGGCGGCGGTGCCCATCTGCGTGGTCTGAACCACCTCATCACTGCGGAAACAGGGATGCCTGTTAATATTGCCAACGAACCTCTGAACTGTGTCGCATTGGGCACAGGCATGGTTCTGGAACAGATCGATAAACTGAAATCTGTGCTGATCTCCCCCAGAAAAGCACTGTTCTGATCCTAAACACACCGAAAGGAGCATTTCATTTTGCAGGAGTTTTTCTTAAAACATAAAAAGCATATCATCAGTGCGGGCATCGTGCTTCTGGTTCTGGTGACCGTCATTGCCAGCGGCAAAAAGCTGAACGCCACTCTGCTGGAAAGCGCCATCGGTGTCGTTGTCACCCCGTTTCAAGATCTGACTACGGGGATCAGCAGCTGGGTAGACGAAACGGTCACATCCGCCCGCAGCAAAACAGATCTGAAAGAAGAAAACGAGGACCTGAAAAATCAAATTGCCGAATTGATGGAAGAAAACAGACGTCTGGCAATGTATGAAGAGGAAAATGCAAAGCTTTCTTCCCTTCTGAAGATTGCCCAAAGATACCCCAACTACGAAAGCGTTGGTGCGAAGATCATCGCCAAGGACCCCGGGGTATGGTATGACAACTTCATCATTGATAAAGGCACATCCAGCCATATCAGCGCAAACATGGTGCTGATCGCCCCCCAAGGGCTGGTGGGCAAGGTGCTGGAAAGCGGTGCTACCTTCTCCAAGGCGCAGTCCATTCTGGACAGCCGTTCCTCTGTGCCTGCCAAGAGCGTGCGTACAGGGGATTTGGGCGTGGTAAAGGGGGATTATACCCTTTCCAACAACGGTCTTTGTAAAATGGAATATATCGACGGCGATGCGGAAATCATGGTAGGCGATGAAATCGTCACCTCCCATCTGTCGGATATTTACCCCGAAGGGCTTGCCATCGGCAAGGTATTGGAAATCGAAACCGACACAAACGGTCTGACAAAATATGCTGTCATCGAGCCCTATGTGGACCTGAAGCATTTGGATACCATTTTGATTATTGATAAAAACAACGCTCCCGCCGGCAAATCCGCCGCACCTGCTGCAGAAACAGCAGAAACCGACGAAGAAGCCGCAGAGCCTGAGGAAAGCAATGCAGGTACGGGGGTGGCTGAATGAGAATCGCCATTACCGCACTGATCGTGTTTATCAACTTTATATTACAAACGACTCTGTTCCCTCATTTTGCCATTCAAGGGGTATTCCCCAATACGGCACTCATCATCGTTACCTCCTACGCACTGCTGCGGGGCAGCAAGGAAGGCGCATTGGTGGGCATTGGCGTAGGGTTTCTGATGGATGTGTTCTTCAAGACCTACATCGGCTTTTATACTGCGCTGTATCTGGTTTTCGGGCTATTATTCGGTCGCAGCCAGCGCAACTTTTACCGTGAAAATTATATCCTGCCCGTCATTTTCTGTACGATTTCTACCGTATTGTATCAGGTGATACTGTATGTGACGGGATTTGTATTCCGCGGGGAAGGCAACATTCTTTATTTTCTTTTCCGCCTGCTCTTGCCTGAATTGGTTTATGGGGCAGTCATCACAGTGCCCCTGTACCGCATCCTCTTTGGGATTAACGAATGGCTGGAGTTGAAAGAAAAATACAAATATAGATTATTTTAACTGATTCCCCATAGGAGGAACCGATGAGACGATATTACGAACATTTTTTAGAATTATGTAAAAACCGAATATTTGTCATGCTTTGCGGTGTGATCGTACTCTTCCTCATCATCGTACTCCGCCTGTTTTCTTTGCAGATCATCCACGGGGAAGAATACGAGGCATCCATCACCGCCAGCGTTTCCAAGAACCTGCCCGTTCCCGCTTCCCGCGGGGGGATTTACGACCGCTATGGCAGACCCCTTGCCATCAATACGGTGGCATATTCCGTTCAGGTGGACGGCAGCCTGACGCTGGAGCTTTCCGATACGGAAAAGCAGAACCTTTCCAAAGCATTGATGAACTGGCTTTGGGAAAACGGGCATCAGCAGGTCAATTCCCTGCCCATTTCCCTATCCTCTCCCTATTCCTTCACCTTTGAAGGCACCGAAGAGGAAATCGAAAAACAGGAAAACCGCTGGAAGGCTTCCATTGGTTTGGAGAAAAGACAGTATAAGATGACGGCAGAGGAATGTCTGGCTTATCTGTACGAAAAATACGATGTTCCCAGCAACTACAGCCCCCAGCAGAAACGGGCTTATCTTTCTCTGGTCATGAGCGACGACCGCAACCTGATGGCTTTGACCCTTGCCCTGAAACTGAATGAATTTGGCGAGACCATCACTGATGAACTGCCTCTAGATACAGAAGCACCCTATGCCTTCCAGTTCGGCGGCAATTCAAACCGGGAAAAAAGCTGGAAGGAAAGCATGCAGATGGAAAAGGAACAGCTTCAATACAATTCCTTGCAGACGTTGGATTACCTGAGAGATTTCTTTGGCCTGCCGGAAGGGTTGCCCAATGACCTGGTGCGAGATGCGCTGGGCATTCGCTATTCCCTCTATCTGAAACGTTATCAGCAGTTCCAGTCTGTCACCATCGCTACGGATGTCAGCGACAAGACACTGGCTTATATCGAAGAAAATCAGGATACTTTCCCCAATGTGGTCATTGACACAGTATCCCTGCGGGAATACCCTGAGGGCAAGTATTTTTCACATATCATTGGCTATATCCGTCAGATGACGGAAAGCGACTACGCTCTGTACAAAGACGAGGTAGACGCTCAGGGCAACCCCCTTTACAGCCAGACGGACATCGTTGGGCAGGACGGCATGGAAAAGCTCTTTGAAAGAGAATTGAACGGCGTAGACGGTAAGGTACAGATTGAAGTTGACAATCAGGGCCGCCGTATGAGCGTCATTGATTCCACAGAGCCTGTCCCCGGCAAGGACGTATTCCTCACATTGGACAGCGAATTGCAGAAAGTGGCTTATGATACCCTGGAAAGCGAACTGCGGAAGGCTGTGCTGAAAAAGCTGACCGGAGGCGGAAAAAATTCCGTTTCCACCACAGAGCTGTTCACTTCCATGATTAACGTCAACCATATTTCCGCCCAGAAAATGCTGCAGGCGGAGGATGGCACCCAGAAAGCCGTATATGATAAACTGAAACAGGCCATCCCCACCTTCCGCCCCGATCAGGATGATGCGGTTACGGTGGCAAAAGAATTCCTCATTGATGGACTGGAAAAAGGTACCATCAGTGTAAGAGAACTCACCCTGATGATGATCGAACAGGGGCATCTGCCTGTGACAGAGGAGGAAAAAGCCGGCATCGAAAACGGTGCTTCTCCCCTGAGTCTCATCATTAAAAAGCTGAGCAGCGGGGAAATGTCCCCTGCGGATACGGGACTTGACCCCTGTACCGGTTCTGTTTTCGTGACGCAGGTAGGCACCGGCGAAGTTCTTGCCAGTGTGACCTATCCTTCCTACGACAACAACGAACTGGTCAACACCTTCAACAACGCATACTACAATGATCTGCTGCAGGACGGCAACACACCTTTGGTCAACCGCCCATTGAAACAGAAAAAAGCCTCCGGCTCCACCTTTAAAATGATTACGGCACTGGCAGGGCTGGAAACCGGCACCATCACGCCCAATACCCTCATCACCGATAAAGGGCTTTTCAAGGACGCAGGCCTGCCCTACGCCCGCTGCTGGATCTATTCCAACACCGGCGGCACCCACAGAGCGGTGAATGTTTCCCATGCGCTGGAAGTATCCTGCAACTACTTCTTCTATGAACTGGCTTATCGCATGGGCAATGCGGAAAACGGCACCAGCAATCAGGCCATCACCACATTGAACGAATATATGGCAGCCTTTGGCTTGAACGACTATACCGGCTTGGAACTGGATGAATATGGCCCCACCATGGCATCCCCTGCCAATAAGGAAAAGGCCGTAAAGACCTTCAACCCCGATGCCACCACCAGCCAGACCCGCTGGACTGATGGTGATACCATCCGTACGGCTATCGGTCAGTCCATTAACAGCTACACACCGGCACAGATCACAAAATATATTTCCACCCTAGCAAACGGCGGCACGCTATATAAGCTGCACATGGTGGATCATATCCAAAACCCCGATGGCAGTCTCCATTCCGAAGTGGAAGAAACGGTGGAAAATGTCACCAAATTTAAAGAAGAAAACCTGCAGGCCGTTTATGAAGGGATGTATCTGGTAACCAACGGCAGCCGCGGCACACTCCGCACCGCCTTCAATGACCTGCCCGTGAAAGTGGCAGCGAAAACCGGTACCGCCGAAGAAGATAAGAACCGCAGTTCCCATACCTGGTTCGTCTGCTTCGCACCCTATGATGACCCGCAGATCGCCATCACCGTCATGATCCCCTTCGGCGAAGGCAGCGGCACCCCCGCGCCGGAAGTTGCCAAGGCGATCATCCGAGAATATCTGGGGCTGGATTATACGCCCACGAATACGACCATGCAGACAGTATTGGCCGAATAAATACAGGAGGGGAAACTATGTATAATGAAAACTATGTAATCTTTAAAGGCACAAAAGACGGCGTAACTGTTATTTTCGACCCGGAAGTGTCTTTCGATATCCTCTGCAGACAACTGGAAAGAAAAGTAGAGGAAGCCGGCAGATTTTTTGATAATGTAAAAACATCCCTGGCCTTCAAGGGCCGTGTATTCACGGAAGAAGAAGAAGAAATCCTGCTGAAAATCATTGCAAAATATACCACCATGGAGATCACCTTCGTAAAAACAGAAAACAACGAGCTGAAACGCCTGAGCGACCTGCTGGAAAAGGAAATGTCTCCTTACAATCTGACAAAATTCCACAAAGGCTCTCTCCGAAACGGTCAGAAGATCGAATTCGACGGCAGCGTTGTGGTGGTTGGGGACGTAAACCCCGGCGCAGAAATCAAGGCTGCCGGCAACATCATCGTTTTGGGGCAGCTCAAGGGCATGGCCCACGCCGGCTGCAAGGGCATGACCGATGCCTTTGTGACAGCCATCTACATGGCTCCCGTGCAGCTTCGGATCGCTGATATCATCACCCGTTTCCCCGAAGAAAACAAAAGAGGGCCCAAGCCCCCTGAATATGCCTTTGTGCAGAATGGGCAGATTTTCGTAATGGCTCTTTCCTGATCCTCTCCCTACGGAAAATGCTGTCGTTTTTTCGGAAAAGTTCTCCTCTTTTGCTAAAAAAAAGGAGTGCAAAACCGACATATTTTTGTTAATATAGAAATAGAAATCAGATATTTTCTCGAAGATAGGAAAACTGTGAACCCATAGAAAATAAACTTCTGAGATTAGGAGGAACATCAATGAGTGAAGTAATCGTAATCACCAGCGGCAAGGGTGGTGTTGGCAAAACAACGACCAGCGCAAACCTTGGCTGTGGTCTTGCAGTATTAGGCAAAAAAGTTGCACTGGTAGACGCGGATATCGGTCTGAGAAATCTGGACGTTGTCATGGGTCTGGAAAACCGTATCGTATATGATCTGGTAGATGTCGTAGAAGGCAACTGCCGTCTGAAACAGGCTCTCATCAAAGACAAACGCTATGATGGTCTGTTCCTGCTGCCCGCAGCCCAGACAAGAGACAAAGATGCTGTTTCTCCCGAACAGATGCAGAAGCTGTGCGATGACCTGAAGGAAGAAGGCTTCGACTACATTATCCTGGACTGCCCCGCCGGTATCGAACAGGGCTTCAAAAACGCCATTGCCGGCGCAGACAGAGCTATCGTAGTCACAACACCCGAGGTTTCCGCAGTCCGCGACGCTGACCGTATCATCGGCCTGCTGGAAGCAAACGAGCTGAGAAACCCTACCCTGATTCTGAACCGTCTGCGTATCGACTTGGTACAGAGAGGCGAAATGATGAATATTGAGGACGTAGAAGAAATTCTGGCCATCGATATTCTGGGCGTGGTTCCCGATGATGAAAGCGTCGTTATCGCTACAAACAAAGGCGAACCTGCCGTAACCAGTCAGGAATCCAAAGCCGGTCAGGCTTACAGAAACATCGTTCAGCGTCTGTTGGGTGAAGATGTACCCATTATGACATTCGAACAGGCACCGGAAACCTTTATGGACAAGCTGAAAAAACTGTTCCGTAAATGATCGCTGACCCAGGAAAGGAAGTGTAACGATGGATTTCTTAAGCTTTTTCCGCAAAAAACAGGCACCGCCTTCCGGCAGTGTTGCAAAGGACAGACTGAAACTGGTTTTGGTACACGACAGAGTGAACTGCTCTTCTCAGGTTCTTGAAATGCTGAAAACAGATATCATCAAAGTCATTTCCAACTATATGGAGATCGACACCGAAGAACTGGATATCCAGATTACCCAGACCCAGTCTGAAGACAACAACGGCACTGTTCCCGTATTGTACGCGAACATCCCTATCAAGAGTATGCGTAAGACAAATCACGACGAATGATTCCTTACTTCCACAAAAGACCAATGAAAAAGACCTTCAAAATCGAATTGGATTCCGAAAGTTTGAAGGTCTTTTCGGGTTCTTCGCATAAGGCTCGTAGCCCCAAGCCTTATGCGAAGCATCTGAAAAAACATCACTAGGAGTAGTTTTATGGACATAAAAAAATATCTGCAAAATCTGGACTGGTGGCTGGTGGGCGCAGTCTGTTTGCTGGCTCTGTTCGGGCTGGTCTGCATCGCTAGTGCGACCCACGTCAATCTGGGGGAAAGCCCTTCCAATGTCATCAAGCAGGGGGTATTCCTGCTGATCGGGCTTGTTCTGATGATTGTTGCCGCCAATGTAGATTATGAATATTTCTCACAATTTTATATTCCCATCTATATTTTGAATATCCTGCTGCTTTTGGCAGTACTGTTCCTTGGTACCAACAGTAAGGGTGCCACCCGTTGGATTGCCATCGGCCCTCTGACCATTCAGCCTTCGGAATTTGCCAAGGTCATCATGATATTCTGCCTGGCAAAGGTCATCACCATGCGGCAAAAAAGCATCAGTGACCTTTCAACTATCGTTTATCTTTGCGGATTTACGGCGATTCCTCTGGTGCTGATCCAGAAGCAGCCTGCCCTTTCCGCCAGCTTGGTTTTGGTGGCTATCTTCTGCATCGAGCTGTTCGTTGCAGGGCTGGATTGGAGGATCATCCGCAACGTACTGGTGGTTATCGTGCCTATCGTGGCGTTGATTCTTTTTGACGTAAGCAGGGAAAACCCCCTCTTCACCGATAAAATCTTTGCCCAGCATCAGTTCAACCGTATTCTGTCTTTCGTGGACCCCAGCCGAGATGCCAGTCTGTATTATCAGACGGAAAAATCCATCTCTGCCATCGGTTCCGGTCAGCTAACCGGGAAGGGATTATTCCATGGCACACTGAATCAGTTGAGCTATTTGCCGGAACCCCATAACGACTTCATTTTTTCCGTAATCGGGGAAGAATTTGGGTTCTTGGGCTGCATATTTGTCCTTGTCATATTGCTTTTTATCGTTTTTCGGTGTATAGTAATAGCAATATCGGCCAGGGATACCTTCAGCCAGTTATTGGCAGCAGGTATCGCCGGCATGTTTGCGTTCCAGACTTTCGTAAACGCAGGCGTAGCCACCGGCATCCTACCGAATACAGGTATGTCATTACCCTTTGTCAGCTACGGGGGCAGTTCTATGTGGACAAACATGGTAGCCATTGGGCTGATGTTGAACATAAGAAAAAAAGAGACAAAATCACTATTTGAGGGAGGTTTACTATGAATATCGGTTTGATCGCTCATGATAACAAGAAAAAATTGATGGAAAACCTTTGCATTGCCTACAGACATATTTTATGTAAACACGAAATCTATGCCACCGGCACTACAGGACGTCTGGTGGAAGAAGCGGCCAATCTGGTGGTACACAAATACCTTTCCGCACACCTGGGCGGGGAACAGCAGATGGGTGCCCAGATCATCAATAACGATATCGACCTGATGATCTTCCTGAGAGATCCCGTATCCCCTCACTCTTATGAATCCGAAGTAAACTCTATCCTGCACCTGTGCGATATGCACAATATCCCCCTGGCAACCAACTTGGCAACGGCAGAAGTGCTGCTGCTGGCACTGGACAGAGGCGATCTGGATTGGAGAAACGTAATGCGCTAAGAAAGGATGCTCGCTTTTATGGAAATGTATTTCAACGGCACTGCGCTGGCTATTATCGTAGGATATTATCTGCTCATCAACATCATTATGTATGTCGCTATGGTTATTGATAAAAAAAGAGCCATGAAAGATGGCTGGCGTATCCCCGAAAAGAACCTGTATCTTTTGGCGGTTCTGGGCGGCGGCACCGGCGGGCTCATCGCTATGGTAACAAAACACCATAAAAACCGCCATCTTGATTTTATCATGGTCTTCACCATCACTGCGATCCTGCATTTTATCGTGGCTTTCCTTGCCATCAGTCGATTTGCTTTCGTCATGAATTAAACAAAACAGCCTCAAACTCCACGAGTTTGAGGCCTTTTTTATTCCTGCCAAAATTCTACGATTTTGCATTTGATTTTCGGTGTCAATTTTTCCTGTTCCATGGCGGAAACAACGAGAAATTCTTCCTCTGTCAGGGTATTTTGCAGGCGGGCATGGCTTTCCTCTGTGGAATAGCCCCATGCCGCATCCACAAAGCACATCTGGGGATAGAGAACGCACCACCAGTTCTGTCCCTCTGCCGTGCCGATTTCGATTCGCAGGGCATCATAGACCCCCGCAGGGAAGATCAGATCGTCATATTTCTTGAAGGGAAATTCCTCCCGCACCAAGGACACACGGACGGGATAATCGTATCCTTGGGCAATGACCTCCGCTTCCGCCGTTTCGCAAATCTGCTGCTGAGCATTTTCCAGAGCTGCTAACGTTTCCTCTTTGGATTCACACACTGTCAGCAGGTCGCTGTATTCCTGCAAAACCCTATCCCGCACCGCCAGCTTCAATGCCTGATCCTCCTCCGAATCGCTATTTGCCAGCACATGGAACCGCACCACCTTGGCACCGATACCATTTTGTATCATATCCGAATAGCCCTTCGTCCAATGGGCGGCAAACAGCAGACTGAATGTCACCCCAATGGCAACGGCTAAAATCCAATACCATTTTTCTTTTTTCCAAAGCTCCAAAATCGTCTGTTTCCAGTCTCGGTCCATCCCGCTCTCCCCTTTTCTGATTGATACAGATACAGGATATCCACTTTTTTCCCGATTTAAACATCAGCGTTTTCGCCCCATGTCCTTTAATTCCAGTTCAGGGTAAATTTGAAAAACAACGGCGTCCCAAAGGACATCTCGGCTGTATTCCTCCGCCAGTTGGGGCATGGCCCGCTGCAGACGAGGCAGGATGCCAAAAAGATCCTCATCCGCCCCCAATGCTATTTTTAAGGTATGCTCCACTTCTTCTTTTATGATGGCTTCAAAAATTTCTTCGATCTCTTTGCGGGATTGGGAAGAAAGCAGACTGCCTCTGCCTCCCTGTAGCGCCCCTTCCACAGGCAAAGTCACCGTGCAGAGGATGGAATCCCCCACAAGGGAAAAATCATAAAACACATGGCTTTTGCCAATCTCCACGGGAATACTTTCCCCATGATAGGTTCCTTCCAGCAAAGCCCCTTCCGCTTCCCCCAAAAGGAAGAGATATCCCCGTTCCTCGGCATCATCAAGGGGATAGACTTCTGCGGGCGTGACTGCCATGCCGCCGCCCAATTTCAGCTTTCCGTCCTTTGCGGTGATGCGGGGAATGACGCCGCATCCCCCTTGTTCCTGCCGTTCCGTCAGAAAGGTGTCCAAATCCATCCCCTTTGTCACTGCCACCTCTCGGGCAGTATTTTTATAGAAATCCCAGAGAAACAGCCCCGTTTTACTGTCCTCCGCCATGGCTGCCTCCACACATTCCGCCGCAGAGCCGTCGGTGGCAAGGAGCATGACCTTTTCAGAAACGGTCTGGCTCCGTTCCAATTCCCCCAGAAGGGCATCCAGCTTGGCGGAATCCTGCAATAGATCGCCCCCTAAAATCACCGTTTTCAGCTGTCCCAAGTCCGTCTTGCGGGAGGTATGGGTGTCCACCTGAGCTACCGCCCCCGCCAGAGTCTCGCTTTCAGCGGTGTAGGTCTCCGCTTCCCCTGTTTCGATATTAGCAGGAGCAAAGGTGAAGCTGCAGCCCTTATCTGTGCTATCCGCCCCAAGAGTGATGATGAATGCTCGGTCTTCGGGGTCTTTTTTATCCCAGCAGCCCGTCAGGAAAATGGGCGGCAGCAGTGCCAGAAGAAGCAGTTTTTTCTTACACATCAGCTTTCCCTCCTTTTCCTGCAAACAGCAGCAATAGCAACGGTACAATCACCAGATAGAGGAGATTGAGAAACGGAGCAAGGCTCATCCGCAAATGATAAGCCGTGGAAAGATTTCCCGGCAGGAAGGATGCGGCGAATACCGCCGCCAGCCAGACCCAAAGCCATGTTTTCCGCTTGGTTTCCTGCTGACGGAAAATCTGCACCCCCAGCAGAGAGCCGAAAAACAGGGTGCCCGAAAGAAATACGGACACGGACGCCATCCAGAACCAAAGAAGCAGGACGTCCTGCCGAGTCAGGAATACGCCTGTGAAGCTGACCCGCTCCATCATTTGCAGAGAGGGCAGCAGCTTTTCCGAAAGGACCCCTTCCCCATAGACCGCCAGACAAAGGAACACTATAGCCGTCACCACCAGTCCCGTCAGGGCACTGCTTTTCAGGACAGCAGAGCGGGCACGGGCAGGTCGTTTCAAATCGGGATAGATAAAATACAGGAAGGTGAGCCCCTGAAAGACAATGCTCATGGCGGCGATGCCACCCCCGATTTCCGAAACAGAGGGCAGTTCCAAGGGCAGGATGCGATGATATTTGGAAGAAATGGCAACGGCAAGGAGGATGACTGCCAAGGGAATGGCAACAAGGAAAAATAATATTTCCGCCGTCCGCCCCCGACATTCCGTCCCCTGAGCCGCCAAGGAGCCTGCCACAGCCAATACCACCAGAGAAATGACCCATACCGGCGTTGTGGGCAGCATGGAACGGCAGATGATTTCGCTGAAGATACGCAGTTCCAGCATGCCATCCAGCAAAAGCTTCCCCGCCAAGCCCACAAGGACAATGGTTCCAAAAAAATTCCCGAAGCACCCACGGCACCAATCCACCACTGTGCCATGGGGCAGCCTTTTTCCCACTGACGTTAGAAGCAGGGAAAGCACCGCAAACACTGCCCCACTGAGCAGGGCCACTACCCAGCAAGCCCTGCCGCTGAGACGCGCCAATTCCGCAGGGAGGAAAAGGATGGTCGTGCCGAAGCAATCCAGCAGCAATAATGCCTGTAATTGTCGGAGAGAGATTTTTCGATTTTCCGCAAACATTAGTTTTCCCCCTTTCTCATCCGTTCAGAAGGACGGGTAAAGATGGGTCTGCGCTTCATTTTGGACAAAGGCAGACGGAAAATGCTGTCCTCCCAATCCATATCGTCGTTGACGGAGGAGGAGCAGAAGGGATAAAGATACGGGATGCCGTAGGAGGTCAGGCTGGCAAGGTGGGCCAGCAGCAGCAGCAAAGCCGCCCAAACCCCGAAAATGCCGAACATAGAAGCCAAAAGAATCACCAGATATTTGCTGATGCGCAGCCCCGAAACGATGGAAACATTGGGGATGACGAAAGAACAGATTCCCGTCAGGGCGGAAACAATGACCACCGCAGGGCTCACCAAGCCCGCCTCCACGGCAGCAGAGCCGATGATGATGCCCCCGACGATGCCGATGGTGGAGCTGACAGGGGATGGCAGGCGGATACCCGCTTCCCGCAAAAGCTCAAAGGCTAATTCCATGATGAGGACTTCCCCAATGACGGAAAAGGGAATGGCTGCTCGAGTTGCCGCAACCTTCAGCGCCAGAGCCGTAGGCATCAGTTGAGGATGATACACAGAGAAGGCAATATAGAGCCCCGGCAAGGTCACCGCCAGAAAGGCTGCTCCATAGCGAATGAGCCGAATGAAGCTCATGATTTCCCAACGGTCGTAATAATCCTCCGCCGCCTGAAAAAAGGTATTCAATGTGGCGGGCAGAAGGATGGCATAGGGGGTATTATCCACCAGAAGGGCTACCCGCCCCTCCAGCAGAGAGGATGCCGTTTTATCGGGTCGTTCCGTCATTTGTAATTGGGGAAAAGGGGAATACTGCCGTTTTTCCAGAAGCTGTTCTGCGTAGCCGCTGTCGGGCAGGTGGTCCAAATCCATATTGTCCAACTGCTGCTCTACCTTTTTCAGGGTTTCCGGTCTTACCAAATCCTCCATATACATCAGGGCAACGTCGGTTTTGCTGCGCCTGCCCACCTTTTTCCGCTTCAGCTTCAGCTTCGTATCCCGAATACGGCGGCGGGTCAGTACCACGTTTACGGACATCAACTCCGTAAAGGCATCCTTTGGCCCCTGTACCACCACCTCCGTTTCCGCTTTATTGACACCACGGGAGGGAAAGCCCTTGGTGGATGCTTGTAGGGCAAAATCATTTCCATCCATCAAAATAGCCGTATCCCCCAAAAGGACGGCATCATAGACCTGCTCAAGGGTGGTGATTTTGCTCATTTCCCCGATGGAAATGACCTCATCCATCAGGCTTTGCAACAGCCCTTCCGCCCCCTGCATTTCGCACCGGGCCATGACGTTGGTCATAATAAAATCCTGAATGGCATCCCCATCCACGATATTATCCGTATAAATCATAAACAGCCTGCCCTCGCCGCCGCGGATACGGAATTCCCGCATGATGATATCGCCGCAATCCCGAAAGGCTTCCTTGATGGCTGCCATATTTTTCCTCAAATCCTTACTGATCTGCATACCTTCACCGCCTGTATGTTTTTCCCTAGTTTGCGGAAAAAAAGGAAATCTATGCAAAAGAAAAAGCCCTGAACCCTTTCGTTCAGAGCTAAAATCTTTTCTGTTTTATTGTGCCATGGTCAGCATACTGGGGTTTTTGAACTGGAATACCTGCATATCATGCTGATAAACCAACTGCTTCAGGGCATTTTCCGCTGCGGTTACACCCATTTTTGCCTGCTGCACGGTGGTTTTTGTCACACGGCCTGCCTGCAGGTTGACCTGTACTGCACGATAATTCGCCTGAGCATTTCTCAGGTCTGCCTGAGCGGATGCATATTTTGTTTCAAACTGCTGGATATCCAAATACGCATTGCGGATTTCCTTTTCCAGATTTTCCTTGGCTGTTTTCAAATCCCGTTTCGCTTTATCATAATTCAATTTATCATTATCGGCAGTTGTCCCAGAGTCGGATTCGGCACGATAGTTACTGGTAAATTTCGCCTGTTCCAGTTTCAGTTCCTGAATCTGAATAGAAATGTCGTTTTTGGTCTTGTCGTTCACATACTGATCCAAGGTCTGGTCCATGGTAAAGGGAGTGAATTCTACATCATAAACGAAATCGAAACGTTTATCGGCATTTTCCCCAATCAGACTATTGAAGGAGATATACTGCTGTTCCAAAGCCGCCTCTGTATTAGTCACAGTATCCTGTGCCTGCTGGGCTGCAATCTGCAGCTTATCCAGCTCATAGGTGCTGAGCAGACCCAAGCGGTACTTTGTCTGGCCCTGCTGGTAAGCGATTTTCTCCAGTTCTGCTTTCTGCTTTGCCAACTCCAAGCCATCCTCCATTAATACAATTTGGATAAAATAGCCCTTTACGGCCGCCTCTATGCCCAAGTTTGCTACCTGTTCGCCCAGCTTTGTCTGCTTTATGCCATTATCCAGCGCAAACACATTAGAAACCAACGTATACCAAGCATCATTTGTCCATCTTTTATATTCATAGCTGGGGATACTTACGGCACCAACCCAATCATAAATCTTTTCGTCGGCATCCTGCATATATTCCAGAGTATCCGCCAGATCTTTCAGGCTGGAGCTATGTTTTTTCGCCTTTTTTAAGGCTTCCTCCACAGTCAGTTGGGGCAAAGCCAGTGCGGCTACCTCCTCCGCTGTCAATTCCTGCAGGGGCACAGACTGCACCCCCTGCTGTTCTGCGGAAAGGGGCTCAGCGGCGAAAATGGTACTGCTAAAAAGGGACATGGACAACGCTAACGCCAATGCGCCCTTCGCCTTATATAAGAATGTTTTCATATTTTTTCCTCCATAAATACAAAATTGATTTTAAACTAAAACTAATTATACCATATTATTAAAAAAAATCTAGCCCATTCATCATTTCTTAATAAAAACTTTCAAAAAAAATATGAAAAAACCGCATCCATGCTTCCGAGATGCGGTCTTAACGTTTTTTCCCATTATTCATCTTTTTCATCCTCACTTTTTTCGTTTGCCTTTTTTCCTTGCAGGAGTTCTTCCTTTCGGAAGGGAATTCTGCTTTTCTTCCTTCATTTTTTCCTTGTGACGGAAATATAGATACATTCCCGCTAACAAAATCAGGCTGAAAAACAGGAATAGTATGAGGAACACATAAATCGCTCCCACTCCCTGCTGAAACATGGAATCGCCAGAAAGCAACGCAAACGAATTTTTTGTAATCTCCAGCAATACCGACCGAACGGGCCTCAAATAGCCCAAAACTGCTGAGGCTGTTGTGCTGCCTGCCACGCATAATACTACCCTTTCACTGGTTGCGGGCAACACCCTCCAACCGAACCATCTTCTTCAACATAAAGATTCCTCCTTTTGTCGATCCACGCCCTTTCGCCACTTTTTTATTATATTAAGCCCGCTTACGCGGTTAGTCAAGAAAAAACCTATATGTATGCACAATTTCAGCAAAATCAATATAACGCTTCTATGATTCATCGGAGAAAATAGGGCGCTTTGGCTATAATCCGTCTTTTCTGGACGTTTTTCGTCCCTATCGCCTTGCAGACGCTACAAAAACAGCCACATAAAGCTGCAAAAAAAGAAGCCGAGGCTTCTTTTTTTGCCATAAGAGCCTCAACCTTTTTATTTCAGCTTTATTTTATCGCAAATTATTTATTGCCATTCAGTGTTTGGTCAAAGCATTTTTCTGCGCAAAACGGCTTCGCCGCCGCCTTCTCTTGGCGGTGCTCTGCTGTCTTTGTAGCTGCATCCCATGTGATATCTGTTACGCCCAGAGCTATAGCCAGATCTCTCATAGGCAGGAATGTTCTGCCGTCTTTGATTTCTACGGATGCGGATGCGGGGATAGCGGAACCGTTAACGTATACAACCTTCTGACCAGCTACCATTGTGATGATTCTCTGACCATACAGGATTGTTACTGTCTTTGTTGCCTGATCCCACAGAACGTTGTTGTTGTTGATACCCAGTGCAACTGCAACTGCTCTTACGGGCAGCATTGTGTAGCCTGCTGCGGAGATGTAAGCGGGAACGTCCAGAGCTACTGTTTCTTCACCAGCAACGATGTAGTTTTCGCCAACGGGAACTACTACTTTCTTTGTGAAGGAAGCGTCATCCTGGTCTCTACCAGCTGTGATGATGTTTACGAAACCTTCTTTTACTGTGTAGTACTGATCATCCCATTTGCCATCGTAATCCAGATCGATGAAGTCTGCTGCGTAGTATTCACCAGCGATTTCACCTTCGTCTGTTGTGAACAGTTTATTTGTTGTCAGCATTTTCTGACCAGCTTCTGTCCACAGATCCAGATCGTAAGCACCTGCTGCCAGCTGTCTGCCCATGTACAGGGAGATATCGGAAATTGTTACTACTGCTGCTTCATCATCAGATTCTTCTGTTACTTTGAAGCCCATGTCTTCGCCTTTGATAGCTTTAACTTCCAGATCAGATTTGTCATCTACTGTGAATGTTACATCATTTTCGAAATCCATGTAATCAACACCGAAGATGAAGTTCATTTCATCCTTTTTCCACAGACCAGCTTCTGCTTCCTTAACAACTACTGTTGTAGGAACTTCTGTGTTTCTGTAGTCGATGATCAGGTCGTTCTGAGCTGCTTCTACTGTGTAAGGAGAAACGAATTTAGCGATTACAACTTCTGCTTCATCTTCGAAAGCGTCGCCGCCCAGTGTCAGTGTTACATCACCTTCAAAGCCGGGTTCAGCAATCAGAGTCATTTCGAAATCAAATTCGAAAGGTTTTGTTGTTTTGTTGAATGCATTTCTCTTGAATTCGAAGCATTCCTGTTCGCCTTTTTTGTAAGCTTCTTTGAAAGCTACTTCCAGGTTGGTGTTTGTATCCAGTTCGTCGTTGCTGCCTGTAACATCAACGTCTGTTACATAAACGCCTTCGGGCAGTGTCAGTGTGAATGCTTTCTTTGTATTCAGAGCTTCCGCTACGGATTCTTCCAGTGTTACTTTCAGAGCCTTGTGGTCGGAATCGTCTGTGATACCCCAGTTAGCAACGTTAACGCCGCTGTAGATTACGGGTACATCGTCATCTTCATCAACGGACATGATTACTGCATCTGCAACAACTTTAGCAGCTTCTACAGCATCTGCTGTTGCTTTGAAGGAGCCGGGTACTGCAGAATCTTCTTTTGCTTTTACTGTGATTTTAGCAACATCGCCAACTTTAGCAGAAACTGCTTCGATTTCGATGTTTGCAGCAGGGATTTCTACTGTGTCAAAGCCTGCGCCATTGATATAGAACCAAGCTTCATCTTCGTCGAAATCAAAACCATTAGCGTTTGCTACACCTGTGCCATCGAATTTAGCAAATTCGAAGCCGCTGTTCAGTTTCAGTTCGATTTTCTGATTGTCAGCGAAGTCACCAACAACAGATTCGATCTTCAGGTTCTTTTCCAGTTCTGTTTTTTCTTCTACAGCAACATCTGCTACTTTTTTCAGAGTAACTTTGATGCCTTCATCCAGAACAGAAGCATAAACCAGATCATCAGCTGTTACCATATCGGAATCAACGGATACTGTAGCTTTTCTGCCAACGGATGTTTTATCCATCAGGGATTTCAGGTCGAAGGAGATAACATCATCTTTTTCGAATTTACCAGCGAATGTTACTTTGATTTCGTTGTCATCTTCGATTTTCAGTTCTTTGATTGCAATTCTGCCGCCTGTAACACCTTCGCCTTCTGCTGTTGCAGCTACTTTCTTGTAGCAATTTGTACTAAGCAGAGCAGTTGCGATTTCAACCAGAACTTCGTCTCTTGTGTACAGGTCATCTTCTGTTGTAACCAGATCATCTGCAAATACAACTACATCACCAGGATTGTATGTGCCACTGTCAGTACCATTTGCTGTGAAGGTTTGTGTTGCAACATATACTCTGTTGCCAGCGATTTCGCCTGCTCTTGTCTTACCTGCACCATTTGTACCAACATAAGCTGCCAGTGCGTCTGCTTCACTTGTACCGGGTGTTTCTACCGCACCTACTGTATGGATACTATCCAGAGGAGATGTGCCGATTTCCAGCTGAGTTGTGCCCGTATCCTCTTTATAGTATTCAGCAGTGTTGTCCAGCAGAGCTGCAGCAACTACGTTTTTGTCTGTTTCCTGAACATATCTATAAGTTGCTGCGATGTTGCCCCAAGTACCCAGCTGGTTATGACCATCCTCGTCTTTTACATCAAAGAAGCCTTTCAGCTCACTTACTGTGTATCTTGTGCCTGTTGTGTTTTTAAAGAAATCTGCGTTGTCCAGTGTGTATGTTACATCCATTTCAGGATATGTGCCGTCATCAGTTGTCTGATAATCAACACCTGTAACCTTCAGCTGAACTTCGGGTACGTCGCCGCCGGAAATCAGACCATTGAAGCCGTCTGCTTTTTCCCAAGCATCAACGATTTTAGCTGTAGCTGTTACTTCACCTTTAGCGAATGCTGTTGCAGGCACCAGGGAAACAACCATAGCTGCAGCCATTACCATGGAAATAAATTTTTTCATGGGTTCATTCCTCCTTTTAAAATTTTTCTTCGTTGTTCTTCGTTACATAATTATAAAACGAAAGCTCTGATAGACTGGGCGCCTCCCCCGCCGCTCATACGTGCTTTGCAGGCCCTCGCCGCCGTTCTTGCCGTCCCCCTCACACCCATTCAAGAAGGTTTCCGCCGTCCCTTTGGCAAGTTCCTCCGCCGCCCGGATGGGTTTTGGTGAAATTGCACAGTTCATCATTGCATTTGCAGTATAAACGAGGGGGAAAAAGGCGCAAGTTTTTCTATTTTTTTGTAATTTAACTGTAATATTACTGAAACGTGGCAGAAATATTGTCATATTTTCGTATTGCGATGTTTTTATGCTTCACTTTTTGTGAATTTCGACTTCACGCAGCAGATTTTCTGTATTGTGCAATATGACAATACTTTACGAAATGAAAAAATCCCGTGATAACTTCACGGGATGAAAATAGGATATTGTGTATACAAAATATAAAATGAAGGGCTGCGCCCTACCCTCGGTGAGGGCGGGGGCCCCTTGTCGGATTTTAGCATCTATGCTATGATATAGATGAGGATTATTGCTTAGGCGGTTGGTCACTCTCTGCAAAGGGGGTGATGCTATGTATGTTACATACTCGGATTTAATCCAGTTTGGTATACTAATCGTAGCTGTTATCGCCCTGTGTAAATCAGGGGATAAATAAAAAAGACCGCCTAACGAACAGTTAGACGGTCAAACCAACATTCTCGGACTGACCGCCCTGCGAAAAGCGGTAATCCTCTTTGATTTCATTATACACTCTGTTTGGCATGGTGTCAACGGGGTGTATTTTTGTGCTTGAATTTACAATCTAAGTGCAACAGATAAAAAAGACTCATAGTCTGGTACA
>CAMBLO010000017.1 GCA_945868505.1 uncultured Clostridia bacterium | reverse complement strand
ATTATCTCATAGATCAGGATAGAAGATAAGGCACCCGGTTGTTAAGCGCTTACTTAAAAACATCATAAACTATTCTTCACTTTACGATTATCTTTTCTAAGCCATATTTCTACAACACATTATATCAAAAATCCCCATTAACTCACATTATTTTTTTAATAATTGATAATAAAAAAACAGAAAAGTGGCTTGCCTACTTTTCCGTTTTTATTATCAATCAAATTTTTTATTCTTCTTCGGTATTACTCCCAAGGTTCAATTTGTGTCAGAATAGAAGATGGCATTGCAATCAATTGAACGTCAAATTTTAATGAAGGTTCAACTTTAGAACTTGCATTGTGAATTCTCATAGATACATTCCAGCCCTGATCACAAACGACAACAATCGTATTCTTTGAACCATCTTTAAAACCAATTTCATAGAATTTTGATGGCAATTTCAAAACCGGCACATCTATAAGGGCTTTTTTCTTTTTATCAGCTTGATTTAAGGTACCATTGATATTGATAGACTCAATTTGTGTAAATTTCTTTTGATCATTCATAATTACTTTATAAAAATCATTAGTACCTATCAAATATCTAATTAACAAGGCTGGAATTTCGCCCGGATATTCTGCATCTAATCTTTTTAGTTCTTTTATAAATGCTTGTAAAACTGGAACATAACAATCTTTTTCTTTATCACCAATTGCACTCCATAATGCCGGCATCCCATTAACCTTGCTTTCATCCCTCAATTTCCGTAACGGAGTAAATACTTTACACACATCTTCAAAGTATTCACCTGAACAGGGTTTCCCAAACCAATCGTGTCCAAAGTTTATAGTATCTGATAATCTACTATGTTTCACTGCTTCATGATTATGTTTACATGACAAGCCAACTTCCCATTCATAGCCTCTTACACACAAAACATCTCTGACGTCACCAGCGATACCCTTACTATCTGTCTGCAAACAAATAGACATCGGTGTAGTTGTCATAGCCAACTTAGGTTCTAGGCGATCAATAATTCTAATTGCTGCCTTCGCCCCTAAAATATATTTGTTTTGTTCTGTTTCTGGTAAATTTTCAAAGGCAGTTCTCGCAGTATGCATTTGTAGGCTTTCTTCTAAAGTCACTGTTACGTACTCTTTATACTTTTCATATAGAACAAATGCACATGCGTATTCAAATGCTTTTCCTGTTTTAGTCTGTTTTCCACTTTTTGTCATAATGAAGTGCGTTTGAAAGTACTCCATACAAATGTGTTGCAATGATTTCTGCCAATTTTACCGGAACAGCATTACCAATCTGTTTATATTTCGAAGTTAGATCCCCATGGAATTCCAAATCCGCAGGAAAAGTCTGAATTGCAGCAGCTTCTCTCCAGCTAAAGCGCCTTGTAATTCCATCGCCACCAAACTCCCAAAGATCTCTATCTATTTTCACCATATCAGGAGATCCAGGCCACAATGTTACTTGCTTTGCCATTGCCGGTATTGTATAAGATACATCATCCCATCCCCTTTTTCTGTTCCTACTCATATAGCGGCTGCTATATGGTGCATTACACACTTCATCTGGAGTAGGTTCTGGAATGTTTTTTAATGCCTCCCTCATCGTAACTCTGTAACTACGTGGAGGTGGGAAATTGAACCCTTGAATGCCCAAATCTTTACGAAATCCCACAATAATGACTCTTTCTCTATCTTCAGGCACTTCATAATCCTTCGCATTAAGTAGTTCATAGAACACATTGTAGCCACATTTAGAAAAATCTTCTATAATAGCTTCTATAATGCTTCCACCACCCATTGTTAAAAGCCCTTTAACATTCTCACCAACAAACATCATTGGCTTTTTGGCTTTTACAATTCTTACATAATGCTTATACAAAGCATTTCTTGAATCATCAATTTTCCTTGGACCACTCAGAGAAAATCCTTGACACGGAAAGCCACCTAGCATAATATCAGCATCTGGTATATCCGCTGTATCAACTTTAGCAATATCACTACATATTACCTTTGCAGTACTCCAGTTCTCATGAGTTTTACAGGCATCCACTTCAAAATCATTAGCCCAAATCGTTTTAAAACCAGCTCGTTCGAATCCCATATCGAGACCGCCAGCACCAGCGAACAGGCTAATTGCCGTAAATTCTCTCATGTTTCAAACTCTCCTTTATTAAAGTTTATGTCGCTGCACCCATAGTCGGTCGTGCGATCTTTAGAATTATACCATATTGGTTCATTTTTTTCAATTTGTATGCTATAAACATCCACAATACAAAGTTACTTCTCAATTTTTAGTTATTTCTATAAGAATATCGATGTTTTTCCTTATTATGTGGTATAAAATAATTATATCGTTTCATATGCGTTGCATAGGTCTGAATATCCGTCCGATACCCCTCAAGCCTATCTTTTAAAGCTGTGATCTGCATCGGATAATGCTTTGCGATATTGTCCTCCAGACGGTAACGCTAGCTTGTACGGATCATCTTTAAGAGCTTCAACTTTGAAACCTGTATATCCAGGGTCATTGATTCCATTTGTCTGTTTCTCCTTCCCGTTTCTGGACATCATGTCCAAAAGCATAAAAAAGCAGCTACAAGTATTTCACTCATAACTGCCCTGACGCTGTTTCTCAATTATTCTATTTCTGACGTTCTTGCAAGTTCGGCTTTTCTTTTCATAAGTTCATCTTGCTTCTCCTTTGGCAAACACCGAAATATCTCATCATAGTTCATTCCCACCATTGGCGTTCCTTTTGCCAGAAGGAAAAGCTGTGTATCAAGTCATCCCTCCCACAAATTTTCAAACATGATTTGGCTCTCCTTAAAGTTTATTGCATCCTCAAAGTTTTGTTACGCTTTTTTCATAGTTTTTATTTATATTCTTTAAATTATTTGATCATAATATTACCCAAACAACAGCTGCTGAAGTTTTCGTTCCCATTACAATCTATTCGTAATTTACTTCCTTTATTTAAAGAAATTGTAACGTTTTTGGGTTCCTCATCTTTAGACAGCCTAATTTCTTCTACTTCTTTTCCATCGACTGTAAAAATAATTATCCAATTAGCACTTGCAAACACATGCTCACCATTTCCAATCGTAAACGTCATTTCAGAGTATTTCCCATTTAAATCAAATTCAGCAAATGCAGAATCTCCCCAGAACTGTAACCCACTGATATAGTAGTTTTCACTCATAGCAAAGGACTCTCCATCATTTTTTGTATATACGGTGCAGTCATCTGATACAGTAGGTGGACACACTTCCATCATATCCACAGCTTCCTTTTCAGGTCCGGATACTTCATCCCACAGATACACGCTCTTTGTCGCATTATCCCATGTCACATCCATACCGGCAAGGCTTGCAACGCTTCTCAAGGGCAGATAGGTTGTACCATTATAAACAAAAGGTTCAATTGTTTTGCCGCTGGCATCTTTCAAATCATATTTTACATTATCCTTATAAACTTTAATATTATCATAGGAAACCTGGATATTCTCAATTCCCCCCTTTGCATAAACCACAGTACCAGCACTCAGCGTACCAATCAATAAACCAACAATCACACCCTGTAATCTTTCCTTCATCATAATACCTCCTCCTTATTCAACGCCTTCACCAGAGCCAAAACAAGTTTTTCTCCATCTGCCGTTAACTTCCGATAACATTGCAGCAGTTCCCATTCTCGTTTAGTAAGACTATCCAGCCATTTCGGCTTATCTTCCTTACCAATTAAATAATCTACCGTCACACCAAAATATCTTGCTATTTGAATCAGCATATCAAAAGGCGGCTCATTTCGCCCATTTTCATATGCAGAAATCGCAGTTATTCCATAGCCAAGATATTCACTCAATATTTTCTGGCTGATTTTCTTATCTTCTCGCAGCTTTCTTAGCCTTTCTGAAAATCTATTTATCATCCGGGCATTACCACATTATCGAACCAACCACTTTCAACAGTTTTACATAATTCTGCTAAAACCATCCAATCAGAATGATCATTTCCATAAACAAATATCTGTTTTTCCGTGCCAAGGAAACATCCATCATAAGATTCCGGATTTGCGTAAATAAACATATCTCCTTCCAGACTTACGCAGCCTGTAAAGGTATAGGACAGATCCTTTACAGACGCAGGAATGATTCCTACAGTTTTCAAAGCAATACACTGATTGAAAGCTCCCTGCATATTTTCAACGCCATCCGGAATATCCCCCACCTCTGTCAATGCCTTACACTCTGCAAAAGCAAAACTCAAATCTTTTACTGTTGTGGGAATATTTGAAATTTTTGTAATAGAGCTGCACTGTTCGAAAGCATTTTTCATATTTACAATTCCTTCGGGTAATTGGGGCATTTTCTCCAAAGAGTAACACCAGCTAAATGCCGCTTCCATAGATGTAACAGTATCAGGAATTGCAGGTGCTTCTATCATATTTTCACAGCCCATAAAGCAATAATCCAATGTCAGCACAGGCAAACCACAGATCTCACTTTTCAATTCACCATAGGATTCCTGCTGGCGATCTTTTACTGCCACACACCAGCCCGCCAGTTCTTCTTGAGGAATAAAATAATGTGTAAAATATCCATCATCCTCTGTCAAAACTCTGTCAATCTGCACTGCAGAGGCATAAACATATTCATAGCCCGCTTCATAATCATAAAAAATATCACCGACCTGCGGCTCTTCTGGGAAAGCTTCTCCTGCTTCAAATACTTCTCCTGTCGATGCAACCGTATATGTCCCCCCTTGGGGAATGGGGTTTTCTATCCCTCCGCAGGAAGACAGCACAAATCCGACCGCCGACAAAAATACCACTGCCATTACCGCTCTTATTTTACCAATCCCTTTTTTCATGTTCATCACCTGTTTCCATATCAAAAGTCATCTCCATTTCTTCAACCTATCTTTTTTCAAATCATACTATTTGCTCTCCAAAAAGTCAACTATTTAAATGCTTAATCAACCTAATAAAATCATATTCTATTGTAAACTACTAGAAAAGGAGGTTTACTTATGGATGACTTTGGAAACACTCTCAAAACACTTAGGATTCAACATAAATTGACACAAGCGCAATTAGCCCAAAAACTTGGTATAACAAAATCCGTTATCAGTGCCTATGAGACTGGGATCCGTATGCCTTCCTATGATATCCTGATTGCAATCTCCCGTATTTTTAAAGTAACAACGGATTATCTTCTTGGTGTAGAACAAAAACAAAGCATTGATCTTTCCGGTTTAACAGCCGATGAAATCAACGCTCTTACAAACTTAATTAAAGCAATGAAGCATAGATAAAGGCGCTACAATCTGTAACGCCTTTTCTTTGCCTATCAACGATATTAGCTAATCTCTATTTCAAACATTTCCATACAAGGATGCTTAGATTAGCATCTGTGTCCGCACCCATATTTTTACTGCTTCATCATCTGAATCAATGAGATACTGCTTTGTTTCTTCGTCATAATATTTCAAAATTTCCGCTGCAATCAAAATTAATGTATGATTCCTTTTCTTGCGTTTCTCTGTCTGAATCCTATTCATAAGCTCTCGCTCACGAAGTTTCTCCCGATTCAATCTCTGCCGAACTTCTTCTAACATCTGTTCATTTGTTTTTTTAGCAGCCATTCCTATTCCTCCTTTGGATTATGTGCAAAATAATAATGTCAGTTTTTGTACAACGATTTTATTTCTATGTCCTAACACCTCCCTGTTTTGACTTCGATTTATCCAAGAAAAAAAGCTATACGATGAAAGGATGGCTTCTGTTTTTTGCGCACGCAAAAAAGGACACCTTTCACCTTTTTAGATGAAAAGTGTCCTCTATTTTTTAATCGAATGTTGCACCTGACGTATGATCAAGTATTATCACGTATCATACGCACAAAATTTGTTGCAGTTCTGTTGCAGGAAATGCTCCTGAACCCTCACAAACCCAGTAAAATCAAGGGTTTAGTCATTGATAGGCTTCATTGTAGGGAACCCTATAGCCAGTTTTTTGAAACTCTCTATATGCCTTTAAATCCCTATTTTATAAGGTTTTCTCACTTTGTTCTGTTCCATATTTCATCACCTTTGTGCACCGAATTCGAGGTTTTTGGCACAAAATTGGTACAGGATTGGTACAAAAAATTCGTACTCGAATAGCATCAACATTTTACTTACATACTCTACAGATAGTATCCAGCCTGTCAATAGCTACACGCAGACTATTGCCGTGGCAAACAAAAAGTATACGAGTAAATCTTGAAACACCTCCTAAAATGCCACTCCATGCCTCGATTTGCCGACCCGATTTTTCAAGTGATTTTTATCATGGCTTCACCGAAACGGGGCAAAACGAGACAAGTTAGAGCCGCCAATGGTAGTCAAATGCTAGTAAAATCGGTAATGTTTTACTACCGCTCTAAACAAGTTATACTCTGGTATTGTCTATTGGCCAAATGAAATTATCAAATACATCCTTCTTTTTTCCTGCGATAAGCCACAATGCTTTGCAAACCTTTCTGGAAATCTGAAGCTCTCCAGTATGTGCCTTCTCTATAATGTCAATAATCCTTATGCAGGTAATGTCATCAATTCCCGTATTTAATTGGGAATCGATAATTGGTTGCAGATTCATTTCATCCGTTGCAAAAACAGGAATCCCCATCGCCTTTGCATATGCCAGCGAACAAGTCTCGCCCTTATTCTTATTTGGCTTGTGCGGATCAATCATTACCCTTTCAAGATTTTGGTATGCAGCATCAAAGACTACTCGATCCTTAGGGTTCAATCCGTTTTCATTGACCAGTACAATCTTCCCCTCAGCAATCAAGTCTTTGAGCTGACTTACCGCTGATGGGGGCATCATTACCTCGCCATACGCATGAGT
Source organism: uncultured Clostridia bacterium (assembly GCA_945868505.1). GTDB lineage: Bacteria > Bacillota > Clostridia > Lachnospirales > Anaerotignaceae > Anaerotignum_A. The sequence goes on along the minus strand of CAMBLO010000017.1, from coordinate 45,148 downwards.
ATGCATATATATCTCATGAGAAACCAGCGGAAGGATATCATACAAATACCTATATTTATTGCTTCCTCCCATCTTTATACACAAATCCGCATCCACAATCATCTTATCTATCATTCGTTCTCCTCCATGATGCTGTCCAATTCTTCATCAGAGGGGAATTCATTCACGGGAGCCATACTAATTCCGAGATCCTGCGGTTTAAGAGCGCAAATTTCTAACAGATATTCCAGCTTCTCAAAGGTTATCAATCCTTTTTCATAGGCATTTACTGAAAGATCCGCAAGATTATCTACGACAATCCTATTGTCTCCCTCCCCTGTGGAAAAGCCAAATCTCTTCCTGTGCTGTCGAATCGATTCGTCAGATTCCGCAAGAAAGTCATCACATGCCTTATCGCCAATAATGCCTGTTTCATGGAGCCTTTTAACCATCGCCTTATAAGGAACCGTAAACAAGTCCGCCAGCTGCAGTACCGCTTTAATGGTGACTCTTTTTATCTTATAGGTCTCCATCTCCTGACGAAGCATGATTTCATCCATGAGGAACTCAGCGGCAAAACGGTTCGCTTTCTTTTCATTGGTTTCTTTTTCGTCTTCCTCCAAAAGATCTGACGGAAGGACGTCCGGATACTGCTCATACCAAATATGGTATAACTCATGCGCCGCTGCAAAAACCTGACACGGAACAGGTATTGAAGTATTGATTGCAACGAACGGCTTCTCCAATTCGGCATCATTTTTTGAACCGCTAATTCTTGTGAATCCCCACGGTGCATTTATCCCAAACGGATAATAAATCACCCTGGCATATATCCCGAGTATAGAGAAAATCTGCATACCGATGATATCATTTGCCTTTCGGCAAATTCCCAGTTTCTCTCTTGTCTGATCTTTTACCTCTTCAATTTCAAACTCATTCAATCCTTTACGCATGCAACAAATCCTCCAGCATATGGATCTCATCAATAGCCTGCCGCATCAGATTGATTTTTTCTCGCGTTTCCTCGCATGTTACGTTGCCCATAAAACTAAGACTCTCTGCAGAAACAGGTTCACTTCCAACAGTGAGTAAATCATCCGTAGAAGTTCCCAATATAGAAGCAATCTTCGCAAGTTCATTGACATTGATGGCTTTGCTTCCTTTAATAATCTTATTCATCACCTGCTTGGAAACTCCCAGTGCCTCCGCCAAGCTCTGCTGTGTGAAACCCTTTACTTCCAACTCATTCTGAATATTTGCACCTACCTGCGAAAAGTCCAGTGCATACATAACCAAGCCCTCCTTTTCAGATTCACTACCTTCCAACACTAGTATAGCACCAGTCTAAACAAGGGTCAATATTTTGTTTACTCCTTTCGAAATATAATATTCAATTCATTGACCTCTTATTCATGGCAAAATTTTGGACTTGTACTTTCTTAAGAAACGCAAGTCCATACTAATTAATTCCAATTTTGTATATCCTCACATATTCTCTATACTTTTTTACCACAGGGACTTCGCATGTTTTCACCGTAGCAAAGAAACATTTTTTGCAATCTCGCTATGAAATGCCACGATTTGCTACATTATACGTATTTCTCAGTTCCTTCCCATTTTTTACTATATTCAATGGTAGTAGAAAAGATGTAACAGCTGATTCTTATGACCACGCTTTGCCGCAATTTGCCCCGTTTTGCTCCCGAGTGCCATGGCAGATGAATAATATCTTTATCATAGTTTTGATTTACTCCTTTTGCCCGGAAATGCCATGTTTTGCAAGAAATTTCTAGAATTGTATATTTTTCTCTGAAATGATAGAATATAGAAAATTAGAGCAGAATTTAGCAAGTTGTTACTACCGCTTAGTAGTAAAATTATTAAAAATGAGGTTTGGTTACTATTAAGGATTTATTCTTCTTCTCCATCATCTTCACTTTCTTGTGTATCTTCTGTTGTATCGTCCTGCTCTGAATAATTCTTGAATATTTGAGCTTGTTCTTCTAATGCTCTTGCTATCTCGATTGTTGAGTTATCTGCCAATGTTTGAAATCGTGACACTGAACTCAATAGTTGACTTTGTTTTCTCATTTCGGCTGCAAATTGAGTTCCAGCAATATTAAGCGAATTACTAATCGTGTTCAAACTAGACAACTCTGGCAAATTCAATTTATAAGCATTGGACATCTCATCAAACCTTGATGCCACAGAAGACATCATTTGAAATTGCTTACTTATATTCACTATTTGATCAGACATTTTATACCCTATATCTATTGACGGAATAGCATTAGTAATATTGATTTGTGACAAAGCTGATCTAACGACCAATTCACCCAATGAAGATAATGATGGCTTCATCTTTTCAACCCAATTCGGTATTGACTCTCCCAAAACCTTCACAAGTAAGCTTCCAAACGCAGAAACAACATCTACAAATTTTGTTTCTGTATATATTTCATTCTCGAGTACTTCGATTGCTTCAACAAGTAACGTATTTACCTTCTTTAAGGATTTTTTTACTTTTTCATATTCTCTTAATGTCATTCTCTTATGATGCATCACTGAATTTCTATATGGTTGTAATTCTTCGATTTTCTCCTTAAAGTTTTCAAATTGTTTGTATTTTGAAAAGAAACGATTCCATAAAGATTCGCTTCTGCATTTGTTAATGACATCTACCAAATCCTCTTTTGAAAGATTGTCTATATTCTCCCGTGACAAATCATGTTCAATTACTTCTTCAAAATTTCTATTGCTATATGGTGTAAATAAGTACTCTTTTAATTCCTCATATGTCAATTCATTTAGTGCCCCCTCAACCAATTTTGTTTTGTCCCCTCTAGCTTTTCCTTTAAGAGTATCTTGTAAGCTTTTGCTAAACGAATTATCAAACCATTCTACACCAAATATTTTTATTATTGTAATATAAACCAATTCACGCGTTCTTCTCTCAAATTCACCAAAAAACGGCATAAGCTTACAACAATATAGCTGCGAAACTTCGTCATAAGATATTACAATATTCCACTTTTTCCGATGTTCGCCTTTAATCAGCTTATTCGTAGTATAATCTAAGCATTTTGCAGACTTAACAGGTGTTAAATCACAACTCAACTTAAGAAACAGCATATTTCTCTCTTCTGCAGATATTAAATAATTAATCAATACACTTTTCTCATCATTTTGAACCGAAAATGTATTATCAGACACATCATTAAACATCGTTTTGAATAAATTTACAATCTGTTCCTTTATCCCTAAATGAATATCATTATTATTTTTAGGAAGAATAATTAGATTTACTTCCATCAAGAATCACCCCCTATCAACAATATCTATTATACTGACTCGTCCGCTATTTTTCCACAAAAATAACACCCCAACCATAAAGCCAGAGCATCATCTTACTTCTATAATTAAATTGCCTTGACATTTTCTGCGACATCAGTTTCTCATTCTTCTTTACTATTTCTGCCTGTGCCTTTCCGAACTCTTCCATTCATTTCAGTTCTTCCTCCGCATCATCAAAACTGATGTGAGTATACACAATCATTTCTTCCAGTTTAGATGTAATGTACCATTATGTTATATTATAGATGTGATACTCAAAGGTCATTTCATCATATGGATATCCATGACTGCTGCTTTTTACAGTTCCAAGTTTTATTGCCGCAAAATGATGATACTGGTTCTCAAAAACAACAATTTGACCAGTTCGGATTGTTCTTGTTCTGCTAGAAAAATCAAGTATAGGCAAACTGTCAATATGGGGAAAGGCTGTAACATGCACATCAAAACCGATTTTACCAGATGCGTAAATAGAATTGTTACCCGCTCTACTCCAATGCGTTTTGAACAAGTATTCTCCATCTCCTAAAAGATAGTCTCCGTTGTTGTTGTCGAATCGGAACACTACTGTTCCATTCATCGAATGAGAATGGTATTTGACTGAGTCTATTCTTGTTTTTATCTCTATTTGTCGTCCAAGCCCATCAGAAAAAGGGTTTTTTCCTAAAGGAGGCTTTTTCTTCGAGTCTTCTCCGTATATACGCTCAAGAAGTTCCTGATAACACGCCACATATTGAGAGTCATCTGAGAAATCGATATATAATTTGCTTCCAAATGCTAACGGTACTTTTTGTACAGCGGAATTATTTCTTACTATCGTGATTACAAATTCTGTGTTTGCGTTTTGTAGCAATGCTTGTGTCATAATCATTCCTTCATAACCAGAGCCGCCTTTCCCGGAATTCACCTTTTCTACATACCTCTCAGAGCAAATACAAAGTACCAAATTTGCATCAGAAAGACCATTCTCCATGAAAAATCTCAAATCAGATCCAAGACGGAGATCCCATTGATCAAGTATTGTATTAACCCCATGAGAACGCAAATCGGAAGCCAGTTTCAATACCCACGCCTTATGCTCATCGCTATCGTGAGAATATGAGATAAAGACATTAGGATTAGTCATTCTTGTCACCTCATTTCAATCTTTCACACAACGGTAGGAGTTCTTCCAGCTTGGCGACAATACGCTTTTGTTCGACAAAGGGCGGCAACGGAATTAAACACGTTGCAAGATAATCCTTATGAATCCGCTGCTATCCTGCTATTCCTGTAAAGGATTTCACTCCATTTGTGATAAAGTAAAGTCCACAATGATTCCACATTATATATTATTATATCCCTTTCTGTCGATATTTTCAATTTGCAATTCTCAAAGTAAAATTTTAACTTATACTTTACTTGTATCAAATATCTAGTTACTCGGTTCCCCAGCAAGTGTGTAATGTAATCCATTCATGTTCATATCTCCATGCAAATGTAGTTTTTTGGCATGTGTATGTTCGTTTTGCTACCGGAATATAGTAAGTCAATTCTTAGGTAAATACTACAAAAAAAGAGTCGTGACCAGACAGTTTTCACTGCCAATCACGGCTCCTTTACAGTATTTTATAGAAATCAAGTCATCCATAGTCAAACGGTAGTAGATTATGGTCTGGTTCGCACCGATTTGTCTCCAACAGCCGACAACCTCAGACATGAACTGTGCTACTTTCGAGGTTTCCATAATCGATCAATATTCGATTCTCATCCGAGGCTGTTTTCTTCACGTATTTATCGATATATATCATCCAATGTCAGCAAGGTAACAGCTCCCAGTCTTTCCTGTTCTAACAAGGCATCCGTAAATCCACCTTTGGAGAAAATATAATAATGGTATTTTTCGCCACGGCCAAAAACGGATGCATAGTGCTGTAGAAGTTCCAATTCATCAACGCCAATTTTTTCATTTTTATATTTGCAGGAACCAATCAGATATTCTTTCCCCTCTATTGGTACACCGACAATATCAATCTGAACTTCTTTGCGAGCCTTCGCATCTGTCCCCCACCACTGTCCGATTTCCTTGATTTCAATAGGCAAATCAGAAGCATAATACAAAAGATAGTCCTGACACATTTTCTCGAAGATCAATCCCATATATTCCGGATAATACTGCTTCACTGCTTTTTCATACAATTGGGCAATTCTGCCGGAACTGATAATGGACATATTCTTTGGTACAAACCGATACCAGAAACGGAAGAAATTATCCCCGATTGTATAAATGGTTTTGCGACCAGGTTTTTCTCCCATAGGTGTTTCTTTTTTCAGAATGCCTAAGTCCAACAGAACCTTGATATATTTCATGCAGGGACCGGATTCCATACCAGTTTTTGTAGCTATTTCATTGGCACGGGAAGCGCCGCCTGCAATCGCACTGATAATAGCATTATAAATCTGAGGTTCCCGCAGCTCCTGTTTCAGAAGATTCTCCGGCTCCTCAAACAAATAGCTGGAGGTATCAAACAGATTTTCCATAAGGGCATCATCCAAATCTTCTTCTACATCCAGTTTATTGATGTAGTGAGGAATCCCTCCTGTAATACCATAAACCAAAGCCTGTTCTGCATTACCGAGATTAGGATTAAAAACAGTCATTTCCTTATATTTTAACGCTTCAAGTTTAAACTGTGCCGTTCTTCTGCCATACAGAGGACTTTCGTAACCCAGCACCTGATATTCCATAAAACTCATGGAAGAACCACAAAGAATCAAATACAGATTCGTATATTGCCATACATGATCTATCATATGCTGCAATCGGGAAGAAATAGATTTCTCCGTTTTTGCCAGATAGGGATATTCATCAATGACAAAAACCAATCGCTGTTCTTTCGCCAGTTCCGTGATTGCATCCAGTGCATCCCCATAACTGGAATATATCGGTGCATTGGGTGTATCCGGATATTGTAATAAATGGATTGCCTTTGATAATTCTTCCAGATTTTCCTTTGATGTGGAGTTCAAAGCAGAAAAATAAATCGTGGGTTTATCCTTACAAAACTCATTGATTAAGGAAGTTTTCCCTACTCGTCTACGGCCATATATAACAACACACTCGAAATGATTCTTTCCATAGCGTTTTTCCATTTTTTGAAGTTCTTCTTCTCTGCAATAAAACATGATAACACCCCCCTTGCATACCCTAAAGTTACTAACTCATAAGTTAGTTGTTTTTTCTTTATTGTACCGATTCATTCTAAAAAAGTCAATCTTTTGTTCTGAAATCGGATGATTTGTCACGGCTGGATGTCTAATGACCCATTACAGGTCAAATATACATCCAGCCGCGACATATTATTTTTCAACTTCTGCAGATTTTAAATTCTCATTCATTTTCTTCTCAAGGTCATCAAATTCTCTGCGAGCCAGCTCCCTGGTCACATCGGTGTAGATATCCAATGTTGTAGATACATCCTTATGCCCCAATACTTCCTGCACAACCTTTACATTCACGCCGGATTCCACCACCACAGTTCGTATACATCGTTGACCGTGGCATTTGCCACATCAGAACGAATCCCATCCAAGCTATTCTTCAGTATTTCATCTTCTTTTTCGCGAAGTTCCTCCAAAGTTTTTGCATTAACGCTGTGTCTGACTCCCCTGCGGTCTGTCCAACGATATACATAGTAGCCATCTGCACGCTGCTGCTCACCCTTTTTCAGCAATCTTCGTTTACTATCATAGCGTTTGTTATTTGCCATACAAGTTTCTCCTTTCAAAAATAGGGATGCCTTTTGGCATCCCATCTTCTTTTTTGATTATACAGAGTACGCTTTCTCAAGATACTCTTCCAATTTTGTTCTTTTAAATAGACGTTTTCTTCCATTCCAAAGAACAAACTTGCAGTTTTCATCATTACTGATGTCACGCAATTTCTGTAATCCTAGCCCGGTATAATCTGCTGCTTCTTCTAAAGTAAGCAGGGTTTTATGCCAGAGAGGGACTTCATTTCTTTTTCGTCTCATCTGTTCCACAGCCAAATCATCTCTAGTATGATCACTGAATTCCGACGTACGCTGCTTTTCCAACAACATAGTTCCTGTCATAACGCATCCTTCCTTTCTACCCAATTTCTCTTAGTGCGTTAAATTTCTTCTGTATCCTCAGAAAACTCTGCTTCTTTTTCTGGTTCTTCTCCTTCTTCAAGAATAGAATAGTATGTTTTCTTTGTAGTTTTTCCTTCCCTTCTCTCACGTTTTTCTTCTTTTTTTAGCTGCAAATGCAATATTGATAAAATCTTTTCCAGTTTCTCTTCCGAAAAAGATTTCCCTTTCGTCCGTACATCTTCTGGCAAAACCTGTTTGTAGTCCCTTGCAATTTTTTCTTTTATTCCTTGCATGGTTTTATTGTCTACATCAGAAATCGTACACAAATACTTACGAAGTTCTTCCAGTTGGCTTTCTTTATAAGTGGGACCACCAGCTACTTCTAGTTCTTCTGGATTTTTGCCCATCCACCTCATTTGTTCATGTACAACCTTTATAGAAGAATCCTGAGCTAATCGCTGATCGCATTGATAAATCTGTACGCGTTCTTTTCCACATGCTGTAAATCCGGAGCATCAAAGTAACGCAGCTTCACATCATCCTTCATTTTCATGATATTTTTCTTCTGCTGGTCGGTCATAGCTTCATTCATAGGGAAACGTAGCTGCTCGGACAATATCTCCAAGATTTTCTTCTCCTCCATAGCAGAATGTTTGAAACGCATCGTTCATTTTTTCTGTATACTGCAGGGTACTACTTATACTACTATTACAATACACATTATCTTCTGCACCAAGAATTTCTTTTGCAATAGAAAGATAGGTAGATGGTACTTCTAATTCTCCCCTTGCTTGCAGTTTCACCATTCTTTCCAGTGTTAGCAAAGAGAGCCTAAAAGAATTTGTTTTGCAACATGCCAAATTAAATCATTCCCAGCACTGAACAAATACCCTCTAGGACTTTCATCCTAGAGGGTATTGTCTGTTTTCATGAAACAATAAAAAATAAACGTTTCTTTATTTTTTGAAACGATCTTTCTAAAAAAGTCAGAGACACCTTTTTTCAGTGTCTCCGACTTTTCTATTTCCCTACGGCAGCATTATCTGCATCAGGTAATAAGGGTCGATAGTAAACACTATCCTCTCAGCCTGTCTTACAGGCTCCCCTTCTATTATCCTTGATTATCAAAATATTTATACAAAAAAATTTTATAGTTTTTCTAAACTCAACATCAGAAACTACGGCAGCATTATCTGCATCAGTTGTATGGGTCGATAGTAAAAAACGCTATCCTCTCAGCCTGTTTCACAAGCTCCCCGAAAAGCCTATTCTGTAAAATAAAGTTGGCTATTTATTGATGTTGAATGGTTCCGTTGTACCCAAGTACATCGGCAAAACATTTTTAAACTTTTTATTTCTTTGTTTGTTGCAGTGTAGCTCTGTATTTTTTATGCACTCCCTGAAGACCACTAGGGAATACAAAAAGTGTACCTTTCATAACAATAAAAAACCGTAGAGCAGGTTTATCTACTCTACGGTTATCTACATTATTTTTCAAAAATCTCTGTAAAATTGGTACAAAATTGGTACAAAACCAATACTTTTTCGCCTTTGCACCCTCAGAAAAGCCCGAAAAATCAACGTTTTAGTCGTTAATCGGCTTCATTGTAGGGAACAAAATTACGTCTCTGATAGAAACGGATTCTGTCAGCAGCATAACGAATCTGTCGATACCTACCCCCAGACCGCCAGTAGGAGGCATACCATATTCCAGTGCTGTCAGGAAGTCTTCATCGATCATATTTGCTTCGTCGTCGCCATTTTCACGGAGGAATTCCTGATATTCAAAACGAGAACGCTGGTCGATGGGGTCATTCAGTTCGGAGTAAGCGTTACCATATTCTCTGCCCACGATGAACAGCTCGAATCTTTCTGTAAATTCGGGTTTATCGGGTTTTCTCTTTGTCAGAGGAGAGATTTCAACGGGGTAGTCGATGATAAAGGTAGGCTGGATCAGGTTCTTTTCTACAAATTCTTCAAAGAACAGGTTCAAGATATCGCCTTTTACATGACGATCTTCAAATTCCACGCCTTTTTCCTTTGCCAGTGCTTTTGCTTCTTCTGTATCTTTTACCTGATCGAAGTCAACACCTGTGAATTCCTTTACAGCGTCAACCATAGTTTTTCTTGCGAAGGGCTGACCCAGATCCAGATCATAGCCGCCGTAAGTGATCTTTGTGGTGCCCAAAACGTTCTGTGCTACGGTACGGAACATTTCTTCTGTAATATCCATCATACCGTTATAGTCTGTATATGCCTGATACAGTTCCATCAGGGTAAATTCAGGGTTATGACGAACGGAAATACCTTCGTTTCTGAATACACGGCCGATTTCGTATACTCTTTCAAAGCCGCCCACGATCAGTCTCTTCAGGGGCAGTTCCAGAGCGATACGGCAGTACATATCGATATCCAGTGTATTATGGTGTGTGATGAAGGGTCTTGCAGAAGCACCGCCGGGGATGGTCTGCAGGACAGGTGTTTCCACTTCCAGAAAGCCCTTGCTGTCCAGGAATTTTCTGATTTCTGTAATGATTTTGGAACGTTTGATGAATGTATCTCTGGATTCGGGGTTTACAATCAGGTCTACATATCTTTGTCTGTAGCGCAGTTCCTGATCCTTCAGGCCATGGAATTTTTCAGGCAGTACCTGCAGACTCTTGGAAAGCAGTACCACTTCTTTTGCGTGTACGGAAATTTCCCCTGTTTTTGTTTTGAACACAAAGCCTTTGATACCGATGATATCGCCGATGTCATATTTTTTGAAAGCAGCATAATCTTCTTCACCGATATCGTTTTTGCTAACGTAGGACTGCATGAGGCCATCTCTGTCCTGGATATTGCAGAAGGATGCTTTCCCCATGATACGTTTGCTCATCAGTCTGCCGGCAATGCAAACATCCTTGCCTTCCAGGGCATCATAGTTGGCTCTGATTTCTTCGCTGTGGTGTGTTACGTCATATTTCACAATCTGGAAGGGGTCTTTGCCTTCTTCCTGCATCTGTGCCAGTTTTTCTCTTCTGATTCTGTTCTGTTCGCTCAGTTCCTGCTGTGTCAGCTCCTGAACTTCCTTGATTTCTTCTGCCACGTTACTTCCTCCTATCCGTGTGCGTCCTTTGTTTCCTGTATATCTTATTTTGTGAATTTCAGCACTTTGAAAATAACTTCGCCATCGGGTGTTTCGATGCTGATGTTATCGCCTTTTTTATGACCCAGCAGTGCCATGCCAACGGGAGATTCGTTGGAGATTCTGCCGTTCATGGGGTCTGCTTCTGCAGAACCAACGATGGTATATTCCATTTCTTCTTCAAATTCCACATCCAGCAGTGTTACTGTGGTACCCAAACTGATGGTATCTTTTGCGCCGCCTTCTTCATCGATGACTTCCGCATTGCGCAGCATTTTTTCCAACTGAACGATACGTGCTTCGATTTCTGCCTGTTCTTCTTTTGCAGCGTCATATTCGGCATTTTCGGAAAGGTCACCCTGACCTCTGGCTTCTTTGATTTTTTCTGCTACATCTTTTCTGCGGACGGTTTTCAGATTTTCCAGCTCCGCTTCCATGTTTTTCAGACCTTCATAAGTCAAAACAACTTTCTTTTCTGTCATGGATGTGTCACTCCTCATTCTATTCTCATTTAATGTTTCCTTGCTTTTTGACAAGGAAAAATGGAGGGTATTTTATTCCCCTCCTAAACCATTGATAGATTATATAATAATTTTCTATTGCTTGTCAATCTTTTTCCTTGAAATATCAAGGGTTTCTCCGAATTTTCACCCGTTTTCCGAAGGCGGAGAATCCCGAAACGGCAAAGCCCCGTTCCCGCAATTCAAAAAGAAGGACATCCCGCTCCAATTCCTCCAGAGGAAAGCCCCAGCTTTGGCGGAAATTGCTGCACTGCAGGAAGGCCTCCGCCTCTGCCATTCTGCCTTCCATCTGCTTTTCCTCATTCCCGAGGGACACGTGGAAAAAGAACCCCTCCGCCGCGGAAACATCGGGCCGCAGCTGCATCAGCCGCCGCAGCATGGGGCGATTCCCCGCCAAGTCCAGCCAAAATGCTCCTTTTTTCAGGATATGCTCCAAAGCCCGCTGCTCCATGCCGCAGGAAAGGATGACATCCGCTTCGGCAAAGGCAGGATTTTTCGGGGAAGAAAAGACCTCCGTCACCAAGCCCCGTCCCATATATAATTCCCCCACGATTTCCTCCGCCCCATCGGGCTCTTGGGTAAAGATAGCCAGATGGTTCACCTCATTTCCCATGGAAGAGAGGGCTGCCTGCCACATCCCCTGATCCCCTCCCGCCAAAAGATAGGTACATTCCTCAGGGTTTTTCCCCTGCCGCCTGAGGGCTTCCGCCGCTCCTTCAAAAGCAAAGAGCGCCGCCAGCCGCCGCCCCTCCGCAAAGGGCAGCCGTTCTCTGGGAAATTCTCCCTCTGCCGGAGGAACGATGATGCTGACCCCTTCCCCTTCCAATGCTTCCAGAAGGGACAGGGCACCTTTCCGCCAAGGGGTGGACAGAGCCTCCTCCCGCTGCACCTGCAAAATGCCAAGGATGCCGTCTGCATCCCGTTCCAGCCGATAGGGTCTGTGTTTTTCCAGATATCCCCATGATTTGGGCAGCAGCTTTGCCCATTTGGGCAGGACTGCTTCCTCCCCTTTTTCCAAAAATCGAACCCTAGCCAATTCCATTTCTCTTCACCCCTGTTTTGTATCTAAAAAAATACTTTGTCTGACCTCTTTTTCCTGTTTTCACCGCAGTGTCTTTGTTTTTCCAAAAAACAGTTTATTTTGTATTATTTTTAATGCAATATGTACTGTATTTCATTTTGTACACAAAATACAGCCACTTTTTTTCAGATACCATTGACAATAAAAATCAAATATCCTAACATAAAATTATACAAAAAGTAATAACTCTGTGTATGGCAAGAAGCTGAAATACACAAGTAAAAAACAAATGACCCTATCTCTACTATATTTATGAAAGGAGTTCGATTCCATGAACACAAAAATCATGAAAACCATGGATGGTAACGAAGCTGCTGCATATATCTCTTATGCATTCACAGAAGTTGCCACTATTTACCCCATCACCCCTTCTTCCCCCATGGCGGAACACGTTGACAGCTGGTCCGCAAATGGCAAAAAGAACATCTTCGGTCAGACTGTACGTCTGCTGGAACTGGAATCCGAAGCAGGTGCTGCCGGCGCTATGCACGGTGCCCTGGAAGCAGGTACTCTGGCTACTACATACACAGCATCTCAGGGTCTGCTGCTGATGATTCCCCCTATGTACCGTATCGCCGGTCAGCTGAAACCCGGCGTATTCCACGTAGCATCCAGAACAGTAGGTACACATGCCTTCTCCATCTTCGGTGACCATTCCGACGTTATGGCTTGCCGTCAGATCGGCTGCGCTATGCTGTCCTCCGCTTCCGTACAGGAAGTTATGGACCTGGCCGGTGTTGCTCACCTGTCCGCAATCAAAGGCTCCGTACCCTTCATTCACTTCTTCGATGGTTTCCGTACTTCCCACGAACTGCAGAAAATCGAAGTAATGGACTATGATGATCTGGCAAAACTGGTAGATCAGGACGCTCTGAAGAAATTCAGAAAGAACGCTCTGAACCCCGAACATCCCGTACAGCGTTCCACAGTTCAGAACCCCGACGTATTCTTCCAGAACAGAGAAGCTTGCACACCCTTCTACACACGCCTGCCTGAAATCGTAGAAGAATATATGCAGGAAATCAACAAAATTACAGGCAGAAACTATCAGCTGTTCAACTACTATGGTGCTGCTGACGCAGAACACGTTATCGTAGCTATGGGTTCCGTTACAGGCGCAGCGCAGGAAGTAGTAGAAAGCCTGACAGCAAAAGGCGAAAAAGTGGGCTTCCTGCAGGTTCACCTGTATCGTCCTTTCTCCATCAAGCACTTCATGGCAGCTCTGCCCGAATCTGTGAAAGTCATCACAGTTATGGACAGAACAAAAGAACCCGGTGCCCTGGGCGAACCCCTGTATGAAGATGTTTGCTCCGCACTGATCGAAACAGGCAGAGTAGCAAAGGTTCTGGCAGGCAGATACGGTCTGTCCTCCAAAGACGTTACACCCGCTCAGATCGTAGCCGTTTTCGACAACATGAAGGGCGTACAGAAAAACCACTTCACCGTTGGTATCATCGACGATGTTTCCAATTCCTCCATCGAAGTGGGCGCAGAACCCGATCTGGCTGACAAAAGCACAGTAGCCTGCAAATTCTGGGGTCTGGGCTCCGACGGTACGGTTGGTGCAAACAAAAACTCCATCAAGATCATCGGTGACCATACAGACAAATATGCACAGGCTTATTTCGAATATGACACAAAGAAATCCGGCGGTATCACACGTTCTCACCTGCGTTTCGGTGACACACCCATCCGCTCCAGCTATCTGGTAACAAGAGCAGACTTCGTTGCCTGCCACAACCAGTCCTACATGGAAAAATATGATATCGTTTCCGAAATCAAACCCGGCGGTACTTTCCTGTTGAACTGCGCTTGGAACGCAGAAGAACTGGATCATCACCTGTCCGCTGATGTGAAGAGATATATCGCAAACAACGACATCAACTTCTACACCATCGACGCTATCAAGATCGGTAAAGAAATCGGTCTGGGCAACAAAACAAATGCCATCCTGCAGTCCGCATTCTTTAAGCTGGCAAACATCATCCCCGTTGACGATGCAGTAAACTACATGAAAGCAGCTATCGTAAAATCCTACGGCAAGAAGGGTGAAAAGGTTGTCAACATGAACTACGCTGCTGTAGACGCAGGTCTGTCCGGTCTGACAAAGATCGACGTTCCCGCAAGCTGGAAGGATGCAAAAGACGTTGACAAAGAAGCAATCAAGGCTGTACTGCCCGAATACGTTGAAAAACTGATGGTACCCATGAACGCTCTGAAAGGCGATCTGCTGCCCGTTTCCGTATTCACAGGCAGAGAAGACGGTACTGTTCCTCTGGGCACATCCGCTTTCGAAAAACGCGGCGTTGCCATCGACGTTCCCGAATGGGATGCAACAAAATGTATTCAGTGTAACCAGTGTTCTTACGTATGTCCTCACGCTGCAATCCGTCCTTTCCTGCTGACAGAAGAAGAAGCTGCAAATGCTCCTGAATCCTACACAGTACTGAACGCAAACGGCGCAGGCGAAATCAAGAACTACAAATTCCGCATCCAGGTTGACCCTCTGGATTGTCAGGGCTGTGGTGTCTGCGTAACAGCATGTCCCGCAAAAGAAAAAGCTCTGGTGATGAAACCTCTGGATACACAGATGAGCGAACAGCCTAACTGGGACTTCTCCCTGTCTCTGTCCGACAAGAAGAACCCTATGGACAAATTCAGCGTAAAAGGCTCTCAGTTCGAACAGCCTCTGCTGGAATTCTCCGGCGCTTGTGCGGGCTGCGGCGAAACAGCTTACGCAAAACTGATGACACAGCTTTACGGCGACAGAATGTATCTGGCAAACGCAACAGGCTGTACACAGGCTTGGGGCGCAGCAGCACCCTGCGTACCTTACACCACAAACAAAGAAGGCTGGGGCCCCGCATGGAGCAACTCCCTGTTTGAAAATAACGCACAGTTCTCCGTTGGTATGGTTCTGGCAGTAGAACAGCAGAGAGACCGTGTGACAATGAAAGTAAAAGATTTGCTGGCACTGACAGCAGGCACAGACTTCGCTGCAGCAGCAGAAGTTTGGCTGGAAAACTGGGATAACGGCGACAGAAGCAAAGCAGACAGCCGTGCCCTGATCGCAGCTCTGGAAGCTCTGAATGTGGAAGGCGAAGCAGCAGAACTGAAAGACTTCATTCTGGAAAACAGCGAACACCTGACAAAGAAATCCATGTGGATGTATGGCGGCGATGGCTGGGCATACGATATCGGCTACGGCGGTCTGGACCACGTTCTGGCAAGCGGTCGTGACGTAAACGTACTGGTAGTAGATACAGAAGTTTACTCCAACACAGGTGGTCAGTCCTCCAAAGCAACACCCATCGGTGCTGTGGCACAGTTCGCAGCAGGCGGTAAACCTACAGTGAAGAAAGACCTGGGTATGCTGGCAATGAGCTATGGCTACATCTACGTTGCACAGGTTGCTCTGGGTGCAAACCCCGCACAGCTGATCAAAGCCCTGAAAGAAGCAGAAGCTTACAATGGTCCTTCCCTGATCATCGCTTACGCTCCTTGTATCAACCACGGTATCTCCAAGGGTATGGCAAACGCACAGCTGGAAGCAAAACTGGCTGTGGAAGCTGGTTACTGGCACCTGTATCGTTACAACCCCGATCTGAAGAAGGAAGGCAAGAACCCCTTCATTCTGGATTCCAAAGAACCTACTATGGACTTCAACGAATTCCTGATGGGCGAAGTTCGTTACGCTTCTTTGGTTCGCACCTTCCCCGAAACAGCAGAAGTACTGCTGAAGGAAGCTGCAGAAAATGCAAAGGAAAAATACGAATCCTACAAAAAATTGGCTGAACAGTAATTGTTACAGGCATTTGAAAAGGGCGGCATATAGCCGCCCTTTTTTATAAGCGAAGAGGTTCGGGGAACCAACTTTCATCACTTTGCTTCGCAAAGCAGGCTTTGCCTGCCGCCCCGTCTTGGGCGGTGAGTTTGTTCTCTGAATGGAATCCGCAGGGCGGGCTTTGCCCGTCCGAGGAAAACAACAGGTTTCAAGGCATTTATGCCGATGGAACCTGTTTGTTTATTCTTCTGTCTAAACTCGTCGAAATCCTAATTTCGACGAAGGGGGCATCCGCCCCCCAATTATTAAGAGTTTCTTTCAATTTCATAAAGTCTCTTCTTTTATCGTAAACTTTATGATACTATTTTTTCGAGAAGAAAAAGAAAATTGAAAGGAGAATCCCCCTATGAAGAAAAAATTTGTTGTTCTGATGACCTGTGCCCTCATCGGTGCTAGCGTACTTTCCGGCTGCGGCGGCAATTCCGTAGAAACAGAAGCCCCCGAAAACCCTGCAGCAGAAACCATCGTTGTGGAAGACGGCAGCCTGCCCCCTCTGGATGAAGATTTACAAGAGCTGTATGCAGGTGCCTATAAAATTTATAATCAAATCAGCTTCGGCAATTTTGATTATGATGAGGAAACGACTATGGAAAAAGACGGTATCAAATATTACCAGATTACCGACAGCCGCTTCAAAACATACGATGAATTCCAGAAATTCCTGGAACAGTATTTCACAAAGGATTTCGTGACAAACTGTATTCTGAGTGAAAGCAACATCATGTTCGCCAAAGGCGAAGATGGCGGTCTGTATTTCTTGGGCGGCGGCAGAGATATGAATATCTTCTATGCCGGTCATACCTTCCAGCTGGATAATGAAGCCGAAAATGAAATCAACTTCACCGCAACGGCTTACTACACCAACAGCAACGAAGCCTACGACGGCGAATATTTCTACACAGCCCCCGAAAACCCCGATGATTACACCACACAGGAATTCCACTTCATTCTGCTGAAGGAAGATGGTCAGTGGAAATTCGATGATTTCGCATTATTCTTCTAAAAAGGGTATCGACTTTGTCGACACCCTTCGTCGAAATCAGGATTTCGACGAGTTTAAACAGAGGATAAACAGATAAGTTCCAGCGGTGTAAACACCTTGAAACTTCCTGTTTTCCTCGGCGAAAAACGCGGTTTCCGCCTGCGGATTCCACTTGGGAAACAAACTCACCGCCCAAGACGGGGTGGCAGGCAAAGCCTGCTTTGCGAAGCAAAGTGATGACAAGTTTGTTTCCCAACCCCTTCCGCTATTCGAAAATCACTTTATCAACATTCTAAAAGCTCGGCAATGTAGTGGCGGCTTAAGAAAACATACTTTATGGATTTTATTGGTTTCTTAAGCCGCACTGCGAGGATGTCCCAAAATAAGAAAACATTTTGTTTTCTTATTGGGACTCCTCTGGATGCCGAGCTTTTTTTATTGTTCTCGATTTTTTTGTTGTCTTTCATTATATTTCCTTACAGAAATGGCAGCGATTACAAACAAGACTACCGCTTCCAGCAATCTCACCCTTTGCAGGCGGTCTTGCAGAGGCGGCTTTGGTTTTTCCTCCCCCGAAAGGGTAAATTCCAATTCCCCGTCGGGCAGGCCATCCAAAGACAAGGCATAGCCGCTTTCCGTTTTTTCGAAGCCCTCCAAGCCCCTTTCCGTCATATAATAAGGGGTATTCACCACGATATCCAGCCTGCCGAACGCCGCCCATGTTTTGGCAGGAGAAAGGAGATAGGTATATTGGTAAATAGGCGGTTCATAGTCCAAATCCGAGGAGGGATACATGGGGGCAGTTACGGTATTCACAATGGTGCCGCCAGCGGGTACGGTGATTTCATATTCATACCACCGCAGCAGGGCATCGGAGATATTCGTTCCTTCATATTCAAAATTGCCGAGGATGCCGAAAGCCCATTCACTGCTGTTCAAATGAGCCACCATGGCATTGTAGCAATCGGAAGGAAGGATGCCGCTATCATCAGGGCATTCCGCCATAACGAATTCCTGAAAGGTCATGGTTTCTGTGCCTTCCAAGGTCAGGGTATAGGCAAAGGGCGTTTCCTGCGCACCGTTTTCGGAAAACCATTCCAGTTCCTGTTCCAAAGGCTCGCCAAAGACATACAATTCGATGATATCCCCGTTTTCCACCCAACGGGTCACGGCAACATATTCCTCTGCATCTTCTCCGCCGCATTGCTCCACCAGCATCAGCTTGGTTTTATTTTCGTCACCACTCCATTGAAAGCCCAGTCTCGCCGCATCAAATTCCTCGTCGATGCCGTCGATGGTGTAAGTATATTTCGTCACAAGGGTATCGAATTTCCAGAAAGCATCCTCTGCATACCCATCCGCCAGACGGGGCAAATCTTTTTCCAGTTCAAAATCCTCTCCACAGTAAAACAGGGTATGGCGCACCGTTTTTTCAATGGGTACCCCATCTACCGTCACATCATATTTTTCCCCATCGGCGGCATAGACCTGCTGTTCCGTTTCATGGTTATAGCTATAACCATAATCGGGCGTCTGCCCGAAGGGAAAAGCTAGCTTCACCGTCACATCGTAGTCGGCAGGGTTATGGAAGGTGTATTCCGCCGTGACCCTGCCCGTGTAAGCCAGATATTCCTCCAAGTTTCTATAATACTCCAGAGGAAATTCCTGCAAGTCGAAGGTCAGCCGTTCCTGCTCCACAATCAGGGGAGACTGTTCCCCCGTCACTACAGCACCACTAGGTGCGATACCCCGAAAATAGGTCTGGGCGGAATTTGCCAGAGCGGTCACAGGGCTCAAAATCATGAAAGTGCTGAGTAGGATGGCAAATGCCTTTTTCATGGGGAACACCTCCAAATCTCCTTATTTTTTGCCCGCAATCCTTTTATCCTTTTCCAGAACGGCATCAAAGGCCTTGCACATCGTGCTTTCGAAGCCATTTGCCTGCAAAGCCGTCACCCCTTCGATGGTGGTGCCGCCGGGGGAGCAAACCTGATCCACCAATACCCAAGGATGCTCGCCGCTTTCCAGCACCATTTTCGCACTGCCCAGAACCGTTGCCGCCGTAATTTCCAATGCCTGCTTTTTGGGCATACCAGCCTTCACCGCCGCCCGTGCCAGTGCGTCTATATACATATAGGCAAAAGCAGGGGCCGCACCGCCGATGACAGAGAAAATATCAAAGTGATTTTCCTCCACCTCTGCCACCGTGCCGATGGTCTGGAACATCCCTTTGACAGTGGCTTTTTGTTCTTCTGTCACAAATCCATTGACACACAGACCCGACGTGGATGCGCCGATTTTTGCGTTGATATTAGGCATCACACGGACAATGGGCGTCCCTTCGGGCAATAAACCTGCCAAGTATTCCAACGTTTTCCCCGCCGCGATGGAAACCACAAGAGGTTTCTTCGCCGCGATATCCTCTTTCAGGGCAGGCACAACAGCCGCCAACACCTGGGGTTTTACCGCCAGAACCAGAACATCACTGGCCGCCACCACCTCCGCCGCTGTGGTTACCGCATTGGCACCGCAGGCCTCCGCCAGCTTTGCCGCAGAGGTCACGGTCTTGCTGGTGATGGTGATGTCCTTGCCGTTGTAGCTTTTTGTGCCGATGGTCATGCCTTTGATGATGGCACCCGCCATGTTGCCTGCGCCGATAAAGCCAAATTTCATGGGGATTCCCTCCTTAAAAAGAAAAGCCGATCTGCAATCGCAAATCGGCTTGGTTTTTATTCACGATTTTCTAAGTTTACCGTACTATACTTCCGTAGTCTTTGTCAATCGTGGAAATCTTAATTTTTTCTTTCAATATAAATAAGGGGGGAAACTTTCTTTTCTTGGGAAAAGGTGAGCACCGCCAAGAATAAGGCGGCGGCGAAGCCGTCTTCCCGAAGGGAAGATGCTTGATCTCCCCTTAAACCCTTCAAAAACCCGCTTAGGGACAAATTTTATGGGACGCTGTCCCAAACCCTGCCAAAGGGGTCCCCCCTTGGAACCCGATTTGCCTGCGGCGCATATCACCGCAAAAGCGTATGCTTTTGCAAACGGGGGTCGAGGGGAATCATTCCCCTCGTGGGAGTTTGAGGGCAACGCCCTCAAGAAAAGTCTTTAGCAGATGACGTTCTGAGGTGTGCCGTCTTCCCATTTCAGGATATTTTCGGACACAATCTGGGCTCTGGTGAACAGTGCTTCATGGGACGCAAAAGCCACATGAGGTGTTACCACGGTATGCTTGCTGTGCAGCAGAGGATGATCCGCAGGCACGGGAGGTTCCATTTCAAATACGTCGATGCCTGCGCCGGCAATGCGTTCTTCGTTCAGGGCATTTGCCAGAGCAACGCTGTCTACCACAGGGCCACGGGCTGTATTCAGCAGGATAGCGTTTTTCTTCATCAGAGCGATTTCCTTTTCGCCGATCAGGCCTTTTGTCTTATCATTCAGAGGTACGTGCAGGGAAACGATATCGCTGACCTTCAGCACATCCTCCAGAGACATATATTCGATGCCTGTACTCTGCATTTCAGGTTTTACCGTTCTGCTGTAAGCCACTACCTTGCAGCCGAAGGCCTGGGCGATTTTTGCAACCTTACCGCCGATGGCACCTGTGCCAACCACACCAAAGGTCTTGCCGAACAGCTCGCCGCCAACCAGACCTGCTTTTGTGCCTTCTTTACGGCAAACAGCGTCGCAGGCAGGGATATTCCGCAGTACAGAGATAGCCAGACCGAAAGCCAGCTCTGCTACGGCATTTGTGGAATAGCCCGCTGCGTTGCATACGCGGATGCCTTTTTCCTTACAGAAATCTACGTCGATATGATCAACGCCTGTGAATGCTACGGAGAGCAGCTTCAGGTTTTCGCATTTTTCAATGACATTTTTACGGAAGGGCTGGTTTGCGATGATGATGATATCGGCGTCCTTCCCTCTTGCTGCCAGCTTCTCCTGATCTTCTTCCTTTGTGTCATAAGCCACGATTTCGTGACCTCTTGCTTTTACGGCTGCTGTTGCTTCTGCCAGCTTTTCGGGGGTGATGCCCAAGGGTTCGATGATTACGATTTTCATTTGTTCCTTCCTCCTTATTGGGATGTGATATTTTATAGTAACTGCAATAAATTTCATTTTATAGTAGTATGATAGCGCAGTTTTTTTAAAAATACAATACTCCTTGTGGAAAAAACACAGAAAGTTTATAATAGAACAAATATGATACCAGGGTCAAAAGGTCAAAATACCTTTTGACCTCAACAACACAAATATCATGGAAAGGAAGGAAAAAAATGAGCGTTTTATTTTTAGAATACCCCAAATGCACCACCTGCAAAAAGGCCAAGGCGTGGCTGGAAGGAAACGGCGTTGCCTTCGACGACAGACACATTGTGGAACAGAACCCCACGGCGGAGGAATTGAAAGCTTGGTGGGAAAAAAGCGGCTTACCCTTGAAGAAATTCTTCAACACCAGTGGCTTGCTGTATAAGGAAATGCAGCTCAAGGACAAGCTGCCAGAAATGAGCGAGGAGGAACAGCTTACCCTGCTCTCCACCAACGGCATGCTGGTGAAACGGCCCCTTATCATTGGGGAGGATTTCGTTCTGGTGGGCTTCAAGGAAGCTGAATGGGAGAGATTGAAATAAGATTACTACAAAGCGGTATGTTTCCGCAGACAAAAAATAACTCCACTGCAAAGACGTTATCACTAAAATTGCCGTGGAGTTATTTTTCGTTTGCTCTACCGGGAAAATGTTCTTTTTTCCCAATAAAAAAACTACGCAACCGAAATATTTCCGCCATCTAAAAAGCAGCTCCACAGCAAAGACGTTCCACTGAAATTGCTGTTGGAGCTGTTTTTGGATTGCTATATGCCAGATAATTCGAGAGTCTTTCGTTTTGTTGTTTTTTCCATTCTATTTTCCTTTTTCCCATTCGACCGTTCTGGATAATGTAGTATCTTCTGTCAGTGCATTGCTGCCCAAAACTTCTCCCGTCATGGGATTCACCATGGCGCCCCAAGGTATACCATCTTTGCGCATTTCAAAAAGATACAGGTCGAAGCTCAGCTCTTCCTCCTCCAATTCCATACGGACATCCTTGGGGATCAGAGGATACACAGGGGAATCATGCCCCACATAGGAAACCTCTGTAAAACCTTCCGCCGCCAATTTCTTCTGGGCTTCCTGTACGGTTGCGGTAATGCCCATCGCATGGGGTACGACAAGGGTCGCTGCTGCCAGCAGCACACTGATGAAAAACATAGACCACAGGGTCACCACATCCCGTTCCCATTGATACTGCTCTCTTTTTGTCCGTAAAACCAAATAAACAGGCAAAAGAGAAGCCATCTGCAGCGCCATGAAAACCGTCTGTGGTTTCATCGTCACCACAGCATAAAGGAAAACGAACACACACCAAAGCAGAATCACACGGAATACGAACGTTCTCGCTCGCTCCCATTTCCGCTTCTGCTCCGGCGGCTCTTCGTAGATATTCAAAAGAATGCTCAACATAATAGACCCAAAGGTCAAAGTATTTGTCTCAATAATCTCCCCGTAGATGGTATGCTCCACATGATACAACACAAACATGGACAGGGCAAAAGCCAAAAGCGATAACGCCCAAAGCCATTTCCGGCTTTCCACAGGCTTCTCTTCCCCCTGCACAGGGTCGGTCTGTTCCCAATTCCAGCCTTTTTGTAAAAATCCCATTTATCCTCACTCCCCCGTTTCTCTGGAACGATACCAATTCCCCAACTCAGGCTCATCCCCTTCCGTTGCAGCAATCATGATCTCTCCGCCCTTGGGGTCTACCACAAAACGCCAAGGCGCACCGTCTTTTCTGCCAAAAAGCATATAATACTTTTCTCTTGCCATGCTCTCTTCATAAAAATCCTTCTCTACGGCATACTCATAGACCCAGTCGCCGTACATCCAGCCGAGATACTCCACATCCGTAAATCCTTCCGCAGTAATCGATTTTTCCGCCTGCCATGTGGTCTGGTTTCCTGTCAGGCGAGCGCCTGCCAATGTGCCTGCCGCCAGCAGCACCGCCGCAAAAAACAGAGTGCAGGCATACAGGGAAATGCGGTCGATATCCTTCTTCTTTTCATGATCTGACCAATACAGCGGCAGCAGCACAAAGACCAGCTGCGTTGTATAAACCACCATGCCTCGGTATACAGCGCCCCATACGATAATCGCCAAACAAACCGCTACGATCATTCCGGTGATCCATTTTCCCCGTTTCGTCATGGTTTTTTCCTCCTTGCCCATGGCTTTCCGCAGACCCAGACCAATGCAAAAACCGATAGATATCCCAAGGATTGTAAATGTATTCGTTTCAACAATCCCTCCGTATAAGGAATGTTCCACCCAATAGGTCAGGCACAACGCCGCCGCCCAACAAATGACCGCCGCCGTCCAAAGTACCTGCCGCTTTTGATTCTGTTTGTAATGATTTTCTTCCCATGCCCACAGACGCATACGATCTCCCCTTTTCTATCTCAATCCTTCCAATTCCACCATTTCAGCTTTTCGGGGTCGTGTACCTCATTTTCCGCATAATAGACCGCCATACGGTAGACATAAAGCTGACATCTATCCACTTTAACCCCCTTCCGCTCACATTCCTTCTGATACATTTCCTCCGGATCGGCTCCTTTTAAAGAGGAAATGCTGTCAAACCCCAGCAGCAGCAAATCCTGCTCCGTTTCTTTCCCCACATAAGGGATTTTTTGCAAATCCGTTTTCACGCCAAGCCCTCCTTCTGCAAAAAGGCTTTCAATTTCAGCAAATCCTCATCATAGACCGCCTGCAGTGCCCGATTATAAATAACCGCCGCAGGGTGATAGAGGGCGAAGAGGATGCGTCCATCCGCCAAAGGTATTGGCATGCCATGATAATCCCCAATAACAGCCTTCTTTTCCCCCGTCACCGCTTTCAGGGGCACATTTCCCAATGTCACGATGACCTTCGGGCCGATGGCTTTGATTTCCTCCTCCAAAAAGGGCAGAAAAAAAGCGATTTCCTCGGCAGAAGGGGGGCGATTGACCGCCTTGCCCGTTTTCGGGCTTTCCTTGGTAGGGCGCAGCTTCACCACATTGGATATGTAGATTTCCTCCCGTTTCAGCCCAATCACCTCCAAAAAGGCAGACAGGTTCTTCCCCGCCTTGCCCACAAAGGGACGCCCTCGCTTTTCCTCGTCGCCGCCGGGGGCTTCGCCAATCATCATCAGGGCAGGCTGTTCCGCCCCTTCCCCGAATACGATAGTTTTTTCACTGTATGCAGAAGCCTGCACCGCTTCCAGTAAATTTTTCTGGATATCTTGTATTTTTTTCATAGATTTTCTCCTTTTCCCCAGTCTCACACAGGGTTATCCACAAGCAATGGGGGTTATCCACAATAATTTTGGGGATAACTCATTATGTCACCCCCAAGATATAGGGGATATTTTTCTTTTTCTGCAACAACTGACTGGAAATATGCCGATTTTACAGCAAATCAAAATATTCATCTTGTATTGCATATTTTTTCTGGGGATAACTGACCCCTTATCCACAGGATTTCTGGGGATAACTCCCTATGTTATCCATAGGTTGTCCACAGTTTTCCTCATTTTTTCCGCAAAAGCAGGGCAAACACAGCCATGCCGCCCAGCAGACCGCCAATATGGGCCATGTTATCCACCCCCGGCTCCAAAAAGCCAAAGCAGATAGCCGTTGCCGCCAAAAGCAGCATGGTGGCGTAATTCATGCCCGTATAGCGGGAGCCATGTTTTTTCGTCAGCAGGAGCATGGCACCCAACAAGCCATAGATGGCACCCGATGCACCGATGGAAATACCGCCGCCGCTAAAAGCCACGCTAAGGAGACCGCCGCAAAGCCCCGAAACCAGATACAGCACCAAAAACTTCCCTGTCCCCAGAAGTCTTTCCGCCCGCACACCGAAATAATAGAGGTACACACCGTTGGACGCCAGATGCAGAAGGCCCCCATGAAGGAACATACAAGTGAAGAAGCGGTAATATTGCCCCGCCTCGATGCCCCATCGGCTGAGACCAAATTGGGTCAGGATCTCCTCCCCATGAGGGGAAAGCATGGTAACCAGCAGCAGCACTGCACAGACGGCAAAAATCACTGCCGTGGCAATGGGCTTTTTCTCCTCCCCCGTATCCCGCAGAAGAAGCACCTGGGGTTCCTTTCCCTTTGCCGCCGCCGCGAGCAGCTTTTCGATGCCCAGCAGCTTATCGGGCTGATTTTTCCCAGCAGTAACCTTGCCTGTTTTTTCCGAAAATTGCCAGAAAACGCGATAAAATTTTTCGTCGTATCCGCTAAAGCTGGGGATATCCCCTGTTTCCACAATATCCACAGGGGGGTTTTCCCCTTCTTTATCCACAAGAACACTCAGGGCCACCACCCTTGTGCAATGGAATTCCTCCAGCCGTTCCTCCATCCGCCTGCCGAAATCGGCAAAGGTCTTATGGTCCTCTTTCCAGCCCTCGTCGCCTGCATCCAGCAGGCACAGCAGATATAAAACGGGGTTCTCCGCCCGCCAATACCAGTTCTCTTTGTTTCGTACTGCGCGAAAACCGCTGTTTTCCAGCCACATCCGCAGGTTTTCCCAAAATTCCATGGAGTTTCCTCCCCTTTTCTTTTTTCTCTATGATAACATAAGAAAGGCTGTGATTTCTGAAATTTCTCTTAAAATTGCTGTAAAAATAAAAAAACTGCCCTTCGGCAGCCTGTTTCAACGAAGGGTGTCGACTTCGTCGGCACATGAAAAAAGCCCGCCGGGGCAGGCGGGCTTAGAAAGGATAAGAAATGGGGTAATCTTTCTTATCGTAAAAGGAGTTCAAATTCCTTTTTGGACAATGCAGAGAACCGCATATTATAAACAGGGAAGTAGCAGTTATCCACAAACTTATCCACACAATTAACATACCACATCTTTGTATCCTTGTCAAATCCCAAGGTTTGTCGAAAATCGACTTTTTATGGCACTTTCGTCATAATCCTACAGCAAAAAGCTCAGGACAAACATCCCTGCCACCCCGGGCATCCCCAGCAGGGCAGAAACCGCTAGGGTGGCTACATTCACCCCCACGGCTGCCCCAAGGCTTTTTCCCAGAAAGAGGACAACTCCCCCTGCTATGGCGGAAAGCCCCAATTTACAGAATACCTGCAAGGGCTTTGCCAAGGCGATCAGCGCCAAGGCAAGCAGGCACACAAAAATCGCGCAAACCATCACATAATTCCCCATACATTTCCCCCTTTTCTAAATGGCACTTCGCTGATACCCGTTGGTCAGCCCCATTTCCTTGGCGGTTTTCAGGAAGTATTCATATTTCTTCTGTAAGGCAATGATCTCGTAGATGTAACTGTCGATGAGGGCTTCATCGGTGGCATCCTCGAAGGAACTGCGGGCACATTCCATCTGAATCTGGATCTGGCGGATGGCAGAAAGAATGGCCTGCCCCTCCGTCATGAGCCGTTCCTGTTTCATGGCAAGACCCCCTTTTTACTCTTAGTATAGGAGAAAATAGGAAATTTTATGCTATAAAATAAGGAAAAACAGAAATACCGTTGGGGCTTAGGAAAACATTCTGCAAAAAAACAAAAACCGAAAGCAGCCTTGAACGCAAGGATTTCTTTCGGTTTCTTTCTGATGTGGGCACCTCTAAAGGCGGCACTTTCTTAAAGCATCTGTAATTTTTTCAATTCTTCCTCTGTCAGTTCCCGACAGTCCCCCTCTGCCAAATCGTCGGGCAAATAGAGGTCGCCCATGGCGATGCGGTGCAGCTCCACCACCTTTGCCCCATAGCAGCCAAACATCCGCTTGATCTGGTGGTATCTGCCCTCTTTCAGGGTCACTTCTGCGGTTTTTTCCCCAGTGATGACCAGCTTTGCCTCCTTGCAGATGCCGTCGTTCAGCTCCACACCTGCGGCGAAACCCTTCTGCATTTCCTCCGTCACGGGGATATCCAGCTCCACCCCATAAACCTTCTGTACGTGCTTTCTGGGGGAAAGGATATTATGGGCCAGCATGCCATCGTCGGTGAGAATCATCAGCCCTGTGGTGTCCTTATCCAGCCGCCCTGCAGGGAACAGATCCCGCCCCTTAAATTCCGGGGGCACCAATGCCAGCACCGTTTGATGCTCCTTATCCTCTGTGGCGGAAACATAGCCCTTAGGCTTATGGAGCATCAAATAAAGCTGTTTTCTAACCGTCAGAGGCTTGCCGTCGATGGTAATGACGTTTTTTTCCGGGTCTGCCTTCTGGCTGGAGGAGGTGATAATCTTTCCATCCACCGCCACCCGTTTTCTGTTGACCAGATATTTCACATCGCTGCGGGAATATAACCCCTGAGAGGCAATGATTTTGTCAATTCTTTCCATGATTTTTCCTTTCTGCTGAAAGCCCTTTATTCCGCCATAAACTTCTGCAGGTCTGCAAAGGCTTTTTCCGCCTGCTGATAGCCGTGGCGATAAAACTGCATCAGCTTATGATAATCCCGCTCCATCCGCTTTACTTCCTGCATTTCCGGGCGGATGGAAAAGACCTTTCCTTCCTTTTCCATCTGGCGGATAAAGTCCAAGGTTTCATTATAGACCTTGGGGCGGTTCAGCATAGCTTCCGCAAAGGCGGGATATTTCTTCTGGTTTCTGCGGGCCAGAAGCTTTGTCCCTCTGGAAAGCTTCATGCGGAATTCCTTTCTTCTGGTCTGGACAACCACCACCTTATCACAGCCCATTGCAAAGGCACGGCGTACGGAAATGGAATCCGCCACGCCCCCATCGGCATAGGGGATGCCATCCACCTCTACCACCGGCGTTGCCCCGGGCAGAGCAGAGGACGCCATGCCAATGGTCATCAGGTGTCTGCGGTCTGTGCCCTTGTCCCGCAGATATTCCGCTTGTCCCGTCAGACAGTTGGTGGCTGTAAATTCCCGTTCCACGGGGTTTGCAAAATATCCGTCAAAATCGAACAGATTATGCTTGGTGGGAATCTCCCAATAAATTCTGTCCATATCGAAGAGATGCCCTGTTTTCAGCAATGTTTTCAGACCAAAATATTGATATTCTTTATCCTTTGTGATATTGGTATCCCGAGAACGACCAATCTGCCCTGCAATATAATTCATAGCATTGCCGGCACCGGCGGAGGTTCCCACCACATACTGGAATGTTACGCCCTGTTCCATCAGATAATCCAATACACCGGAGGTAAATACGCCCCGATTGGCGCCCCCCTCCAAAACCAAACCAATTTTCATATTTACACCTTCTTTTTTAAAAAAGCCGTTGGAAATACTCTCCCAACGGCTTTAGTATATCATTTATTCTTCACTTTTCAAAGACGTTTATGCCTGCTGGGCGGCTCTTTCCCTTGCCAGCTCCTCTGCGTGAAGCTTTGCGTTTTTGGCAATCCGTTTTGCCGCTTTCTTTGCATTCGCCTTCCGTTTTCTTTCATTCATCCACATATACAAAACGGGAATGAAAATCAGTGTAACAACAGTAGACAGGGACAGACCAAAGATAACTGCTATAGCCAGTGCCTGCATCATTTCAGAGCCTTCACTGGTCGCCAGAGCCATGGGCAGCATACCCAGAACAGTGGTCAGGGTAGTCATCAGGATGGGGCGCAGACGACGGGGCCCTGCTGTGGTCAGGGCATCGTAGCAGTTCATACCACGGTCCATCAGCTGGTTCGTATAGTCTACCAATACGATACCGTTATTTACTACCATACCAATCAGCATAACGAAGCCCATCATAGCAGGCATAGTGATGGTGTTGCCTGTAATCAGCAGACCCAAGATAGCACCTGTGATGGCCAGAGGCATGGAGAACATAACGATGAAGGGATACCGCAGGGATTCAAACTGGGATGCCATAATCATATATACCAAGAGAACTGCTACGATCATAGCTGTTGTCAGACTGCTGAAGGATTCATTCATCATTTCCATCATGCCGCCAAATTCATAGTAACAACCATCGGGCAGTGTAAAGTTTGCCATGGCGTTTTCCACCAACTTCTGGGCTTCGCTGCCGCTCATGCCTTCCGCATTGGCATTGATGGTGATATAGTTCTTCTGGTTTTCACGCATAATAGTGGTGGCACTTTCATCCATGGTCACGGTAGCGATATCGCTGAGGGGTACCTGTGTGCCGTAAGCAGAGGTTACAGTCAGGTTATTCAGGTCTGTCAGGTAGTTTACCTGATCTGTGTCGTAACGGATAACAACGTCAATCTCTGTGCCATCCACCTTATACTGGGTTGCAGTAGAGCCGGAGATGGCTGTGTTCAACGCACCGGCTACAGATGCTGTGGTGATGCCATACTGAGAAGCTTTGCCCCTGTCGATGGTTACCTTGGCTTCGGGAACCGTATCCCCTGTGGAGCCTTCCACTTCGGACAGGCCGGGCACTTTGGAAAGCATTGCCACCAGTTCTTTTTCCACCTCTACCAGGGTAGGAGAATCATAGCCATATACATTCATGGTCACATCGGCAGAAGCCAAAGAGCCCATAGCGGAGTTGGAAGAAGCCACAGTGATTTCCGCACCGGGGATATCCGCCAACAGATCTTTGATCTCTTCGCAGACCTCATCGGTGGAACGGTCTCTGTCCTTCTTATCTACCAGATTGATAACGATAGAGGAGGAGTTTGTGCCGCTGCTCATCATACCGGAACCAACGCTGGCATAAACCAGTTCCCGTTCAGGGATATCCTGCAGGCGATACAGCACCTCCAGTGTGGTTTCTTCTGTGGTATCCAAATCGGTACCATTGGGCAGCTCTACAGTGATATTGGCAGTACCTTGGTCCATGCTTGCCATAAAGTCCATGCCCGCAATGGGAACGGTGAACAAGCTCAGGATAAATACGGCGATCACGGTGATAACGGTTTTCTTTCTGTGGCGCAGGGCCCATTTCAGCATCTTTTCATATTTTCTGCTGATGGTATCAATGGCTGCATCCCAACGGTCCAGCACCTTCAGGAATTTTGTATGCTTCCCGCTGATAAATTTTGCTTCTTTTTTCAGCAGCAGCCCACAAGCCATGGGAACGAAGGTCAGGGCAACGATAACAGAAGCCACCAGTGCATAGACGATGGTAAAGGACAGGTTCTGCATCATAGCACCGGTGGTGCCGCCGGTCAGTGCCAAGGGCACGAATACGGCTACGGTGGTCAGGGTGGAGGCTGTGATGGCCATGGAAACTTCCCTGGAACCGATCTCTGCCGCTTCTACGGCGGAATAGCCTCTTTCATAATACTGATAGATACTATCCAGCACAACGACGGAGTTATCTACCAGCATACCGATACCGATGGCAACACCGCCCATGGAAATCATGTTCATATTGATGCCCGTCACATACATCATGGCGAAGGTAGCCATAATGGAGGTGGGGATGGAAACGGCGATGATACCTGCCGTTACGGCATTTTTCAGGAACAGCAGCAGGATGAAGAAGGCGATAACTGCCGCCAGCAATGCTGTCTGTGTGATATTGGACAGGGACATCTGGATATATTCCGCTGTATCTGTCAACAGGTTGATATCCAGTTCAGGATAGTCCTCCTGCAGTTGGGCGATTTCTTTTTTCAGGGAATCGCTGACTTTTACCAAGTTGGCTGTAGACTGTTTATCTACGGAAATCAGGATACCCTTTTCCCCGTTTACATACATGAAGGAATCTCTGTCTGCTTCTACCTCTTCTACGCGGGCAACGTCGCTCAGGTGGATGACTGCACCTGTGCCTGTGGTGATGGGCAGATTGTTGATCTGCTGGATGGATGTAAATTCACCGATGGTACGGACAGAAACGGTGGTATTGCCCTGAGACAGGTCGCCGGAGGGCAGGTTCATATTTTCCGTCTTCAGGATATTGGACAGGGTGGAAGTAGTCAGGCCATAGCCTGCCAGCTTGGTAGGGTCTACGGTGATACGCACTTCACGGGTAATGCCGCCGGAAAGGTCAACGGAAGCAACGCCTTCGATACGTTCCAGTCGGTTGACAACGTTATCCTCCAGCAGTTCATTCAGGGCAGTCAAGTCCAGATTTTCCGCCTTCACGCCGATCATGATGGGGATGGCATTGATATCCATTTTGATAACCATAGGGTCGCCGGCATCATCGGGCAAGCCGGATTTGATCTGATCCAGCTTATCCCGCATATCCACGGCAGCCATATCGATATCGGTACCGTCTACAAACTGCAGCACGACCATAGAGATATTTGCCGAGGAAACAGAGGTGATGGTATCCACATTGGAAATGGAGCCCAGACCTTCCTCCAAGGGTTTGGAGATCAGGTTTTCGATTTCCTCGGGGGATGCGCCCACATAGGTTGTGGCAACAACGGCGATGGGCAGGTCTACATCAGGCATCAATGCCTGATCCAGATTGAAATAGGAAACGATCCCGGCAATGAACACCATCAGGGTAATCATGATGGTGGTTACGGGCTTTTTGATACAAAGCTTGGAGAACATTTATCATTCCCCCTTCTCTTCTGTTTTTTTGTTGGATGCTTCTGTTTTTGTGGGGTCAGCGTTGGAAACATTGACTTCTTCGCCGTCAGAGATATAGGTCTGCCCCTTTGTGACAACATCGTCACCGTCTTTCAGACCGCTGACGATCTCAATGGTATCATCTGCTTCGATACCCAGTTCTACCATCACTTTCTTCGCTACGCCGTTTTCCACAACGTAAACATAGGTTTCATTATCCTTTTCAATGACAGCATTGCGGGGCAGGAGGATGGTATCTTCGGCGCTTTCCATGGTGAAGCTTACTTCTGCCATCATGCCGGATTTGATCTTCCCGTCTTTGTTATTCAGTTCCACCTTTACGGTATACATACCTGTCTGACCGGAAGCAGGGGCAATGGTAGAAACCTTGCCTGTCAAAGGTTCTTCGGAAACGGCTGTCATCCGCACGGAAACCTGATCGCCAATCTGGATGGTATTCAGCACCTGTTCGGAAACACCCACTTCCACCTTGATGGTAGACAGATCCATAACCGTATAAGCGGGAGCCGCCTGAGAAGCAAAGCCACCCCGTTCCACGCCTCTTGTAGCGATAACACCTGTCATGGGGGAAGTTACGGAACAGTCGCTGATGCTCTTTTTCAGATTATCCATCTGCACCTGAATGGAGGTGAGCTGGGCTTCTGCGGAATCATAAGCATATTTAATCTGGTCGAATTCCTGCTTGGAGATGATTTCTTCATCATACAGCAGCTTATTGTTTTCGTATGTAGATTTTGCGTTATCTCTGCCCAGCTTGGCAACATTATAGCTGGCCTCCAGAGAACGCATATTATTCTGAAGGTCGGTGGTATCCACAGTGAACAAAACTGCCCCTTGGCTTACCTTGTCGCCTACTTCATAATTGAAATTTGTTACCTTGCCCGGTACGGTGGGCACAACAGCTACCTCCTTGGAAGGAGCCGCCTTGCCTGTATAGGCAAATTCACTGGAAATATCCCCCTCACCCACGGTGGTAACCTCAACGGAGCGCAGGTTCTTTTCCTCCACAACCTCCTCTTTGCCGCAGGCGGTACCCAGTGCCATGCAAAGAGCCAGCGAAATCAACAATTTCTTTTTCATTCTTTCCATCCTCCTGTATTGAATAATTCCATCAATTCTTTCACTTTTGTATAGATGAGCATGCGTCTTTCTTCATCCATCCGGTCGAAAACCACAGCTCCATTTTCAATCAGCAGATTCATGATTTCCTTGACCGCACTTTCTCCCTTTTCCGTCAGGGAAACATAAACCTTTCTGCCGTCATCCTCGCCCTTGGCCGCTTTTTTCTGTACAAAGCCCCCAGTCTGCAGCTTGGAAAGCATCAGAGAAAGGCTGCCTTTACTGATATGCAGCTCCGAGGAAAGAGCGGAAACCGTATCCAAATCGGGATTTCCGTACAAAAAGCCCAAAATCTCCAACTGATGATGGGTGAGCCCCAGTTCCTCCACACGTTTCACGACTTTTTCCTTTGACGTATATTCCTTGTTCCAGCGGGCCATATCCGAAGCCAGTTGTATCATATTAGCAACGATATCCCTTCCTGTCACAGCTTTCATTTCCCCACTCCTTTCTCCCCAGATCAAGAAAAATTCTCTTACATTACACAATATGAATTGATTTTAATATAAAACCAATTATAAGTCAATTTATTTTTAAAGTAAAACTAATTTTCTACTGGAAAATCCCTATAGGATATGTTAAGATATTTTACAATGCTTATCCCCAAGGGGATATCCGCAACTTCAAACAAAAAACGGAGGATTGATTTTTATGGATTTCCGTGTCGTCAGTGACAGTTCCTGCGATATTTCTCTGGAACAGGAAAAAACATACGAGATCGGCATCGTACCTTATTATGTTTCCTTCGATGGGGAAACCTACCGCAAAGAGAGGGTAGATCTCTCTGCGGAGGAATTTCATCGGGAAATGGCAGAAAACCCCGATGTTTTTCCGAAAACATCCATGCCCACCCAGGTAGACTTTTATGACACCTTTCTGCCCTATGCCAAGGCAGGGGAAAAGGTGCTGTATTTCAATCTGTCTTCCAAATTCAGCAGCTCTTTCCAGAGTGCCAATCTGGCGGCAGAAGCATTGATGGAAGAATACCCCGGCTGTCAGATCGCAATCATTGACAGTATATCTGCCACAGTACAGGAAGGGCTTTTGGTGACAGAAGCGGCAAAAATGGCCCAAGCAGGCTTTTCCTTCAAAGAGACCATCCGCCGCATCGAAGAACTGAAGCATACTTCCCGTATTTTCTTCACCTGTGCAGACCTTTCCTATCTGAAGCATGGGGGGCGCATCGGCAATGTGCTGCAGCAGGCAGCCATCGCCCTGAAGATCAAGCCCATCATGTTTATGCACAGCGGTGAACTGCAGCCCGCAGGCATCGCCCGCAGCAGAAAAAAATCTCTGCAGAAGGTCATCAGCGACGCTCAGGCTTTCTTCAAGGATAAAAACATCAACGATTATCGCATCTGCACCGGCCGTGGCTATGACAAAGAGGAATTCAAACAGTTCCGAGCGGATGTGGAAGCAGCCATGAGGGAAATCGGTTTTACAGGGGAGATTGAAGCCTACCAGATCGGCTCCACCATCGGCGTACACACAGGCCCTACCCCTATCGGTATCGCTGTAATCAAAAAATACAATGCCTGATCCCCTAATCCCATGAAAAATTAACATAACACACCTTTTCGAAAAAACTGTCATTGGCAGATGACGAAAAGGTGTTCTTTTGTTTTTACCCAGTTTTGAAAACCACAGAAAAAAACAAAAGATACCCCATAAAAGGGTATTCCTTCCTATTTTATAGGCTTTTCTTGATTTTTCGGCAGTTTGCCCTCTTTTCCTTTATGGCAGGTCTGGTTCAGAAAGCCAATGCAGATTATATACAAAATACTTTCACAGAGAATGATACCAAAAACCCCATCACTCCATGCTGCATATCACGAACTTTGAAGAATATTTCAAAATCGGATGTATGATCCGTGCCCCACCTCATTTTTGAATGTTTCATTTTGCAAAATTGTAACAAGGTTGTAAAGACACAAATAGTGACATTTCGCAAGAGATAGTGTAAAATGAAATTTGAATCACCGACAAATGGAACCAAAAGAAAGGGTGAAAAGGGGAATGGAAAAATATGATGCAGCGTTTTCCGAAACAGAAAATCGTTTAATCTATGAAGCCAGAATGATCCCACCCAGCATGGAGACCATTGAATCTCTTTTGCAGGCGGGGGCAGATTTAAATAAAATTGGTGCAGAACGAAACGTATTCCTGACAATCTTGGAATATTACGGGGAATATGTGGATGAAAACGGCGATGTAAAGGAAACAGGGCGTTATCTGCCTGCCTTGCTGGAGCTGTTTTTCCGTTATGGGCTGGATGTAAAGGTAAAAAATGAAGATGATATGAGTGCCGTATGGTGCTTTGTCTGGCCTACAGCCATGGATGAAGGTATGCTGGAAGCGGCGGAGTTGCTTTTGCAAAAGGGCGCAAAGGTCAATGCCCGCTACCAGAATGAGACACCCGTGGATTATCTGGAGGAATCCCTGCAGCAGGCCAGAGAAAGCGGCGAATGGACAGAATTGGACCGCTTCCGTGAAACATATCGGGCTCTGCTGCTGCGCTATGGCGGTGCCCCCCGCTACAGGGGCTATGCCGGCTGGGTCAATCCCAAGATCAATGAAAAGGAACGCCCTCTCCTTTGGGGGGATAAAAGCAGACGAGCCAAGCTGAACCGTAATTTCCGCTTCCATTACAACGAAGCAGAAGAAAACTTTGACCTGATCGACAGCAAAACGGAACAGTTGGTTGGAAAATACTACCCGATAAAACCCTGAGAATCCATTCCTTTCCTTGTATGGGTTGATAAAATATGGTACAATCAACAAAGCAGGAAGAAAAACGAGAAGGGATGATTCAAAATGAGAAAAAAACTTTTTGCATTGCTGGCCATCTTAACATTGGCGCTGACCGGCTGCGGCGGCGATTACACAACTGTTTTCGATGAAGTGAACACCGTGGAAGGCGTGACACTGACATTGATGGCAGATACATTGAAAGGCTCCAGAGCCACATTTATCCTCACAAATGATTCTGCGGAAGATGTTCTGTTCGACCCTGTAGAATACCACCTGGAAAGCAAGAACAAAGAAGGTGTATGGGAAGAAAACATCGGTACAAGAGAATCCAAATGGAAACGGGATACCACCCAAATCATCCCTGCCGGCACTTCCGTGGAAAGAGAAGTTGACTGGAAAGGCCTCTGCGGCAGCATCAACAGCGGTCAATACCGTGTGATCCTCATCGTAAACGACCAGCCCGTTGCGTGTGAATTCTCTAAATAATAAAAATGCAAAGCCCCTATCCAATGGATAGGGGTATTTTTTGTATTCTGCTCCTTATTTCAGTTTTTCCTGCAATTCCATGGGCATAGATGCCAATGCCTTTGCGAAATCCTCTGCTTCCAGCAATCCGCCGGCATTGCCCACCACAGCGGCGGAAATATGGTTGGCAGCCCAGATGGCATCGGCAAAGGAAAGGCCAAGCCTTCTGGCGGAAATGACTGCCCCCATGTGGCTGTCCCCTGCGCCGATGGTATCTTTCACCTGTGCGGGAACGGGGGACGCATAGTGGTCTGCCCCATCAAAGCAATAGGAGCCTTTTTCCCCTAAAGTAATGATGACGGCGTTACCTGTTTTTTCGTGGATAGCACGGGCAGCTTCTTCCACGGTCTTTTTCCCCGTGAAAGCAAGGCTTTCCCCTTCATTCATGTGCAGGATGGGATGGAGGGACAGCATGGCTTCCATGCGGTCAGGCTGGATTTCCATAATGCGGGCACCGGGGGCAAAATAGATGGTATATTCCGGGTGCTTTTGCAGATATGCGATGATGTTCCAGCCGGTTTCTTCCTCAATCTCCAAGCCGCAGACATAGACACTGTCGATGGAGGCAGTATCAATTTTTTCTAAGTATTCCTCATAAAAGGTATATTCGATGCCGTGGTCTACGATGAAGGTGCGTTCCCCGCCTGTCTCCACCATGCAGTAGCAGCAGCCGTTTTCCTCGGGACGACGGACATAGACGGGCACACCCCGCTCCTCTAATTTTTTATGGACGAAATCCCCATAGATGCCCGTGCCCACCGCCGTACAAAGGCTATAGGGCGCACCAAAATGGCGCAGGATATCGGAAACGATATAGGCACAGCCCCCCAAAGAACGGGTCTGGCTGCTGATATGGATATCCTCCCCTGTTTTGGGCAGATGGGGAATATTTACGATGACATCGACCACCGCAGAGCCGATAATTAAGGTCTGTTTCATGGAAAATCACTCCTAGGGGGGCACAGAGGCAAACATATTCTGCAAAAGAAAATGAGCATTGTACTTTTTTTGCGGGAATACTCCATTCCTGTTTTTTCTATAGTATAATAAAAAGAAATGGGAAAATCAAAATTTTTCAAAAAATTGGGAACTGTTTCCAGTTTCATCCGTCCAACAATAAAAAGACAAATGTACGTTATAAAAGTATGTTTTTTGAAAGGAGAATGGGTATGAAAAAATGGAAAAAAGCATTGGCTGTGCTGACAGCAACAGTGGCTCTTGCCATCGGCGGCACTTGCATGGCCTATGCAGCAGAAGGCGAAATCAACGTAAACGGCACAGGCATTGTGCAGGCTGACCCCGATACGGCAGAAATTTACCTGAGCGTGGAAACCACAGGAAAAACCTCTCAGGCAGCGCAAAAGGACAACAATAAAATCGTGCAGTCTGTCACAAAAGCCATGGAGGATATGGGCATTGCAAAGGAAAACATCGTCACCACCTATACTTCCGTATATCCTATGTATAACTATGACGATGCAACAGGCAGACGCACCGTCACAGGCTATCGTTCCGGCACAGACCTGCAGGTGACCACAAAAGATATCGACAACACAGGGAAATATATTGATGCAGCCCTGAAAGCAGGGGCAACAGGCACCAACGGCGTTTCCTTCTCCCTTTCCGACCAAAGCGCATATTATGGGCAGGCATTGCAGTTGGCAGTGAAAAACGCTGAAAAATCCGCAGCTTCCATTGCGCAGGCCTATGGGAGACCCTTGGGCGCAGTGAAGAGCGTCACAGAAACCTCCCGTAATGCTTATTATGTGGAAGATGCAAAATATTCCATGGCAAAGGAAGAAGCCATGGCAGATACTGCCGCAGGGGACAACGGCACATCCATCAGTTATGGTAAAATCAAAATTACAGCAAATATTTCCGTAACCTACGGCTTCTAAAAAATGAGGATGTCCTTATGGACATCCTCTTATTTTTTATTCCCCATAGGGACGAATGGTTCTGCTGTTTGCACCGTATTCCCGCAGGGCTTTGATTCGTTCATTTTCATCCCATTCGATGATATAAACCCCTTCCAGCCAACGGGTGGTACCATTCATTGCCAGTGCTTCCATGTGAAATTCCACAATGGTCTTATCTTCCGTATGCATGAACTGTTTTACTTTCCAAACACTCATGCGGTTATTTTTATGCCAATCCTCAAACCATTGATCGATCTCTTTTTTGCCGAAATATTGGTTGCCCCAACATTCTGTATATTCCACATCGTCGGTAAAAATCGCATTCATCGGTGTGATATCATCACCCAGCCACATATCGAACCAAACTTTGATTGTTTCTTCTCTCTGACGCATCATAAAACGCACCCCCATCTCTTTTTGTTCCCAATATATGTACAAATGTGTTTCTATAGTCCCATTCTAGCACAAAAAATACTGTCTTACAAGGATGAAAACACGGAACGTCGATGGAAAGAAACTGCATTCTCGGAACGCCGCTGTGAAAACACGAAACGCCGCCGGGAAAAAACATCTCCACCGTTTCACAAAGCCATCCCTATGCAAATGCCGCCAAGAACAAAAATTGATTGATGCACTTCGCCGCCGCAAGGAAAAAATTTCTCCACTGCACCAAAAATTTAATACTATGCAAGTGCCGCCAAGAACAAAAATTGATTCATGTACTTCCCCCACCGCAAGAAAAAATTTCTCCACTGCATTTTTAGTGAAACGTCTTTGCAGGGGAGATGTTTTTTCTCAGCGGTGGTTTGATACTTTTTGTTCGCAGGCGGCAAATGATTCAGGGGCAAAAAAATCCCCCTGTCAAAGACAGGGGGATTCGCTTCATTTGTTATTATTATTTTTTCTTGGAGGGGATCAGTTTCTTTGTACCGCCCATATAAGGCCACAGAACTTCGGGGATATTTACTGTGCCGTCAGCCTGCAGATTGTTTTCCAAGAATGCGATCAGCATACGAGGAGGAGCTGCTACTGTGTTATTCAGTGTGTGAGCGAAGTATTTCTTGCCGTCAGCACCCTGTACGCGGATATTCAGACGTCTTGCCTGTGCATCGCCCAGGTTGGAGCAGCTGCCGATTTCAAAATATTTTTTCTGTCTGGGAGACCATGCTTCAACGTCAACGGATTTTACCTTCAGGTCAGCCAGATCGCCGGAGCAACATTCCAGTGTTCTTACGGGGATATCCATGGAACGGAACAGGTCTACTGTATTCTGCCACAGCTTATCATACCACATGGGGGATTCTTCGGGCTTACATACAACAATCATTTCCTGCTTTTCGAACTGGTGGATACGGTAAACGCCTCTTTCTTCAATACCGTGAGCGCCTTTTTCCTTACGGAAACAAGGGCTGTAGCTTGTCAGTGTCTGGGGCAGGTCTTCTTCCTTATTCATGGAGTCGATGAATTTACCGATCATGGAATGTTCGGATGTACCGATCAGGTACAGGTCTTCCCCTTCGATTTTATACATCATAGCGTCCATTTCCGCAAAGCTCATTACGCCTGTTACAACGTTGGAACGAATCATAAAGGGAGGGATGCAGTATTTGAAGCCTCTGCCGATCATGAAATCTCTTGCGTAAGCCAGAACTGCGGAATGCAGACGAGCGATATCGCCCATCAGGTAATAGAAACCGTTGCCGGCAACCTTTCTTGCGCTTTCCAGATCGATACCATCGAAGGTTTCCATGATATCTGTATGGTAAGGGATTTCAAAATCGGGAACAACAGGTTCGCCGAATTTTTCAACTTCCACGTTTTCACTGTCATCTTTCCCGATGGGAACGGAAGGATCAATGATATTGGGAATCGTCATCATGATGACTTTGATGCGTTCTTCCACTTCTTTTTCTCTTGCGCTCAGGGCTTCTACTCTTTCTGCTTCAGCGGCGATCTGTGCTTTTACTTTTTCTGCTTCTTCCTTTTCGCCTTTGCCCATCAGTGCGCCAATCTGTTTGGAAAGTTTGTTTCTTTCTGCTCTCAGGGCTTCTACTTCCTGTTTGATGGCTCTGTTTTCTTTATCCAGCTCCAGAACTTCATCTACCAGGGGCAGTTTCTGATCCTGGAATTTTTTGCGGATATTTTCCTTTACAACTTCAGGGTTTTCTCTTACAAATTTGATGTCTAACATAGTCTAATGACCTCCTTAAAATACGAAAAAATCACTTGGATCCGGAAATTTTTTGAAAGATAACGGCTCTGCCGTTGACTGCTATTCGTAGGGCTTTGCCCTACTCATACAGTCAGGTTCTCAAATGTCTGACCAGACATGCAAGCAAGCTTGCATCCTTGTTCAGCCACTTGATAACTCTTTCATAATAAAAAAAATCCCCGATCCCGAAACAAAATTCAGGGACGAGAATTTCCCGCGTTGCCACCCAGATTGCCCGAAACGCCTTCGGACCTCTTGAACAGCTATAAAGGGCTTACCCTTCCGATTTTCATCGGCAGCTTAGAAAGTGGAACATTTTCTATCCTCCGCCGATTTGCACCAACCATCGGCTCTCTGTGGGAGACTTCAAAAATTTAGCTTTCCTTCAGGCTTTCGCCATCGCTATTTTGACTCTATTTTTTGATTATAGCACAATAGTAAAAAAATGCAAGCCCCCTTTTTCCTGTATTTGGGGCAGATCTGTCCCACAAAAAATATAATTTTTTTGAAAAATTGCTCAAATTTTAATACAATTTTAATTTTTCCCTAAAGCCAAATTCCTTCTTTTTGTGCTATACTATGAGGGTACAAGAAACCCCTTTTCCTGTACCACAATATGCCCCGGGGTGACGCGCGCACCCCATTGGATCAACGTCTCCCCTGGCGTTGATCCTTTCCCTTAAAAAGGAAGGATACCAATTGAGCGAAATTGGTATCCTTTTTCTTATGTCAAAATAAATTTTTCAATAACTTCCGCCACGCCATTTTCCTCGCAATCCCGTTCGGTAACATAATCCGCCGCAGCCTTGACGTGGGCTTCCCCATTTTTCATGGCAACACCCAAACCTGCTTTCAGAATCATAGACAGGTCATTATCGCTGTCGCCGATAGCGATGGTATCCTTCAAATCCACGCCGGCTTCTCTGGCGGTTG
Source organism: uncultured Clostridia bacterium (assembly GCA_945868505.1). Taxonomy (GTDB): domain Bacteria; phylum Bacillota; class Clostridia; order Lachnospirales; family Anaerotignaceae; genus Anaerotignum_A. Next base: position 4,178 of record CAMBLO010000017.1, on the reverse strand, counting down.
CTTCCAGAGCATTGCCCTTGCTGACGCTTTTTTTCACAAATTCCAGATAAGTCTCCGAAGAATAGAACAAATTCACCTGATCCCCAATCAGCTCCTCTGCATAGGCTTTCACCATTTCCAGAGCTTTTCTGGGGCCGCTGAGAAGGCATTTCGTAAATTCTCCCTCGTATTCCGTGGGGTCGCTGACCAAATGGGGTTCTGTCCGCATGACCTTGCAATAGGACTTCACCACCCCTGTCATCTGTTCCGCCATAAAATTGCGGTCGTCATAATAAAATAATTCCACTCCCAGCTTTCTGCCATAATCCGCCACAGGCTTCAGCAGACTGGGGGAAAAGCTTTCCTTTAACACCAGACGCATATCCCGCAGGTCATAAACTGCCGCGCCATTTTGACAAATGACGTAGCCCTTTTTCCCAATCAGTCCCAGTTCCTTTAGATGCTCCTCTACACCAAAAACGCCCCGTCCGGTGCAGATGACGAAATCCACGCCCTTATCCACAGCTTTGCGGATGGCAGCGGAGTTTTCCACAGAAACGCGGACTCCTTTCCATAATAACGTGCCATCCATGTCGGAAAATACCATTTTATAGCCCATTTCGGCCTCCTTTGTTTACATAAATATTACTCATACCATGTGGATAACCCTGTTGATATTGTGGAAAACTCACTGGATAACTGCATATCATCCACAAGTTATCCACAAAATGTGGAGAAATTTCCGACTTATCCACAACACTTCTCCACAGAATGGATATGAAAAAAGGGGCTGCCATTGCCCCTTTCCCTTAATTTTCTTGGTTTTTGTCCTCTTCTTCCTCAATTTTTTCAAGGAAAACAGGCTCCATAAATACTGGTTCCATAAAAGTAGGCTCGGGAATTTCTGCTTCTTCTACAGGTTCCTCTGTGTTTTCCACAGCCTGTTCCTCTTTTTCCGCAGCTTCCTTGGCTTCTGCTGCTTCTTTCCGCATTTTCAGGATGGATTCTGCCGCAGCAATTTTTCCTGCCAGGGTTTCTTCCTTTAAGATCAGCTCTTTTTCTGCTTCGGTCACATCCCCGATGGAGGACATTCTGGGTGCAGGTACCTTTTCTTTTATTTCATCCACCATTTCCACCTGATCCAGTGTGATCTGTTCCTCCATGGCTGCGCCCTTATCCTTCCGACGGAAGGTTGGCTTAAAGCGAACCTTCACGACTTTTTCGTGTTCCGGTTCATAGCTGTTATTCTTCGCCATTTCCACTGCCTTCACTTCTTCTTCGGAAAGCATATAGGTGCTGACACCCATTTCGATGGGCTTTGCATAGGTAAAGGAGCCGGTACGGCTATGGATACCGTTCAGCACAACGCCGTTATCGTTGCCATCCAAAAGAGCCAGGGCAAAACAGAGGTTGCCGCCCATTTCATCGAAGGGATTATAACGGATCAGCCCCACCTTCTGGATTTTAGATTTATCGGTTTTATCCATATCCGTCACCATATCCAGCAGTTTGGAATATTTTTCTTCAATCCGCTTGGAGGTTTCATAATATTCTTCAATTTTCATTTCAAGATTATGGGAAGGTCTGCGATTGGCCCCCATAAAATAATCATATTTCTTCTTCTGCCCGCTGAACTTGACGAACAGCACAATGCAGAGGATGAATAACACGACCACTGCCGCCGCCAGTACCAACAGCAGGATCGCTATCATTTCCTGTGTCAATTCGATCATATCCTTCAATCCTTATCGTTTCAGGAGCGCCAGCAGGCGTTCCAAATCATCTTCAGAATAGTATTCGATTTCAATTTTCCCTTTATTCCGTTTTCCCATGGGTTTCAGCTTTACCTTTGTGGAAAACAGTGTTTTCAGGTCATCTTCGATGGCGCGGTAGGCTGTTTCGTCCACCTTCGCCACTTCTTCCTTTTCTTGATCGGCTTTTTCCGTCTTTGCCAGACGGGCTTTTACCAATGCCTCCACGGCACGAACACTAAGCCCCTCCTCAATAATATGCTCCGCCAATTCAAACTGCATATCTCCATCAATGATGGGCAGCAGTGTACGGGCATGCCCGCCAGTCAGCTTATTTTCCACAACGAAATTGCGAACACGGGGGTCTAATTGCAGCAGACGCAGAGAATTTGTGATAGCAGAACGGCTTTTGCCTACCTTTTCTGCAATTTTTTCCTGACTCAGTCCAAATTCCTCCTGCAAACGCAGATAGCTTTCCGCTTCTTCCATGGGGTTCAGGTCTTCTCTCTGGAGATTTTCCACCAGAGCTGCCTCGAAAGCTTCTCCATCCTCCCATTTTTTCACCACAACAGGCACTTTTTCCATACCTGCAATTTTTGCCGCCCGCCAACGACGTTCCCCAGCGATGATTTCATAATACTCACCAGATTTTTTTACCACGATAGGCTGAATCATACCATAGGTTTTCAGGGAAACCGCCAGTTCTTCCAAAGCTGTTTCATCAAAATATTTTCGGGGCTGCTGGCGGTTGGGCTCAATCTGATCCAATTCCAGCTCCACCACAGCCTCATCTTTTTTTACCTGAGGCTGTGCCACTCGCATATCTTCCAGTTCCGTATTGATGAGGGCATTGATGCCGAGACCCTTGGCACCCAGTCCTTTTTTCTTCACTGCCATATCAATTCCACTCCTTTTCCATGACTTCTTCTGCCAACAATGCGTAAGCCTCTGCCCCTTTGGATTTGGGGTCGTAAAGATGGATGGGCAAACCGTGGCTGGGGGATTCCCCAAGACGCACGTTTCTGGGAATGATGGTGCGATATACATTCTGACCCAGAGAACGTTTCACTTCCTCCACCACCTGCAGAGAAAGGTTCGTTCTGGCATCAAACATGGTGAAAACAATGCCTTCAATTTCCAAATCGGGATTCAGACGTTTTTTCACCAGATTTACCGTGTGTAATAGCTGTTCCAAGCCTTCCAAGGCAAAATATTCACATTGGATGGGAACGAGAACCGTATCTGCCGCCACAAGGGCATTGACCGTAATCATATTCAGGGAAGGAGGACAGTCGATGATGATAAAATCATAGTCGTCCTTTTTTTCTGCAAGGGCTTCCCGCAGGATAAATTCCCGTTTTTCATTGCCAATCAGTTCAATTTCCGCCCCAGTCAGGTTGATATTGGCAGGAACTACCTCCAAACCTTCCACACAAGTGGGCTGTTTCACCTCTTCTATGGTTGCTTCCCCTAAAAATACATCATAAATAGTCAGAGGAACGCCGTTTTTATCCAAGCCGAGACCACTGGTGGTGTTGCCCTGCTGGTCTGCATCCACGGCAAGGACTTTCTTTCCTTCTGCTGCAAGGCAGGCGGAAAGATTGATGGCTGTGGTTGTTTTTCCCACGCCGCCTTTCTGATTCGTCACCGCGATGACTCTTACTTTGCTCATTATTTTTCCCGCCTTTCTGCCTTTAATTTTTCAATATATTGATTATATCATAATAATTTGATGATGCAAATAAAAAAGGAATGTTTCACGTGAAACATTCCTCGTTTTTTTCTATATTTTTTGTTTATGTTTCACGTGAAACATTATGAAAAGCTATTCCGCAAACATATATCTATCAAAAATCCATTTCTGCATGAGAAAATCGAGGTAAAGATTTATCGGCTGCTAGATGGAATTTCAGCATAGCATATCTTGCAATAGGCTGTGCAATTAGGGATTCAACCGCAAAGGAAACAGCAAAATTTCTGGGCCAATTGCGAATAAATCCGTAAATAGGAGCCATGGAAATCTGTCTCATACCAATCCAGGTACCGACAATCGTCAGAACCACAGACATCATAAGCACACAACAAAGAATATTTGTCAAAATCACAGCATTAAAGCTGTCCTCTTCCCGAACAATTTTAAAAGTCAGTTTTCCTGCAGGTTTTTCTGTCAGCAGAACCAAAAGAATCACAACAGGCCAGATCAAAGGAACCGTATGCAATGCATCTTTATATACATCCAAGCAAAATCCCATTTCCATCATGGTAATCACAGGTGCAATGATGTTTACAGAGATAATAGAAATAATCGCCATAAACAGCGCATGTTCTTTTTTGTTTCTAGGTAATTTCATGTAAAAATCCATACTTATTTTTCTCCTTTTTTCTTTTTTGGCGCTTGAATTGTCAAGTCAAACGCAACGATACAGAAAAATAAACCTCATAAGGGGT
>CAMBLO010000016.1 GCA_945868505.1 uncultured Clostridia bacterium | reverse complement strand
TCGCCAGCCAGCTTTCCGGTGAAGGACATGACATCATTGTGATTGATAATAATACGAAAGTTTTGACCAATGCAACCAATACTATGGATATCATCAGTGTGGAGGGCAACGGCGCCAGCATGGCAGTACAGAAAAGAGCAGGGGTATCCACTGCGGATCTGCTGATTGCTGCCACCTCTGCCGATGAGGTCAATATGCTGGCCTGTTTGGTGGGCAAAAAACTGGGAGTGCCCCATACCATTGCCCGTGTACGTAACCCGGAATATTATGAACAGATCAGCGAATTAAAGGAAGAACTGGGGCTGAGCATGACAGTCAACCCCGAATTTGCAGCAGCAACGGAAATTTTACGCTTGCTGCGTTTCCCTTCTGCTCTGAAGATCGAGGTATTTGCCCGGGGGCGTGTGGAGCTGGCAGAGATCAAAATTGCTCCCAACAGCGTTTTGGATGGGATGCCCCTTTGGGCGATCTATAAGGAATTTCAGGTAAAAGTCCTGATTTGTGCGGTGCAGAGAGCCGGAGAGGTGCATATCCCCAATGGTGATTTTGTGTTGCAGGCGGGGGATAAGATCAATCTGACGGCACCTCATTTTGAGATTGAAAAATTCTTCCGTACCATCGGTATTTTCCGTACCGGGGTAAAATCCGTTATGATTTTGGGCGGCGGCAGAATGGCGTACTATCTGGCGAAGGCATTGGTTGCTTCCCATGTGCGTGTGAAGATCATCGAAATAGATTACAGCCGCTGCGAATATCTCTGCGAAGTTTTGCCGGAGGCAGTTATTATCCATGGGGATGGTACCGATAAGGAGCTGCTGCAGGAGGAAGGTCTGGAAAAAACAGATGCATTGGTCTGCCTGACGGGGATGGACGAGGAAAATATCGTTGTTTCCCTCTATGCCAAGGCAAAAAAAGTTTCCAAGGTCATTGCCAAGATCAACCGCATTTCCTTTGATGAGATTTTAGATACACTGGATATTGATGGCTTCATTTCTCCCAAGACGATTGCGGCAAGCAATATCGTCCGCTATGTGCGGGCCATGCAGAATTCCGCCGGCAGCAGTAATGTAGAAACCCTGCATAAGCTGGTAAATAATCAGGTGGAGGCTTTGGAATTCAAGGTGCGGGAAAAATCCGCCGTGGTCGGTATCCCACTGAAAAATCTGAAAACCAAAGAGGAACTGCTGGTAGCCACCATCATCCGCGACGGCAGAGTTATCATCCCCGGTGGTAACGATTCCATCGAAGTTGGAGACAGTGTTATCATTGTAACGAGAAATAAACATTTAATGGATTTGACAGATATTTTGAAATAACATCTGAGATTGGTGAAGAATTATGAATTTTAACATGATTGCCTATATTTTAGGCAACATTATTCGGATAGAAGGCGCATTGCTGGCGATACCGACTTTTGTTGCCTTTTGGAATAAAGAATCCCATGAAGCCATAGCATTTATCGCTACCATCACAGCCTGTATGATGGTGGGCGCGCTGCTGATCAGCCGGGAACCCCAGAACAAGCGGATTTATGGTCGGGAAGGCTTCGTTGTTGTAGCATTGTCGTGGATTGTTATGTCGCTTTTGGGGGCACTGCCCTTTTATTTGAGCGGCACCATCCATGGATATATCAATTGCTTTTTTGAAACCGTATCCGGCTTTACCACCACCGGTGCCACCATCTTGACGGAGATTGAAGGGCTGCCAATGAGCATTTTGTTCTGGCGCAGCTTTACCCATTGGATTGGCGGTATGGGTATCTTGGTATTTACCCTAGCAATCATTCCTCTGGGGGATGATCGTACCATGTATCTGATGAAGGCGGAAGCGCCGGGGCCTATGGTTTCCAAGCTGGTGCCCAAGGTAAAATCTACAGCAATGTTGCTGTACAAAATTTATATCGCACTGACTATAATTGAAATGGTGTTGTTATTGCTGGGCGGTATGCCTCTGTTCGACAGCATCGTAAATGCCTTCTCTACGGCGGGCACAGGGGGTTTTGCTATCAAAAATGCAAGTATCGCCGGCTATAACAATGCCTATTTTGAATATGTCATCACGGTATTCATGCTGTTGTTCGGCGTGAATTTCAATCTGTATTATCTGATGATGCTGAGGGATGTCAAAAATATCTGGAAAAATGAGGAACTGAGATATTATATTGGGATCGTATTTGCCAGCATCGCATTGATTACCGTGAATATTTATCATATGTATCCCACATTGGAGTCTGCTTTTCGTCATGCGGCATTTCAGGTGGCAGCGATCGTGACGACCACGGGCTTTGCTACAGCCAATTTCGATGTTTGGCCGGAATTTTCCAAGACTTTGATTTTCTGCCTGACTATTTTAGGGGCCTGTGCCGGTTCTACCGGGGGCGGTATCAAAGTATCCAGAGTGATTATTCTGGTGAAATCGGCTTATCGGGAAATCAAACGTATCGTGCATCCCCGTTCTGTAAATCTGATCAAATTGGACGGTGCGAAGATCGAAGAAGATATCATCAGTGGGGTAACGGGATATATCGTTGTATATCTTTTGCTCCTGTTGGGTTCCTTTATCCTGATTTCTTTGGATAACTACGATTTTACAACATCCCTGACTTCTGTGGTGACCTGTCTGGGGAATGTTGGCCCCGGTTTTGCCATGGTTGGCCCTGAGGAGAATTTCTTCTTTTTCTCGGGATTTTCCAAGCTGGTGCTGTGTATGGATATGCTGTTGGGCAGATTGGAAATCTTCCCCATCATCATGCTGTTTACCCCTTCTATCTGGAAGAAGAGCTATATGTAAGAATGTAGCAGATGCCTGCATATATAAAAAGAAAAAAGCAGTCCGGGCGGGCTGCTTTTTTCGAAGGGGAGGGTGTATTACTATATTTGAAACAAATAAAATTGTGATATGCTTTTTTATGCCCTGTAATTGGGAAGGGGTGCCTGCGGCTGTTCGGGGAAGAGAGCCGCAGGCGGGAAGTAAAAGGGGGCATCCTTTTGACTTCTCTTGTAGTATACAATGAAAATATGGACAATTTGTGAATGAAAACTTAAGGCTTTGTTAAAAATTCCGAATAAATACTTTATTGTAATATCAGTGTTTCTAGCACTTTCATAGCCTTGATTTTACTATTTGCCACCCATTTGCCACCGTAATTATTATTTCGGTGGCAATCCATTTACAACACTTTCGAATAGGTCTGCGGTTTCCTGTGCCATAGCTTCCGTGTGGTGGACGTAGGTGTTCATCGTTGTTTCGATATTTTTGTGGCCAAGTCTTTGCTGAACTGCCTTTACATTCGCTCCGGCTTCGATCAGCTTGGTTGCATGGGTATGGCGCAGACTATGATAATCAAAATTGATTCCTAGCTCTTGCCGAATAATCTTCTGGCAGTATACAAAGCTACTCTTTGTAGTCAGTTCTCCATTTTCATCGATACAGATAAAATTGATTCTGTTTTCTCCATCGAAAAGGCTCTTTTGTACTCCAACTACCCGCTGCCTGGTTGCACCTTTTTCATCAATAAAATCGACAAGCCGATATACGGTAAAAAACTCACCGTACTTTAGCTCATTTTTGAGCTGACGGTTTTTTTCGGCTTTCAGAATTTTATAGAGTGATTCCCCAAATTTGATTTTCCTTTTAGAATTCTGTTTTGGGTCTTTTATTGACAGGCCGATGCGCCCGCCGATATCTCTTCGCACGATCTGACGTTCTACGGAGAGAGTACGGTTTTCAAAATCCACATCATCCCATGTCAGCCCAAAGCACTCATTGATGCGTAATCCGCAGTTCCATCCTATCATGATGGGATATAGTAGCGAGAGCCAGCAGGAAATCGTTCCATAATACATTGAAATTCTTTATCTGTCAGGACAATGCGTTCCCGGACAGGCTTTGCCACGGTGCCTATCTTGACAAATCTGCAAGGGTTATCTTTGATATAGTGCATTGGCTCCACGGCATAATTCAATGCAGTCGATAGTACCACAAAGATAGATTGGATGCTTGCCTTAGAATATCCTTTTCCTTTGAGGACGTTAATATAGTCCTGAATGGAAGCTGCCTGCAGCGCTTTCAAATGATAGATGCCGAATTGTGGCTTCAAGTGTTTTTTTATGAGTGTGGAATAGGTTTGCTGGGTGTTTTCTGTCAGATTGACTTTGCAATACTGCTCAAACCAAAAATCCAGGTAGTCGCTGACGCTGATATCGGATGGGGTAAAAACCTGACCGGAATTATCATACTCTGCAATGGCTTTGGCAAGAGCCGATTCAGCTTCCTTCTTGGTACGAAAACCACCCTTTTCAATTTTCTTTCTTTGACCGCCAACCTGGGCGGCATCAAAATAGTAAGACCATGTTTTACCACGTTTTCTTGTCCCGCCTTTCATAGGCATACCTCCTTTATATTTTGAAAATGGGTATAGAAAATAAGGCGGTATCGTGGTATAATCCAAGTGTCACGTTGGTGGTTATACAAATACCGCCTGAAATCCTCTTTCTCGTTGGTAGCGGGAAGGGGGATTTTTATTTATTCAAATGTTTCTGAAAGAATTCTTTTCATTTCATCTGTAGGTTCAAGTTTTCCTTTTTTAATCATACGAGAGAGCCTGTTTCTCATACTGGATTTAGGACCATCGTTTGGAAGGCCGTCATTGATAGAGCGAACACATATCATTGCAGCATTATAGTAATCTTCGCGTTTTTCATAAACCATTGCAAGCCTTTTATATGGATCTGCATACAATGGCATATATTCGTATTTTTCGCGGTATGGCTTTAATTCAGTCGTCATATCAAAATATTTTTCGCACATAGAAATAAATTTGTCTGCATTTGCACTCTGGTAATCATCCAGATTTCGTAATACTGCGTAAGCCTCTTCAATTTTTTCGTGGAGTTCTACCGATTTCTTTTCAAGTTTTTGATATGTTTTATCTGCTCTTGCCGCATCATTCAGATCCAGTCTCCGATTAAATTCTGCTAAACATTTTTTTCGTTCCTCTTTTTCTGCTTTCTCTTTTTCCATCCTTATTTTTGATTCTTCTGCAGACTTTTTATATCCAGCTTTAAACGCATCTATGAAACCCATTGCACATCCTCCAATTTTTATGGTTAAAATGAGATTATTTCTGAGTTATTTTCTGTTAATGAATTAAGCATATTTTTCGTTGAAATAGGAACATTTTTGTTCAAAAAGACATCGAACAGCCAGATCGGTTACTACTTGAAATAAGTGCGCGGAAATATAGTGAAGATCAGAACCACCATGCTCAATAGATATTTTTGCCATTGGAGCACTAATAGCAAAGACTTCCATATATTCATCAGGATTTTCAAGTCTAAAATTAAAAGCAACTGGAATTGGACATAAAAGATTACGTGCAAAACAGTTCGCTTCTTTATTTTCTAAATCTCCATCCTCTGTGTGCTCTAAAACGTAGTGACCAAGTTCATGTGCGATAGTAAAGCGAATGGTCTTTTTGTCCTTTTTGTCGTTATAAACTATGTATGCTTGCCAAGGATTAGATGAACTTCTTTGTAAAAATCCGTGTTCACTCGGAGCAATTTTTATATATTCCCAATAGGTCATATTGAATCGCTTTGCTATTTCTGTGTAAGAAATAACAATTAACGTATCAAAGTGTTTTAAGATTGTAAAAAGATTGATGGGAAGAGACATTTCATCCCTAGCTAAAATTTCATACGCTAAATTTGTTGCTCTGAAATAATCTGGTTTGTCCATTATTCTTTGAAATCCTCCTTAAACATCGCTTTTGCCATCTCTAATAACTGTTGCCGTTTTTCAGGAGACATTTTTTTTGCAGCTCTGTTTAAGATAATGATTTCTTCTGGCAGTTCATCTTCTTGGTTATCACCAAGCAAATCAGATGTAGAAGTTCCAAAAACAGCAGCAATTTTCTTTAAAGTGTCTCTTCCTGGCATTTTCTTTCCGTTTTCATACTGGGAAATCATCACAGTAGATATGCCTACTTTATCTGCTAGATCCTTTTGCGACATATTTGCCAATTCTCGTAAATTTTTTAATTTTTTTGAAAAATCCATTGTTATCCCCCTCTGTTTTCCGTTTTTACGGATGCCAAAAAAACTTAAAAAAACATCTTGACATTAGCCAGAGATTAATATATACTTAAATCACAGGTTAAAACGACCGCCAAGAAGTTTAATCTGATGTATACAAAACTTAGCTGATAGTTAATTTAAGTTGTAGTTTTATTATAATTAACTATTGGTTAATAGTCAATACTTTTTTGAGAAAGGAGGTATTTTTTTGGAATGTAAAGAGTTTGAATGGAAAGAAATTGGAAAAAAAGTGCGTGATGCTAGATTAGCTGCCGAAATGTCACAAACGGAATTGGCAAAAGAAGCGGGTATTACCAATCAATTTGTATGTCAAATTGAAGCAGGAAAAAAGGGGGTTTCGGTGGAAACACTCTCTAAACTTGCAAAAGTTTTGAAGGTCAATTTTTTTTGATCTGCAAATTAGCTATAAGCTAATTGTTGTTAGCGAAAGGGCGTGATTCTAATGAGATTATTTTCCGCTTTATATTCATTGGTTTTTGGATGCTGGATAGGAACGAAGATGGAAAAATGGGCGCAGGAAAAAATATGGAATCTAAAAGAGCGTTCTGTTCAGAAAATAAGAGTCATTCGTTTCCAACAATGGACAGTATGTTTTTTGTTGGTAGTATGTTTCACAATTATATCGGTTGTGGTAACACATCTGATTGAAAACATTATTCTCTGATAATTTTCTTAACTGCTTTCTGTATCTCAGCGTAAGCTATTTTACAAGATTCAACTTCGGGCTCTTGCTTTGCAGCAAAAAAAACAAGCATTGAAAAATATTTTTCAGTCTCTTCCGGGCAGAACAAGCGCAACTTCTCTATGGATGCGATTAAGTTCTTCAAATCTTCCATTGTTCTAGTATCAAGAGCAAAAGTTGCGTAGGAAGATGCAAACTCTGCATAATATTCAGCTACAAGACGTTTATTTTCTTCTTTTTTCAATGATTTTGCGGTAACAAAAGAACCGATAAAGGCACCGCCAAATCCACTGATAAGCGTACAGAAAGCCAATGAGATATTTGAATTTAATAATTCAATGATATAAGCATCCATTTTTAAAACTCCTTTTTCTTCTGAGCATAGCACATTTGGTAGAAAAAGGGAAGCAAGTATAAGGAGGTCTAAATGAACGAATTAAAAATTTTTGAAAACACAGAGTTCGGCTCCGTGAGAACACTGATGGTAAATGATAATCCATATTTTGTGGGGAAGGATGTATCTGAAATCCTTGGGTACACCAACACAAGAAAGGCACTGACAGATCATGTGGATGGAGAGGACAAACTGGATGGGGTAACGATTCGTGACTCCATGGGCAGAGAACAGACGCCAATCCTTATCAACGAATCTGGTCTCTACAGCCTGATCCTTTCCAGCAAAATGCCAAATGCGAAAAAGTTTAAGCACTGGGTGACAGCGGAAGTGCTTCCTTCCATCAGAAAAACAGGTACATATAGCATCCCCAGAACCACAGCAGGCCAGATTCAGTTATTGGCACAGGGGCATACGGAATTGGAACAGAAGATTGATTCTGTAAATGATGATTTGCAGGATTTCAAACGAACTATGCCGTTGTTGGCCATCGAGTGTCAGCAGATTACCGATGCCAAAAACAGGAAGGTCGTTTATCTGCTTGGTGGCAAGAATAGCAAGGCCTATAAAAATGCAAGTTTGCGCGGAAGAGTCTACAGAGATTTGGAAGGTCAGCTTCGCAGGGAGTTTGATGTTCGTTCTTATAAGGCAATCCACCGCAACCAGACGGACAAGGCTCTGGAAATCATCAATAAGTACGAATTACCTTTGTTCTTATGGGAATTGGTGACAGAAGAAAATGCACAGGTGACTTTCATGTAAAGGAGGTGTTCCTATGGAACCTATGCTTTACACAGTACAGGAGGTTGCAAAAATCCTGAAATGCAACCCCAGCAGAGTTTACGAATTGAAAAAAGCTGGATTGCTTCCATTCCTGAAATTAGGGCAGTTGAAATGCCGCAGAGAGGCCGTAGAGGAATTTTTGCGGAAGTATGAAGGGTACGACGTATCCGATCCGAACAACATCGTTCCCCTGTCTGTTGGTTCGGAATGATGAAGCAAGTTAAAGGCCGCAGATACGCCATCTGCAAGCGGTGTCGGCTGTTATGGAACATCGCAATAACGCAAGACACCAGCAGAGGGTATCTGTGTCCCAGATGCAGGAAAGGAGGCGTTAAGAATGACAACAGCGGAGGAACGCAAAGCCAGACGGGAAGAACGCCTGATGAAGGAAGCCAAGAGAAGATACATATTCCTGTCCATCTGGACGGTGATGAAATACGCAGGTGCTATTGCGGCTATGGTGGCGGTTGCCATGTGGCTGGCAGTTGTGATGTGGGATCATATGGAATGGGCGTTAACCATTAGTTGGTTGGTTACATCCATCACCATCGGTGCCATGCTGTTTAAATCAGCGGCGAAATAAAAATATCCCCTTGGGTGTTGGCGCACCTTCGGGGACAAAGACAAATACCTAATTTAAAAATACCAGAATTGGAGGGAAAAATCAATGAAAAAGTTTGAACTCGTAACAGATATGAGTATTTCAGTTTTAGGAAGAAAACTATTCAAGATTCGTGCGCTTGTGGATTTTACAACAAAATGGGGTGAGACCATCCACGCAGGAGACCTTGGAGGATATTTGGAAAAGGAAGAAAACTTGAGCCACGATGGCGATGCGTGGGTCTACGGCAATGCGAGGGTCTACGGCAATGCGAGGGTCTACGGCAATGCGGGGGTCTACGGCGATGCGAGGGTCTACGGCAATGCGATGGTCTACGGCAATGCGATGGTCTACGGCGATGCGTGGGTCTACGGCAATGCGTGGGTCTACGGCAATGCGAGGGTCTACGGCGATGCGAGGGTCTACGGCGATGCGAGGGTCTACGGCAATGCGAGGGTCTACGGCAATGCGATGGTCTACGGCAATGCGTGGGTCTAGACAGCAGACGCAGCTATATTTGTATCTGGCGCAAATGACAAATATGGAGGCTGAGCTTTTGGAGCTTACAAATAGCGTGGAAGAATACATAAATTCTATCAAGGATAGCAGGATGCGGAGAATTATCCAGTATCGTATTTTGGACAATCTTCCTTGGTGCGATGTTGCGGAAAAGATAGGTGGAAAGTCTACTGGGGATAGCTGCAGAAAATATTTTGAAAGATTTTTTGAAAAATGATGAAATGTCCTGATTGTCCGTTAAGAATGTGGTAACATGTTATTATGGAAATCGAGCGAAAACATTTCATTCCGATGGACATGGAGGCACAACTACACCAAACAGAAAGGCACTCGGAATGGCGCATCCTTCTTCGAAGGAATGTCGCTGGCAGTTCCGCATAAAGCGGAGCCTGCATAGGGTGTCTTTTCTATTGCAAAGAAAAATTATGAAAGGGGCGATCTTATGCCTGAAAACACTGGCGGAAGACCGCCTATGTATGAAACAAAAGAAGAAATTGAAGAAAAGATTGAGAATTATTTCAGGGAGTGTGAAGGCATTCCCTTTTTTGATAGCGACGGAACGCCTATGACAGATAAAAAGGGGCATATCCTGTATGATAAGCCACCCAAGCCGCCAACAGTGACGGGTTTGGCTCTGGCATTAGGATTTTCCACAAGAAAAAGCTTGCTGGAATATCAAGGAAAACCGGAGTTTGTAAACACGATAACACGTGCGAAAACTCGCATCGAGGAATACGCAGAAATGCGACTCTTTGACCGTGACGGCGTGAACGGGGCGAAGTTCAGCCTGATAAACAACTTCAAGAAGGCTTGGGGCGAGCTGAAAACTGAGGTGCTGAAAAAGTACGATGAAATGAAAGCTGGCTTCACAAATTTCTGGGACGAGATTAAAAAATACTACCCTGAAAAAATCGAAGAAATGAAAACGGCTTGGGCTGGCCTGAAGGATGATTTTGCAGAAAAAATTGGAACAATGAAAACCAGTATCACCACCACAATGGATGAAATCAAATCCACCATTGAGGAAAAATGGGGCGATATCAAAAAATGGTTTGCTGATAATGTTGAGCCTAAATTCAAGAAAGAATTCTGGATTGATAAGTTTGATGGCATCAAACAGGGGGCAAAAAGTGTATTAAACGGCATTATCGGCATTGTGGAAAAATCTGTCAATGGCATCATTGCAAAACTGAACACTCTGCATTGGTCTATTCCTGATTGGGTGCCAGGTGTTGGCGGGAAGAGCTTCGGATTTGATATCAAAGAAATCAGTATCCCCCGCCTTGCCACAGGCGCGGTCATCCCGCCCAACCAAGAATTCCTTGCTGTTCTCGGCGACCAGAAAAGCGGGCGGAACTTGGAAGCCCCTGAAGGTCTGATTCGCCAGATTATGCGGGAAGAACTGGCAGGCATGATGGGAAGCGGGGATGTGAATGTTACAGTTGAGTTTACGGGAAGTCTTGCACAGCTTGGCAGAGTTTTGCACCCTGTTATCACCAAAGAACAGAAGCGCATCGGCAAATCATTACAGACAGGAGGTGTATTGTAATGGCATTATTCAGCATTGACGGGGTGGAATTCAACATCCCCTTGGTAGCACTGAAACGGGAATCCGCTGTGCTGGACAAATACGCCACCCGAACGGAGGGCGGCGACCTGCAGCGGGAAATTATCGGGGTCTATTACAACTACACCCTGACCTTCCCGGGGCTGAATCTGAATCGGGCGGAATACGACCGACTGTGGAAGAAGGTCACGGAGCCTGTGGAATTTCACGACTTTGTGGTGCCTTCCTCCGATGGGACGTTTTCCTTCCGTGGTTACATCACTACCAGCGGGGACGAACTGAAACGCAGCCATAACGGCAAGCATTACTGGGGAGGGCTGAGCATCAAGCTGATTGCAAAAGCCCCTGCCAGACTGCCCGGGGAGGTGTAAGCCATGGAGACAGGTGTAAGCATTTCTTTTGGCTTGGTGGACGTGACGGCGAAACAGGATACCACCGCAGCCATGCCAGACAGAAAAGCCTTTATCGACCCGCAGGATTTATCTCTGGAGGGGGTGTATGCACCGAAGGTTGCTACCTTGGAACGGAATTATTTCAAGCTGGACGGCAGCTTTCGGCTGTTCCCTGAGAACCCCGAGGATTTCACTTGGGGGATTTGGTCGGAAAGCATGACAGGGGATGATGGGAGATTCGCCACGCCCCCTATGCTGACTTTGACCTTTCAGGAACTGCATGAAGCCATTGGGCTGACCTTTGAATTTGACCCATACGGGAACAACTACTGCAATGACCTGCTGATTCGCTGGTATCATGGTGCGGAATTGATTCTGGAAAAGGCGTTCCGGCCAAATAACTGGCGGTTTTCCTGCGTGGAAACGGTGCAGAACTACAACAAAATCGAAATCGTGTTTTACGGGACAGTGCGCCCCCATCGGTATTTGAAGGTACAGAACATCATGCACGGCATGAATAAGATGTTTGAGCGGGGTTCTCTGAAAACGGCTTCCCTTTTAGAGGAAATCGACCTTTCCGGGCTGACTGTATCCTCCAATGCACTGGAATTTACGGTCTATTCCGAGGACGATGATTTCAACATCTTCAATCCAAAAGGCGTATATACCCTGCTGCAGAAGAAACAGCAGCTGACCGTAGAAGGAACGCAGGACGGCACCACCAAGCACCTTGGAACCTTCTATCTGGAGGATATGGAAATGGAAGGGGATAAGCTGCTTTCCATTTCCGCTCAGGACGGCATCGGCATCATGGACGGCACCAACTACAAAGGCGGTATCTACAGGGCGAAGCCTGCCCATGAACTGCTGAAGGAAATCATGGACGATGCTGGCTTTGGGTATACCTTAGACAGCAGCCTGCGGGATGTGCCTGTAACGGGCTATCTGCCAATCTGCTCCCACAGAGAAGCCTTGCAGCACCTAGCCTTTGCCATCGGCGGCTATGTGACGACAGCAAGGAGCGGCACGGTCAATATTGTTGCCTTTCCAGATTGGTCGAATATCCCTACGGTATCCATCGGCAGGGACAGGAAATTCATCGGTACCAAGGTAAAGATGCGCTCTCTGGTGACGGGGGTGAACGTGAAAGCCCATGAATACAGTTTAAGTGATGCGTCAGAGGAACTTTGCAAGGTGACTTTGGCGGCAGGGCGCAACGAGATTCTTTTCTCCGAGCCTGCGGCGGAAATTACCGTTGATGCGGGGACTTTGGTGGAGAGCGGCGTCAATTACTGCATCGTGGAAGGTACGGCGGACACAGTCTGCACCGTCAGCGGGAAAAAATACGTGGACACGGAGAAAACGGTGACGGTTAAGATGGCGGAACTGCCCGCGGGGGACAAGGAAAACAACGTGGATGCCGACAGTACCCTTCTGAACAGCGCAAACGCCCAGAGTGCCGCTCAGAGGCTCTTTGACTACTATCAATACAGGATTGAACAGGATATCAGCTTCGTGATGAAAGAGGAGACTGTGGGGCTTCTGTCGGATATCGAGACGGAATACGGCGTATACCGTGGGTCTGTGGTGGAAAGCATGGATACAGACCTGACGGGTGGATTTGTAACAAAGGCGGTGACGGTCGGTGAGTAATTGGAGAGAACCCATAACAGACAGAGCAGCGGCAGATGTGTCTGGGGCGGATGCCGGCTCTCTGGCATGCCAGAAGGGCACACTGAACGCCGATGATTTGAACCGCATCGAGGGAAATTATCGGTACATCTTGGAGCATTTGGAGACGGATGTTATCTTCATTCCCCATGCCTACCGAAACAGGGAGGAGACCACAGTCAGCCCAGACGGCACAGCGACCCAAACCATACACACCGATTGGCAGGAACACAACCTGCCTTGGATTTCGGAAATCAACCGTATTCGGGCGAACTATAACGCTCTGGTGCGGTTGTTTTTGGTTGGACTGGGTCTGCCTGTTCTGGCGGAAAGCGGTTATCTGGACTGGCAGGAGGTCAACGACTGGGAACGGATGGCCGAAGCTGGCAAAACGATGTTTGAAAACATGGAACAGGAATATCGATACTGCGGTGTCGAGGAAAGCGGAGGTGATAGATTGCTATGAAGGATTTTTTGGACAGGCAACCCACAAAGGCAGGGCGGCGAAAGCTGACCTACGGTGATGGCACAAGTGAATTTGTGACGGTGGAACTGGCAGATGAACCGACAAGAGAGGGCACGCCCCTGAACCGTGAAGCATTCATGGCCTTGCAGGGGTTTCAGGAGACAAAAACGGTATTCAATGATGATGGCAGCATCACGGAGACCAATGAGAAGGGCGAAACGCTGGTGACTACGTTTGATGCAGACGGCAGTATCACGAAAACATTTACGAATGTGGATGGTTTGTCTATTGCACTGAAAACAGTGTTTCTTGCAAATGGTGATATTGAGGAGGTGTTTGTATGAGAATTTGGGGAGAAATCGGGAAAGCGCTGAATAGTACGATTAAGAATCCAGAGAAGTTTGTCCCGTTAGATGAACTTATAATAAATGCAGTTGTTGGTGGAGAAAGAATTTTTACAGAGGATGGCATTTTTACAGTGCCAAAAGGTGTAACTGAAATTATCGTTACAGCCTGTGGTGCAGGTGGCGGTGGCGGCGGAGGTCATAGTAATAGAGGAGAACAAGGCACACCAACTGTAATAGGTGATTTAATTACTCTGGCTGGAGGTTCTGGAGGTTCTGCATCTAATACCTCCGGTGGCGGCGGTGCTTCTGGTGGTGAAGGTGGCGGCACAGGCGGCGGTTCTAGTTATTCCGGAATCACATTTACTGATAATAGTGGTGCTAACGGTGAGGACGGCGTTCTAGGACATGGTGGAACTGGCGGTACAGGTCAATATTCAAGTTCTTCAAAAGCTATCCGTGGTGGCGGTGGCGGAGGAGGTTCTTTAGGAGATGGTGGCAAAGGGGGAATTTCTAAAATAAATGATAGTTCAGAGGAATTTTCCTATATCACGGCAGAGAGGACGAATTGAGAGGAGGGAGAGGTATGAATCAGAATGAAATGGCAGAAAAACTGGTTGAAGTAGAAGCGAGAAGCAATAGCAACAAGGAACGACTGGATAAGATGGAAGTACGGCAGGATAATCTTGAAAACCTCACAAAGGCTTTTTCCGTCATGCAGAACGAGCAGGAACACATAAAAACGGATGTCGGAGAAATCAAAGATGATGTAAAGCAGCTGGTGGCAAAGCCAGCAAAACGGTGGGATGGGATTATCGATAAAGCGATTGCTGTTATCGTCGGTGCCGTAGTGGGGTTTCTGCTGAATGGCGGCGGTATTCCATGAAAAATCAGAAGGAATATTCCCAAAAAGTACTGGATAATGAGCTGGCATTGCTGTGGGTGAATACCATCGGTATGATGTTACTGGCATTTTACTGTGTGTACAAACGGTTTGATGCGGCATTTCCATGGTTGACGGCTATGGTTGGCCTACCTTGGGCGGCGTGGGCCGCATCCAAGTCAGGCTATACTATGAAAAGCACAAAGCAGAACACTGCCGGTGGTATTACATACGAAATGGCGATGTTAGAAGCAAAAGCAGAGCAGCAAAATCCGCAGACGATTGCGGAAGAAACGGTAACAGATTTGTGATGGGAGGAAGAAAATGAAACGACCGAGAAAATATTTGCAGACAGACCCTAAATGGGCGAAAAATGACTACTCCGCCGGCGGGGATGGTTCGACCATCGGCAATGCCGGGTGCGGCCCAACTTCGGCGGCGATGGTTATTGCTACATGGGCGGATGCGAATGTAACGCCTGCACATACGGCGGCATGGAGCAAGGCCAACGGCTACAAAGCACCAAATCAGGGAACCTATTACAGTTATTTTGCGCCGCAGTTGGCCAAATTCGGAATTCAGAGCAGGCAGTTGAATTTCACTAATCTGCGGAATCTGAATAAGCTGGAAGCAGCATCATATCACGAAAAGGCACTGCGGGCTGTGCAGCGGGGCGATTTGGTGATTGCCTGCATGGGTCCGGGTTTATGGACAAGCAGCGGGCATTTTATTCTGTGGTGGAATGTAACAGGAGATATGGTACATATCAATGACCCTGCCAGCAATCGTTCTGACCGGGAGCTGGCACCGCTGGAACGCTTGCAGCGGGAAGTAAAGTATTATTTCGTTTGCGAAAAACCTGAAACAACAGAGGAGGATGAGGAAGAAATGCGGTATAAAACACTGAACGATATCCCTGAAAAGAACGATTTTCGGAAAATCATCAAAACACTGATGGATGCGAAAATCATCGGCGGCGACGGGGAAGGGAATATCGACCTGAGCCATGATATGGTTCGCAGCATCATTTTTAATTACAGAGGCGGCGCATACGACCGGAAGCTGATTCAGAAGGGTTTTGCGCCTGCTGTGAAGGAATAAGAGAAGGAGGAAGAATAATATGGAAATTATGGTAAAAGAACTGTTTCAGTGTCTGGCGTGCGTTTGCGTGCCTGTATTGCTGGTATTTGTACAGAAAATCGGGAAAAAAGCAGTAGAACAGATGCAGGAAAAGACAAACAGTGAAACGGCAAAACGCCACATGGATGAAATCTGGACTGCCATCGAAACGGCGGTCAAAGCAACCAATCAGACCTATGTGGATAACCTGAAATATGATGATGCATTCGACAAAGCGGCACAGAAAGAGGCAAAGGAAAGAGCTAAGGAAAAATTCTGGAAAATGATTTCTGATGGGGCGAAGTCCTATCTGCTGATGGCATACACGGATTTCAATGTATTCGTAGACCAAGCATTAGAAAAGGCTGTTGCTGATGCGAAGATTGAAAAACAGGGTACCATCATGGTAAGCGAAGGCATTCTGGCGGATGAAGTTCCGGATGAAGCGGGAAAATGAGCTGCCGAGGATTCCTCGGTAGCTGAACTGTTTCCGAAATGGAAATGGTTGTTGCGTTTTTGCAATAACCACAGCGGAAAGCAAAATATCTATTTCGTGGTGTCACGAAGATGATAAAAACCATTTTGTTGATATCACCAAAATGGGAAATAACCATTTTCGCGGGCTCAGGAAAATGGTATAATAAATGTGCGACAATTGATAAAGTATCATTTCCATTGTGCTTTTGTCATGCCGTAAAGACACCGAGCTGGTACCTTGGTTCTTTAAAAATGACAAACGCCCCGGGTATTCCGGGGCAACCTGGGTCTTTAGCTCAGCTGGTCAGAGCATCCGGCTCATAACCGGACGGCCCTCGGTTCAAGTCCGAGAAGCCCCATTTTGTCGACATTTTGCTGGGTCGCTCCCATCTGTGAAAGCCAGACGGAACACAAACCGATAGGAATTGTGACACATCGGAGAGCAACGATGCTAGGGTGATCAGGATGGCACCAACAGGGCAGAAACGCCGCCAACATACTTCGGGTGATGAAAGATGCGTTTCCGTGCATCAGTGGTTTAATGGTAGAACATCAGCCTTCCAAGCTGAGAGCGAGGGTTCGATTCCCTTCTGGTGCTTTGAACGTACTCCGGTGTCCTTCGGGCCCGGGGTCTTTTTATGATTAACTTATCAAAAAACCTAAATTTCTGATAAGTTAAGTGAGGTTTAGTGCAAATAATTAGGCTAACTTATCAAGTTTTCATAAGTTAAGTGAAATTCGATTTAAGTTGTTTGCAAAAGAAATGCCCCTCGAAAGAGGGGCTGTTTTCGTTGGATTATACCGATACCGCATGGCGGTGGCATTGCCACCGATTTGCCACCGATGGACAAATTGTGCGTAGTTATGATAAAATTTACATGGTGCAAAAAAGTTGATATAAATGCGATAATATCAACGATTTTTAAGTTTACATGGCTATTTTTGGTTCATCGTAGTTTTACCTGATTACCCTAAAGTAATTAAGGCTTTGTTAAAAAAGACGAAGAGATTTCTTATGATATCATAAATAAAAAACGAAGGAGGAGAAAGGAATGCCTCGATGGATAGATGAAGAAAAGAAAAAAGGACTGCAAAAGGGAGAAATGCTCCGTCAGGCGGCAGTGGTGATTTTCCTGCTGCTGGGTGTGCTGTTCAAAAAGGCAGGCATCGGTCGGGGAGCGGCGGTCTGCTTTGTAGCGGCGGCTGTGTGTGCCGTTAATTGGATTTTGTTTGTGAAAAAACAGAAGCAGTCAGAAGAAAAGAACACAGGAGAATGATGGGATTATTTTGACTTCCATATCAAAGATGTGGTAAAATAAGATATTATGTATGCATCATATTTTTGCAAGGAGGAAGCGTATGTCTCAGGACAAACAGAAAAATATTCGAAATTTTTGTATCGTGGCCCATATCGACCACGGCAAATCCACACTGGCAGACAGACTGATCCAGAAAACGGGTCTTTTGACAGATAGAGAAATGCAGGAACAGGTTCTGGACAACATGGATCTGGAACGAGAAAGAGGCATCACCATCAAATCTCAGGCGGTGCGTCTGATTTACCACGCTCAGGATGGGGAGGAATATCAGTTCAACCTGATTGATACCCCCGGTCACGTGGACTTTAACTATGAGGTTTCCCGTTCTTTGGCGGCCTGCGAAGGTGCAGTGCTGATTGTTGACGCAGCACAGGGCATCGAAGCCCAGACATTGGCAAACGTATATCTGGCATTGGATAATAATCTGGAGATTCTGCCCGTGGTCAATAAGATCGACCTGCCCAGTGCAAACCCTGCATGGGCAAAACAGGAAATCGAAGATATCATTGGGATTCCCGCAGAGGATGCCCCTGAAATTTCTGCGAAAAACGGCATCAATATCGAGGATGTTCTGGAACGCATCATCACAGATATCCCTGCCCCTGCAGGCGACCCCGATGCGCCCCTGAAAGCTTTGGTATTCGACTCTGTTTACGATCAGTACCGTGGTGTTATCGTTCTGATGCGTCTTTTTGACGGCAAGATTCGCAAGGGCAGCAAGGTAAAAATGATGGCAACAGGCAAAGAATTTGATGTTGTAGAGGTGGGCATCTTTGGCCCTGGTCGTTTCCTGCCTGTGGATGAGCTGAGCGCGGGGATGGTAGGCTATTTTACAGCCAGCATCAAAACAGTTTCCGATACCCGCGTGGGCGATACGGTAACAGAAGCAGCCAGACCTACGGCAGAAGCTCTGCCCGGCTATAAAAAGGTAAATCCTATGGTTTACTGCGGTATTTTCCCTGTGGATGGCGCAAAATATCCCGATTTGAGAGATGCTCTGGAAAAACTGCAGCTGAATGATGCTGCGTTGTTCTTTGAACCTGAAACATCCATTGCGCTGGGCTTTGGTTTCCGTTGCGGTTTCTTGGGTCTGCTGCATTTGGAAATCATTCAGGAAAGACTGGAAAGAGAATATAATCTGGATTTGGTAACAACAGCCCCCAGTGTTATCTATAAAGTATATCTGACAGATGGTACAAGCTTTGATCTGTCCAACCCCAGCAATATGCCTGACCCTGCCCGTATCGAAAAGATGGAAGAGCCCATCGTAAAGGCGGAAATCATGCTGCCCAAGGATTATATCGGCCCCATCATGGAACTGTGTCAGCAGCGCCGCGGCGAATATATCAGTATGGAATATCTGGATTCCACCAGAGCGATGCTGACCTACCACATGCCCCTGAATGAAATCATCTATGATTTCTTCGATGTACTGAAATCCAGAAGCCGTGGCTATGCCTCCTTCGATTATAGCCTGATCGGTTATCAGGAAAGCGAATTGGTAAAACTGGATATTCTGGTGAACAAAGAGCCTGTGGATGCCCTGTCCTTTATCGTGCATAAGGGCTCTGCAACAGAACGTGGCAGAAAGATGTGCGAAAAGCTGAAAAAGGAAATCCCCAGACATTTGTTTGAAATTCCCATTCAGGCAGCCATCGGCAGCAAGATCATCGCCAGAGAAACCATCAGCGCCATGCGGAAAGATGTATTGGCAAAATGCTACGGCGGTGATATTTCCCGTAAGAAAAAACTGCTGGAAAAACAGAAAGAGGGTAAAAAACGTATGCGTCAGATCGGTAGCGTAGAAGTGCCTCAGCAGGCTTTTATGTCTGTTTTGAAGTTGGACGAGGATTAAAGCATGTACTTTAGTGGTTTTAGAGGCTGAAATGGGGTTTTACCACAAAATGTTGTGGTTTGAGGACAAAAATTGAGCAATTTTTCAGCAAAAAACAGCCCACTTTTGGCCGCAAAAATTACGATTTAGACAGATGACAAACCAAATTTCATAGATGAAACAATTATAAAATGGTGTGATGAATGAAAATCACACCGTTTTTTTTATGCAGGAATAAAAAACCACCTGCTATGCAGGTGGAATGTACGGACTTTAGTGTCAGAATATACAAAAAAACACCGTTCTACTTAATTGTAATGGATAGTTACTTTATGTGTCCACTTTTTTAATATAGATCCATAATCTGATGTACTCCCTTTGAGGAAAAGTGCTATTAAATATGCCTATCTGAAGGAGGATACTGAAAAATATATATTGACATTCTTCGATTTGATGCATATACTATAAATATATCGAAATTTTTGAATGTGAGGTGAGATAAGTGGCATCCGAATATAAGGAAACTGCTAAGGTGTTCAAAGCATTTTGTGATGAAAATCGTCTTCAAATCCTTGAGTTGTTGCGAAACGGAGAAAAATGCGCCTGCAAACTTTTGGAGGAACTGCATATCAGTCAATCTACCTTGTCTCATCATATGAAGATATTATGTGATGCTGGTATTGTACAGGGACGAAAAGAAGGAAAATGGGTTCATTATTCCATTGACCCGGAAGGCACAGTACGTGCAAAAGAACTGCTGAATGAGCAGGTTACATTAGTTGTTCCCTATATGCAGAATGAAAGCTTCTGTTCTGAAGAAAAATGAGCCATCTGAAAAGGTGGCTTTCATTTCAAAAAATATTTCGATATTCTTAAATCTATCAATTTGAAAGGGGACTTACTATGGAAGTCTTACGTTCTATCTGGCTCTTTATACAAGAGCAGGTGCTTGGAATGAAGTGGCTGAATACTGTTATTAACAGTGGTCTGTCTGCTTTGGGACTGGACACATCATCCCGCTGGGGTGGGAGCATCCAATTTTTCATTTATGATGTCATAAAAATCACCGTACTGCTCTGTGTTCTGATTTTTGTGATCTCATATATCCAGAGCTTTTTCCCGCCTGAACGAAGCAAACGAATTTTAGGGCGATTCAGAGGAATTTGGGCAAACATCATCGCAGCCCTTCTGGGTACAGTGACACCCTTTTGTTCTTGTTCGTCCATCCCATTGTTTATCGGTTTTACAAGTGCCGGTTTGCCCCTTGGTGTGACATTTTCTTTCCTGATTTCTTCCCCAATGGTCGATTTGGGAAGCCTTGTTCTGCTGATGAGTATTTTTGGCACAAGAGTCGCTGTTGTCTATGTTGTTGTTGGTTTGATTATTGCTGTCATAGGCGGTACGATCATTGAAAAACTGCACATGGAAAACCATGTAGAAGAATTTATTCGCAATGCAAAGAGCAGCGTAGACATCGAATCTCCTGATCTATCGGTAAACGATCGACTGATTTACGCAAAAGAACAGGTTGCAGAAACCTTCAAAAAAGTCTTTCCGTATATTTTGGTCGGTGTCGGTATCGGCGCCGTGATCCACAACTGGATCCCCGAAGCTTGGGTTCAAAACGTTCTTGGCAGCAATAACCCCTTTGGCGTTATATTGGCTGTTCTTGTGGGTGTTCCCATGTATGCGGATATTTTTGGAACCATTCCCATTGCGGAAGCACTGCTGGCAAAAGGCGCACTACTGGGAACTGTCCTTAGTTTTATGATGGCTGTTACCACTTTGAGCCTTCCTTCCATGATAATGCTTCGTAAGGCTGTGAAACCGAAACTGTTGGGATTATTTATTGCTATCTGCGCAGTTGGCATCATTGCTGTCGGATACTTGTTTAATGCATTCCAATATCTTTTCATATAAGGAGGTCACGACTATAGCTAAGAAATGGTATCCTGTAATTGATATTTTATCCTGCACGGAGTGCGGAACCTGCATCAATTTCTGTTCTCACGGTGTTTACGATAAAAAGAAATTCCCTGTTCCCATTGTGGCATATCCCGATTACTGCATCGACCATTGCCACGACTGCGGCAATAAATGTCCGCAGGGCGCAATTTCTTATGTGGGAGAAGATACTGGATGGATACCTCCTGCAATAAAAGAAAATGAAAATGCAGAATATGATTGCGGATGTTGCTGCAGTTGTCATGCGGATGCCGAAGTGGGTACTGATAGGAAACTGCGAATTGAGTATTTATATCTGGACCTGACCACCTGTGACCGCTGTATTGGCACGGATACCGTTCTGGATGAAGTTGTTGCGGTTCTTCGTCCCGCACTTGAACTGGCTGGCTATGCAATAGATTACCAAAAGAAAGAAATGTCAACACCACAGCTTGCCGAGCAATATCATTTTCTATCCTCCCCGACAATTCTTGTCAATGGGCAGGACATTTTCGGAACTGTGAAAGAATCCAATTGTGATTGCTGCGGTGAGATTGCCGGTGTGAATGTAGATTGCCGTGTGTTCGAGTATGAGGGCAAGACTTATGAGGTTCCCACAAAGGAAATGCTGGCAAATGCCATCCTCAAAAGTCTGAACACCCAGCCGACCTGTTCCTGCGGAGCTTATGAGCTTCCGGAAAATCTCAAGCAGTTTTACGAAGGGAAAATGAAGAAGTTTGAAAATGTGTCTTCTTGCGGGTGCGGCTGTTCCTGCAACTGTGAATGAATATGTATATATTGGGATCATTTAAAATGATGATAGGAGGAGTATGATTATGGCACTGTTTGGTTTTGGGAAAAAGAAAGAAGAAAAGAAAATCCCTGCCTGCTGTTGTGGCAGTTCTGAGAGCAAGGTTGAAGAAAGCACTACTTGTTGCTGCAGCACGACTGGCACTGTTGCAGAATCTGATTGCTGCTGTGGTGAAACTGAAAATGAAACCATCAACATCAAGGTTTTGGGGGCCGGCTGCAAATCCTGCCATGAGCAGTATGAAAACGCGAAGATGGCTGTCAAGGCGCTTGGGTTGCCCGGAGAGGTGGAGTATATTACCGATATGGAGAAAGTCATGGGGTATGGCGTTATGAGTATGCCTGCTATCGTGGTCAATGAAAAGGTTGTTTCCATGGGTAAGGTTTTGAAAGCCGCTGATGTTGAAAAACTGCTCCATAAGCATGGATTTTGAGAGGAAAAAATATGAGTAAGCCAAAAATCGCCTTTATCTGTGTTCACAATTCCTGTCGCAGCCAAATCGCAGAAGCATTGGGAAGGCATCTGGCGTCAGATATATTTGAAAGCTATTCCGCCGGGACAGAGTTGAAAAACTGTATCAATCAAGATGCTGTTCGTCTTATGAAGGAATTGTATCACATTGATATGGAAGCTGAGGGACAATACAGTAAACTGTTGGAGGAACTTCCCCCTGTGGATGGAGTCATCACGATGGGATGCAATGTGCAATGCCCACACTTGCCCTGTAAATGGCGAGAAGATTGGGGCCTTGATGACCCAACAGGGCAACCGGACGAGGGGTTCTATGAGACTATACGGAAGATCGAAGAAAAGATTCTTCAACTAAAAGCAAGATTAAGCTAAGCTGTGAAGCCGATGCAGGTGTTTCCTGTGTCGGCTTCATTTAAAAATGATACATTGATAGAAATCGATGTATTCGAAGGACCGGATGATTTGAAATAGAACAAATGTTTGGAATTTTTGCGTGTTCGCTATACATTATTTTTTTTCTATGTTATAATTCTGAGAGACTTAATTCCATTATAATCATCCGTGTGTCATATAGTGTGAAATAGTTTTCAATTCTTGTTCAAGTGACCCAAATTCGAACCGAAGGAAAAAAGAAGGTTCGCTGAATATGTGAATCGTGAAAAAACGGCAATTTTTACCTAATAAACATTTTTTGGGGGGTCACTGGGAGGTGTTTTATGGATAAACCATTCAAAGTAGTATCTAAATATAAACCGACAGGTGACCAGCCACAGGCAATCGAAAAAATCGCCGACGGGTTCCAAAAAGGCTTGAAATTTCAGACTTTGCTGGGGGTTACAGGTTCCGGCAAAACTTTTACCATGGCAAATGTTATTGAGAAGGTCCAGAAGCCAACTTTGGTCATAGCTCATAATAAAACCCTTGCAGCACAGCTTTACAGCGAGTTAAAAGAGATATTCCCGGAGAATGCGGTAGAATATTTTGTATCTTACTATGATTATTATCAGCCCGAGGCCTATGTGCCCAGTACGGACACCTATATCGAAAAGGATTCCTCGGTCAATGATGAAATTGATAAGCTGCGCCACTCTGCTACGGCGGCACTGGTGGAACGGGAGGATGTTATTGTTGTTGCCAGTGTTTCCTGCATCTACGGTTTGGGCGACCCGGAGGAATACTATGGTATGATGCTTTCCCTGCGTCCGGGCATGGAAAAGGACAGGGACGAGGTTTTGCGGGCCCTTGTGGAGATGCAGTATGACAGAAATGATATGAATTTTGAGCGTGGTACCTTCCGTGTGCGGGGGGATGTGGTGGAGATTTTCCCCATCGGCTCCTCAGAACACGCTGTCCGTGTGGAATTTTTCGGGGATGAAATTGACCGAATTACGGAAATTGATGTATTGACGGGAGAAATTATGGGAACAAGAAATCATATCTCCATTTTCCCTGCGTCCCACTACGTTACGGCTCCCGATAAAATGAAAATTGCCATCCAACGGATTGAGGATGAATTGGAGGTGTGGTTGGCGGAGCTGAAGCGGGAGGACAAGCTTTTGGAAGCCCAGCGATTGGAACAGCGCACCAATTACGACTTGGAAATGCTGAAGGAAATGGGCTTCTGTACAGGCATCGAAAACTATTCCCGCCATCTTTCCTTGCGAGAAGCGGGCAGTACGCCCTTTACCCTCATCGATTTCTTTCCTGATGATTTCCTGATTATTGCCGATGAATCTCATGTTTCCATTCCACAGATTCGCGGGATGTACGAGGGCGACCGTTCCAGAAAGACTACTTTGGTGGACTATGGCTTTCGGCTGCCCTCCGCTTTGGATAACAGACCCTTGAAATTCAGTGAATTTGAAAGCAAGATTCATCAGCTTTTGTTCGTTTCGGCAACGCCCTCTGTGTATGAAAAGGAACATTCTGAACAGACGGCGGAACAGATTATCCGCCCCACTGGGCTGCTCGACCCCGAAATTTCTGTACGTCCTATTCATGGGCAGATTGACGATTTGCTTTCGGAGGTGCGAAAGACCACAGAGGCGGGGGATAAGGTCCTTGTAACCACTTTGACGAAAAAAATGGCGGAACGCCTGACAGATTATCTGCGGGAAGCTGGGGTTCGGGTGCGCTACCTCCATTCCGATATTGATACGCTGGAACGCTTGGAAATCATCCGTGACCTGCGTATGGATGTATTTGATGTACTGGTTGGCATCAACCTGCTGCGGGAAGGTTTGGATATTCCCGAGGTCAGCTTGGTTGCCATTTTGGATGCAGATAAGGAGGGCTTCCTTCGTTCGGAAACCTCTCTGATACAGACCATCGGTCGTGCGGCAAGAAACGCCAACGGGCGTGTTATCATGTATGCTGATGTGATGACGGAAAGCATGGATAAGGCTATCACCGAAACCAACCGCCGCCGTTCCATTCAGGAGGCGTATAATGAAGCCCATGGCATTACGCCCCAGACCATCAAAAAGAAGGTTCACGATATCATCCAGATTACGAAAGCGGCAACGGAAAAACAGAAATTCGGTCTGGAAAAAGACCCTGAATCCATGAGTGTGGAGGAACTGAACAAGCTTATCAAAAAGCTGGATAAAGAAATGAAGCAGGCCGCCATGGAGCTGCAATTTGAGCGGGCGGCGGAACTGCGGGACAAGATACTGGAATTAAAGAAAATGATTTAAAAGACCTTGGGGGCGTTGCCCCCAACTCCCCCAGCAGGAGGATAATCCCCCTGCACCCCTATTTGCAACAGCATGTTCATGCTGTTGCGGTATTGGGTTCCAAGGGAGTGACTCCCTTGGCGGGTGTTTGAGGGTAGAACCCTCAAGAAAAAGGAGGAACTATGAAGGACAAAATTGTAATCAAAGGGGCCAGAGAGCATAATTTGCAAAATGTTGACCTGACCATCCCCAGAGACCAACTGGTGGTCTTTACCGGGGTCAGCGGCAGCGGCAAAAGCTCCCTTGCCTTTGACACCATATATGCGGAGGGGCAAAGGCGATATGTGGAATCCCTCTCTTCCTATGCGAGACAGTTTTTGGGGCAGATGGAAAAGCCCGATGTAGACCTGATTGAAGGCCTTTCCCCTGCCATTTCCATCGACCAGAAAACCACTAGCCATAACCCCCGTTCCACCGTGGGTACGGTAACGGAGATTTACGACTACCTGCGTCTGCTGTATGCCAGAATCGGCATTCCCCATTGCCCGAAATGCGGCAAGGAGATTAAAAAACAGACCATCGACCAAATCGTAGACCGTATCATGGAACTGCCCGAACGGACGAAATTACAGCTTCTGGCACCTGTGGTAAGAGGACGCAAGGGCGAGCATGTGAAGCTTTTGGAGGATGCCAAAAAGAGCGGCTATGTCCGTGTGCGGGTGGATGGCTTGATGTATGAGCTGTCTGAAAAAATTGAACTGGAAAAAAATAAAAAGCACAATATTGAAATCGTGGTAGACCGATTGATGGTAAGGGAAGGGATGCAGATGCGCCTGACGGAATCCATCGAAACGGCTTCTGCCCTGAGCGGCGGTCTGCTGATTGTTGATGTCAATCAGGGAGAGGATGAGCTGATGTTCAGTCAGAGCTTTTCCTGCCCAGACTGCGGCGTAGACCTGATGGAGATTGAACCCAGAATGTTCTCTTTCAATAACCCCAGCGGTGCCTGCCCCACCTGTACAGGCTTGGGGATGCAGATGAAGTTCGACGAAAAGCTCATTGTGCCCAATGATACCCTGAGCATTTTGGAAGGGGCGGTTTCTGCACCGGGCTACAATTCCATTTCTACGAAGGGGAGCATGAGCCGAGTGCTGTTCGATGCGCTGGCGGAAAAATATGATTTTTCTCTGGAAACGCCTTTTCGGGATTTGCCCCAAAAAATCAAAGACATCATTTTTTACGGCACCGGCGGCGAAAAGCTGCAGGTGACCTACAGCAATTATCGGGGGACGGGCTCCTATGAATATCCCTTTGAGGGCATCATTCCCAATTTGCAGCGTCGCTATAGTGAAACTTCTGAAACCATGCGGGGGGAATATGAGGAATATATGACAAACATCCAGTGCCCCGACTGCCACGGCAAACGTCTGCGTCCGGAGGTGCTGGCAATCACTGTGGGCGGCAAAAATATTTCCGAAGTGACGGAGCTTTCCATCGGCAAAATGCAGGAATTTTTCCATAGCCTGCAGCTGACAGAGCGGGAAAACATGATTGGCGAGCGTATTTTGAAGGAAATCCATGCCCGTGTTGGATTCCTGATTGATGTTGGCTTGGAATACCTAACCCTTTCCAGAACAGCGGGCACGTTATCCGGCGGGGAGGCCCAGAGAATCCGTTTGGCAACCCAGATTGGCAGCGGCTTGGTGGGTGTTGTGTATATTTTGGATGAACCCAGCATCGGCCTGCACCAGCGGGACAACGATAAGCTGCTGGCTACATTGAAGCACCTGCGGGATATTGGCAACTCCCTTATTGTAGTAGAACATGACGAGGATACCATGCTGGCGGCGGATTATGTGGTAGATATCGGCCCCGGTGCCGGACGGGACGGCGGCGAAGTAGTCTGTGCGGGCAGTGTGGAAGAAATCAAAGCCTGTGAGCGTTCCGTAACGGGGGCTTATCTCAGCGGCCGAAAGAAAATTGAAGTGCCCAAGGAGCGCAGACCTTTTGTGCCGGAAAATAAGCTGGTTATTAAAGGGGCGGCGGAAAACAATCTAAAGCATATTGATGTGGAGATTCCCTTGGGGCTGTTTACCTGCGTAACGGGGGTCAGCGGCAGCGGCAAAAGCTCTCTCGTTAATGAAATTCTGTATAAGAGACTGGCAAGGGATTTGAACAGAGCCAAAACAAGACCCGGCAAGCATGAGGATATGCTGGGGCTGGAAAAACTGGATAAGGTCATCAATATCGATCAGTCTCCCATTGGGCGCACCCCCAGAAGCAACCCTGCCACTTACACGGGCTTGTTCGATATGATTCGGGATGTATTTGCTCAGACCACGGAGGCGAAGGTTAGAGGCTATCAGAAGGGCAGATTCAGTTTCAATGTAAAGGGCGGCAGATGTGAAGCCTGCGCCGGTGACGGTATCGTGAAAATTGAAATGCACTTCCTGCCTGATATTTATGTACCCTGCGAGGTCTGCAACGGCAAGCGGTATAATCGGGAAACACTGGAGGTAAAATATAAAGGCAAAACCATCTCCGATGTGCTGGAAATGACAGTGGAAGAGGCCTTGGTGTTCTTTGAAAACATCCCCCGAATCAAGGTGAAGCTGCAAACTCTATATGATGTGGGGCTTTCCTATGTGCAGCTGGGGCAGTCCTCCACCACCCTTTCCGGCGGGGAAGCCCAGAGGGTGAAGCTGGCTACAGAACTGAGCCGCAAGAGTACAGGCCGCACCATGTATATTCTGGACGAGCCTACCACAGGCCTGCATACGGCGGATGTCCATAAGCTGGTGCATATCCTGCAGAGATTGGCAGAGGGCGGCAATACGGTGGTTGTTATCGAGCATAATCTGGATGTCATTAAAACGGCAGACTATATCATCGACCTTGGCCCCGAGGGGGGCGATGGCGGCGGCACGTTGGTGGCAGCGGGAACGCCGGAAGAAATCTGTCAGGTGCCTGCATCCTATACAGGCAAATACCTGAAAGAGATCCTGAGAAGAAAATAAATGATAAAAAACGTTGTATTCCTGAAAAGAATTGTGTTTTTCAACAAATACAGCGTTTTTTTTCGTAAAGAAAAAGACAGCATGCCAGATAGGTGGTGGTATGTTCTTATTGACAATTGACAGAAAAATCAGTACCATAGTAATAGCAAGTACTATGTGATTTTGGAGGAAGTTATGGCGAAAGAAAAAGGACCAGTAATGGACTTTGAGCAGGCGAAAAAACGGATCAACAGTTATTTCGGCTGTGATGGGGATTTCTTCGTGAAACCTCTGCTTGATTTCGAATGGGCGATCAGAGAGGATGAAGATTTTACCTTCCTCTGCTACTGGACAAAAGAGGGCAAAAAGGTTGACGCTGTCGTTGTGAAAAAGGGCGGCGCACCTATGATCTATAGAACGAAAGACTACACGATGGTGGTTGCCATCGACTGTGTAAAGATCGGGTTTATTTTCAGAAATGGAAAAAATTTGACAGAACAGTAAGAAACGGGCGGAGGGAGACGCAAAAAAACAGAAATCTGACAAGTTTGATTCTGAATGGCTGTTTTTTGCATAAACTGAATTACTGAAGGATCATTGCCAGAGTTGTCTTTGGCGAAGCAAAGGGGAGAAAGAGATGCAAATGGATGGATTGCCGGAAAACAACAATGTTCTTATTGCCGGTAAGATCGTAGAAGGCTGTGTCTTTAGTCATGAGGTATATGGCGAGGGTTTCTATACGTTTCAGATTTCTTCTGAACGCCTCAGTGATAAGGCGGATATCCTGCCGGTTACTGTTTCCGAGCGGCTGATCGATATGGAATTGCTGCAGGTGGGGGCAAAAGTGGATATCACCGGACAGCTGAGAAGTTATAACAATTATAATAGTAAGAAAAATCGTCTGGTATTGACGGTTTTCGCAAGAGAAATCAGGCTGATGGAGGAGGAAGAGGGAAAGAACGAAAATCAGATCTTCCTCAATGGCTATATTTGTAAGCCGCCCATCTATCGCAAAACGCCTTTTGGAAGAGAAATTTCCGATATTCTGGTGGCGGTGAACCGTGCCTATAATAAATCCGACTATATTCCCTGTATCGCATGGGGAAGAAATGCCAGATATATGGCAAATCTGGAGGTTGGTTCCAATATTCGTGTCTGGGGTCGCGTGCAGAGCAGAAACTATCAGAAACGGATTGGCGATGAGGTAGAAGAACGGGTCGCTTATGAAGTCTCTGTTTCCAAGATCGAACTTCCGGATCGGGCGGAGCACGAGGCAGAAGGGCGGATTGCAGAAGCGGAAGAAGCCTGAGATAGAAACAGGAGTGAAAGAAACGTGAGACAAGGTCAGATTTCAGTTTATTACGGCGCAGGCAAGGGCAAAACTGCTGTAGCGGTGGGGCGCGGGATGCGCGCCATTGGCGAGGACCAGCGGGTCGTAATGATTCAATTTTTAGATTATCATAACAGCAAGGAAATCGCATTGCTGAAAAAGCTGGAGCCGGATTTCCGTATTTTCCGTTTTGAAAAAGATCGGGATTGTGCGGAGGTGCAGGAGGCAGAGTTCGATGAGGCACTGCATAAGGAAATCTTCGGTGAAATCCACAATGCGTTCAATTTTGCCAAGAAAATTGTGGATACAGGCGAATGTGAAATGCTGTTGCTGGATGGCATTTTGGAATGTGTGGAAAAAGGCTATCTGCAGGAATCGGAATTGGAAGAGATTATTGAGAAACGGCCTGAATTTATGGATATCATTCTGACAGGGACGATCCTTCCGGAAGGGATCGTTGCGAAAGCAGGCAGTATCTATCAGTTGGTAGCTGAAAAGGAATAAAAAAAGAAACCCTCAAGTTCATGGATGTCCATGGATTTGAGGGTTTTTGTTTTTATTACTGCAGAACTTCCTTCATGGTATACAAACCTGCGGGTTTGCCAGCCAGGAATTTTGCTGCTTTCACTGCACCAACGGCGAATACTTCACGGGAAGTTGCGCGGTGGTTCAGCTCGATGACTTCATCTCTGCCGGCGAAGATCACATCATGTTCGCCAACGATATTGCCGCCGCGGACAGCATGGATACCGATTTCTGTTTTTTCACGTTTTTCACGAGCCTGAGAGCGGTCGTAAACATAGTGGTACCGTTCATCCATAGCCTGATTGATGGCATCTGCTAGAGCCATTGCGGTGCCACTGGGGGCGTCGATCTTCTGGTTATGGTGTTTTTCCACAATTTCGATATCAAAGCCGCTTTCTGCCAGAATGACAGCCGCACGCTGCACCAGATCCAGCAGCAGGTTTACACCAACGGACATATTGGCGGATTTCAGGATTGCTACATCCTTGCTTGTTTCTTTCATCAGTGCTGTCGTTTCATCGGACAAGGCTGTGGTGCAGAGAACAACGGGGATGTTTTTTGCTTTGGAGAATGCCAGAAGGGCGGGGACTGCCTTGGCTGTGGAAAAGTCGATGATGACATCGCCTGCAACATCGCAAGCGTCACAGCTGGGGAATACGGGAAAGTCCAGTTCAGGCATGCCGGGGTCGATACCGGCCACCACCTGACAATCGGGTTCATTTTTTACCAAATCGGCTACAACGTGGCCCATTTTGCCGCCGCAGCCGTGGATAATCACATTTATCATATCAATACTCCTCTCTTTGAGGGCGTCGCCCTCAAATTCCCACCAGGGAAATTGGTCAAGCATCTTCCCTTCGGGAAGACGGCTTCGCCGCCGCCTTATTCTTGGCGGTGCACAAATTCCCTGGACCCTGATTTGAAAAACAAATTTCAAAGAAATTTGTTTTTCGTATAAAGTTTAGGTCAAGCTTTTTTATAAGGTAGTAGGGAAGATGCCCTACCCACCGAAGGTGGCTTTGCGAAGCAAAGTACTGAACAGGCTTGCGGGGCGGTGGGGCGGAGCCCCACGGGCTTTAAATCAGACCGTAGTTTTTCATTGCTGTTCTCAGTGTTTCCAGATTCTTGGGTTCCATGTCGCACAGAGGTGCTTTGCAGGCACCAACTTCATAACCCATCAGGTTCAGGGCAGCCTTTACAGGGATAGGGTTTACTTCGCAGAACAGAGCGGAGATTAGTTCGATGGCATCCAGCTGCAGTTTTGTAGCAGCCTTTACATCGCCGTTCAGGAAGTTCATAACCATATCGTGGGTCTGTTTAGGTGCAACATTGGACAGAACGGAGATAACACCTTTGCCACCCAGAGACAGTACGGGCAGGATCTGGTCGTCATTGCCGCTGTAAATATCGAAATCGGAACCAACCAGAGCAGCGATTTCAGCTACCTGAGACAGGTTGCCGCTTGCTTCTTTCACAGCTACGATATTTTTCACTTTTGCCAGTTCAGCAACTGTTTTAGGTGCGATATTGCAGCCTGTTCTGCCGGGTACATTATACAGGATGATAGGGATATTGATGCTTTCTGCAACTGCTGTGTAGTGGAGAATCAAGCCCTTCTGGGTTGCTTTGTTATAGTAGGGGGTTACCAGCAGAACGGCATCTGCACCGGCCTTTTCACAGCCCTGTGCCAGTTCGATGCAGTGGGCAGTATCGTTGCTGCCTGCGCCTGCGATGATAGGCGCACGGCCTGCCGCAACCTCTTTTGCGAAGCGGATACATTCAATCTGTACTTCATCGGACATTGTGGATGCTTCGCCGGTTGTACCGCAGATAATCAGAGCATCTGTATCATTTGCCAGCTGGAATTCAATCAATTCTCTCATTTTTTCAAAATTTACGCTGCCATCAGCGTTCATGGGGGTTACCAGAGCGACGCCTGCGCCAGTGAAAATAGACATAAGTAAGACCTCCTTAAATTGTTATTGGATTTAATGATATATGTTTATGCGTTCATTGCTTTTACGATTTCTTCTGCAATCTGTACTGCGTTTGTTGCTGCACCCTTACGGATGTTGTCGGCTACTACCCACAGGTTTACACCGTTGTCCACGCTTTCGTCACGGCGGATACGACCGATGAATACTTCATCCTTGCCTGCTGCTTCCACTGCCATAGGATATTCGTTTTTGGAAACGTCGTTCTGTACTACAACGCCGGGAGCATTTCTCAGTACTTCAATCAGTTCATCCAGATCGAAGGGATTTTCAAATTCTACGTTGATGGATTCACTGTGAGAGTTGAAAACGGGAACACGAACAGTTGTAGCTGTTACACGCATATCATCGTTGTGCAGAATCTTTCTTGTTTCATTTACCATCTTCATTTCTTCTTTTGTATAGCCGTTATCCAGGAATGTATCGATGTGGGGCAGGCAGTTGCTTGCGATGGGGTGAGGGAATTTCTTGGGTGCTTCACCCTTCATGCCGTTTTCCAGATCCTGCCAGCCGGCAACACCTGCACCGGATACTGCCTGATATGTAGAATAAACAACACGTTTGATTTTATATTTATCATCCAGAGGCTTCAGGGCAACCATTGCCTGAATTGTGGAGCAGTTGGGGTTAGCGATGATGTTTTTGTGCCAGCTGATATCCTCGGGGTTTACTTCGGGAACAACCAGAGGAACTTCAGGGTCCATTCTCCATTGAGAGCTGTTGTCGATAACGATGCAGCCATGGGCTGCAGCGATAGGAGCGAATTTTTCGCTGGTGCTGCCGCCTGCGGAAAACAGTGCAATATCAATGGGTTTATCAAAGGAATGTTCTGTCAGTTCTTCTACAACATATTCCTTGCCGTTGAATTCCAGTGTTTTACCTGCGGAACGAGCAGATGCCATCACATAGAAGTTTTCGATGGGAAGCTGTCTTTCCTCCAGAACCTTCAGGAAAGTTCTGCCTACCATACCGGTAGCACCTACAACGGCCAGATTGATTTTTTTCATTTTTAATTCCTTCTTTCTTTTACATTGCTTGTGTTTCGTTGCATTTCCAAAGCAGATAGATTTCGTAATGAAAGCCATTCGTAAGGCTGCGCCTTACTCATGTATTTGCTCCGCAAATCATTTCTCCTTCGTAATAATGCCTTGCATCATTGCAAGCAAATGCAGTGCTTATTACGAAGAAAACTGGCTTTCTCCGCTTGTAAACAAAAAAAGTCGACACCTGCGCCGACTTCCAAGGAAACTGTGGTAGAAGTCTATGCGAACTGCCGCAGTTTGATTGATCTTTGTAGCGCTCCATTGGATTTCCAATGACAGTCATACAGCTATTGACTGTACAACCAGAAGCGGAAAGATAAGGCATTTCCCTTCTTCGGCGTTTTCCCCTTTTTGCGGGCTGCATCTATCCCTTATGATATTCACCCGGATACTCTTGAAAAACGCACCTCTACTTTGAAAAATATGTATTTGTCTCATAGTCTAACACTAGTTCTATGTTCTGTCAAACAATTTATCAGAAAATACAGTATTTTTTCGGAGAAACATTTGCACATGGACAAAATACATATTCTGTCCTTGTCTGAGCATAATGAAAGGGAAAAAGGAGGCGTGGGCATGGGGCAAAAAAAGGAACTGACAGAAGCAGAAAAACGAGACCTTGCCATGAAATATGAGATTGCAGAGGAACTGGGATTACTGGACAAGGTGGAGCAGTTCGGCTGGAAGGGGCTGACATCAAAGGAAAGTGGGCGGATTGGTGGTATCATGGGGAGGCGGAAAATAGAGGAAAGAAAACAGGAAAATAATAAGGAAGAAAGTGAATGAAAAAATACACTGAAAAATCATCGCTTACAAGCAAGCTTGACGCTTTGATTCAATAAAGAGAAAAAAGATAACAAATGCAAGATTCGGATTTCCTGAGGAAATCCTCATTTGGATGAAATCCAAATATAAATGCACTGAAAAATCATCGCTTACAAGCAAGCTTGACGCTTTGATTTTCAGTGCATTTATGCTTGCATTTGTATGGATAGAAAGATATAATATAGAGTTGTGAAAGAATATGCCTTTGGAGGAAGCGGTTATGAGTGCATACGAAGCTTTTGCATCTGTATATGATCTTTTTATGGAACAAGTAGAATATGACCAGTGGCTGAACCATATCCATTCAGTTTGGGACAAGCTTGGCGTAAAGCCGAAAACAGTCATCGATCTGGGCTGCGGTACGGGTAGTATCCTGCTGCCCTTGGCAAAGGAAGGACTGGATGTGATCGGTGTGGATCTTTCTCCGGAAATGCTGGCGGAGGCAGACCATAAGGCAATGGAAGCAGGTCTTTCCGTCAGACTGGCCTGTCAGGATATGACAGAGCTGGAATTGGGGGAGAAAGCGGACTGTATTCTCAGCTTGTGTGACTGTATGAATTACCTAACAGAAGATGGTCAGTTGGAAGATGCTTTTCAGAGCATTGCCCGTCACATGAAAAAAGAAAGTCTCTTCCTATTTGATATGAATACAGAATACAAGTTTCGGGAAGTGCTGGGACAGAATGTCTTTGGTTCCGCAGAGGAAGGTGCGGCATATATCTGGGAAAATGATTACGACGAGGAAGAGAAGATCAACGAATATTATGTAAGCTTTTTCATCCAGCAGGAAAACGGTTTGTATGAGAGAGTGGAAGAATATCACTATGAAAGAGCTTATTCTATGGAAGAAATTGAAAATGGACTGCGAACAGCGGGCATGGAACTGGTGGAGGTTTACGATGGCTATAGCTTCGATGCACCCCATGCCGAAAGCGAACGTCTGCTTTTTGCAGCCAGATTGAAATAAATTGGAGGAATCAAAATGAGTGATTATATCGTAAGGGCGACAGCGGGTAATGGCAGTATCCGTGCTTTTGCCGCTACAACAAGAGATTTGGTGCAGCACGCCAGAGAAATTCATCATACTTCTCCCGTGGCATCTGCGGCACTGGGCAGAATGCTGACAGCAGCGGCTATGATGGGCAGTATGCTGAAAGGCGAAAAAGATATCGTAACATTGCAGGTAAGGGGCGAAGGGCCTTTGCAGGGTATTGTGGTGACCAGTGACAGTCAGGCGAGAGTGAAGGGCTATGTGTTCAACCCCGGTGTGGAAGTACCCGACCTGTACCCCGGCAAGCTGAATGTTAGCGGTGCCATTGGCAATGGGTATCTGAGCGTCATCAAGGATATCGGCATGAGGGAGCCTTATGCAGGTCGTATCGAACTGGTAACAGGGGAGATTGCGGAAGACCTGACATATTATTTTGCACAGTCTGAACAGACACCCTCCGCCGTTGGCTTGGGGGTTCTGGTGGAAACAGATACATCCATCCGCAGAGCCGGTGGTTTTATTATCCAGCTGCTGCCCGATGCCACAGAAGAAATGATTTCCAAACTGGAACAGAAGCTGGCGACGATCCCTTATGTATCCGACCTGCTGGATATGGGGAAGACCCCCGAGGATATCCTGCAGATGATTCTGGGGGATATGGATTTGAAGATTACGGATACCATTCCTGCGGAATTCTACTGCAACTGCACTAGGGAAAGAGTGGAAAAAGCACTCATCAGCATCGGCAAGGAAGAACTGGAAAAAATCATCAAGGAAGATAAGAAAGCAAACCTGCACTGCCATTTCTGCAGTAAGGAATACGACTTCACAGAAGCGGAACTGATCCAGCTGCTGGAAGAAGCGAAGTAAGAAAGCCATAAAGGGGGCGATCCTGTGAAAAGGGATTTTGCGGTGGCTGTAAAGGCTGTCATCATAAAAGAGAATAAGGCATTGGTGCTTTGCCGCTCCAAGCATGAGATGGAAGGCAGCTTCATGAATAGTCATCAGAAATGGGATCTGCCCGGCGGCGGCCTGCATTTCTTTGAAAAGGCGGAAGAGGGATTGCACAGAGAGATTAGGGAAGAAACAGATCTGGAGGTTTCCATTGGTCCTCCCCTGTCCTTGTTTGATGCCATCAAGCACCATATCCATCTTTGCATCTTTACATACGCCTGCCGCTGGAAGGACGGCGAGGTGAGCCTGAGTGCGGAGCATGAAGCCTACTTTTGGGTAACGGAAGAGGAGATGGAAGCCAGTGAACTGCCTCATTGGATGAAAAGAGATATCCGGGCAGCCTTTGCGGTATTGAAAGAAGAAAAAAAGGAAGCCAAAGAAAGAGACTCTATTTCTTGAAGAAATGAGTCTTTTTTTCGTTCATTGAATTTACATAAAGAAAACTGTATACGGATAAAATGCTGGAAGGAAAAGATTTTTTTAAACGTCAATGAATATTTTTTTATTTATAATAGTTTTATTCAGTCAAAATCGATTTTTCCTAAGGGGAAACTGTCAAAAAAAATTGACCTGATTTTGTTTGTTTTGTATAAATTTTCATGCAAAAACTAGAAAAAAATGGTGGGCAAAAATTAGGACACGAATATATCGCATGCGAAACAACATCGCAAAACCCCGTAAATCTAATGAAAATCGCTTTTTTGCGAAAGTGAATCCTGATGGATTTTTAACAAATGTGTCCGAGGGATAAAAAGTTTTGTCAATTTAGGCGAAAAAGAAGAAACATTGACATAATCGCATAAATCACGTATTATTTAGATTGAGGTATGTTTGATTTTTCGTACATACTAAGAATTTCCATAGAAATCATTAGGAAATTCAAATTGCCCTTCTCATGGGGAGGGAAAAAGAACGAGTGGAACAGGAACAAATCTCTATTTATTTAGAAGAATATAAATGTTATAATTTTAACAAGGTAATTTTGACGGGAG
Source organism: uncultured Clostridia bacterium (assembly GCA_945868505.1). Lineage (GTDB taxonomy): Bacteria > Bacillota > Clostridia > Lachnospirales > Anaerotignaceae > Anaerotignum_A. The sequence goes on along the minus strand of CAMBLO010000016.1, from coordinate 18,386 downwards.
TAAATTTTGTACCTGTGCAATTTGTTCAAACAAAAATACAGCAAGAGAGGTGAGTATCATGGCTTATGAGATCCTGAAAAGCATCGTAGAAGCAGAAGCGCGTGCTGTGGAAATCAAAAAGCAGGCTGTCGCACAGGCCGAAGAAATGAAGGCCAACGCACTGAAACAGCAGGAAGCCCTGCTGGAAGAGGCTAGACTGCAGGGAAAGAAAGAGATGCAGGAAGCCGTAAAAAACGCTGTAGAGGAAAGCAAGGAAGCGATCCAAAAAATTTTGAAAGACGCGGAAGAAACTTGTTCCAAGATCAGAGAGCAGGCAGCGGAAAAGAAAGAGGAAGCCGTTCAGGCGGTGATCGGAAAGGTCGTGGGAACGTATGGCAGTTGTTGAGATGCGGAAGCTTACTGTCATTGGTTTGAACAGCAGCCGGAATCCCTTCATCCATGAACTGATGCATCTGGGTGTTGTAGAGATCAACTCTCAGGAAGGCGTAGTCAGCGATGAAGACTGGATGCCCGACATTTTCCGAACCAGTAACAGTGCCGATGTTTCGCGTCTGGAGGCGGATATTATCCGTGTCAGCACTGCGCTTGAGGCGATCGGGAAGTATGATACAGCGAAAAAACCGCTGCTCATTACCAGAAAGGAAATGGGACGCAACGAATTTACCGCACTTTTGAATGCCACACAGACGGAAACGGAAATGAATGTGGATAAAGCGGTTTTCGCTTACAAAAACATTACCGATGGGCAGAACGAGATCAATCGTCTCCGTTCTTCGATCGCAGGGCTGCAGCCTTGGCTGAAGCTGGATATCCCGCTGGAAATGAATGAAACGGAATTTGCCTGTGTTGTTTATGGCACCACCGGGGCAAAGACCGATTCGGGACAGCTGATGGCGGCTGTTCTGGAAGGAGTACCTTCCGCCATTGTGCAGGAAGTGAGTGCGGATAAGCAGCAAAAATATTTCTCCATCATTTGTTTGAAGGAGGAAAAGGATGCCTTGTACGAGGCACTGCGTCCCTTCAACTTCTCCGCAGTTTCCATGGCGGATCAGAAGGGCACTCCTGCAGAAGCGACACATCATTATGAAAAAGAGATCGAAGCGATCGAAGCAAAAATCGATGAAAACGCAAAAGTGCTGGCGGCATTGTCAACCGCCCGCAAGAATATCGAATTCCTTTACGACAGCTTGGTGATGCGCAGAGACAGAGCGCGTATCGTCGGCGATATGCTGAGTACAGACGCGGTATTCTATTTCGATGGTTGGATGCCTGCAAAGGCGCAGCCTGAGATCGAAGCCCTTTTGAAGGAATATGAATTCTTTTATGACATCCAGATTCCTGAGGAAGAGGAAGAAGTACCCGTATTGCTGCATAACAGCAGTGTGGCGACACCTTTTGAGGCAGTTACCAATATGTATAGCCTGCCTTCCAGAAAGGATATCGACCCTACGACGATTCTGGCACCATTCTATTTCATTTTCTTTGGTATGATGCTTTCCGATGCGGCTTACGGTATCATCCTTTCCGTATTGTGTGCATTCGTATTGAAGAAATATAAACCAGAAGGAACCATTTATAAAATGTTTAAGATGTTCTTCTACTGCGGCATCTCCACATTCATTTGGGGTGCTTTGTTCGGCGGCTGGTTCGGCAACTTCTTCACAGTTGCGGCAGCAACGCTGTTCGGTAAGGAGTTCGCCATCAATCCGATCTGGTTCAATCCCATGGACAATCCTATGAAGCTGTTGATCTTCTCCCTGATTTTGGGGGCAATCCATCTGTTCGTAGGTATGGGGATTCAGGCGTATATGTCTATTCGGGATGGTCATCCTGTGGATGCCATCTGTGATATCGGTCTGTGGTATGTACTGCTGATCGGTCTGGTGCTGTTTGGTGTGGGCGGCAGTGTGGCTCCCGCATTGGCAAGCGCAGGCAAGGTAATGTCTATCGTCGGCGTAGTCGGCATTTTGCTGACAGGCGGCAGAAAGAAAAAAGGCATCTTTGGAAAGATCACAGGCGGTCTTGGCAGCCTGTATGGCATCACCAATTACCTGTCCGATATCCTTTCCTACTCTAGATTGCTGGCGTTGGGTCTGGCAACTGGCGTAGTTGCGCAGGTTATCAACACACTGGGCTCTCTGGCAGGGGGCGGCGTTGTTGGCGCGATTCTGCTGACAGTGGCACTGGTGTTTGGTACCATCTTCAATCTGGCTATCAATGCCTTGGGTGCATTCGTACATTCCTGCAGACTGCAGTATGTAGAATTCTTTGGCAAATTTTATACGGGCGGCGGCAGAGAGTTCCGTCCTTTTGAAAGAAAAACAAAGTATATCAAGATCGTGAAAGATCGAGATCGTTAAGGAGGAGAATGAACATGGTAGAAAGTTTATTCAGTGGTGAATTTTTAGCATTATTAGGCGCAGCTACAGCAGCTTTGGCTGGTATTGGTTCTGCCCTCGGCGTAGGCGTTGCAGGTGAAGCTGCAGCGGGCGTTGTTTCTGAAGACCCCAATAAATTCGGTCAGGTTCTGCTGATGCAGGCACTGCCCGGTACACAGGGTATCTATGGTCTGCTGATCGCCTTTATCGTTTTGGTAAAAGTTGGCCTTCTGGGCGGCGATGGCATGGTTGATCTGACAGTGGCACAGGGTGCTTCCATTTTTGCAGCAGCACTGCCCATCGGTCTGGTTGGTATTTTCTCCGGTTATGCACAGGGTAAAGCAGCAGCTTCCGGTATCATGCTGATCGGTAAAAAACCCAGCGAAATGGCAAAAGGTATGCTGTTTGCAGCCATGGTAGAAACATACGCTGTATTGGCTCTGCTGATTTCCTTCCTGATGCTCAACAGCATCCAGTTGTAATATAAATTAAGGCAAAGGAGGAGAAACTCCTATGAATGACGGCAAGATCATCATCGATAAAATCATAGCAGAAGCAGAGAAAGTGGCAGATGCAACGCTGAAACAGGCTCAGAAGGAAGTGGATTCCATTCTGAAAGCAGGTCAGGATAAGGCGGAAAAAGAAGCGGATGTCCTGGAAAGAGCAGCCAATTCCGAAGCAGATAAAGTGAGATCCAAGGAGATTTCCGGTGCGGAAATGCAGGCGAAAAAAGCTATCTTGGAACAGAAGCAGAACATTCTGGCTGATGTGATCGCGGAAGCGGAAAAAAGACTGCTTTCCCTGGAGGATGCGGAATATGCCAAGGTTATCAGCGGTATGCTGGCGAAGCTGGATAAATCTCTGGGGACAGAAATCATTGTTTCCCCCAAGGATACAGCAAGACTGACTGCAGTGGTGCAGGAAAACGGCTTCCGGCTTTCCGAAAAAACTGCAGATATCAGCGGTGGTTTTATCGTGAAAAACGGAGATATCGAATATAACTATTCTTTTGAATCTATCATTACAGTAGAAAAAGAAGCGATCCGCCAGACAGCAGCACAGATCTTATTCTAAGGAGGGGTAGAGCATGGCTAGAAACAAGATTTACCCTTTCGCCGTGGCGAGTGTTCGTTCCATGGAAAATAAACTGCTGACAAAGCAGAAACTGATGCAGATGGCGGAAGCCAAAGACGCAGCAGAAGCACTGCGTATCCTCTCTGAAACCGATTACGGCAAAACAGAGATCAATGATGTTCATGAATTTGAAAAAATGATCCAGAACCATCTGGAAGCGGAATATCAGGCTGTCGGTAAGCTGATCCCTTCCGAAACTTTTATGGATATTTTCCGATTCAAGAATGACTATCATAATGTAAAAGTGTTGATTAAGGAGGAAATTTCCAAGGTCAACGGGAAAAAATATCTAATCCAGGGTGGCAGTATTCCTGTGGATATCCTGCAGAAAAACTTCCATGAAAGAAACTATATGGAACTGCCAAATATCAAGGCAGATGCAGTGCAGGAAGCAACAGAAATGTATGCGAAAACAAAAAATGCCCGCTTCATCGATTCCATTCTGGACAAAGCCTGCTTTCAGGTTATGTCCGATGCAGCGGAAAAGCTGGGCAACGAATATGTTTCCAAATATGTCCGCAAGTTGGCTGATGTAACGAATCTGAAGACCCTCCTGCGTATCTGGCAGTTGAAACGCAGCGATGAAGAATTGGAAGAAAGCATCGTGCCCGGCGGTGAGTTGCCCGCGGAACTGCTGATCAGAGCATTGAAAAATGACAATGTTATCCAGATGCTGAAGGATACCTCCTATGGCACTCTGTGTGAAACCTATATGGATCAGGGCTTCACGGTATTTGAAAAAGCCTGTGATGACTATTTGATGGAATGTATCAAAGATGCGAAATATAAAACGCTGACGCCTGAACCCGTTGCGGCTTATATCCTTGCAAAGGAAACTGAGGCGAAATGCGTGCGTATTATTATGACATGCAAACTGCATGATATTGATGCGGAAACGATCAAGGAAAGGGTGAGAGAAGCGTATGTCTAAAGTTGGTATCATTGGCGACAAGGACACAGTTATGGGCTTCCTTGCTCTGGGGATTGATATTTTCCCTGCTTACACAGCAGAGGAGATCAAAAAGACCATCCACAGACTGGCGGAAAGAGAATACGCGATCATTTATATCACGGAAGAAGCCAGCCTGAAGGCAAAGGAAAGCATTGCCAAATACAAAGATATGGAATTGCCCGCCATTATCGTGATTCCCGGTATCGGCGGAAACATGGGCTTGGGCATGAATGAAGTGCGCGAATCGGCAAAACGTGCCATCGGCGCAGATATATTGTTTAATGAATAAAGAATGATTGTAGGTGAATGAGCATATGAAAACAGGCACGATCGTAAAAGTGTCAGGTCCACTGGTTATTGCGGAAGGCATGAGAGATGCCAACATGTTCGACGTGGTTCGTGTATCTGATAAACATCTGATCGGCGAGATCATCGAAATGCACGGAGACAAAGCCTCCATTCAGGTTTATGAAGAAACCGCAGGCCTTGGCCCCGGTGAAGAAGTGGTATCCGTTGGTATGCCTATGAGCGTAGAGCTGGGGCCGGGTCTGGTCTCCACCATCTATGACGGTATCCAGCGTCCTCTGGAAAAAATGTACGAAGTGGGCGGTACAAACATCCGCAGAGGTGTTGAAGTACCTTCTTTGGACAGAGAAAAGAAATGGAAATTTGAACCCACAAAGCAGCCCGGCGATGCCGTTGTTGCAGGTGATGTCATCGGTTTCGTACAGGAAACTGCTGTGGTTCAGTGTAAAATTATGGTGCCTTTCGGTCTGAAGGGTGTTATCAAAGAAATCTTCATTGGTGATTTTACAGTAGAAGAAACCGTTTGTATCATCACAGATGAAAAGGGCAACGATGTCAACGTGACCATGATGCAGAAATGGCCCGTGCGTCGTGAAAGACCTTACAAAGAAAAAGAATCCCCCAATGCGCCCCTGATTACAGGGCAGCGTGTTATCGATACCTTCTTCCCTATCACAAAGGGCGGTGTAGCAGCTATCCCCGGCCCCTTCGGTTCCGGTAAAACAGTTACACAGCACCAGTTGGCAAAATGGGCGGATGCAGATATCGTTGTTTATATCGGCTGCGGCGAACGCGGCAACGAAATGACCGACGTACTGAACGAGTTCCCTGAACTGAAAGACCCTCGCACAGGGGAATCCCTAATGCAGAGAACCGTTCTGATTGCAAATACTTCCGATATGCCCGTAGCGGCTCGAGAAGCATCTATTTATACAGGTATCACCATTGCGGAATTCTTCCGTGATATGGGTTACAGCGTTGCTCTGATGGCAGACTCCACTTCCCGTTGGGCAGAAGCCCTTCGTGAAATGTCCGGCCGTCTGGAAGAAATGCCCGGTGAAGAAGGCTACCCTGCTTATCTGGGTTCCCGTCTGGCGCAGTTCTATGAACGTGCAGGCCGTGTGGTTTGTCTGGGTAATGAAGGCAGAATCGGCACACTGACAGCCATCGGTGCCGTATCTCCTCCCGGCGGTGATATTTCCGAACCCGTATCCCAGGCAACTCTGCGTATCGTAAAGGTATTCTGGGGTCTGGATTCCTCTCTGGCGTATAAACGTCATTTCCCTGCCATCAACTGGCTGACAAGCTACTCCCTGTATCAGGCGAAGGTTGACGCATGGGCAGATGAAAACGTAGAACCCAACTTCTCCGCACAGCGTACAGAAGCCATGAGACTGCTGCAGACAGAAGCAGAGCTGAATGAAATCGTACAGCTGGTCGGTGTGGATGCTCTGTCCCACAGCGACAGACTGATTCTGGAGGTTGCCCGCTCTATCCGTGAAGACTTCCTGCATCAGAACTCCTTCCACGAAGTGGATACTTATACATCCCTGCATAAACAGTATCGTATGATGAAGCTGATTCTGACCTTCTATAAAGAAGCAGGCGAAGCCATTAAACAGGGTATCACCATTCAGAAATTGACAAAGCTGGACGTTATCGAACGTATCGGCCGTGCAAAATACGTAGAAGAAATCAACGTAGACAAGAGCTACGATGAAATCGAAAACGAAATCAGAGCACAGGTACAGGATCTCATCAGAAAGGGGGCAGATGAATTATGATAAAAGAATATCGTTCCATTCAGGAAGTAGCCGGCCCTCTGATGGTTGTTTCCGGCGTTGAAGGTGTCACATACGATGAACTGGGCGAAATCGAACTGGCAAACGGCGAGATTAGAAAATGTAAAGTTTTGGAAGTAAACGGCGATATGGCTCTGGTCCAGTTGTTTGAAAGCGCAACAGGTATCAACTTGGCAGAAAGTAAGGTACGTTTCTTAGGCAAGAGCTTGGACTTCGGCGTATCCCCTGACATTCTGGGTCGTGTCTTTGACGGTATGGGTAACCCTATCGACGGCGGTCCTGAAATTATCCCCGAAAAGAGACTGGATATCAACGGCGCACCCATCAACCCTGCGGCCCGTGAATATCCTGCAGAATTTATCCAGACAGGTGTATCTGCTATCGACGGTCTGAATACACTGGTTCGTGGGCAGAAGCTGCCTATCTTCTCCGCTTCCGGTCTGCCCCATGCAAATCTGGCGGTACAGATTGCAAGACAGGCAAAGGTTCGCGGTACAGATTCCAAATTCGCGGTAGTATTTGCTGCCATCGGTATTACCTTTGAAGATGCTGAATTCTTTATCAATGACTTCAAACAGACAGGTGCCATCGACCGTTCCGTTGTGTTCGTAAACCTGGCAAACGACCCTGCTGTAGAACGTATCTGTACCCCTAAAATGGCACTGACAGCGGCAGAATATCTGGCATTTGAACAGGGGATGCACGTTCTGGTCATCCTGACAGATATCACAAACTATGCAGAAGCCCTTCGTGAGGTTTCCGCAGCGAAAAAAGAAGTTCCCGGTCGTCGTGGCTACCCCGGCTACCTGTATACAGACCTTGCGACCATGTACGAACGTGCAGGCCGTATGAAAGGTCACGAAGGCTCTATTACAATGATTCCTATTCTGACTATGCCTGAAGAAGATAAGACACATCCTATCCCCGACTTGACAGGCTATATCACAGAAGGTCAGATCATCCTGAGCCGTGAACTGGATAAAAAAGGTATCCAGCCTCCCATCAACGTTCTGCCTTCCCTGTCTCGTCTGAAGGATAAAGGTATCGGTAAAGGAAAGACAAGAGAAGACCATGCGGATACCATGAACCAGCTGTTCGCAGCATATTCCCGTGGTAAGGATGCCAAGGAATTGATGGCGATTCTGGGGGAATCCGCTTTGTCCGAGGTTGACCTGATTTATGCAAAATTTGCAGATGAATTCGAAAAAACCTACGTTTCTCAGGGCTTCCAGACAGACAGAACCATCGAGCAGACATTGGAAACAGGCTGGAGCCTGCTGCGTATGCTGCCCAAGAGTGAGCTGAAACGTATCCGTGACGAATATCTGGAAAAATATCTGAACAGCGGGGAGTGATGAAGTGTGGCTAGATTGAATGTCAACCCCACCCGTATGGAAATGACCCGCTTGAAAGGCCAGTTGAAAACAGCAACCAGAGGTCATAAGCTGCTGAAGGATAAGCTGGATGAACTGATGAAGCAGTTCATGGAAATCGTGCGGGAAAATAAGCGTTTGAGAGAGGAAGCGGAAACAGCCCTGGAAAATGCTTATAAAAACTTTATCATCGCCAGAGCGGTACTGAGTGAAGCTAGCTTAGGGGAAGCTTTGATGATTCCCCAGCAGTCCGTATCTGTTAAGGTAACCAATAAAAATATCATGAGTGTAAATGTGCCTGTGTTTGACTTCCAGAAGGAAGGCAGCAAAGAAGGCAATATCTATCCCTATGGTATGGCGTTCACCTCCGGTGAACTGGACAGTGCAATGCTTTCCTTTTCCGATGCCATGGAGCCTCTGCTTCGTCTGGCAGAAAGCGAAAAGACAGCACAGCTGTTGGCTCAGGAGATCGAACGTACCCGCCGTCGTGTAAACGCACTGGAAAACGTTATGATTCCCAACTATCAGGAGACCATTAAATATATCACCATGAAGCTGGAAGAAAATGAACGTGCTAACACGACTCGCCTAATGAAAGTAAAAGACATTTGTTACAAGCGTGAAGTTGAGCGAAAACAGGAGATTGAAAAGAAGATGGAAGCGGAAAGAGCTGCGGTTGGTTAAGAAAAATTCCAAGATACAGAGATTCCATCTTCGGAAATGATAATTTTATCAAGAAGCAGTTGAAGCAGCCGGCGTAAATCGTCGGTTGCTTTTTTATTTATCAGAGATTCCAAGTCGACGAGGATAGACTGTACTTCATGGTATGAGAGACTGGGTTTATAGGACTGAGATTGAATTTCTATGATAGATTGATCCAGTAGGGCTTTTTTATCTCCCAAGGATTTGATCTTTGAAGAAAGGATAGCAATATCTATTCCATCCATGCCATATAAATCTAAAAGTTTTTCGATTTGTGCGTTGATTTTATCCACTTCTTTTTTGTTTTTTTCCACAATTTCAGTGGTTTCATCACGGACAGGGGCATTTTTTAAGCTATTGAAATAATCTTCATCATACTTGATTTTCAGAAGTTCATCAAAAATCATAGAATCCACTTCATCTGCTTTTAGAATAGGACCTTTACAACCTTTCTTTTTTACCATGTGAGCCGGAGAGCCATAACGGGAATAGCACTGGTAGATGGCACCGGTGGGCTTTGGAACAGCACGGTAACGTGCGCCGCATTCGCCGCAGTATATGAATCCGGTAAGGAGATAGTTGCTATGCGTGCCTGTGCGTTTGGTGCGCAATCTTTCCCATTCATCACGGCGTTTTCCAAGGATGCCGGATACCTTTTCAAAAAGAGAATCTTCGATGATGGGTTCATGGGTTCCTTTACAAATGGAATTTCCGAATTTTACATAGCCGCCATATGTGATATTATGGGCGATTTGAGAGACTTTATTTGCTCGTGAGGCGGAAAAAGAGGGGTATTCCGGGTAATGCTTCACGATATAATCCTTGATTTGCTTGAAAGAATAATTTGCAAGAACAAGCTCATAGATTTTATGTACGACAGCAGCTTCGGAAGGATTGATTTCCAAGCCATTTTCTGTCAGACGATAGCCGAAGGGGGCATAGGAATGATGGTGGCCCTTTTTGATGCGTTCTTCAAGGCCCATGCGGGTTCTTTCTTTGATTTGCTCTCGTTCAAGCTGCGCAAAGACGGAGAGAATACCGATCATAGCACGACCAAAGGGGGTTGAGGTATCAAAGTTTTCATTGAGAGAGACGAAGGATATATTATTTTTGAGGAATACATCTTCAATCAAATAGAGAGTATCTTTTTGGGAGCGGGAGAGGCGGTCGAGCTTATAGACAAGTACCCCATCGAAAAGACCGAGAGAAATATCGGAAATAAGTTTTTGCATCTGGGGGCGTTCCAGATTGGAGCCGGAGAAGCCACCATCTATATATTCGGCGGAGAGCGTCCAGCCTTTTGCTTTACAATAGCTGGTGAGACGTTCCTTTTGGGCATCAATGGAATAGCCTTCCAGAGCCTGTTCTTGCGTAGAAACGCGGATATAAGTAGCAATTCGCATAAAAATAAGACCTCCTGAATCCAATTTCCTGCCGTAAACAGGAGTTGGCTTTTAACTATTTGAGTGCCATTTGAAAGCACGCCTAAATCCTTTTTCCTCTGCCTCTTTTACAGTAAAGGCGAAGAATTCACCTTTTTTATCAATTTTTACGGAATCATATTGTTGATCCATAGGTAGGTGATATATTTTAGTTTCAAATCCAAATTCATCTTTACCGATATTGCATTTGATTCTTGGGAATTCACCAAACTCAAAGTTTTCAACAATTTTAATTGAGAGATATTCTGAAAACTCTTTTGCAGTATCCGAAAGAGTGATGTTTGTTATTAAAACAGGAGTTACAGTTTCAAAAGGAATATCGTTTTGCAGAGAATAGCATACAGCGGTACCATAGAGTTGAGCGATATGCTTTTCGTGTATAGTTTTCTTTTGGCTCCAGTATTTACACTGGATGACTAAGGTTTTTCCATTTTTTTTGGCAATCAAATCTCTACCTAAATCTTCTAATCCCATGTATGAGCCGTAGAAATCTACTTTGTAGCCTTTTAAGGAGTATTTATATCCGACATACAATTCATAATCCCTGCCAATTTGCCATTTTGTTTTTTTCCTGGATTCAATATATCTATCGAGTGCCAACTGGTTTTTCTGGCTTTCAGAAAGAGCAAACCATTCTTCCTTTGAGATATAATTCCTAATAGGGTCGGAGTCTGTAATTTTAGTTTCGGACAGGGATAAATCCTTATAGTCAGTTTCAAGAATATCTTCAATAGCTGGAAACATTGTCTTGAGGTATTCGAGTTGATATGTAGCTATCTTGGCTTCTTCTATCCTATTTTTAGCGTCTGCACGTATTTCTCGGATAGATTTTACTTTTTTTTTCACGTTCAACAGAATGTCCCCAGTCGAGTTTTTTTGCAAGAATTTCAAGGTCGAATGTCAAGTAGTCTGAAATTACACCTGCAAGAAAAGGAAATGCAACTAAATTTGATTTCAAATATTTTTCCAATAGTTCTTGTCTATGGTCAAGGTCAAATTTAATCTTATTGTATTCTGATTGACAAAGAGCATATTTTTCATGTAATTCAGAATAGTTTTTTTTGAGTTGATTAGCTTCAGATTTGATAGAAAGAAATTTAGTTCGCAGAGAACAATACGCTTCTTCGTGCCTTATTTCTTCCTCAGCAGCTTTATCTTTCGCTGATTCTAATTGTTTTTCTAAAATTAAATATGATAGTTTATTGGAATTGAGTTCATTTTCATAGATTTTTTTTTGTTCTTCTAATTCATGTACTTTTTCTAAATAAGAAGTTTTAGTTTTTTCTAATTCTTGCTTAATTTCGTTAACATTTAGGAAATCAAAGAATCCCATATTAAATCCTTTCAGAAATCAATAAAAATAACGTTATTTAGGCGGGTGATGCGCCGTTTTTTGCTTTGGAGGAATATTTTTCATCTTCCAGAAGGACGGTCATGCGCTCTGTAATTCTGATTTGGTCTATTTCATCCAACTGCACATAGAGTTTTAATGCAGAAGCTGCATTTTTGCCGTATTCTTGCTCAATTTGTATTGCAAGAGAAGGGGGATTGTTTGTTGCAGGAACATCTTCAACATCATAGCCAAACAACCATAATGGATTTATTTGTAGTTTATGAGCAATTAAAGTGGCTGAATCAACTTTTGGTATTCGTTGTCCCAATTCATAGCGGTTGAGTGTTGGAGCTGGAACACCTGTTAAGCGTTCCATTTCTGCTAATGTGTATTTATTATCTTCACGATATAGCTTAATTCGTTCTCCAAATGAACTTACAATTTTCAATGAAATCACTCCTTTCGATGATTTTATAGAAAGAATAACATAGTTTATTACCATTTGCAATGAAAAAATCAAAAATATTGTTGACTTAATTACCAAATGGTGTTAATATCCAAATATAACCAAATGGTAATATTATGGAGGTGAATCTATGAATACAACAGAATTGAAACTGGAAATTATCAAACAGTTTGGTACGCAATACAAATTTGCGGAAGCTATTGGATGGCATAAGAACAAGATTTCCAGAATGATGCAGGGGAAATATATTCCAGATTTGAATGAAGTGATGTTTATTTCGGATAAACTGCATCTTAATGAAGAAAGGTTTTTCGAAATTTTTTTAAACAAAAAATTACCAAATGGAAATAGAGTGGCAAGCTAATGAGGGGAGAATATGAAGCTGATTCGCAAGATAAGAAACAAAATAAAAAGGATGCCAGAGGAGCATCCAGATTTTCCGCTGTATTTGTCGATTGCGGCATTTTTGGCATCGTTTGTGAAGCCTATTATTTACCAGATATTAGGGATAACAATTCCATGATTTCTGGCTGGAAAGATTTTATTAGAGCGATAAGGGCAATGGCGGTAGTGATTCGGTAGCGAAGCGTATTTTTCTTTTCGATTTCAATAACATCGTATTTCATGAAAAGCTCTGCATTTCCATAGCGAGTGACGGACAGGAAGGAATTGTGTATGTCGAGTTTATTTGAAGAAGAAATAAATTCGCTATCAGTAAGAATCTGAATCATATCGCTTGTATCAGAAACAGAAACACCGATTTTTTGGAAGTGTGTCAGGGTATCTGCGTAGGATGCACCGTTAGATGATTTTAGGTATTTCAGAATTTTCAACTGCAAGTTATTCATGAGAAATCAACTCCTTTTGAAAATAATATCACAAAAGCGGGAAAAATGACACATTAGAGCGGTGTAAGGAGGGGAGAAAGATGAAATATACATGTCCGAAGTGCGGATGGAGGGAAAACGAATACAGAGATAAATACTGTTCTTGGTGCGGACACCAGTTGCCGGAAATTCAAAAGGTAGACAGATTAAATCCTTCTGCACTGGACGACAGAATGAAAGAATTGAAGCGGGATATATGGAGTTGGATTACAGATGTGAGCGAATGCTTCCATGAACGGAGGATAGACTGGGCATTGAAAAATCTGCTTATGGAAGATTTTGCAAATTGGTTTCTTTACGCAGCGGGAAAGGAAAATGAAAAAAGCCTTTTCTATGAAGAAAAGACCTCAGAAGTGCTTGGAACAGAAATCAATAACAGCAACAGCAGAAGCGAGAACGCCAAGAATCCAAGCAATACCAGCAAAAAAAGGTTTCGCTTTTTGTCTCCAAGCATTATTTGGGCTTATGCGGCTGGGCTGTGGACATTCATTTTGATTCAAGTTGCTATCAGGATGATTGGGTACCTTTGCGGAATCAGATAAAGCATATTCATCGAAATGCAGTAGAAGGGCAGTTCGTTCTATATGTACAGCGGAATTGCCATAGAAGGTATAGGAATCAATATAGCCTTTTTCTTTCAAGGTGGAAAGATACGGTTTCAGATGGTCGATATCCCAGTTTTGAGAATCTTCGATAAAAGAAGAAGTCAGAGAAGAAACAGCGTAGACTTTTCGGCCATAAAAATTGGAAGGCTCGTTAGCAGCGAGATATTTAATCAGTTTTCTGGAATTTTCATCAATGAACACGGAATCACAACCTTTCATGGAAAAAGGATACCACAAAGGAGAAGAAAACGGAAGCGGTGTAAGGAGGGGAGACATGAAAGAAGAAAAGGGATGCCACGCAAGCTGGATAGAAGAACGGGATTTGATGGAGGTTTATCCTCCAAGGAAGCTGGAATGCAGCGAAGCGGATTTGGGAATGGCAATCTGCATTCTGGAAGGAGTGCTGGAAAAGCCGGAGCTGATGGAAAACACGATAAAGGCACATTTATCTATTCCAGAAGTGAGAGATATGTACATAAAAACCTTCATGCTGGCGGCTGAAAGCATGAAGGGAAACCTTAAACCTTCCGAGGGTCTAAAGGTTTCTCAGGAGAAAATAATTCGTTTTTACTGATAAAAAACAATGTTACCTGTGCTTTGCAAAAATCACATTCAGGACAGGCATGGCAAAAGTTACATCCATTGAAGGGAGCAAAGAATACTTTGTTTTCCGGACGCGGAAAATAGTTGATTTCCGCTGTTAAGGTAATGAAATCCAGTGGACAGTGGATTTCAAATTTGAAAGTAAGTATGAGAATCAACTCCTTTTTCCAGCCGCCAATTTCAGGATATGGAAAATATGGGAGGAAGTCAAGAAAGAAGGTAAGGAGGGGGAAGAATGGCGGTAATTCATGCAGAAGGAAAGCAGGCGGTAAAGAATAAGATGATAAAGGAAAATCCGTGTGAGGGCATTGAATTTCCAGAGGACAATACAAAAGTGAAGGATAGCTTCACAATGGCTGAGCAGAAACGATTTATAGATGCATTGGACGGGGAACAGTATAAGGCTTTATTTTTGAGTTACCTTTATACCGGGGCGAGGCTTGGAGAACTGCCAGCATTGACATGGAAAGACGTTGATTTCGAAAATCAATTCATCGACATTAACAAAAAATCCATTGTTGTCCATGATTACTACGCAGAGGAAGGGAAAAAGGCTCGGAATGAGGTTCAGAATTACTGTAAAAGTAAAAGCAGTGTCAGAAAGATTTACATTACAAAAAAATTGCTTGAAATCTTAAAAGAGCATCAAGTTCAGCAGAAGGAATTGTATCAGGCAACGGGAAAAAAGTGGACGGAAAATGAACTGGTTTATCCGACAAGTGTAGGAGCAATTCTACATCCTAGAAATATTCAGAGGATATTTGAGCGAATTAGGAATAATGCGGGTATTTCACATGGTACCCTGCATACACTGCGGCATACATATGCAACGAGATGCTTTGAAGCTGATGTCGATATTAAAATCATTAGTCAACAGCTAGGTCATAAAACTGTAAAAATTACATACGACACATATATTCATGTTATACAGGCTAAGGCTGTCGAGGAAGTAGAGAAATTGGATGAATTAGAAAGAATTGCCTGATAATAATTAAACGGCTCCGTGGTTGTGAGAAAACCATGGAGCCGTTGCTTTGTGCCAGCATTGACGAAAATTTGCCCAATATGGTAGAATGATGACAAGGAAGTCGTGGCGGGCGGCTGACCTCCCTTATCAGTTAAGGGGGGAGGTGATACAAATGAGTACATACGAATCAATATCTTTAATGATTTCTTTTGCATTACTCGTTGTGTCAATCCTGAAATTCAGGATTAAATAAAAAGTTGCCCTCATTGACTTTGGCGAGTTGAGGGCAACTGAATAACGCTGAGGTCAGCCACCATGTGGCGACTTCCTACTTAACTATATTATAGCAGATGGTAGTTTATTTGTAAAGAAACGAACTTTTTCTATAAAGGGGAGACCAAAGGGAATACTATGATTTAACCAAGGTTTTACCAAGAATAGACTGAGATTAAAAGATGCTAGCTGTGCCTAACTGGGGAATAGGTGGAGAAAAAACAGGATGAAACAGGACTTTCTTACATTAGCTTAGGCTAAGAAAGAAGTTGGCTCTATACAGGTGAAGGATATGGTTGCGAAGAAAGCCATCGAAGCCAAGAAACAGCAGGAAGCAGCCGTTTTTGGCAAATAATAGAGGATAAAAGAGACTCATTTGAAACTGAACCATTTTGTGTGGGCAGTAGAAAGAGACAATTTATAGAATACAATCTATGAAACAAACTGACATCGAATTTCCATCGGTGTTAGTTTTGTTTTTGTCGGAATATTTCAAAGAAACAAAATATTTTATAGAGGGGGATGTATTTTTTTAAAAGTAATTTTTCGAATTGTATCGAAACAAACTGTAAAATTATACCGATACAATTCCTGTATTACGGATGGAAAGGATAGGAAGTCTTTTTCAGAAATGATAAAATAAAAACCGAAATGAAAAAAGAAGGGAAGATACAAATGAAAAATTCTTATTCCGTAAAGGACATAACCAAAATGGCAATGATGGCAGCGATCACTTTTGTGGGGATCTATGCTGTTAAGATTCCCTCGCCTCACGGCTATTCTCACATGGGGGACTGCATGATTTTCCTGAGCGTATTGCTTCTGGGGACGAGAAAGGGCGCCCTTGCGGGCGGCATCGGTGCGGCTTTGTCCGATTTGCTGGGCGGCTATATGCATTGGATAGTGCCCACATTCGTAATCAAATACATCATGGCATTTGTGATGGGGATGTTTATTGATAAGATCATGCCCGAATCAAAGTTGAATTGGTTTATTGGCTCTGTGGTAGGCGGCATCGTACAGATCTTCCTGTATACAGCGGTGAAGGTTGTTATGTTCGACTGGGCTTATGCCATCACCAGCGTACCCGGTCTGACTTCCCAGACGATCACGGGTGTCGTTTTAGGGGCAGTACTGGTAACACTTCTTGGCAAGGCAGGCGTAATGCAGAGATTAAAGGAGATGTAAAAAATGGATGTAAAAGAGTTCAAAAAAATAGATGCCCATGCCCATATCGGTGTATTTGGTGGCTGGGCAAAGCTGGCGATCACGGCAGAAGAGTTGATTGCACAGATGGATGAATTCCATATCGAAAAAACATTGCTGTGTGCACAGCCCAATGAGATTTGTCTGGAAGCAGTGCAGAAATACCCCGACCGTTTTGTGGGCATGGTATATCCTAACCCTCTGGATGGGCAGAAGGCTGTGGATATGATCTATGATTATGTGCAGAATAATGGCTTCAAAGGCATCAAGGCAAACCCTCTGAAGCATGCCTATGTTGCTGATGCAGAGATCATGGATCCGATCATGGAAGCAGCAAAAGATCTGAATATCCCTGTTTTCATGCACTGTGGGCATCCACCTTATTCTCTGCCCTGGAGCATCGCCCTGCTGGCAGAACGCCATCCTGATGTAAAGCTGGTTATGATCCACATGGGTCACGGTCATGGCGTTTATATCGATGCTTCTTTGAAAATGGCGAAACGCTATCCTAATCTGTATCTGGAAATGAGCGGTATGCCCATGCCTTCTAAGATCAAAGAGGCTTATGAAGAAGTAGGACACGACCGTATCATGTTTGGTACAGATGCCCCTTATCATCCTGCGGCAGTAGAAGCCATGAAAGTCATGACAAGCGGCTTAACGGAAGAACAAATTCAGGATGTATTTTATAACAACTGTGCAAAGCTGATGGGCTTTGATAAATAAGAGAGAAAAGAGGGATTTATCCGAAATGGATAAATCCCTTTTTCTGTATCAGTCATCTGTTTTTGTGGCTGTTTTGGCAAAATGCCGCAGGGCACTCATAGTACGGATCTCGTGTCCGTTATCAGTAATGATCTGCTTGATATCCTGAGGCAGATCCTTATAGAAATTTTTTGCTCGTTCATTGTTCAGCAGCATATCTGCCAGATCCCGGTATTCTCTCCCAAACATATCAATCGTCTCCTCTCAGCAGTTTTTCGGCATAGCCCCGCAGGTCTCTGTTATAGCGAATATTGTCGCCCCGTTCCCGAATGCTTTCCTGCACATAATCGGGCAGGGTATCGAAGAAACGGCGGGCAGCAGGGTTTTGTTCCAACAGGTCGCAGAGGTTTTCATATTTTTTCATCATTTTTATCACCTCGCCCTTAGGATGGACGAAAAAATAGATTTCCATACAAAAGCAGGGTTGAGGAAATCAGGAAAGATATGTTATGATGAAGAAAACAAATTTTGAAAAAGGTGAAAATATGCTGAAAAAATATAGAACGATATTAGAGCAGGCAGAGGCTGAGATCGTGGAAAAGAAATCCCGTTTTATCGCCACGGTGCGCCCCGTGAAAACGGAGGAAGAAGCCCGCGCTTTTATTGAAGAAATGAAAAAGAAATATTGGAATGCCACCCACAATGTATTTGCCTATCAGATCGGCGAGCGGAACGAACTGCAGCGCTTCAGCGATGACGGCGAGCCCCAGGGCACGGCAGGTATGCCCGTTCTGAGCGTGCTGAAGGGTGAAGATGTGAAGGATACGGCGATTGTTGTGACTCGTTACTTCGGCGGCACACTGCTGGGCACAGGCGGTCTGGTGCGTGCCTATGGCAGATCAGCCAAGGAAGGTCTTTTGGCGGCGGGCATTGCGGAGCTGGTGCTTTATCGGAAATATTCTGTTTTGGCGGATTATACGGATTCCGGCAAGGTGCAGTATGAAATTTTGCAGGATGGCCATGAATTATTCGATACCATCTATACCGATAAGGTGGAATATATCGTTTTGGTAGAAACGGATGAAGCGGAAGCCTTCGAAAAGAAAATGACGGAAATCTTCCGCGGGCAGCAGCCCTTTACATTGCTGGAAGAGATCTACGGCGTATGGCAGGATGGGGTACTTTCCTTGCAGAAATAAAGAGGGTGTGAAAAATTTTCTGTAAATAGGCTTTCTATGATAGGATTCGATGG
>CAMBLO010000015.1 GCA_945868505.1 uncultured Clostridia bacterium | reverse complement strand
ACTCTTTTTGCCAAAGGGTTAATAATCTGCCGACATTCATTCCGACAGAGAAAGACGCGAGTGTAATCGCTATGATTTGATTTAAACTTGCTTCCATTTGGCGCACCTCCTTAGACTGCTTCTTCCTTTTCTTCTGCTTCAAGACCTGCCTGAAGAAGCATTCTGATAATCTCCGAATAAGAACATCTTACAAATCTATCTTGCTTCTTTAATTCCAGAACTTTTTCATCAATTTCATCAGGCAGCGAAATTGTTACCCTTCTCATTTCTGTCATATAATCTCTCCTTTCATAAGTTCAGAACTTTTTTCGTTTATTCGATTATAGTTCTGAACTTATGCAAAGTCAACACAAAGTTCATACTCTTTTTGCATAAAGTTCTGAACTATTTTTTGTGTAAAATTATATGAACTTTTCCTTGCACAAGTGATGAACTGATGATATATTGATTAAAAGGAGGTGCATCATATGCCTACAATGAAACCACGCGTTACAATTACAATGAATTCTGAACAGTTTGATAAAATCGAAGAATATCGTTTTAAACATAGATGTAAAAACCAAACGCAAGCCATACTTTCTTTAATTGAAGCTGGATTTGCTGAATTTGAAGCATCTGATGAAAAAAATTCTGATGAAAGCACATTTTCTGCGGAAATAATAGAAATGCAGAAAAAATACCGCAAACTTGATTCTCACGGAAAAGAAATGGTTAATTTAGTTTTAGATAAAGAATATGAACGATGCAAAAACGAAAAAAATCTTCAGACAAAACGGCTGATTATAAATACCCAGACTTTGAACCAAAGCATACACCGATAAGAGCGGCTCAGAAGTCTGAAGAATATAAATAAAATCCCCCTGCGGTACCGCTAATACCGCAAGGGGGAAATAGAAGATTATTGTCGAACAACCATCCAATTTCACAATATCATAATAAGCGAAGTTTTGTCAATCTAAGGAGGTAAAATCATGAAAAAACGTATTTTTGCTATGCTGTTGACAACTATGGCAGCACTGACAATCACAGCTTGTGGCGGCGATAATTCCGCTACAAAAGAAGAAGTTCCAGCACAGCCCCCTGTTCTTACAGGTGAATGGAAGCAGGTAAACAGTAATTCTGAAGATACCTATCATGTAGCGGTTATCCAGGATGATACTATCGAAATCAACTGGGTAATGGAAGAAGATGATACAAAGGCTCTTTATTGGGCAGGTACATTCGTTGCACCAGAGACAGCAGATGAACCATACACATGGGATTCCGAAAATGATAAAGAAAAAACAGATATGGCACTTTTGGCATCTGGTGATGAAACAAAAACCTTTACCTATGAAAATGGACAGCTCAGTTATGATGCATCCATGATGGGCGTCACACAAACTGTAAAACTGGAAAAAGTAACTGAATAAGCATTAAAAAATCCCCCTTCCCGCTACCAACAGGAAAGAGGATTAAAAGATGGTCGCATATGATACAACCAGCCTAGACAACTGTATTGTATCATAAGACCGTCTATTTTGCTATACATTTTTATAAGCAAAAGGAGGTCTTTTTATGATTATCGCAGCAGCTTACGTCCGTGTTTCTACGGATGAGCAAACAGATTATTCTCCCGCTGCACAGTTGGGCGAAATCAAGGAATATGCCAGTAAAAACGGCTATCATATCCCAGATGAATTCATTTTCATGGATGAGGGTATTTCCGGTAAGCGTGCTGATAAACGCCCCGCCTTTCAAAACATGATCCGCCAGGCCAGAAAGAAAACGAACCATATTGAATATATCATCGTACATAAATTCGACCGATTTGCCAGAAATAAAGAAGATTCCGTACTGTATAAGGCGTTGCTGAAAAAAGACGGCGTAAAGGTCATTTCTGTAAAGGAACCTATCCCACAGGATGATAAATTTGCCGTTATCTATGAATCCATGCTGGAAGCCATGGCAGAGTATTATTCCCTGAATCTGGCAGAGGAAGTCAATAAAACGATGATAAAAAAGGCAGAACTTGGAGAATGGCAGACCACAGCCCCGTTCGGATATCGAAGCGAAAATAAAAGTCTGGCCATCGTTCCCGAAGAAGCGAAGATGGTACGATATATTTTTGAACAATATATCGCCGGCACATCCATGTTTGCCCTCTCCCGTCAGATGAACCAGATGGGATATCGCACACATCGCGGGAACGTGTTTGAAAATCGGACAATCCAGTATATTATCAACAACCCTGTGTATAAAGGGTATATGCGCTGGACACCCGGCAGGATGCATCTGCGTGATTATTCTGACCCCGCTTCCATCGTATCAAAAGGGAATTGGGAACCAATCGTCACGGAGGATATCTGGGAAGCTGCCGTCACCCGCTTCAAGAATGAAAAAAAGACACACTATCGACATAAACGCCCCGATACAGAAGGTATCCATTGGCTGTCCAGTATGGTAAAATGCTCCTCCTGCGGTCGAAGCCTGATTGTCGGGACAAAATATAAAAGCGGCGCGGTTCAGTTCCAGTGCGGCGGGTATAATCACGGTCAGTGCCACGATTCCCACGCCATTTCATCAAATCGCCTGATTCCTGCATTGCTGTCTGAGTTAGAAAAGATTGCGGAGCATCCAGAGGCTAAAGGATGCCGCTACACCGTCCGAAGGAATACACCATCATCCGATGAATTGGATGTTCATGCTGCATTGCTGGCAAAGGCGCAACAGCGTTTGAAGAAAGCAAAAGAAGCCTATCTGAACGACATTGACACACTGGATGAATACCGCACCAATAAAACGAATATCGAAAATGAAATTGCAACAATCGAATCCCGTATCAACGAAATTCGCAGACGAAATGATGCGGCATTCGACAGTGCTGCATTCTCTGCCAGAATAAAATCTGTTATAGAAATTCTGCGTGATGATTCCCGACCCATGGAGGATAAGCGCAGCGCATTTAAATCCATCTGCGAAAAAGTTATTTTCAATAAGCATAATAACAGCATTGAGCTGTTTTTATTTGACGGATAGACCTATACCATAATGCAGAAAGGGGGTGCAGATGGTGAATTGGGGGCTACCCTGCGCTATTTGAGCCAGAAATTTACCATGGTCACCCCTGAAGCAAAGGCAACCTTAAACGATATCGCCACAGAGGAATAAGTACGTTAACCTTATCAATAACAAAAGCACCAGAAGGGAATCGAACCCTCGCTCTCAGCTTGGAAGGCTGATGTTCTACCATTAAACCACTGATGCACGGAAACGCATCTTTCATCACCCGAAGTATGTTGGCGGCGTTTCTGCCCTGTTGGTGCCATCCTGATCACCCTAGCATCGTTGCTCTCCGATGTGTCACAATTCCTATCGGTTTGTGTTCCGTCTGGCTTTCACAGATGGGAGCGACCCAGCAAAATGTCGACAAAATGGGCCTTCTCGGATTTGAACCGAGGACCGTCCGGTTATGAGCCGGATGCTCTCCCTGCTGAGCTAAAGACCCAGGCGCCCCGGTTGCCGCCGGGGCTTTTGTATGATTATGACAAAACAAAAGAAAGGATACATATACCAAATGACTGTATATGCCCCTCTATTATACCATTTGTCAAAGTATAAAAGAAGAATAAATTCACATTCCCTTGCTGCGTTTTCGCAGCATTTTTTGTGGTTATTGCAATTTTTGCAATAACCACAAGTATAATTTGCATTTTTGTTATGGAAAATAATAAGTATACTTTTCGTTTTCAACTGTTTCCTTTTTGGAAAGAGTTGCCGAGGAATCCTCGGCAGCTCAACATTAGTTCTTATATTTTTTAGGATGCATCCCCCAGAAAATAAACTGTTCTTTAATAACTGCCTGCTGTTGCCATGTAAATCCTTTCTCTCTCAGCCATCTGCTCATGTCATCTGGCATTGTTTTGGATTTGCTTGCATTTATCTGTGCATATTTATTTTTGATGTCTATGTAATCGTTCATTCCAATGCCGGCGCCCATCAAAGCATCAATTTTCTTTGTCTCCTTCTCTCTGTCATCTTTTTGCACTATTTTTTCCAGATAGATGTATTTTTTCTCCGCATCAGGAAGGTTCGTGTTCTGCAGGATATATTTTTTTGGCTTATTATCCTTATAGTCCGCCATCCGCATCAGGCAGTCGGCAGCCTTTCCCATGTGCGCCGTCCCCTGGTAATGGTCTAAAATCCTGCGGTCTGCGCTGTCCTCATCCGTAATGCTGTGGTAAAGAATCGCTTTCTGTTCTTCGCTCAGAATACTGCTGCGGATCACTCTCCGCTTTTCTTTATCCTTTTCCTCCATCTGCATCCTGCTGAGTGTTTCAAAAGCCCTGGTATTTTTTGCGCCATCCTCAACCAACTTTTTATATGTCTCCGTATTTTTTTCGCTTAATGTTCTTTTTTTCTCCATATGCGCCTGTGCTTCAGGTATTGCCCATTTCCCGAAAAGCGCAGCCTGTACCCAGTTTGTTTTTTTATCCTGGTCTACGGCAAATTGCAGCCGTTCTCCTTTGTTCGTCTGGGTAAAATTTCCGCCCTTGCGCATCATGTTTAAGCCCTCTACGGTCTTTTTGGTCTGACCTCCGGCAACAGGCATCGCCATATAAGCAAGTGATTTTCCAAATTCCTTTCTGACGATCTGATTTTTTCTTTCTTTTGTGATGTCTCCTGTGGCATAGTTTGCCTTTGCCTCGCCGATTGCATCAAAGTCAGGAAATGCGGAACTAATCGGAATACGTCCGCCGCCCATCAAACCGCCGATGAAAGGAATATTCTCTGCAATATTTTCTTTAAGTCCTGAATATACTTCTGCGCCCTTTTTCTTCTCTGTCTTTTCCGTCAGCTGCAGGCCGTCCCCCTCTACCAAGTCTCCAATGATGTCCAGTGTGTTCCGCACCTTTTCCCCCGTCAGGTCGCCAAAGGCTTCGTTTGCAATGCCGAAGGGGTCAAGGGCAGGGCGTCTCCCTGTCAGCTTTTCATACATATCATTGTAGATATATGCCCCAATGACAAGCCCGCCGTAAGCATTCATCATTTTTAAAACGTCACCCTGTGCCTCTCTGGGAATGTCCTTTGTCAGGTAGCTGATCGTGTTGTTCACCTCCAGATTGAACATGGTCAGCGGCTTCGCTGCCTTTGCAGAAAATAACGTGGGCATAGCCCCCTTGCTCCTTCCCGCAAAAAGCCCTCTGGCGAATTTGTCTGCGTTTTTGATGGCTTCCTCCTCTGCCATGCCCTTGGCAAGGTTGTCGTAATATCTGCTGCGCCAAACGGCCTGAGTGCTGAATTTGTCCGCCCATTCCATAGGCTTCCCCGCCACGTCGGAAATCTTCCGCATGGTCGTTTTGTAGAGCTGCTCCGTTCCCTCTCTTGTTGCCAGAAAGGCACTCTTTTTCGTCAGCTCGTCCATTTCTCCCCTGCCCATGGAGATCAGTGCTTCCCCCAGCCCTTTTAAATTGCTGGAAAGTCTCATGTTGCTCATGCCCTGAGTGATGGGGATAAAGTTCGTCAGGGCAGATCCAATGTTTGCCGCCACCATGTTCCCCGCCACTCTGTTTTCAATCTCGTTGATGGCCTTGTAAGCCTTTCTCCCGAAAACCTGTGTTTCCAATGGTCTGTCTATAGGGTGTTTCTTCCCCGCCAGCAGGTCAGTGTAGGTGCGAAGGTTGTTTACATAGTTCTGCAGCTTGTGGTCCTTCATCCTTGTTTTGTAAATCTCGTCCAGCTTCGCCTGCTTTTCCTCCGGCATCAGGCTCCTGTCCTTCCGTATCGCCTCAATCTCCTTCTGAATCCCCTCGTCGGAAAGGCTGTATCGAATATAGTCCTCCATGCTGCGCAGGTTCCGAATATCGTCCGTGTGGTAGATGACGTCGGAAATATTGTCGATGTAGAGGTCAAATGCTCGCAGTGCGTCATAGTCCGTCTTTGTCCCCGTTCTTTGCAGAAAGTTCCCTGCCCATCTCTTGCCGGGGCGGAAGATTTCCGTTCTCCCCGCAATGTCCATGGGCAGCTCCTTGGAGGAAAAATCAAAGCCCAGCTTTGCCGCCGCCGTCTCCAAAGGCCCTGTGGGGTCGTCAAAGTTCATGTGGGGGAAATATCCGGGGATATAGCCAATGGGGTCATATCCGTTCCGAATCAGAACCTCGTTGATCATCGGGTGCAGCTCCTCATAAATGCTCCGCAGCTGCTCAATCCCATCGTTGATTTTTGCAAGCTGATTGGGGTGCAGCCCTCTTTCAATTCTGTTGATGGCGTTCTCCAGCTCCAGATAGCTTTCTTTGGCTGCGCCTGCCGCCTTCATCCGCTGCAGCTCATATCTGCTTTCCCCCAGCCATTGTACCAATGCGCTTTCGCTGCATCTTGTCTCGCCGCTGCCGGGAATGCCGATGGGGATGTTCTTCCTTGTGCTGATTTTCAGCTTTTTCAGTCTGCCTTTGTATTCCTTCATCAGCAGGGTGCGCTGTCTCTCGTTTTCGTGGATCGGCGCAAAGTAGACCTGCTCAATCCTGTCGGCTGTCTCCTTGTCCGGGGCAATGTCCCGCAGGTTTCTCTCCTGGGTTTCTCTCCCGTAAAGGAACCCCGTCGGCTTGTCCTTCCATCCCGCCTGCGCCCCGTCTGCCATGCGCATTTCTCCGATGGTTTCTGCCGCAAGGTTATATTTCTTTGCGCTAACATATTGTTTGTGTCCGTTGATTTTTTCCTCTATCTCCCGTAAGGGCTTCTGCACGTCGTATTGCTGCTTGATCAGAGCATATCTCGGTCCCGTTGCCTTCTTCGCCTGCACCTCCGTAATGTCTCCGTTTAGCATCCCTTCCAGCCAGTGCTTTTCTGTCTCGTTCAGGTCATTGGGAACCCCGTCGGCAATCTCCTGCAGCCGCCATCTCTCTTTGTTCCATGCCTCAACCTCCGCCGTGGAAACCTTCCCATAGTCGGTTTTTCCCAAAAGGTTGGATTGGAAGCCTTCCGCCTTTTTCCCGACCTCTGCGGCGTAGGCCGTATGCACGTCCAATGCATCCGTCAGCCTGTCCAATGCACGGTTGAAGTTTTCTTGATAATTACTCTTTTCTAGCCCGATTTCTCCCTGCCGCTTTTCCGCAATTTTTCGCATCTGCCGCAGCTGGTCTGCCTCTCTGTCGATGCCCTCGGGGAAGTAAGCAGGGAAATCCTTCCGCAGCTCGTGGTAAAAAGCACTGATGTTGCTGTCCCGGCTCACTTTGATTTTCCCCATCTTTCCGGACAAAGTCCTGTTCCATTGGCTAATATCGGGAATATCTGCCGCTCCCTCTACGCTCAGAATCAGCTTTTTCTCTCTCAGCCGCTTTTTCAGCCCATATACTCCCGTCTTGCTTTTTCCGCTGATTTGGAATAATTTCTCAAAGAGGCTGTTTCTCCGCTCCTCGCTGATTTTCCCATCCTCTGCCTCAGCGATCAACCGCCGCAAGGCATCCTGTACCTGCTGTTTTCTCTTTTTCCCTTTCAAGTTGAAAATCCCCACAACCTCGTCGGAAACATCTTTGATGATGCTGTCACTGGTCCGCAATGCCTCCTGCTGGGTCAGTGTTTTTTCAATCTCCAGTTTTCTGTCCTCCAGCTCCTTCTGGGCGTTCCGAATGGCGGCAGGGTCTCCCCCTGTGGCGTCGCTCACCTCCTGCAGCTTCGCCGCCTTGTATTCTGCGCTCTGCAGGTTGGCATATTCTGTCTCTAAGGCATTGATTTCCTCTCGGCTCATCCGCTTTGCCAGAATGTTTCGCTTCTCCGCCATGCCCGCTGCGGCGCCCTGTATGGTCTCCTGACGGATACCTCCCGTCTCTGCCGCAGTCTCTTTTATCGCCTGCTCTGACGCCACTTCCGCCTGTTCCAATTTATTCCCTTTGGAAATATTCTTCAATTCCCCTTCCTTGACATTGCCGCTCCGCTGTGCTATCCTAAGCATAGGATCTGCATCAGAGTACGACTCGGGGAATTGGACCCCGTTGTCAGGGAAATGTTGCAGGTTCTTTTTTTTGTTCAAATAAAGAATATTTCCTTTCTCCCTCTGGTTGTTTATAAAATCCAAAAAATCCTTTTTCCCATACATAGACGGGACAACAGATGAAAATTCACTATATCCATTTTGATTCACCTTCACAGGAACAATAATTGGATTTTTGTGAGTATCAACCATATCTGTTAATACCACAATACTTCCGTCCTGTGTGTCAGATTTCAATATTGCCACAGGGTTTTTCATTTTCTCCGGCAGCTGACGAATCGCTTCAAAACCAAGGTTATGCCCTTGAATTTTTTTAATTTGATTTTCAGAAATGCTTTCACCTTTTGCCAGTGCCTTTCTATATTCCGCAGGGTATGCAACCTTTGGAACAACGCTCTGCGGCATCAGCATTTCCCCTTTAATCATTCCGTATTTTTGCAGAATTTCTGGTGTTTTCCCCAACTTAATAAAGTCACTGGATGCCATCTGCCCTGTCATACTTTTTTCAATCTGTTTGGGAATGTTGTGCATGGCGATTTTTGTTCCTGCTTTATCTGCAACCATCTTCGCCCCGACGCCCAGTCCTGCCAGCCCCAGGTTGAATGCCGCATCCATGGCCTCCTGCTTGCCGAAGTCCTGCAAAATCTCCTTCTTGCTCTTTCCTTCCGCCGCCCCGTTGATGATGGTGATAGGGGTATTCACCGCCGTGTCCGCCGCCTGCTGTGCCAGCATCCTTGCAGTAAATCCCGCCGCCTTTGCCTTCTTCGGGTCAAGCAGAACCCTTGCCGCCAGCTTCTGCGCCCCATCCGCTGCCGTTGCCGCCGCCATCCGCTGTCCCAGCTTTCCTGCCCCTTTCAGCGCCAGATTTTCCGCCGCCTTGCCGATGGTCATGTATCCTGCCCCCGCCTTGGCCAATTCCCCTGTCAGCTGCCCCGCCGTGGCGGCGCCCCTGTGGTTCGCCTGCGTTGCCTCCATCTGGGCTTTCAGGGCTTCGTTCTGTTTCTGCAGTGCCTCGTTTCCCGAAAGCCGTATCAGGGCATCCTTCCCGTCGCCGCCCATGCCTTCCAGCAGCCCCGCCGTAAAGGAAGCACTTTTCAGTCTCCCCTGCAGCTCCGTCTGCAGCTTCGCCACCCTTTCATATTGGCTGTTGTCGTTGGTTCCCCGCAAGGTGCGCCCAACCTCCTGCATCCCCTTGCTCACAGCCCTCCGCAGTGTCCCATAGTCCATGTCCTTGTCCTGGACCACATAGCTGTATTTTTTCAGTATCTCCTGGGGGCTCAAAAGGCTGTCGTTGGTTTCATAAAGCCTTGTCTTTTCGTCCTGCGCCGTGCTTTTCTGGAAGGTCGTTCCTGTCCGCCCAAGCTGGCGCATCAGCTGAGAATCCGGCACAAATCCCCTGTCCGTGTTGATATTGACCCTCGCCCTTTGTATTTGTCTTTGTGTTTGTCTTTTTGTTTCAGCCCTTGGAAGCGTAATGTTTTTAAAAAGCTCTGTTTGCGGAAGTTTTTTCGCCGCCATTCCCCCGGAACGCAAAGAAGGGGCGGATTTCTCCGCCGCCTTCTTCTGTGTTGTGTTGACAATAACCTTCGCTTTCTTTGCATCCGTTCCCAGAAGTCCCTGTTCCTCCATCTGCTTACGCAGTCTTTCGCTTGCCTTCATGTAAATTACCTCGCTTTCACGTAGTAAATTTTTCCGTTCATTACTACTTCCTTCAGCGTGCCATGCTCCAGCATCTGGTCCACCTCGTCCGTTGTCACCTTGCCTAAGCCGGAAATATATACCCAGTTGTCGCCAATCTCATTGCCAACCTTCATAGGCTCAGTCGGGTTATCATCCTCTTCATTGATTATACTTTTCTTCCCTCCGCCGCTCCCTTTTGTCACACTGCTGTTCACCTTAGCGATATTCGCCCTCGTCAGCGCCGCCTCCAGCGCCATCTGCTCCAGCTCCGCATCCTGCATCCGTTTCAGATAGCTGCTGTCGTAGCCCAGTGCCGCCAGCTTCTTGTAATCGCCCATCTGCAGTGCCAGGTTGATCTGCTGCTGCTGCAATTCATCCTGATACTGCCTGTTGGCAAGAATCTCGTTGAAGGTCTGCTGGTTCAGGCTGTTCTGATATTCGTTCAGCTGCTGCTGGAAGGCTGCAGCCCATTGGTTCCAGCTGTTCCGGTTGGCCCTCTCGTTCTGCCAAGCGTTCATGGCCTGCTGCTGTGCGTCCGCATAATATCCGCTGATATCGCTGTTTGCCTGCGTCTGGGCCTGCAGTGCCTGCAGAGCATAGTCCTTTAACATCTGCTGTCTGGCCTGCTCGTTCTGGTTCAGGTTGTTCTGATAATCTGCCTGCAGCTGCAGGTTCGCCGTCTCGCTGCCGCCGCCGCTGATGCCCAGTGCCGCCAGCTGCTGGGGAAGTGCCACCTCCTGCTGTCTCCGCAGAATGTATGCCTGTCTGGCAATGTCGTCAAATTCCTGCCCGGCGGTGTCCTGTGCTGCCTGGTTCTGGGCCAGTGCCATCTCCAGCAGAGCATTTCTCTGGCTTTCCAAGCTTGCCGCCATGTCGTTGTAGCCGTCAAAAAGCTCGTCCCTCGTCATGCCCTGATATTCGGGGATGCCGCCGTATCCGCCATTCTGCTGCATCGTCCCCGCCTGCTGTCCTGCGCCGTTCTGTTGCATCTGCAACAGGTTCTGATAGTTCCCGTAAATCTGATTGGTGTAGCCCTTCTGGTTCTGCCCGTTGGCGTTCATCCAGTCCAGCTTGTTCTGCCGCTCCTGCTGCAGCTGCAGCATTTCCTGTGTGCTTCCTGCGTTTTTGATTGCCGCAGCGTAGTCCTTGTTGGTGTCGAAATAGCCAATGTTTCCGCCGTTTCCGCCGCTCTGCTGTGCCGCCTGCCCAATAGGTGCCACAGGTGCCGTGTAAAGCCCAATGCCGTTGTTCTGCTGGCTGATGCCTCCGCCGTATTTCGCCCGAATCTGGTCTAAGCTCAGGTTCGCATCATTGGGGTCAGCAATCCGCACGGCAAAGGTGTTGTTGTCCGCCCCTGCATTAGCAAGTCTTTCGTTTGTTCTCTGCATTTCCTTCGCCACCCTCGCATCGTGTTTGGCAATGTTGCCCCCCGTGTATCGGTTCACAAAATTGCCGTCCTTGTCGTATTTGATCGTTGTCACCGTTCCCCTGTTGTATTGGTCGATGTATTTGTTCCCAAGGCTGTCTCCCCGCACCACCATGTCACGGATAAATCCAATGTTGTTTTCCCCCAGGCCATATCCGTTGCTGTTTGCCAGAGGGTAATATCTGTAGTTGTCCCGCAGGTTCTCCGCCGCCTTGTGGGCTGCGTCCATGCCTGTCTGGTCCCCTCTTTCCTTGGCCTGATTCCATGCCGCCTGGTATTGCTTCAAAAGCTGCTGATCCGGCAGACTCATGCTCTGGTCCCCGTTGTATGCCCCCTCTCCGCTCTCTGCGTTCTGGTGGGCATATTGGCGGGTGATGTATGCCTGCAATGCCGCCTGCTGTATGGGGTCTGTCTCTCCCAGTGCCGTCTGCTGGGCATAGTCCTGATTGGCAACTGGCACGCTCTGGGCCGCTGTGCCTGCCTGCTGCGGCTTGCTTCCATTCTGATAAGCATTGATCGCCTGCTGGGCTTTGTTCACAGCATTGACGATAGCCCCTGTTGTTCCCGTTTTGTTTCCATTCAGAAAAGAATTTGCCGCCTGTTGGGCTGTGTTGGCTGTGCCTCCCGCCGTCTGTGTCGCTCCTGCCGTTTTGTTTCCGCTCAAAAAGGAATTCGCCGCCTGCTGGCTTTTGTTCGCCGTACTGCTGCTATTCCCTGAAGAAGAACTGTTTTTGTTCCCCATAACAGAAATCACTTTAGTGCCGCTGCTCTTGCTAGAAGAACTGCTTTTGCTGGAAGAACTGCTTCCCTTCTTCGATGAAGAAGAACCCAGCTTCGGAATCGCAGAAGCAATCTTTCCTAAAATTCCCATTGGCTATCCCTCCCTATTTCTGTCTTTCCTTCCAAAGCCTGTCCATCAGCACCATGCACCGCAGCATATCCCAGCTCATGTCCAGATGCTCTTTGTCGCCGATGCAGCCGTGCTTGTCCATCTCCTCCAGCAGAGGCTTCGCCCATCCGGGCAGCTCCGCCAAGGTCTGAAATCTTTTTTCCTTCTCCATCTCCGTCCCCTCCTCTCTGTATTCCCTCTTGTAAAATTCGCAGATGCCCTTGCAGATGGCCTCCCCGCATTTCCTGCAGTATTCTTCCGTGCAGAGCAGCTCCGCTTCCTCTCTGTTCGTCATAAAGCCGCATTCCACCAGTACAGCGTGCATCCTTGTGCTGTTCAGCACATAAAGCTCTCCGCTGCGCTTAATGCCCCTGCTCTTTCGCCCTGTCTCCACGATCAGCCCGTAATGTACGCATTTCGCCAAGCGGTAAGTCTCGCTGTCTCCCATGACTTTTTCGTAAATCCATGTCTCCACGCCGTTTGCCCCGTTCCATTCCGTCCCGTAGGCGTTTGCGTGGATGCTGATGTAAATGTCCGCCCTTGCGTCGTTGGCCCGCTGCACTCTCGTTTTCAAGGGTGTGTCCGTGTCCTCCGGCGCCACCATCAGCGTGTCGAAGCCGTTTCTCTGCAAAGCTGCCTGCAGAAACTCCGCCGTCCGCTCGTTGAAGTCGTTCTCTTTTAAGATTCTGCCATCAGAAAAGGCAGGGCTTCGCTTCCCTGCCGTTTCCTTTCCGTGGCCGTCGTCAATGGCAATCAAAATCTTCTTCTGCATCCCCATTGCCAAGCCCCCTTATTCAATATTAACCCATTCTTCCCAGCATTCTTCTTCCACTCTCTGCAGCTCCGCCGTCATGCGTACGCTGGCGATATGTACCCTTGCGCCCTTCGCCTCATCCAGAATCAGTGTTTCGCTGTAGAGTGTTCTGCCGCCGTCGGGCTGTTCTGTTTTCTCGGCATAAATCACCTGTGCTGTGGCGGGGTTGTTCTTGTAGCCAAGGCAGACCATAGGTGCCACCCACTGCCCGTCCAGTCTCAGCCAGAAGCCGCAAATCCGATGCTCTGCGGGAATCTGCTCCACGCCCCTTGCGTCGTGCATCAAAACCTCTGCCTGCTTCTTGTCGTAGCGAATCTCGTTGCCGTTGGGAAGCTTCTCGTGCCAGTAGCCAAATTCATCCAGCCAGATGCTCCTGTCCACCTGCTTGCCCTCTGCGTCCACGTTTTTTCTCAGCCAATCCTTTGTGATGCCGCTTTTCAGTTTCATGCTTCTTCCTCCTTGTCCTTTGTCTGCACGCCTGCCGCCGTTTCAATTTTCTCCGCCGTCACCTTTAAGCCCTTTACCAGGTAGGCGGGCACAGGCACGCCCATTTCCACTAAGTTCTCCAAGATACTGCGAATCTCGTTCACCAGATAATTGGCCAGCACAAACCAGCCCACCATGTTCATAAATGCCAGCGAAATGCCAATGGTCTGCCCCATCTGTTCAAAAGAAAATCCAATAAAAAAGGCGATCCCAATGACCACCCAATACCAGACCTTCTTCATTGCCCCAATGGCGCCTACCCTGCTGCAGCTTTCGCCCTTCATGCTGCTTTTCATCCACCCGCTGACCCAGTCAACAATGTTGCAGATGAGAAGCCCCAGGAAAAGGAACCAATACTGCCCTAAAACTGCCGCAAAAGCCGCCATAATCGCACCTCCAATAAGGTTCACCTTGTCAAATACATTCATGCTTTTTCCTCCTCCCATTTTCATTCGGTCGCAAACGCTTCCCCAATGAAATCCTTGTACTGCTCCTCTGTGATGACACCCCGAACCACATCCTCTTTTGCCAGCGTTTTCACATCGTCCTTCACGCCGTCAGGAACAGAAGCAAATGTTCTATTTCCCGTCTTAATCAGTCTCCAATAGCTTCTTGCAATCGGTTTCACTGCCATGCTCTACACCCCCATCATTTCATACAACTCGCACAATGCCTCGTCCTGTGCAATGTTGATATCATTTTGCGCCAGCTGCTGTTCATACAGCTCCACTGCAACCTCATCCGCAGCAATCAACTGCTGTTCCACCTCGGTCAGCCGTTCTTCCACAGTTGGCACAGGCTTCGGCAGATTTGTTCTGTCCGCCTCAATTTCTGCATTACTCCGCAGGATAGCCTTTTCTCCGTCCCATTTGTATTCTGGAATGCCGTCCTCCGTATACAACCTATCGAAATAGTGGCTCTGGCAGAGGTTATACTTATCCCCTGCGCCTTCATCAATGAAAATCCATTCGTCAATGTTCTGGATATTTCCCATGGTATAGCCGCCCTCACAGCGGAGGATGCGGCTGTTTTCGTCTACCTTGATGTAGACCTTTGATTTATTCCATTCCATTTTTCATCCTCCTTACAGGTCTGCCGATATATCAATATTGATGGATGCCCATGTGGCAACCCCAACATTATCCCCCATCGTCCCAGTTGCCTTCAATATAATCCCATTTCTCCCCATGCCTGCGAATGTGCAGGAAGTGATAGATGTATTCACTATAACGCCGCTTTTCATCGGAATGCCACCATAGCTGTTCACAGTTATCACGGGCATTGTTCTCATGGTTGTCACTAACGGTACCTCAAAATATCCTTCCGTGTTGCTTACAATAAATCCGTACCCATAGTCACCTCTTGCGATTTGAAAATATCTCTGGCACTTCGCCAATTCCTGCTGTTTGTTCGTTGGTGCATCATTCAGCACCCATGCGCCGTTTTCCTGTCTGGCAAGCGTCTGCTGTGCGCCATATTCTAATTTTACAGCCTGTATATCGACTGTTTTCCCGGGGTTAATCCAAACACCGAATGTTGGATGTCCTGTGTCGAAAACTCTTGCGATTAACGCAACATTTTCATCAACATAGAATACAACGGCAGCACCATTTTCTGTCGGGAAATCCCCACCACCGGAAACAACTGCCCCATTCACCACTGCAGATAATGTGACACGTTTTCCTTTAATGGATTTATCCTCCATAATCTGAATCAGTTCTGCGTTGGCACTAGACGTTGCTGCGATTTTTAACGCGCTGCCGGTCAAAGATGTTGTCGCACCTTCACCGAACATCTTCCACCTGTCCACCGTATAGCCGGAACTGTTATAAACGGTATTCCCCCGCTGATTGATGGGGTCTGCGAAATACCAGTTATCCAGCAGATTAGGATTGGACGCCGCACCAATGCTATGCGGCGTATGGGTATGGTTTCCTTCCGCCTTAATGCCGTGGATGATGGTCTTTTCCCCGTCGTCCGTCACCTCGCATTGGTCGAAGATCATGCGGCTCCGCTGGGGCAGGGCGTTCCCTTCCCTGTCCAGAATCACATGGCCGCTGCTGCCTGTGGCTTCCCATGTTTCGCCGTCCTCGCTGGTCTCCAGCACCCTGTCTGCGTTCAGGCGGATAAATTTCACGCCCATTCCGTTCCACTGGACACGGTCCCCAAGGGCAACCTCCACAGAAATGCCCGCCGCCGTGAAGATTTCCCCGGCACCCTCTCTGCCCGTCAGCCTGTCAATCAGCTTGTTGAATGCCTCCCGCAGCTCCTCGCTGTTGCTGTCAAAGTGCCGCTTCAGCTCCGCTGCGCTCATGGTCGGTCTGTCCGGCAGGTTTTCCACGGGGTTCTGAAAACTGTTGATTTTCAAATCCGCAATCGTTGTTTTGTTTCCTTCCTCCGCCAAAGCCTTTCCCTCCTATCCTTTGTAATTAGAACCCTCGGTGTATTCCACCGCAAAGCGGTAAATGCCGAAAGGCTCGTCCTTTTCTTCGTTCCGCAGGCTAAAGGCCACTTTGTCCACCTTCTTGATCTTGATTTTGCTGCCAATGGTTCTGGGCGTATCATCCGTGGAAAAGTTGAACGCACCAAAGTCAATATAGTTAAAATCAAAGAAGGTAGCAGAAATGCCGCTGTCGAAGATTTCATTCCAAATCCCCTTGATCTCCGCAAAAACCTTTACCCCTGTCGCAATGGCAGGAGCCAGCATCACGTCAACCCTGCGAAAGCTCTTGTTTTTATAGAAAAGCTTTCCGCTCAGGTCTGGGGTGTCCCATCTGGCAGGAATAGCCGCTCCATCGTCGCTGTAGCTGGTCTGGGCGGTCACGTCGTCAAAGAAACGGAAGATGTTCCCTTCCGCATCCCCGAAGCAAAGCCGCCCCTCGCTGTCCTCCCAGAATACCCTTGCAGGCACGTTCTCCCAGTAATAGCATTCATACTGAAAATTGCTGTAGGGGTTGTTTTTTTCGTAGCTTTTCTGCAGCCCGTCCAGAAGGTAAACTCTCCCTGTCCCCATGCTGATCAGGTAAAAATCCCGCCAGACATAGGAAAAAGCATCCCCCAGGTTCTTTTCCGCCGTCAGGGCGTTGTCTATGTAATAGCTTCTGCTCTGGCTGTATTTCTCCCCCGTCAGGTCTGCCGCCGTAATCGCCATAATGCCGATATCCGTCAAAAAAAGTGGTTCACTGCCCAAGTATCCAAACGCATGGCTCCCCAGGGCGCCCCTGCCGGAAAGGGTACCGATAATGGGAAAGGTTGCGTCGTTCCCGTCCATCTCCCCCTTGCGGAGGATCACGTTTCGCCCTTCCTCTGCATCGCTTTTGTGTACGGCCAGCCTGTCGTTGATGATGCTGTATCCCACCACCGCAGAGCCGTCCTGCCCCAGCGTGCTGTACCAGAGGTCGCCCCAGAAAAAGCCGTCCCCCAGCTTGCAGTACCAGTCCTGGTTGGGATATTCCGGGTTTCCGCTGATAAACATGCGGTCTGTGGCGCCGTTTACGCCGTAAAGGGAAATGATTCTGCATTTGTTGATTTTGTCGGCGTATCCCGCTCTGGCCTTTGCCGCCGTAATCTCCACGTTGTCATATCCCGTCACAGGGCTTGCCCCCGGTGCCGTGGTAAAGGTCACAGTCCCCGCATTTCTGTCCACGGTAAAATCTGTGCCTTCCGTTTTGTCGGTCCATTCGCCCTCTTTTGTCATAATGCGTACAGTCACCTTGTCGGCGTCCAGCTCCTTTGTCGTCAGCTGGTAAACCTTCGATGTACCGTCGCTCAAAAAGCTTTCCTTCCATTTTCTCCCGATCAGGTTCAGGGGCTCCAGTGTCGTCCCGCCGCCGCTGGGCTTTCTGGAAACAATGACTGTCGGAACGTATGCAGCATCCTCCAAAGCCTTCACCAGGAAAGCCTTCGTCTTGTCCTCCTGTTCAAATTCCCCGTAGCAAAGGGCCTTTTTCCCGTCAAAGATAAAAAGCTTCCCATAAAATTGCCTGCCGACGCTTCTGTCGTCAGCCATCCCCTCATAAATCGCTGTCCCATCCAGATACAATGTGGTGCCCGCATGAATCAGTTTCTTTTCCAGTCCCTTTTCCACGTCCCGCAGGATATGCACCCCATTGATGCGCCCTGCGTATGTGCCGATTTTTTCATACCCCTGCCGCTTCCGCACTTTCCCCGGCACGTCCCGCATCATGTTCGGTGCGTTGGGGCTGCGGTAGGTTTCCACGTTGGATGGGGAAGAGTTCAGGTCAACCCCCTTGAAAGTGGAAATCTCAACAACGCTTCTGGCAGGGGATGCAGGTACGTTAAACGCCATTGCCACCCCTCCTTATGTCCAACCCTTTACGCTGGTCCAGCCGCCGCCGTCGTTCTGCCCTTCGGTCCTTCGCCCACTCTCCTTCAGCTCTTCCAGCCAAGTCAGAAATTCGTTCATGTAAATCTGGGCAATGCTGATATCGTCGTCCTTGTAAAGCTGCCCCGCCATGTAAAGCACGACCATCTCCACAGCCTCCGGCCAAAGGTCAATCTGGAAGTCCTCCGCTGTGTCCACCGTCAGCCTCGGCGGGTATGCTTCATACCAAATCCGAAAGCTGCCGCTCTGCCCGGCAGGCAGAATCAAAAAGCGGTTTCCTTCCATGCCATAGTCGGAAAATCTTGTGTAATTCTCCTCATTCGCCAGCCGCACCTCAGAAATGCAGTAGAAATCATTCGTCAGCTGCTCCATGTCATATCCGTTGAAGCCACCCATGCTGAATGTGGCATCCGTTGGGTTTTCTCCCCCCTGCTCAATGGTTATAAACTTTTTGAAGGGTCTGCCTGCCGTAGCCAAAAGCCGCAGAGCTCCGTTCGCCGCAGCAGGCATACTGTTGATGTAGGGGTTCGTGTTGCTGTCCCGCACCAGCGTCACCCCGTCCAGGCTGAACATTTTACGCAGGCAGGCTTCCTGAATCTCTTTCCATGTCACCATATCGCCTTGCCTCCTTCAAAAATTCCGCAGTCTATCAGGAATTCAGTGCTGTCAGGTCTGTGCCTTCTGTGAAGCCTTCGCCGCAGATGGAGATAAATCTCCAGTTGTTGAAGCCTGCGCCAAATCTGGCTCTGCCCTTGAAGATGTTTGCGTCTGTGTTTTCGTCCACATAGCTGTGTACGCTCAGCTTCACTCTTTCCAGCCAAGGGGCGCACAGGTGGTTCTTGTTGTACTGGCTGTCCATCATCATAAAGTAAGGCTTACCGTTCAGTGTCTTAGGCAGGAAAGGCCAGATCAGCACGTTCCACAGGCCCACCTGGAAGTTGATGGCATTTTTGTTTGTTTCTGCGTCCTTTTCAGAACCAATGGCAGCGAATACCGCCCGTTTCAGCTCGGAATCGTTGGGGATGATGATGGTATCAGGCATCACAGCCAGCAGATTGCCGTCCTCGTCTCTGTAATCCTGCATATATTCCTGTACCTTGTCCATTACCTTCACGCAGAATTTACCCTTGAACAGGTTGGACTGAACAAACTTGCTTCCCTTTGTTTTAGAGGGATGCTTTGCGTTAAACAGGGGTGTCTTGTCGGCACAGGTAACGTCAAATTCCTTGCCCTCAAAGGTGATTGTTCTGCCGATGCCCCCTGCCAGCAGTGCTGCGCCAAACTGCTCTCTGGTTCTGCAGTAGCTGTCTGTGAATTCATTGGACATACTCTTTACCTTGCTGATTTTGTTGTCCTCCAGCATGGTCTTTGTCACAGAAAATCTGTTTTTCCATTCTTCGGGTTCAATGATCTTGCTGAAGCCTTCCTGGAAGCTGGTGTCGGGGTAAGCGCCGTTTTCGCCCACGGGCTTAAAGCCGCCGATGGCTGTTTCAGAAGTGAATTTTACCGCAAAGTTCTTTGTGCTTTCCATGCAGAAAATGTTTTCCAGCTGAGATTTTACCTCCCATGCCTCCACCTGGTCGTTGATAATGGCTCTGATGGGCTCCTGGCTCTTGCCAAATGCGCTGTCGTTCAGGCCGCTTGCTTTGGTGAAAATAATACCTTTACTCATTTTCAGTCACTCTCCTTTTGCAATAAAAAAGAGCGGCTTCCATTGTCCATTTTTTGAACATTGAAAACCGCTCTTAAATTGTCGTGTGTCTTTTCATGGTTATCTAAAATAACCAGTAACAGTGCCTTCTGTTTCGTTTACAGAAACGATTTCAAAAACGCCGCTTGCCGTAGTCGCTGTCACCTGCAGCCCGTCTGTGTGCAGGGTAACCTTTGTCCCCACAGTGGGCTTCGCGGTATAGGGCACCTCATATCTTCTTGTCGCCAGCACAGGCACCACGGGCAATCTGTTCCCGTCTCCCTTGCCCATGCAGATGTAAACGGGCTTTTCGGTTGCGCCGCATTTTGTCGCCTTGCCGCCGCTCATTTTCAGTGCCTCGCCCACTTCGTATGTTTCCGCCGCTGTCACGGGAACATATTCCATAGGCTCAGAACTGGTAATCTGGTTGTCGTAAAATGTGAACATATCCGCTCATCTCCTTATCTTCTCATCTTTGCTTCAATTTCCTCGTCGGTGATGTCCTCGCCGTAATAGTTGTGGAACTGCTCCCGAATCTCGTCTGTCACCACGGGCTTGGGTGCAGGGCCGCCCTTGGTCTGTTTCAGGTGGTTTTTCCCGTGCTGCTGGTTCAAAACGCCCTGCTTCGCCGCCGCAATGTCCTTTTCCCGAATCTTCGCCCGGTAAGCCACCGCATAGGCTTCCGAAAGGGTCAGTCCTGCCGTTTTCCAAAGGTCAAGGGCTCTCCTGCCCTCCTTGGTATCCAGCAATTCTCGGATGTCTTTCAGCCCCGTGTCGGGAAATTCCCGCTGCAACTCTGCAAATTCCTGCTGCATGAAGGCATCTGCCTGGGCCTTCTGCTGCTGCTCCATCATGGCCTGTGCCTGCTTCACGGCAGGGTGGTTGCCAATGATTTCTTCCAGCATTTTTGCGTCCACGCCCATTTCCTGAAGCTGTCTCTGCTGCTCCTCCGCTTCAAAGGCCTGTGTATATGCCTTGAAGTCTGCCTCAGTCTCAATGGGTCTCTGGTTGTAGGGGCTGATAAATCCCGCATACTGCTGTCTGTAGAATTCATCCACCCGCTGCTGTGTCTGCGCCGCAATGATGGCCTGCAGCTCGTCGCTCAATCCGCCTTCCCCGCTGCCGCCCTCTCCTGCGCCTTCTCCTTCTCCAGAGCCATTTCCTTCTCCGCCTTCGCCTGCTGTATTCTCAGGATCACCTCCACCGGGTTCAGTCCCGGCCTCCTCTTCCGCCGCACCCTCTGTGCCGGCTCCTTCGCCTTCCAATTCCTGGGTTTCTTCCTCCGTAGTGAAGATGTCTTCCCATTCGTTTGTGTTTCCGTCCATGATTATTCCTCCTTACAGTTTCCCTTGCATCCGCTGCTTATTTGCAACGCAAATCGCTGCCCTTCTGCATTTTGGGTTTCTTTGTGCTTTCTGCGCCCTTGGGTGCTTTCACTGCCTGTGCGCTGGCTCTGCCGATGTTCATACCGTGTCCCTTTTTCATACTCCTCCACCTCCTCTTTTTCCGACTTGACCTCTCATTTTTTAGAAACTAGAATATTGTGTATTAAAAAAGGACTTCCGTTCTTTCGGATGTCCTCTTTCAATCTAAATAAACCTTCTCTGTCCCGACTTCCTTCTCAAAATTTTCGCAGTGTCGGTTCCTGCATTTGTATGTCAGGGCGTGGTAAGCCTTTGTCTGGGTGTCGGGGCTTTCGTCCCCCTCAAATCCAAGCTGTTTGTCAGAAATAATGGCTTCCATGCCGCATTTTTTACATTCCATTTCCCATTCCTCCCGTCATATTTACAGGGGCAAGCCCGCTTCCTGGCATTCCCGCCTGTAACATCTGCATTTGTTGCATCTGTGCCTGTTCTTCCTGCAGCTGCTGTTCCAGCATCTCCTTGGTCTCCGTCGCAAAGGGGTAATGCTGTTTTGCCATCATCCCCCAAAACATAATCAATGTCCGCAGGTCGTTGGGGTTCCCGAAGGCGCCATCCCGCAGGTTCATCCTTGTTTCCTGCCACATGGCCTCACGATTCCCTGCCATGCTGCTGGCGTTATCCACGCTAAAGAGGAAATCATCAATCCAATACCATTCCCCGGCATCGTCCTGGGCCAGAAAATCATATTTGTTGAATTTCCCGTAGGTGGTAGAGCCGTCCGCATTTTTGTGCCGCACGTCCCTGGGCTCGTCGCTGTAGGCCAGCAGAAATTTAAACATTACCTGATACAAGTCAGCATAGGCGGCATTTTTCATTACCTTTTTGCTTTCCAGTCTCCCCGCACTCTGCTGTACGGCAATCTGCTTTGCTACCCCGCTGGTAGCCGTCCTGTCCGGTCTCCCCTGGAAGCTGTCCGTGATGCCCAGTGTGCGCCTTGCCTGCTCATAGGCATCCTCCGCCGCCGCTTGGTCAAAATTGGTGTTCACCTGTAAATTCTGCACGCTGAACATTTGCATTTCAGCGGGATTATCCATGTTCAGAATCTTCAATTCTGCGTCCGTTTTCTCAAATTTTGTGTTCTTACTCTTTGTCAGCACGCTGCCGCCCTTGTCCAGCTTCTCCTGTATGCGGGTGTCGCATTTCTTAATGGTGTTCTGCTGGTCGGCAATCTTGTCCACGTCGCTGTCCCCCAGCACCTTCCCCCATGCGCTCACGTTCTTTCTGGGAACGATGGGATAAATGTCCGGCTTGTAGTAGGGAATCTTTCTCGCCCGGCTCACCCTCTCCGGCTGTGCCTCATAGGCCTCCCCCGTCAAAGGATCCATGATGATGCCGTTCTCCACCCCTTCCGGGTATTCCCAAACATCCTCATACATGGGTATGGGCCCGCCGAATTTCTCAGAACGGGGCAAATCCTCAAAGGGCTCAAAATACTCGCTGTCACTTTCCTCCGCCTTTGTCCCGCCGCAGTAAGGGCAGGTGTCCAGCCCCGTCATGTTTCCGCCGCAGGTCTTGCATTTCTTCATCTTTCGTGCCTGATAGTCCTCCAAGTCCTCCAGCTCCACATCATTCACCCATGTATAGCGCCCAATGCCGCCGTTTTTGTTGCGGAAATATCCAAAATTGACGGTCACCACATCGTCCGCAGAGCTTCTGCCGCCTCTGCTGGCAGGC
Organism: uncultured Clostridia bacterium; assembly: GCA_945868505.1. GTDB lineage: Bacteria > Bacillota > Clostridia > Lachnospirales > Anaerotignaceae > Anaerotignum_A. Next base: position 33,198 of record CAMBLO010000015.1, on the reverse strand, counting down.
TCCTCCTCCTGCTCATTCTCCACGCTGACCTTGTATTTCTCCTGCACATGCTTTTTCGTCATGGCAACCTGCACAATCACAAAGTCCATGTCGTTGATATCGTTGATCCCGTCCTGCAGGATAACCTGCCTCGGGTGCAGCAGAGAAACGCATAATTCCCCGCTGGTGTCATGGGTGTGCCTGTCGCTGTCCCATTCCACAAAGAAATAGTCTCCCCCCTGAATGGGCGTGATCCGCTCGTCCAGGTCGTTCATCACCTCAAAGGGCAGGCGGTCTGTCTCGTCAATCAGGAAATCCTCTGCAATTCTCGCCAGTTCCTCATGGGCCTCCCGCCTTGCAGTCACCTTCGGCAGCCCAAAATTCGCGCTGACCTGGCTTTCCACCAGCTCCGCTACAATATTTCGCACACTGCTTGCCTTTTTCGCCGCTCCTGTGCTTGTGGCGTCAGGGGTTTTCTCAATGCTTCTCGTCCCGTTGTAAAGGTCGGCCCGTTTTTCCATCATTTCATGCTCTGCCCGCATGGCGGCCTCGTTTTTCCTGAGCCGCTCCTGCCAGAGCTTGACCTTTCCGCCCTCCTTGTCGCCCTGCTTTTTCCCTTTCATGTTCTCACCTCTCAAAAATTCAGTTCATTGACGGCCTTTTCCTTCTTCTGCTGGTCTATGCCAATGTATCGACGGGTGTATGCAGGGGAACTGTGTCCCAGCAATTCCTGCACCATAACGATATCCCCGCCGCTGTTCACGTATAGCCAGTATCCGAAGGTCTTTCGCAGGGTGTGGCAGCTCAGGCTACCCTTGTAACCAATCTCCTGGGCGGCCTCCTTCAAAATCTGCCATGCCCGCACCCGGCTGATGGGCTTGTTGCCCTTGCTCCTGCTATCCCTGAAAACATATTCATAGTCCTTTTTCCCCTTGAAATACTCCTTGTATATCTTTTTCAGGTTCGGATTGATGGGAAGCAGGATCGTCTTTCCCGTTTTCTGTTCCTCTATGGCAATGTGGTCCTTGTCCCGCAAATCCCGCACCCGGTATTGTAAAATATCGCTGATGCGCCGCCCAAGGTAAACCCCCGTCATAAACAGCACATAGTCCCGTTCATTCTTTTCATGAAAATAGTCGGCGATCATGCCGACCATGCTTTTGTCCTCAATAGGCATCACATATTTCAAACCTTTTCACCCCCTTCCTATGTCGGTCAGTTTTCCTCTGCTTCGCTCCGGAAACCACTAACCCTTGCCCCCATTCCTCGCTCACGCAGCCTTTCGGCCACATATTCCCTCGTCATAACCGGGGGCAAGCCCGTTACTGTGGAGTACCCCATTTCAAAATGAGATGCTTCCGCATTTCCTCGTCAGCGTTCCAATAGTCCTCCCATTGGTCCTCTGTCCATTTCACTTTCTTTTCCTTGGCTTCGGTGCTTTCGTCCTTTGTGCCGCCCTGTCCTCTGGCCATCAGCGTTACCCCCAACCCCATGACAAGGTCGTCATGCTCTCCCTGCTCTGCCTCTGCCCTGCCGTCGTCGTTGCGGATGAAGGAAAGGCACTCCATCAGGGTGTCCCTGTCATGGATCAGGTGCAGATAGTCCCGCACATACTCAATCAGCTTCCCAACCAATACAGGTCTAGAAACCCCATCCGTGCGGAAGCCATAGCTTTGCTTAACCTTCCCCGTGTATGTGTCCATCTTCTCCCGCACATAGAAATTCGAATATCCCAGATATTCCAATACCTTCTGGGGGTGGCTGTCGAAGTTCATTTCCAGTGCAATCAACGCCGTATTATAGTACATCCCCAGACAATAGACCTGCTTCGCATAATCGTCCCCGTCGGGGTTCTGCCAGTGCAGCCTCGCCACCTGCTCCCCGGTGATGTTGTCTATCACATGGGCACTAAACCAGTCGCTCCCCTCGCCTGCCGTGTCCCCGCCCAGAACGTAAGGCCGCCCCGGTATAGGCTCCTTGAAAATAGAAATCACGCCGCTTTCCGTTTCCTCAAACTGCCATTCGCTGAGAAAGATTCTGTCCAGCGCCGCAGCCTGTTCCGTATAGGTAAAGCTGCCCCTTCTGGGCTTCTCCTCCCGCAGCATCTGAATCCGCAGGATGATTTCCCTGTTGTTCTTGAATACACAGCGACCGGAAGCAATAAAGGCCTCCTCCGGCGTGGCTGGGTATTCCTGATGGAATGTATCAATGTCGTTGTTGCAGTTGTTTCTGATGCACCACCGCCGCCACATGATCTGCTCATTGTCCAGCCCGAAAAGGGCTTTCAGCTCCTCTTCCTCCGCCGTCAGCGTCTCCCCGTGGTACGGCCTGCGGTATTCCTCCATCTCAAACCATGCCGCAAAGAATGGGATATAATCGTTTTCACCGGCAACGGCATCATCCCACATTTTTTTAAAGAAATTGAAGCCATTGGCGGTGCTTTCTATGATAACCATGCTGGCAGCCGTGTCGGGTACTGCCTGCATCAACCCGCTGTATGTCACAGAAATGTCACCGGGCCAGAATGCAATTTCCGAAGCGTGTACGTTGGTCAGGGTGTCGGAACGCCCTACACCCTTCCCCCCTGCCGTGGTGCATTTGATCTTGCTCTTTAGTCCGGGGTTTCTCCGCTTCTCCTGCTGGTCCTTGGTGGGGTTCTCAAAAAGAACCTCCTTGGCGTTGCTGTTCTTCTGCATGGGGCGGGCTTCGTTCCGCTCCTGATATAATTTCGACATGTTGAACAGGTTCGTGGTTGCCTCATCCTTGTGGGTGATAATCAGGCTGTTGACGTTCTTTTTCGTGGCTGTTTTATAGTAAATCATGGCCTCGGTCAGCGTAGAAAATCCCATCTGCCGACTTTTTAGAATGATAATCCGCACAGGCTTCCCCTCTGCCTGCAGCCGCATAATCAGGTCATACAGCCGTTTCTGTGCAGAATTCAGCCGAAAGCGTACAATCTCGTTTTTCTTGGTTTTGATGTATAAAAACGATTCAATATACTTCTTCGGGTCCCGCAGCACCTCATAAATTTTCGGAAGCTCAGGCATCTCCGCCACCTTCTTCCATCAATCTGCAGGGGTTCGCCGCAGTGCTTTCTGCGGCTCCTGTCTCCTGCCAGTCGGCGGCCCGTTCCGCCTCCTCCAGAATCTCCTCGATGGTTTTCCCCTCGGGTCCTGTTCCGTTGGCTGCCGCCTCTGCAATCTTCGTCCGCTTCGTGTCGTTGGCCACTCGCTTCTTCTCCAGTTCCAGCCGGTCGGGGTCGTTCTTCCAATTTTCCTTGGCTTGGTTCAGCAGGAAAAACTTGATTGCCCCCACGTCTGCGGGAACGTGCTGCTCCTCCGTCACTTCCTCAATGACTTCCTCTACCACAGGCTTCCCCGCAACAGAAATGATTTTCCCTTCCTCGTCTCGCAGGGGCTTTTTCAGCTTCTGGGCCTTCTTCACCGTGGCATTGTATCCCAGACATCGCTGCAGCAGTGTCTTTTCCACTTCCTCCACCTGTTTTTTCTTCAGCTTTTTCTTTTCGTCGGCACTTTTTTTCAAAACTGCCGAAAGTGCCGGAATTTTCTTCTTTAAGTCCCGAAAAGTTGTATATCCCATTCCCAGAAGCTCCGCCATTTCCTTCTCAGGAATCCCCAGAAATGCCCATTCTTCAATGGTTTTCAGGCTCTCATATATTTTTTCTTCATTCTTCCCAGCCACTCCGACACCTCCTTTTTTCCGGCACTTTTTGGGGGTAAGGTGCCGAAAAATCCTTGCATAAATTTCCATTCACATTTTTGTGAAAAAATGCAAAAAGACGAAGAAAGCCCGAAATATCAACGTTTTCGAAAGCTTTTTCCGCCTTTTTTCTATTTTACATATCTAATGATTGTGTTAAATAAAAAAGTTTTCCGCCCTTATTAGGAAAAAACTCTTTTTCCCTCTGCTTTCCTTTACATTTCCTCAAAATGTAAAATAACCCCCGCAGATTGGCGCAAAACAGTATATTTTTCATGCAGATTCATTTTTTATGCATCTTTTTACCCTACCATCATACCATAAAAAAAGTTTCAAAAAGTCCCAACTTTTCCGAAATAAAAAAACGCTGCCGATGGCCCCGAAAACGGGGCTGTCATGGCAGCGTCCTTTTATTCTCGTACAAATTCTAAAATATCTCCCGGCTGGCAATCCAGCAAGTCACACAGTTCGTTGATCTGCTTCACGCCTACAATTTTCCCATCTCTGATATATTGCAATGCGCTCTGACTTAGCAGCCCTTCGGCTCTGATCCTAGTCGAGTTATACCCTTTTTCTTTCAGTTCTTCCAAAATATCCATTTTGTATTTCAACATATCCATTCCCCCTTTTTTTAATTTTACATTGTTTTTGGTGCATCGTCAACACATAGCACCATTTTTGGTGTATTTTCACAAATAAATTACACCATTTTTGGTGTATATGTCAATTTACTTTGCACTATTTTTGGTGTAAACTATAGTCAAGAAGTTAAGAAAACAACCAAATCGAAAGGAGCAATCACCATGACAAACAAAGAATTAGGAAAAGCAATCAGAAACGAACTCAAAGCAAACGGATACAAAGCAAAAGATATCTCCGTAAGAGTAAGAGATTCCCTCTACGATACAGCGGTAAACATCAATATCAAAAGCCCCATGATCCGAAAATCAGCGGTTGAAAGCATCGTAAAAAAATATGATGAAATCGACAGAGACGAAAGAACAGGAGAAATCCTGGCAGGCGCAAACACTTATGTTTTCGTACAGTATGAACACGGCATCTTTGAAGAAGTAGCCGCCCCTCTGATGGCAGCAGCTGAAAAGGTTCTGAACAATAAAGAAAAATACAGCGGCCATAAAATCGCAGAAACCACAAAAAAAGAAGCATACATCACCCACTATCAAGGAAACGAATGGACATTAGCAGAATTTGAAAAAGAAGAAAAAAACTGCCATACCTACCGCCCTGCCTACTGGGTAAGAACCCCCTTAGACCTTGCAATCGCAATGTGGAGATTTAAAAACATCGGCACAATTTACGCATAACCAACCACCCGCCGCCCCTCTGGGGGCGGCCCCCAGAAAGGAGCCAAAACCATGAAAAAACACGAATTAGTCGCCAGAGTACAGTACGAAATCAGAGAAAACAAAAGAGAAGGATATTCTATCCAGATTAAGCTGAAAAGCGGAGAATGGGGAGAAGATAGTTTCTTCCCCATGATTGCAAGAGACGGATCAGATGAAAAAGAATTTGTTCACTGGTCTATTCTCAAAAAACTAGCAGAACTGCAGAACATCGGATACAAAGTAGAATTACCATGGTAAACAGAAAGGAGCCAAAATCTATTAAAACACAAAAAGCGAAGGTCTCAGCCCTCGCTTTCTTTGTTTTCTATGTATTTATCCCAACTTTTACAAAGCCGTTCCAGTCCCGCCTCCTCCAGCCGAAAGCACTTGCTCCGGCTGGCGTGAACCTTCATCCGCACCTGTTCCCAGCGCAGCCGCTCCCCGTGTCGCAGCCAAAGCACTTCCCGCTCCTCCGCCGTCAGGCTTTCCTGCATCACCCGTGCCAGGTCGCTGAATTCCCGCAGCCGCCGCTCAATGGCCCGCTCATTGATGGCAATTTCCGTTTCCACGTCCTCCCGCCGGGCTACCTTCCGCCCCACGCTGTCCCCCTTCCGTCCCCCGGAAAAGGTCTCTCCCATCTGGGGCGAAGCCGGCGAAATATCTCTCAGGGTCTCCCGCAGCTCTGCGTTTCTCTGCCGGAACCATTCCACCGATTCCTGTCTATTGCCCATCTGCCGCAGCAAATGGATCATCTCCTTTTTTGAAATCCCCATCAGTTTCATCCTCCTCCATATCCTCCAAGGAAACCTGCACTTTCCTTTCCCTCTTGTATTTTTTCTTGATACCTCTTTCCATGGCTTCCAACTGCAGGAGGTGTTCTCGGATGCTTTTTTCTCCGCCGCCCTTCTCCTGCCGCTCCTTGGATTCCGCATATTTTAAAACCTTTTCATAAAAATCAGCCAAATGCGCTCTTTCCATGACTTCCACCGTCATAACGTAAACCCGTTCCTGCTCCTCCGGTCTGCTTCCTTCCGGTGTCTTGGAATAGGCTTCTATTTTTTCCATTTCCGCAATAATATTTTCCCGGCTGTTTTTTTTCACAAACGCCCGCATTTCCCGCAGCCATCGCAGTTCAGGAGAGGCCGCCTGCTGCTGCAGGTTCTTTGCCGTGTCGCTCAAACTCATTTTCTATCCCACCCTTTCGGCGGCTCCTCGTTTGTCTTGTGGAACCGTTCCAAGTTTCGGAAAGTCGTACTTCTTGGCAGCCAGCACAGCTCAACTGTACCTGTCGGGCCATTTCTCTGCTTTGCAATATTGATCTCCGCAATGCCTTTTTTTTCTGAATCCTTGTAGTAATAATCCTCCCGGTAGATGAACATTACCACATCTGCATCCTGTTCCACGTCGCCGCTTTCCCGCAGATTGGAAAGCATCGGCCGTTTGTCTGCCTGCCCTTCACATTGTCTGTTCAGCTGAGAAAGCACCAGAAAGGGACAATCCAGGTCTTTGGCCATCTGTTTCAGGCTCCGGCTGATCTCGCCGATCTCCCTCGTCCTGTTTTCTCCCTTGCAGACGATCAGTTGCAAATAATCTATCACAACCAGGCGAATATCAATGCCCTGTGTTTTATATCCGTGGCAGGTCGCCCGTATGTCCTCAATGGTCATGCCGCTTTTGTCGTTTACGATCAGCTTGCCGGCGCCTGTTTCAAAGTGCGTACTGTTTTCTTCTACCGTCTGCAGCAGGCTCATCCAGTCTGCATCATTTTTCCCGATGGAAAAAGCATCGTTGTCCATCCCATACTCAGAAGTGAACCCTCTTCCGCCCAATGCCTTCGCCGGCATTTCCAGAGAGAAAACAACGGCTCTTTCCTTCTCTCCTGTCATTGATTTCTGTGCATTTCTGGCAATATCCAGTGCCAAAGCACTTTTCCCCATGGATGGCCTTGCCGCCAATATGCAGTAGTCTCCATTCCGCAGGCCGCCCAGCATCGCATCGATATCGTGAAAGCCCGTTGTCAGTCCGATAATCTTCTTTCCGCTTGCGCGGATTTCCGCAACCTCCGTTATGTATTCCTCCGTTGCCTCTGCAAGGGTCTTTATTTTTGCATCGCCATATCCATCTTCCCGCAGTGCCAAAAGTGTCCGCTCAATCTCTGCTCCGTCCTGCTTCATAGCCGCCTGTGTCAGGCTCCTGCTGTATTCAATGCACCGGCGAAAATACGCCAGCCGTTTTAATTCCTTGGCATAATGTCGCAGGTTCACGCTGGAACCAACGCTGCAGGAAATCTGAGATAATAGGGACAATCCGATCTTCTCAGCTTCCCCCCGTCTGTTCAGTTCCGCCATAATGGTCACCACATCGACCACATCAATCCCCTGCATGGCTTCAAAAATCGTCCGATATGCAGGATTGTAAAAATATTCAGGTTTCAGCAGCCCACGCCCTTCCAAAGCCGCCTCCTGATCCATCATCATGGATCCAAGGGCAGCTTCTTCTGCTTCCGGGCTGTATAAGGGTTTCAGGTTCTCCATCGGTTCAACCTCCCATCATCTGCCGCCTTCTGTCCAGGGCATCATTCTCAGCCGATGCACCTTGTCGGCAGGCAACCTTCTGCCCCTCCGTCCGTTCTGCATCCTGCCTTTCCCATGTTCTCACGGCAGCTTTCCAGTCCTTCATCTTGTTTTTGCCAATCATCCAGCCCTTGGCCTCGTAGAAATCAAGAAACCTCTGCGGGTCCACGCTGTTCCCTCTCTCCCTGCAGTACTCCTGCACTTCCTGCAAGGTGGGTGGGGTAAAGCTGCGCTTTGCGCTGCTTTTCTTTTTATCTTTTTCTTTTTCTTTTTCTATCTCTATCTCTTTCTCTATCTCTGGTTGTCGTTTGTCCGACACTCCTTGGACAATGTCCGGACAATGTCCCAAATTTTTATTATTTTGTCTGTAAAGTCTTTTCCTCTGTGCCTCTGATGTTTCCATCCCGACCATGTCCTGCAGAGAAGAAAGGTAAATTTCTCCATTTTCCAATATCTCAACCAGTTTAATTTTTTGGAAAAGTTCCATTGCCACAACCACAGTGTCAACATCTGTTCGTGTCATATCGGAAAGCTTCATGGCATCATAGGGAACCAGCATATCCCCAACCTTGCGAATCAACACACCGTCACTTTTCAGACTTTTCAGGCATAATTTGAGATAGAAAAGCGCATATTCCTTGCCGTTTGGCTGTTCTTCCAGCCATTCGATTGTATCATCTTCAAAGAAATCCTCTTTCAGCTTCATCCAGTAATATTTTTTATTTCTGCTCATGGTCCTCCTCTCCCTTCAGCCGTCCAACCCATCTGTTTGCCTTAAACTTCTTGATTTCTTCTACACGCTTCCATGCGAAAGGATCATTCCAAGCCAGAAGCTCCGCCAAAAGCATCACATCCGCAATTTCTTCCAAAAGGTTCTCCTCCACCTTTTTCCAGGATATCGTTGTTGGGTTCACATTTCCCATTTTTCTCCTGTATTTCATGGCGACCTGGCGAAGCTCCGCCGTTTCCTCCGCCATCTGGCAGAGCAGCTCGTCATATTTCAGCGTCTGCAAAATAGATTCCATGTTTTTCCGGTGCAGATCAGTCTTTTTCTGTTCCATATTTTCACGAATATATTTTCCATCTTCGGCTCTGTCCTGCACTACAGGCGCAAATCTTGCGTCAAGATCAGATATCTGCACATGAAGTGCATTTGCAATTTTCAAAAGCGTTTCATAATTAGGCGAGCGAAAACCAATTTCATACTGGCTGATTTGCGATTCCGACTTTCCGCATAATTCTCCAAGCTTTTTTTGCGTAATTCCATTCTCTAGTCTAAATAGTCGAATTTTTTTCCCAATACTCAAATTGATCCATCCTTCCTCTCAAATAAACCGGCTTTCCTTCCCCATCATCGCCGCACAGAAATTCAGGCACAGGCACAGCTTGTCCCCTTCGCAGCCGTTCCCGTAAATAACGCAATCAGCCACAGAAAGAGCCTGCAGGCATCTGCCCAGAAATTCCAAAGGAGACTCATTCTTTTCCTGTATTGGTGTGTCCATTATCTCGTAGCTATCCCCGCTGTAAAACTCATTCAGCGCCTCCTCCATGGATCCTTTGCTCACCTGTCCTTCCGTCCCGATCAGCATCACTTTCTTCGTTCCTTTTTTGATTTTTTCAATACTGTTTTCTTCTCTCTTATGCGATGGTTTCGTTCTATCCAGCAAATCTTCGACAGGAACACCTAATGCTTTTGGCAATCTAAGAATCATTTTTTCTCTCCTCCCATCTTTTTCAGTACCGCTTCGGCTTCTTCTCTTGTCAGGAATACGGTTTTTCCGATATCAGAATCAGAAAACCCATATACATTGCTATATTTATCAATAGCACCTTTGAGTTCACATCCAAACGAAATGCTATTGTATGAAATACGTATGAATGTTACCGTGCATGTCTGAATACGCTTTCTTAATTTCTGCACTTCGTACACCGTATCACCCACCTTGCACGGCAGCACAACCAGCCGCCTTTCGGCATCGGCTTCCGCCAGCTCTTTCAGGCGGTCAAAAGAAATACCGTTTTCTATGCACAGCCCCCAAATGTCCATAGCTCTTGTCATAACGCTTTTTGGGTGTTCCACGCCTTTTTCCTCCGCCGCTTGAAAACTGCATTTTAATTTTTTATCTTCCATCCTTATCCCCTCTTTCTCCGCTTCAGTTCATTTTCCAACTCCTTCGTGCTGCAACGGGCTAACTGCCGCTTCCGCTCCGTGTATTCCTGTGGCGGATTTTGCATTTTTTGTCTCCCACTGAAATCCGTTTCTTTCAGGTCAAACAATTCAAAGCACGCCTCATTCCTTACAGTCCCATCCGGCAGAAGAACCCACCACATATTGTTAATATTGTGGTATACCCTGCCACGGTATAAATACCCGTTCCAGTCTCTGAAATACTTGGTTTCCCCGTTGTGCAGGATATTTCCGTCTCTATCCCTGCCGTTGCATTCATATTCTGTGGTCTCCCCGTCCACATCGGTAAGAGAAAACCATGTATTCTGGTGATGATGGCTGCTTCGCAGATAATCGTGAATGATAAATGCTTCGCCCTTGAAGGTATCCTTGCTATATTCCACAAAAAAACCACGTTTAAAAAAATACTGAATCAACTTTTTCATCGTCCAGTCATATCTTTTCTGAATCAGGTACGGCATTTTTTCATATTTGTCAAAATCATAAAATCCACCGTTCTGGTTTTCATGCTCCTCATCCTGATAGAATTTAACATGATAACAATTAGGATGATATTCTGCCTTAAATCGTAATTCTCCAAAGCCTCCGGCTCTATGTGTATCATTCAAACAGGGATAGTGCATTTTAATCTCCTTATCCTCTCCCACATAGAACCCGATAGAACCCAAAAACCGCAATGTATCCTTGTAATTTTCCCAGTGCGGACCTTCTTTTTCTTGTGTATACGGCAAATCCCCTCTGTATATAGAAAAATTCGTATCATATATAGAAACTTTTACCATCCTTACACCTCCAAATCCCACAGCCGCATCTGTGCGGCCTGCATTACCTACCAAATCAACGAAATTTGTTTCTCAAACTCTGCTATCCGTCCCATAGCCAGAGAATAGATATTTTCGTCTTTTTCAAAACCAACATACTGCAAACCGGCTTTTTTGCAGGCTATCAAGCTGCTGGCACTTCCGACATGTGTGTCAAGAATTTTGTCTCCCGGCTTTGCATATTTCATAATCAGCCAGTCATATAATGCAATCGGTTTCTGTGTCGGATGAATCCGTTTTTCATTCAGTTTCTTGTTCCCCTGCATGATATGACCTTCTTCCATGCTCTTTCCCTGCATCATGCCATTCCACATATAGCGAAACAATCTGACCGAATCATGCATACTGCAGGAAGCGATTTCACAGTCAGAAAAAGAGCTGGTTCCGTTGCACTTGTCCCATACGATTCTTCCCGGCGGAAAGTGATAATCGAAATAATTATTCCCCCAGATGATTTGATTTTTTGATACACGCTCCAATTCTTCAAAATACGCCTTATCTGGGATATTCCATTTTTCCGATTTCTGATAAAGTCGTTTTACTCCAATAGGGCTGATTTTTCTCCCGTAGAATTCACGAAGCTCAGGTCTGGAAAAATATGGAGGGTCAACGATGGCCAGATCAAAGAATTTATCAGGAAACTCCTTCATCCCGTCCATACAGTCCATATTGTAAAAACCAAAACCAAGCATATCAATTCATCTTCTTTCCTTCTCCCTTCACCTGCTCCGCAATGTCAAACCATCTGGGCCGCCGCTCCGCCTCCCTGTCTGTCCATCCCATCTTTCTGTCATTCTCCAGCTTCGCCTTTGCCTCCAAAAACGGCTCCAAAGGGTAAATATCCGTTGCGCCGCATTCCCTTGTCCCCTCTGCGCCGATCCGGTCCAGAAGAAACGTCTTTCTCTCTATGTAACGCCCTCTCACGCCGATGATTCTCCATTTCTTCATGTCCCTGTCAATGACGATCACGTCTTTTTTCAGAAGCTTCTCCAAGTGCATCGCAATGGTCTTAAAATCTCTGTGCAGCCGCAGCCGCTCCTTCTTCGCCTTGTCCTTCTCTCTCAGCATTTCCTGGGCATAATTCTTTTCCAGCTCAACGCCGTAAAATGTCCGCTTTGCCATCTTCCTTCATCCTTTCTGCGTCCTTTCTTTCCTGCCGCCAAACAAACGGCTGCACCCTCCGTCAGCCCCTTGTTTCCCGCCAGGCGGGCCGGGGGCAGGTCTCCCCGCCCCGGCATTCTCATTATCTATTAACACTCATTTTTGACATCCAGTGCTTTTCTCAGTTTCTTTTCAATATTGAATTTCGCCGCATCAATAAATATACTGCGAATTAAAATAGGGGCATCTCCTAATGCTTTTTCTGCACATCTTGCAAAATTATCCTCCAGCACCTGCATACACAAGACTGCATAACCTTTAACTTCGCTTTTTAACACGCCATTCTCGTCTTCAACAAAGTGCATATCAACTCTCCCCTTGCTGTCCTTGGGGGGGGCACATTCTTCTCCTTCTGTATCTCCTTCTCCGGCGTTTTCTTCCGCATAATCAGGCTCTGCCGCTTTATCATCAGCAAAGATCTCATGCACTTTTCCACAGACCCTGCAGCATAAATCACATTGAGGCGTACATTGAGGCGTAGAATGTTCTTTTTCTCCATCATTTTCCGCAGCAGCATCCTCACATCCACCAACCTCCGGCAGGTCAAAAATATAAATATCTTCAATTTCCGCTCTGAGCTCCAGACAGGATAAATAATTTTTCATATAGCCCAGCTGCTTCTGCAGCAGATCCAAACTGCAATTCGGCTTAAAATCCAACTCTCCCGCAGCATATTTTTCGCACATTTCGCCCAGTTTCTCCGTTCTGATTTTCAGCTGCCAATATTCAGCCTTAAATCTGCCCTTGAAGTCTGCACTTCTCATCATCGGAATTGTGTCTAATAAATTTTTCATCTTTGTTCCTTCCTTTCTTCCATATCAAATTTCCATAAATCCGCTGCTATTGTAAGCAAAGCAACGCCTTTCCAACGCACTTCCCATCCTCGCTTTGCTTTTCCATTGCATTTCCCAGCTATCCTTCGCCTTTCTCTGCTCCGCTTTTCCATTGCTTTGCACCGCCTTCACTGCTCTTCCTTTCCATCGCCACGCATGCTTTGCAATTCCTTTGCCAGTCTGTTCTGCTCACAGCCTTTCCATCGCTATGCCGAGCAACACGAATCTTTGTGTTTCCCCTGCTTTTCATGTCTATGCATGGCCCTTCCCTTGCTACGCTTGTCAATTCCTTTGCATTTCAAAACCGTGCAATTCCTTCGCCATTCGCAGCTCCTCCACGCCCCGCCTGGCTTATCCATAGCGTTCGGTGCCACGCCTCACTCTACCACTTCCAGAATATCCGCAAAGCTGCCTCTCGTCTCCTCCAGAATCTCACAGCAGAATCTGCCCTTGCCGCTGTTGCGCCATTGCCCCAGCCCCCGCAGCTTCCCATAGCTCAGCCATTCCTTCACAGCCTTATAAAGTCCGTCCTCCATAATGCGGATAGAAAATACCATCTCCGCCCCGGCGGGAATCTCCTCGCTGTTTGCCAGGCTGATTCTTTCGCCCTGTGGCGTGCTTGCCCGCAAAGGCCGCTGGCAGCTTGTGATCTGCTCCTTCGTCCGAATGGGAATCTCCCTTTCGTTAATGAAAATCAGCCCGTCGATTTCCTTCTTGTATGCCTTAATCTTGCTGCTTTCGCTGTCCTTAATCTTCCGTAGCACCCCGCAGGCGTCCTTGAAGAATCCCTTGATCTGATAGTCCCAAAGAATGGGAACCCCTTCCTTGTTTCTGGGGAAAACCGTCATGCTCTTTTCAATGGCGCCCTCAACCCCCACAGCCTCAATTTCTTCCTCTCTGCTCTTGGCGTCCGGCGCATGGCTGGCAATAAATTCGCTGTGGATCTCCTTGTTATTGCTGGCTGTTCCCAGCATGGCTTCCAGTGTTGTTACCTTGCATTTCAAAATCATCATAGTCCTGCATCCTTTCTTTCTTCCTCGTTAGAACGGTAAATCTCCGTCCTCTCCGTCATCGTCTACGGGGTAAAATCCCTCCGCAGACGCCGCCTGTCCTGCCGCCGCAGGTGCTGCGCCATTTCCGTCTGCAAAATATTGCTCCTCTACAATAACCTCTGTTTTGTATCGTTTCTTTCCTTCCTGGTCCTCCCAGCTGCTCACCTGTAAACGACCGACAATAGAAACCCGCTTTCCTTTCTTAAAATACTTTTCAGCGAATTTCCCTCTTTTCCCGAAGGCCACGCAGCCGATGAAGTCCGCCTCTTTTTCGCCGTTCTTCTTCATGGGCCTGTCCACCGCCAGCGTATAACGTGCAACAGCCAGGGGTTCTGTCCCCTGGCTGTAACGTACTTCGGGGTCCCGCATCAATCGTCCCATCAAAATGACCTTATTCATAATGCTTAGCCCCTCTCTTTCTCCTGTTCTTATGCAATCAAAACGACTCTGCCGCTTTCAATTTCTTCCTGCAGATTTTCTTTCAGGAAATTCAAAATATTTCTCTTCGCTTCCAGCTTCCATGCGCCGCCGTCTGCCTCAAAAAGCGCACACTTGCCGCCCTCTCTCATGCGGAAAATAAACTTGCTTTCCGGCTGTTCCACCTCAATAAAGGTTCTGAAAGGCCGCAGCACAACAGGGTTCGGCACCTTCACATCCGCCACCGTTGCAACCCCTGTTCGCACAGCCGTCACCTGGCTCACGCCGTCGTCTGTCATCGTCCGCACGGCATCCTCCTTCAGGTTCCCAACCACCTGCAGGATGGTCCCCTTGTCCTCTGTGTCCGTAAATTTACTCTGCATCGCAATGTTGAAGGCTTCTGCATCATAAAATTCTCCGTAAAGGAAATCAGGAACCTCTGCTTTCGCTCTTACCATGCAGTCTCTTCTGCCTTCCTCAGGTGCTGCCACGTTTTTCAGCTCGACAGTCGTCGCATCCACGATATGTACGATGGTAGGAGGAAATCCTTCATCCATTCTTTCATCCTTGATATTTTTCAGGTATCCCACAACGCTTTCCAGCGTATTTACTTCCAGCGTGGGGAATTTAGGTGTTTTCAGCTGTATCATATTTTTGTCAACAAATGTGCCGCCGTTGAAATGGATCTCGTTTGCCTTTTTCAGCCCCACGATGTATTCCAATGCACTTTTAATCATGTTTTATTCCGCCTTTCTTTTCTGTGCCTGCAGGTCAATCACGCCGACGCTTTTGCCCTGTGTCTCTGTAGTTTCTTCCTCTGCGGGAATTTCCATCTGCCCCCGCATGGTCTCTCTGTTCCATTCTGCCCCCAGAATGTTTCCCCTGCCGTCGCTTTCAACAATCATGCGGCTGCTGATGGCCTTCTGAGGCTGCAGGCTGGTCTTGACTACTGCCGTAACGTCAACGTCCGTCCGGTCGTCCTTGCTGGGCTTGAAGGTCAGCTCGATTGTCAGCTTTCTTGCCTTTTCCGCCTCCATGTTGGGGTTCGCAATGTTTTCATAAACCTGCTGGATGGCAATACCGATGCGCTCACCTACTGCGCCGCCCGCAAAATCCTCAAGTCGAAATTTGCTCATTGTTTATTCCTCCTTCGCTTCTTTTGAATGTGTTATATAACCGCTCCGCCTCCTGCGTGCAGTAATAATCGTGCATGTGTTCTTTCCTGCGCTTTTCGGCTTTTTTGATAACCGCCCGAATGCGCTTTTCCCTTCGCTCCATGATCCAGCAGAGTACGCTTACTTCCGCCAGGCAAGCCAGAATAAAAATCTGTTCTGCTCCCATCCGAAAGCCCTCCTTTCTCATCTCGCCTCTATCCGCTCCGCGCCCGTGGAATGTAAAATCCAGTATCCGAAATATTCTATGTATCTGGAACCCTTCCAGCGCACCCCGAAAATATGCTGGTAGAGCGAAACAACCTTGCCGTTTCGCACTCTGTCCTGAATGGTTCTTTTCTCTCCGTCAAAGGTAAGCACCTTCTGGATCAGCCGCACCCTCTGCCCCTCTCGCAGCCCGCCCATTGTCGGCTAGCTCTTCGGCAGCTCCGGCGGCAGGTTTTTCTTTGGCATATCCACCAGCTTCCTTTCTCTCCAGCACTGCATAGTATCTCTCCGGGTTGGCACGAATAGCCGCCAGTGCGTTTGCGTATATCTTTTTCTTGATCGCAGCGTCCCTCTCCGCCTGGTCCGGCGCACTGCAAAAATCGTCCATGATCGTTACCTTCGTGTTGCCGATTGTAAATTTCATTGCTACTGCCATTCGTTCTCACCCCTTCGCTTTTTCCTATTCTATGCAGCATATTTTGTCTCTCTTGATATATAAAAAGGGCGGGATGTATGTTTTAGGGGGTATATACATGGTTTTTCGGAAGAAGAGATTCCTGATTCCAAAGGGAAAAATTCCGGTATCAAATCCAGAATCATCTGTGATGCACTACAAGATGCATTTCCCTCCAGCATAGTCAATCATTCCATCGGTGTCCTTTATGAATTAGGATTCATCAAAAAAACAAATCCAGAAAATAAAGACCAAAAACCAAATGCTTTTAAAATCAACGGAATCACTTCCAAAGGCTATGAATACCTCCGTCTCGTGCAGGATGATACCCTTTGGAAAAAATTGCAGAAAAAGCTATCTGTCGAAAATATTCTGAATATGCTCTCCCTTGGCTCCACAGCCACGCAGCTCCTCCAGAATTTTCTTGGAAAGTAATTCTCCAATGTTCGTCGGTTCTTCATCCTCTGCGCTGATTTCTGGGCATGCATGATACAATAGCCCGTCAAAGTCTGTTACAAAACGGTTGCGATTCTGCGGCTCTTCCCAATAAATGACACTTCTTTCTTTGTGATCTATGTAGCTTTCCTTGTGTGGTTTTTCTCTATATCCACACAAGGAGCCTTCGCTTTCGCCTTTAAATCCATCTCTTCCCAGCCAGCGCAGCCCTTCTATGTAGAGCCCCGCCAGAATAATGATTTCCTGCTGTCTCTGTGTCATTTTTTAAACCTCCTCTCCAGAAAATCGTAGAAGAGCATCCCAAAATACATCCAAGAAAACTAGCAAAGAATCTTGATAATTCCATCATCCTGCCTCCTTCTCCTCCATCTGCTGTCTGGCCAGCATAATCTATCAACTTCCTTTCTCTCTCCTTGCCTTTGCCCCAAATCTTTCCTATAATGGAGCAAAGAAAGGAGAATCATCATGTCGCAAAATTTCAAAGATTTTCTTTACCAACTCTTTCTGTTGGGAGTACTTACATTAGTCACAAATATTGCAAAAGAATATTGGCTGAGCATATCCAAGCCGGAAGAAAAAACCATAAGCCAAGAAATTGATCTCAAGAAAATTCGCTCCCAATTTTCCTTCGCATTGATGCTCCTAATCGTTTCCATCATTGCCTTTGCAAATTCAGAAACACAGTTTGTCCAAGGGACATCAGTTGTTTTGATCGTCCTTGCTATCATCCTTCTTTGGGGTGCTTTTGATGCTGTTTATTTTTCTTTGGAAAAACTCAAATGCAAAAGCCCCCAAATTGTACCCGATGAAACTACCGAGGACCCAGATTAAAAAATCCATCATCCTGCCTCCTTCTGCTCATCCATCTGCTGTCTGGCCAGCATAATCTGTCAACTTCCTTTCCCGCCTTGTCTTTGCTGAAAACCTTTTATATAATGAAGTCGAAGCCCGGTATACCTCCCGGAAAGGAGGTGAACCCCATGAAAGATATCTTCACAAAAACCTGTCCTATCACACAGAAACCTTGCAGTGAAAACTGTGTATGGCTCAGAATGAAGTCCCATAATGATTATGATTGCCTTTTGGCATTCATCGCATCTGGCGAAAAACCTATGAATTGATTTTTTGTCTTATCATTTGAGAACCGGGCTTCAACCCTCATCCGTTTTTATGCTTTCTGGAAAGGAAGAAAATCACGGAAAGAAGGAAACAGCAAAAACCGCTTATTCCAATGCTGAAAACTCTGTATTTCCAAATTTTCTCTTTCCCCATCTCTAAAATGGTGCAAATCTCATTCTTTCTGTCTCTCAAAAGCTCGTTTTCCCACTGCAAGTGTCTGATTTCCTTTTCATGCTCGTCCATCATCCTTCCTCCTTCTTCCTCTCCTTGCCTTTGTCCCAAATCTTTCCTATAATGGAGCAAAGAAAGGAGGTGTACCCGTGTTAATTTCTATCAATGATTTCCTGAATTCAAATTTAGCTGCCGTTCTCGTTCCGCTTCTCAGCAGCTTCGGTGGTGCGTTCGTCGGCTCTTTTGTCACAGCCCATTATCTCCATAAAGAGGAACACAAGCGTCTTGTTGCAGAGTTCTATTCCGAATTTGCAACTGCATATTCCATGCTTCCTCTTGAGCCAGAGTCGGCAGAAGTTTTGCAAAAAATGATTGCTTCCATCGAAAAATTGAGATTATTTTGTCCTCCTGAAACAGAATCCGCTTTTGACCTTCTTTTCAATGCCGTTATGGATAAAGATATAAATGGTACTGAATGTAATAAGGCATATAAAGAGATACATCGTTCCGTCGAAAAAATAATCAGGAAATAAATGCTTCTGCTTTCGTTATCAAAATAGCCGCAAGAATACTGTAAATAATGAGAATCAGAGCAACCGCTGTCCATTGCTGGAACCGGATAAAGGCTCTCTTTTTAAGAGAATCCTCTTTCAGGTTCCAGATCTTTTCAAATGCCCATTCATCCATTTTTATTCCAATCCAGCAGCCAAAAGCCATGCTGAAAACAGCTAAAACCGCCTTCATCATCCTGCCTCCTTCTGGCTCTCGTCCTTTCTCTTTTTCATCATTACCATGCCTTCACCAAGACCAAGCAAATAGTTTTTTTGGCATTCATTCATCATAGGCAAAACTTCTGCGATATTTTTAATGATTTGTTGTTCCATATCTTTCATAAAAACACCTCCTTGTGTTGTCGATACATTCAATTTTTAATTTTTGTATTGTAAATACATAATAATCTACCAAAAACGTTTTGTCAATACATATTTTAAAAAAATGATTTTTAAATTGCATTGACAATACAAAAAAACACTGATATTATTTTTTATATCAAATGAAAGGAGGTTTTTTTATGAATGAACGAATCAAATTAGTCCGAAAGGCTCTAAAACTTTCACAAGATGAATTTGGAAAAAAATTGGGTGTTACTCGCGGTGCAATCACAAATATTGAACTTAACAAAACAGAACCGAAGCCACTATTTGTAGAATTGATTTGCAATACCTTTGATGTTAATGAAGCATGGCTCAAAACAGGGAAAGGTGAAATGTTCTTACAGAAAACAAGGAGTGAAGCCATTGCAGACTTTATGGTAGATATGCTGAATGAGGAAGAAACATCTTATAAAAGACGTTTCATTGAAATGCTGGCAAATTTATCTGTAGAAGAATGGCAACTTTTAGAAAAAATGGCTTTTAAAATAGCAAAAAAAGAGGACTAGGTTTACCCTAGTCCTAAATATCTTTTTATGATCCGATAAATCATCTTTAACTTATCTTCGTCAGAAGTATTATTTATTATTTCTATTATCATTTTTTTATAATTCATAAAACATAGCACCCCCAGAAAAAGAACATTTGTTCGCATTTTTATAATATCATTATATCACCGAAAAATCAAATGACTTTCCGCATAAAATATTGTCGAAATTTTTGTATGGTTTCTACAATTCCCTTCCCCTTCGCCATATGTTATGATTTGTGAAAAGGGGGAATCTTTATGAATGAAAATATAAATCACTATCTTAATGTCGAAGTGACTCATAATAAAGAAACTGGAGAACTAATAATAATCGATACGTACGATGAGAAAACTGTTAATTTGCATACCATTACCAAGGAAGAGCAAGATATGCTGAATTCTGCACCAAATATAAAAATCGCAAATGCTTTCTTGATAATTATGACAGCTTTCCTTCTTCAAGAAAGTATTTATCCTATTAGCAGTGATTTAGGCATATTTAGGATAATAATAACAACACTGCTAGGAACAATTCTCTACTCTATTCCGGTGGCATTTTTAAGCCACCTTTATTCCTATTATCTTGAATGGAATTCCAATAAAAAAAATATATGCATAGCCTTTGGTCTGATTATTTTTATCACATTACTACGCTCATATCTGTAAAAGTGAAGTGTATTTATTAAAAATTTCCTGAAAGTGTATTGGCAGCTGGATGATGGCGGGAAAAAGGTTATCAAGGCTTTTGTCCAAGCCCTCGCAAACGAACAAAAAAAATAAGAGGTTCTTCCTCTTATTTTTTTGTTTTCCCAATAATATAACTATAAATTTTTTTCAAAGTTCTTTCATCTTCAATGGAATCAATCAGTTTATGTATGGCTTGTCGATACACTTCCTTCATCCGCATCATCCCTTCTTTTTAACCATAATATAAGAACGTTTGTTCGCATGTATATGATATCACCTAATTCTGCAAAAATCAAATGACTTTACGCATAAAAAATTGTCGAAAAATTTGTCTGTTTTCCACAATTCCCCTTCACATTTCCACATGATATCATTTTGGAAAAAGGGGGAATTATTATGGGAGCATACGGATATATCATATTGTTTATGGCTTTTGTAATTTTTGTACAACACTATTCAAAAAATTCGCTAAAAGAAGACTTAAGGAAATTAAACATAAATAACGATTCTTTACAACGACAAATAGAAAATCTCAAAAATAAAAATCAACAACTCCAAGAAAATATTGATACGCTTCAGAATAATTTTGAAAAAAAACTAGATCAAATAGTCGTAGAAAAAGTCTGTTCTACTCGTTTCAAACCGCAATACGAATCCATTCCAATTTTTCGAAACTTTTCAGAAATTCCTCTGCATGATGGGCGTTTTATGCGTTCCGTAAAAGAAAATATGCGCATCAGGAATTTCACCGCAAGTGCTCTCATTACCAGTGAAAGTAAAAACACCTATCATACAACCCTTACGCAATGTGACTGTGTGGATTTTAAAATAAATGGCAATCCATGTAAGCATATGTATCGCCTTGCCATGGAACTTGGTCTGCTCATTGGCGTCGCCATCGAGGATAATCATTATATTGAGGATTTATATGCTAGGGAAGTTCGGGTAGCGAAAGCAGAAGAAAAACTTGAAAAAGAAAAATCTGAATCCAGAAAAAAATTTGAGAAAGAAAAGTCTGATTTCCAAAAGATAATGGATTCCAAAAAACAAAGTTGCCCCTATCTAGCGAATCTGTTCACAGATTATTATTATCTGAGAGATTTAGAACTTGAAAAGCATCTTAGGTATAAATCTCCACCAGCTGTAAAAGCAGCAGAAAACGTAAGGACTCTGGCAGTAGAAAAAAGGAAACTACTTCATCAATTAAAACTCACAGAATATCAATTAAATTTTTATGAATCTCTGTTTCCTTGGTTATTGGATTTCAAAGAACTTTCACCAGAGGATGTTTGCAATATTATTTCTGAACCAGAGAAAGATAACGAAAACGAATATGAGCATTTCAAAAAGTATCTTTCACCAGTGGAATTTAATCAACTCTCACACTCGGAAAGACTTCAGCTTTCTCTCGAGCGCTACAAATCCAGAAAGAAAACGAATTGGGATATTGGCATAGAATACGAACGGTATATTGGATATATTTATGAAAAAGATGGCTATACAGTCATATACTCTGGTGCATTAGAAGGACTAAAAGATATGGGTCGAGACCTTATTATCAAGTCCAAAAATACCATTGAAATTATTCAATGTAAACGTTGGGCACAGGAAAAAATAATTCACGAAAAACACATTTTTCAACTTTATGGCAGTGTAGTGCTTTATCAAATCCAGAACCCCCAAAAAGAGGTTTCAGGTGTTTTTTATACCACTACCTCCCTCTCAGAAACTGCAAAAGAATGTGCAGATTTTCTTGGAATAAGGTATTATGAAAACTTCCAATACCAAGATCATCCTTTAATCAAATGTAATATTTCAAGAAATGGGGAAAAAATCTATCATCTGCCATTTGACCAGCAATACGATAATACTTTTATAACACCTAAAAAGGGTGATTTTTATGCCAACACCATTCAAGAAGCTGAACATCTCGGATTCCGTCATGCTTATAAATGGAAGCCTGAAAAACAATAAAAAGGAGTTTGCTTATGTCATATTGTATCTATCTTAGAAAATCCCGTGCCGATGCAGAAGCAGAGCTTTCCGGCGAAGGCGAAACCCTCGCCCGCCATGAAAAAGCTCTCCTCTCTCTGGCAAAAAAACAAAAGCTTTCCATCACCCAGATCTATCGGGAAATCGTCTCCGGCGAAACCATTGCCGGCCGTCCCGCCATGCAGCAGCTCCTTTTTGATGTAGAGCAGGGCAAGTGGCAGGGCGTCCTCGTCATGGAAGTGGAACGTCTCGGCCGTGGCGACACTATGGAGCAGGGTATCATCCTCAATGCCTTTAAGTATAGCGGCACGAAGATTATCACCCCCCTCAAAACCTATGATCCCAATAATGAATTTGACGAAGAATATTTTGAATTTTCCCAGTTTATGTCCCGTCGGGAATATAAAACCATCCTCCGCCGTATGCAGCGTGGCAGGGAAGAATCCGTCAAAGAAGGGAAATATGTGGGCAATATCCCGCCCTTTGGCTATAAGCGTGTCAAATTGCAAAATGAAAAAGGCTTTACTCTGGAAATCGAGCCGGAAGAAGCTGCCGCAGTCAAGCTTGCCTTTGAACTCTATGCTTATGGCGAAATGCAGCCAGATGGTAATGTGCGGGAAGTCGGCCGCCCCACCATTGCCAAGCGCTTCCATGAAATGGGCCTGAAAAATCGGAAGGGCGGTACATGGGCAACCTCCTCCGTCACCCGTATGCTCCAAAATCCCGTTTATATCGGAATGGTTTCCTGGAAACGCCGCCCCTATAGAAAGACAACAGAGGATGGAAAAATCAAAAAAACTCGTCCCGTAAATGAAAATTATCTTTGCGTGCAGGGTCTCCATGAGCCTATCGTGTCGGAAGAATTATGGAATATCGTGCAGGAAAAAATCAAACGCAGCCATACCACGCCCATTGTCGGAAAAATGCAGAATCCCCTCTCCGGTCTGGTTCGCTGTTCCTGCTGCGGAAATCTCATGCAGCGCCGGCCATACCTCAAAACAGGACAGCCCGCCTCCCTCATCTGCGTCACCCATGGCTGCCCGCAGGTTTCCTCTGCCCTCTATATGGTAGAAGAACGCATCCTTGCAGCTCTGGCCCAGTGGGCAGAACAGCATCAAACCACATGGGAAAGCACATCCGCACAAAATCCTTTTTCTGCAAAAGAGAAAATGCTGCAGGCTTCCCTCTCTGCCGCCCAAAAGGAATTAAATGAATTGGAATTGCAGTTCGATAAAACTTTTGAATTTCTGGAAAAAGGCATCTATACCCCCGAAGTCTTTACCAAAAGAAATGAACTCCTTGCATCAAGGATTGCAGAAGTAACAGAAAAAATAGAAGAAACAGAAAAAGAGGCTCGTTCCCTGAAAAGCATCCAGAACGAACAAACCTCTCTCATCCCCAAAATCCATACTCTCTTGGAAACCTATGATTCTCTTTCTCCCGCAGAGCAAAATAAACTCCTCCGTGAAGTGCTGGATCATGTATCATATCATAAAACCACAAATGGAAGATGGCATAATGCCCCTGATAATTTTGAAATCACTCTCTACCCTAAAATCTCCAAAAACTTCTGATTTTTTCTTTAGCTTTCATTGATAAGATTAACGTACTAACGAGCTGGCCCATTTGGAAATGATGGGCACCATCGTACAGCAACTGAGCCAAGGGCTGACGAAAGAACAGATCATTGCCGCCGGTTTAGACCCCTACTATGTGAACCATGGCTTGGGGGTATATCCCTCCTCCGCTGCCGGTGTTCCCTTTTCCGCTGCCTGCCTGCAATCCAAGGGCGACCCCATCACCGATCTGTATGAGGATATGGCAGCAGATGCTGCCCCCTCGTATACGCAAACCTTTTCTCTGAAAGCACAAAATGCCGGAATCAGATCCAATTTCTGATTCCGGCTTTTCATCATACCATGGTTCCATGTCCTTTCACGACCGTTCCTTCCTCTTCATTCATGCTTGAACGAACCACCAGAGGAATATTGTATTTTTTCGCCATTTCCACACAGCGGCTATGAAGCACTTGTGCGCCGTTTAACGCCATTTTCAGCATATCATCGTAGGAAATTTCATCCAATTTTCTGGCTGTGGGGTCCTTTCTGGGGTCGGCAGTATACACCCCATCCACATCCGTATAGATTTCGCAGGCATCTGCCTGCAGTGCCGCCGCCAGTGCCACAGCAGTGGTATCCGAGCCGCCTCTGCCAAGGGTAGTGTAATCATTGTTTTCATCGACTCCCTGGAAACCGGTCACGATCACGATATTTTTCTGTGCCAGTTCTTTACGGATACGATCCGTTTCAATCCTTGTCAGCCACGCATTTCCATGGTCGCTGTTGGTGTGCATTTTCACCTGAAAGGCATTCAGAGAAACCGCAGGCACGCCCAGCTTATGGAATGCCATGGCCATCAGTGCCACAGACATCTGCTCCCCAATGGCACAAAGCATATCCAGTTCTCTTTCGGAAGGGTTCTCATTGATATCCTTCGCCATGTCGATCAATTCGTCGGTATATTTCCCCATGGCAGACAAAACCACGACTACATCATTGCCTTTGTTATATTCTTCCACGCATCTCTTGGCAACATGAAAAATCCGTTCATTATTTTCTACCGATGTGCCGCCGAATTTTTTCACGATCAACATGCTCCAAACACTCCTTTATCTCAAACCTTTCGTTTCTTTTCCATTCTGCTACATCTATTTTACGCAGCACGACTTGCATATTAAACGCATTTTATGCTATTCTTATTGCAAATCATGCTATACCGGAGGTGGAGAAATGGAAAAGGGATATGAAAAACGAGGGTATTTATTGGATGACTTTCGATTATTCCATCTGAAAGATAAAAGGGGAACAACGGTAAATTCTCACTACCATGAATTTTGCAAGCTACTCATGCTGCGTTCCGGCAGCGGCGGCTATACCGTAGATGGGAAACGATACACATTGGAGGCGGGGGACGTTGTCCTCATCGGCAGCCATTGTGTCCATCGCCCCGAATTTGAAAAGGGCGTTCTCTACGAACGTGTCATTATCTATATTTCTCCCCAGTTTTTGCAGCAGCAATCCACACCGGACTGCCCTTTGCAGGATATCTTCCACGGGGAACAGGGACATGTGCTGCATTTGAGAAATCCGGAAAATATCTGGGCTCTTTCCGACGCCTTGGAACAAGAGCTTTCCCAAGACCGTTACGGCAGAGTCATCCTCAGCAACGGCCTGCTTCTGCGGCTTTTAATCGAAATCGCCCGTACCATCAGAAACCCGGAAACCACCTTTGCAAAGCCCCTCGCCCCCACCGACAGCCGTATTTTGAACATCCTGCGCTATATGGATGCCCACCTGACGGAAGATATCAGTATGGATACCTTGTCGGAGCAATTTTACATCAGCAAATTCCACATGATGCGCCTGTTCCGACAGGAAACCGGTCAATCCATCCACGGATATCTGCAGGAACGCCGTTTGATTCATGCCAAGGATTTGATTCGGCAGGGCGTGTCCGCAACGGAAAGCTGTTTCCAATCGGGTTTCCGCAGCTATTCCTCCTTCACCCGGGCCTACGCCAAGCATTTCGGCACCACCCCCACGGGGCGGAAAGGCCATTTCGCTCCCGCCGATGAAACCTATGAATAAGGGTGCCGAAAAAATCGACACCCCCTTTTTAGCTCTTAAAAATTCCAGTGAATCTCCACCGGCACCGTTCTGGTACCGGGGATTCTGCGCCCCACGTTGATGTGGTCGATGAGTTTTTCCACCATTTCCCGTGTCAGGTGGTCGGGATTTACATATTGCTGCAGCCATTCCCTTGTATCCCTTGCCTCTATGGAGGCTTCTATTTCTGCCAGCTCTTCTTTCGCCTGCCGCAGGGTATCCTCCAGCCGCCTTTTTTCCTGCGTAAATTCCTGTACCATTTTAAGAAAATCCCCCTCCGACAAAACCCCTCTTCCTGCATCCAAGTACAGCTTCTCTATGGCACGGGTGTATGCTTGGATTGTTTTCTCATAAACCTTGATATCTTCCAGAACACGCGCTTTCCGCCGCTCCAGATTGACCCCGCAGGGTATATTTTGCTCCAGCGCATCCCAATCCAGATATACTTCCAAAATCCGCTTCAGCTCCGAAAGAACCATCTTTTCCAAACGCTCCACAGAAATAAAAGCCCCTGCACAGGCATCCTTTGACACAGAACGATTGGGGCAGGTCAAATATCTTTTTTCTTTATTTTTCACGGAACGCAGGGTGTACCCACATTCGGCACAGCGGGCTTTTTTTGCGAAAATCCCAATCTCCCCTGTGGCAAAGGGCTTTGCCCGCTCCTCTCTCATGGCCTTCACCCGTTCCCAGAGAGCTTTATCAATGATAGCTTCATGGGTGCCCTCCACCCGATACCATTCTTCCTTCGGGCGGGGCTTATTCTGCTTTGTTTTATAGGAAACACTGCCATATTTCCCCTGCACCATATTTCCGATATACATTTCATTTTCCAGCATATCCGCGATAGAAGCATACTTCCAAAGGGTGCTGTTTTTCCCCTTGGCAGGCTGATGGAGGAGGCCCTTTTGCCGTTTATATTCCGTGGGATTGGGCACTCCCCTGTCATTCAGCCTGCGGGCAATGGCGGATTTCCCATAGCCTTGGGAAAACAGGGTAAATACCTCCCGAACCACCTCCGCCGCTTCCTCATCTATCAGAAGATGCCCCTTTCTGTCGGGGTCTTTTTTGTAGCCATATAATGCCGTTGCCCCGATATGGTATCCGTTTTCCCTTCGGTTTTTCAGCACACTGCGGATATTTTCCGACATATCCTCCAAATACCACTCATTCACAAGGCCATTGATTTGGCGGGACTTTTTATTGCCCTTATTTTCTGTATCTGCATTATCCACCACGCTGACAAAACGAATCCCCCACAAGGGAAACAGCCCGTGTATGTATTTTTCCACCAGCTCCAGCTCACGGGTAAAGCGGGATTGGGTCTTGCAAAGGATGATATCGAACTTTCCCGCCTCCGCATCCGCCAGCAAGCGCCGAAAGGCAGGACGGTTTCGGTCTGCACCGGTATAATCATCATCACTGTAAATTTCATAAAGCTGCCACCCTTGGGCAAGGGCATATTGCAGCAGCATGGTTTTCTGATTTTGGATACTGACACTATCCTCTGTTTCCTTTCGCTTTTCCCGATCCTCTTCCGATAAACGACAATAGATGGCTACCTTCATGCTGCATCACCCTTTTCCTAAAATCAACCGCCCTTTCCCATTACAAAAGAACCTCCCCTCATTTCGTTCCCCCAAGGGACGCTTTCGTCTGCTCCATTTCCCGAATCAAAGCAATCCATGTTTCCGTCACCTGTTCTTTGGTCGGTTCCCTTTTCCCATCCCGAAATACACTTTTGCAAGCTGTCCTTTCCTCCATGGCCCTCTCCCCCTTCAAAATACTTTATGCGCCTCCCCTTGTTCCATAGACATATCGTTTTCTGCCCCATATTTCCCTTTTGGAGACAAAAGAAAAAAGCCCCCGCAGGTCAGACCCGCGAAGGCTTTTTTCACACTTGTTTTTAAAAATTATTTATTGGGAACAAACGTTACTTCTTGCGCATCTGCATTCCAAGTAACTGCTGCATCCAAATTTTCTGCTATAAAACGAATCGGGAGATAGGTTCTGTCATTTTCGATAAATGCAGGGGAATCCAGTTCCACAGGGTTGCCATTAACCAATGCGAAGGGATGACCAATGTAGATGGTAATGGTGTTGTCGCCCTTCACGCAGGTTACGGACTGCTGTGCTTCATTCCATGTGACTGTGCCGCCCAATGCTTCCACTACAAAGCGGATAGGCAGCATGGCTCTGTCGTTACGAAGGATAGGAGCCACATCATTCACCACAGGGTCGCCGAATACAACTGTCACCTTTTCACCGATGGTCAGAACGATTTCGTTGTCCTTGGGAACTTCTTCAGGTTTTTCCTCGGGCTTTTCTACAGGTTTTTCCTCAGGTTTTTCATTGCTGGAACCGCCGGAAGAAGAATCCGAAGAACTGGAGGATTTCTTCCGTACGTCTACGGTGCAAGTGGCACTCTGGCCGCCTGCTTCTGCTGTGAAGGTATAGGTCTGGGTTTGGTTGGGCAAATATGCAGACCTTGTATTACCTGCACCTGTTACAGTGATATCATTATTGCAGGTTACATTCACACTAGGGTCTCCAGTGTTATTTACAACCGTCAGTGTCACTGTGCCTGCACCGCGCATGGAATCAGGGGAAGCACTGATCTGAAGCGTACCTACAGGAATCTCTTCAAATTCAGTTCTCAGTTTCGCTGTGCCAGTAACGTTGAATGTATACGGATTATTAGTTGAAACTAATGTAGTACTATTATCCCAGTACCAGCCAACAAAGCGATGGGCCTTACGGGCATCGACTTTGGGGATTGCAGTAACTCTTACAGGCGTGCCTGCAGAATAGTTACCACTGGAATCAACAGTACCGCTAATGTCGACACTGCCGCATTCTGCAGAATTTGGGGTTACTCTAACCTCATAAGCGGTAGGTGCATCACCTTCTACCCCCAACCTGATTTTATTGTAAGTGTCACGGAAGGTTTTATAGGTTGTGTTATCGCTGACAAAATTACGATTGTAATCTAACGCATTATAAGTATTCGTAATCCCAACGGAAGAATTTCCCGCAGGTATAGCCTCTGTGGTTACGCCGATGATTACACTGCTGTCCAATGCACCATCAATTTTTATGGTTTTTCCGCTCGGCAGATATACGTTGTTAGCATCGTCGCCTTTTTTATTGCCGCTGATATTCACATCGCCGCTCACATCCAACATGCCATAATCGTAAACGCCGCCGCCGTTGCCTGTTGCTGTATTGTCTGTAATGCTGCCGCCGTATATATTAAAAACAGAATTTACATAAACACCGCCGCCGTTTGTTGCTTTGTTGCCTTTAATGTTGCCGCCATACATATTGAATGTACCATCAGTTACATAAACACCGCCGCCGTTTGTTGCTGTATTGCCGACAATGTTGCCGCCATACATATCGAATCCGCCATTTACATTTACACCTTGGTTGTTTCCGCCTGTGATGACACCGCCCTGAACAGCTTCAGTACCATGTTCTTCATCCAGAACCCATTTGCCATCCTCTACTTTGAATTTATGCGCAGTGTTTTGGCAGTCGCAAAGATTCGTTTTTTTAGTACCATCACCACGGCTCATGACTTTTATCACATGACCGTTTAAATTCAGCACATGACCGTTCAGGCACAGGTTAAAGTCCTCACTTGAACTAGTAGTTAAATCCTCACTCAGAGTAATATTATCTGCAAGGTAATATCTGCCGCCGTTTGTTGCCGCACTTTGCAGTTCTGCCTCTGTGGTCACCGCTTTCCATGTCAGTGCAGCACCATGCTCGCTGCAGTCTGCTTCGCCGCAGATATTGTGAGTTTGTGTTACAGGGAGTGTAGGGGTGCCGCCGCCGGGAACATCGCCAATTACAGGAATAGTAGCAGTACCAACCTTAACATATTTATTTGTTGTCAAAGTATTTGCATTACTATCCCAAGGAGTATTACTTGTTGCACTCTCTCCTACTACAACTTGTGTACCATTTGCATTTAAAGTAACATGTATTCCCTGATTACCACCCGCAACTGCACCAAATGCAGCAGATGCGCCAGTTACTTCCAGTGCTGCTCCATCGCCTACAATAATGCTAACAGGCTCCTCCACATAATTATACTCTCTTCCCATGCCAATAGAATTGCCAATGGAATTGTCAATGGAATTGCTTTTTGCGCTCACCTTTGCGCTATCAGCAATGGAAATTGTTCCACTGTAAGCAATCCCAATCCCCATCTTTTTACCGCCAATGGCATTGACTGTAGCACTGTCCTTAATGGTTATATTATGCCAAACCCAAATGCCACTGGTAGTACCGATTGCCTTTAAGCTACCACTTCCCTCGATTGTAAGAGATGAACCATTGCTAATCATACCATTATCACCAACAATAGCTGCACCTGAAGTGTTTTCTACAATATTTGTGCTTCCCCCCTGAAGTTTGATTGTTAAGTCACCAAAACTCCACTGAATTCCGCGGTAATTATTATCTTCATTCACAATATACAATCCATTCAGGGTCAATGTGCCTGTGTTTACATCAAATGAAGCATTCGCACCAGTTGAAACATTATTTGCAGTTCCTTGTATACCATTCTCACCATTATGATAATATGGATTACTTCTGCTTAAAGTTGCACTGCCAATGTTTACGCTTGTCACAGTATCAGCCGCCCATGCCGTTGCTGGCAGCAGACCCAGCACCATGCACAGTGCCATGGCTACGCTAAATATTCTTTTCCTCATGTTTCTTCCTCCTTTTGATATCCCATCAACCTTCCGGGCAGATAAATCCATGGTTTCTGCAGTGTGGCATTATAATACTCCACCGCCTGCCGATAGATGCTTTCGCTGCGTTTCAACACCTCTGCGCTTTCGGGGTTGTTTTCCTCGGCAGCCTTTAAACGGCTGACCCGCAGCTGCCCTGCAGCACTTTCTACGGTGCTTTTTCCGCTTTGCAGCAGCCGACGCACCTCCCGAAACCAGAGAACCACAGCAGCTACCGTGCTGACAATCGCAATGCACCATAAAATCAAATTCGGCATCCATTTCATCTCCCTTCTCCTGAAGATTCTTTCATGCTATAAATGTAGCATAATGAAAAGGCTTTTTTTCAGCAGAGGGACGAAATGTATGCTTTTTCGGAACGAAATGCAAGGCAGAAATGGTATAAAATACCAAGAGGGCAAGGTTGGAAAAAAAGGGGTTCTATGGTAAAATGGAACAGAAGAAAACGAACGGTTTGCATACAAAAATGCGGAAGATTTTTTTGCGGAACAGGAGGGAAAACCCAATGGAATTTACAACCTTTTCCCCGGGCTTGGTGCTGATTTTTGTCTGGGTGATGCTATGGATGATTATGGACCTCCATTTCAGTCAGCTTACCCCGAGACAGAAATGGCTGGTTCCCCTGTTGATTCTTTCTTTGGCAGTCTTGAACCATCTGCTGCGGCAGCAACTGGGAAGACCAGCCTACCTCAAAACAATCATATTCTCAATGCACCTGCCCTTTTTTCTGATTTTTAAATCAGTTTCCAAGTGCAGTTTCATAAAAATGCTGTTTGTCATTTTCACCGCCATGATTTTTACCGTGCCCACGGTCATATCGGGTATGCTGGTGGGGCAGTTTTTTTCAACAACACCGCTGGTGATTTTGCTGAACGACCTGCTCTCCTACGCAATCACGCTGCTGCTGATACAATTTGTTTTCCGAAAGGGCTTCAATTATCTGCTGAAATATGGGGATGACAGGCTTTTTTTGCAATATTCCATCATCCCCCTGCTATTTTATATCTATACCTTTGCAAAGATATTTTTCGGCTTTTCCTATGCAACTACAATCCCCGGACGATTGCTGCAGGCATTTCCTTTTTTGCAGGTTCTGGTATTTTATTTTCTGCTGATGCATACCTATCGCACCCTTAGCGAAAAAAAGGCAGCGGAAACAGCCCAGGCTTCTCTGCGGGAGGATTTGGCTGCCGCCGAGGAACAAATATCGCTGCTGCAGGAATCCCAGACCAAAACCGCCGTTTATCAGCATGATATGCGCCATCATCTAAACATGATCGACAGCTTTCTGCTGGCGGGCGAGGCGGAAAAGGCTGCTGCATATATACACAAGGTAAGAAATGATATCGAAGCCATTACGCCCAAGCGATACTGCGAAAATGAGCTGGTCAATCTGCTCTGCTCCTCTTTTTCCGGCAAGGCAGAGCGTCTTTCTGTTGCACTGCGCATCCATGTGAAGCTTCCAAAGAATTTGCCAATCCCTGATACGGAGCTTTGCACCCTGCTGTCCAACGGTCTGGAAAATGCGCTGAATGCCGTGGCTCAAGTGGAAGAAAACCGGAAATATATTGATTTTTATTGCGAAGCCAAGCAGCAAAAGCTGCTGATTGAAATGAAAAACCCCTATCACGGAGAAATCGTGATACAGGATGGTCTGCCCGTTTCGCCCCAGACCAATCATGGCTATGGCTGCCAAAGTATCCGCACCATCGTCCAGCGTCATCATGGTCTTTTTACCTTTGAAACAGAGGAGGGCATATTTATCCTGCGGGTGGCACTGCCAATTCATGCCAAATTTTTCCAATTTGCCACAGAAAAGGAATGAAATGTATGCTTTTGCGACACGAAATGCACTTGTGGCAGTTGGGGAAACAGAAGATTCTATGTTAAAATAATACGAAAGACAAATGTTGTTTTGAAAGGGAGGGCGGAAAATGAATATTGCGATTTGCGATGACCAGACCAGCGAATTGGATGCCATATTAAAGCTGTTACAGGCTTGGCAGCTGGAACGACAAACACCCCTCCACTACAAAACCTTTCACAGCGCAGGAGAGCTGCTGGTGGCTGCAAAAAAAGAGCATTTCACCCTATATCTTTTGGATGTGATGATGCCCGGCACAAATGGTCTGGAAGCCGCTCGGGAAATTCGGGAATTTGACGATACGGCAGAAATCGTTTTTCTGACCTCCTCCCCCAGCTTTGCCTATGAAAGCTATGGCGTGCGGGCGCTGGATTATCTGCTGAAGCCTATCAGCCAAAAAATGCTTTTTCCTCTTTTAGATAAGCTTTCCCTGCGGGAACAAAAGCCCGAAGAAGGGCTGACCTTGAAATGCGGCTCCACACTGATTCGTGTGCCCTTTTCTCAGCTGACTTATGTGGAGGTTTTCGGGAAGCACCTCTTTTTCAACCTGACAGATGGCTCTACGCGGGAGACTTTCGGCTCTTTAAAGGAATTTGAAGAAACACTGCTTTCCCGTTCGGAATTTATTCGTGTCCATCGTTCCTATATCGTCAATATGCTGCAGGTTGCGGAGCTGTCCCCCAACGGCATCCACACCTTTTCCGGAAAGGATCTGCCCGTTTCTCGACTGTTATATCCGCAGCTGAAAAAGGAATATATGAAGCTTTTATTTTCTGAACAGGAGGGATAACACCATGGCCTTTCTGACACTACTGGGTGTATGCAACTATGGTTTGGTACTGATTTTCGGTTTGTTTCTCAGCACGTTTATTGCTGGCGGCTGGAATAACCCTTGGCAAAAAAAACTGATTTTCATTTTATGCCCTGTATTCCTGATGCTGCAAAGCCCCTGCTGGTTGATTTTAGGTGTGGAGACCACCAAACGGCTTTACCCTCTGATTGTGCATCTGCCCTTGGTGCTGATTTTGATTTTTGTACTTGAATTTACAATCTAAGTGCAACAGATAAAAAAGACTCATAGTCTGGTACAA
>CAMBLO010000014.1 GCA_945868505.1 uncultured Clostridia bacterium | reverse complement strand
CCGTTCCCAGAAAATATATTTAAAAATCGTGTCTTTTTTATTGACTATAGTCCAAAACGCAATCTGTACTGCATGGTATTCTGTTAAGCAACTTGCTCTAAGTCCATACTGCATAACTGCATCCCAAATATGAGTAAATTCATGGAATAGAACTATTTTTAGATATTCTGGAAGCTTATTTCCCAAAAACTTCTCATTAATTTTTAATTCAACTCTACTCAAGTTAGGACGAACCGAGGCATCAATTTTATCCATATAATTTACTTTTATTTCTTTTATCTCTGGTAATTCATAAAAGTCAATATACTTTTTAAAATTCTCATATTCTTCCAACAAAATGCTTTTTAACTCTTTTTCTTGATTATCTCTTCGTTTTTTCAATTCTTCGTCTGAAAGCAATCTAAAACTTCCACTAATCATATCTTTCTCACTTTCTTCTATCTGATTCTGTATACTTAACTGTAAGTTCCAAAGGAAATTTACATTATGTGACTATGTTATCCTTATCTTGTAGTTTTTCTATCATACCTATGTTGCCGCTCCCTATTAAATTCAAACCTATTATTAACCCTGATTCTACCATATAACTAGGAATTTTCCCACGTCAAATCAACGTATTTTATAGGCTTTCCTATCACAATAAGCTACTAATTAATACAGAGACAGCATTCCTCCTTCTCCTATTTCTTTTATGTATAATTTACCACACTTACGGCATACACTATGAATGAGCTAAACGCAGATCCCAACGAGTAGAACTAACTGAAAATTTTTCAGTATATTGACTTCTGCCGCTGTTTCTGCTATATTAAGCTCAGTGATCGTGTTGCGGAAACTTGCGAAGCCCGTGACCGGGGGAGAACCTGCGGGTCTCTCCCTCTTTTATTTTAAGGAGAAATGTATGTTACCACAGAAGAATTTTTCCACTTTTTCAGAACAGGTTGAA
Source organism: uncultured Clostridia bacterium (assembly GCA_945868505.1). Classification (GTDB taxonomy): domain Bacteria; phylum Bacillota; class Clostridia; order Lachnospirales; family Anaerotignaceae; genus Anaerotignum_A. The sequence continues at coordinate 60,170 of CAMBLO010000014.1, read as the reverse complement.
TGGCTCCAAAATGAAAAGCATCTCATCATTTCTGACAGGCAGTATGCCGAAGATGTTCTGAAGCGAATCGGCTATTTCCCTTTAATGGGCGGATATAAACATTTATTCAGGATTCCCTTAACCAAAAAATATAAAGATGGAACTTCTTTTGATGAAATTGTTTCTCTTTATGAATTCGATGCGGAACTTCGAGAATTGTTTTTCAAATATCTGCTGCAGATAGAACGCCATCTTCGCTCACTGATGTCCTACTATTTTTCGGAACAATATGGGGAATCACAATCCGCTTATCTGGATGCAAACAATTTTAACAACAGCCGCCGAAACCATAATACTGTTAGCCGCTTAATTGCGACTTTACAGAGAGCTGCATCAACAACCGATTATGTTTATATTAATTATTACCGGAATACCTACGGGAACATACCACTGTGGGTGTTGATTAACGTCCTTACTTTCGGAAATCTTTCAAAAATGTATAAGGTTTTCCCACAATCCCTGCAATCCAAAGTATGTAAAAATTTCGGTATTATTAACCAACGACAAATGGAACAGTTCTTATCTGTCCTAACAAAATTCAGAAATGTATGTGCCCACGGCGAACGGCTATTTACATACCGGACAATAGATAATATTTCTGATCTTCCCTTGCATAGAAAAATGTCAATACCTATGAACGGAATCCAGTATCAATACGGAAAAAATGATTTATTTGCTGTTGTCATCGCCTTTCGTTATTTAATACCGAGTAAAGATTTTCTTGTTTTCAAAAGAAAATTAGCTGCTCTGATTGACCATACTTCGAAAAAACTTGTCCATATAGACAGCGATGAACTCCTGAACAAAATGGGTTTTCCACCCAACTGGAAGAATGTTACCCGTTACCGTTTAACACCATAAAAGCGAAAAAAGGAAGATACCGCCTATCCAAAACAAGTATCTTCCTCTTTTTTATTTTCGTCTACGCTCCATATCCTCTGCCATATTCATCTGTGGCACTGACTTCCCACTGCGCTTTGCTATTTCTTCCTGCTTCAAATGCAGCCGATCTAACACGGAAATGCGCTGACCAATCTTTCTCGGTTTTGATGGCAGGTTATTCATTCTTCCATCAATCATGTTATAATTCTGTTCTTCCGTTATCTCTGCACTTCGCAGATACTCTCCGTTCTCATAAGATTTCTGCCAGTTTTCAAGAGGCGGCTTTTCCTGTTTTTGTGGCTCTGTTATGTTTTGTACCGGATTCAGATATTCTTTAATCTGCTTTTGGACAGTCTCGTCAAAACCATTATATACATTGTCCACCACCAGTTTCCCATCTTCGTCCAATATGACCCATGCTGCGTCGGAACCATAAGTAGTATGCTCCATCAGGAAGAATTCTTTTCCGTCTATGATGATACTGTCAAAGGCAAGCCAGCTTCCCTCTTTTCCTTCGATATGAAAATCTGTGGTATCAAAGGATATTAAAGCACCAGATACAGCCGTAAAGTCTGCATAGGATTTTGTTAAATTGTTTGTTTCAATGATGTTCATATCTGTTTGCTCCTTTCTTGATATGGTTTCATTCTACAATTCCAACCTTGCGGCAACATTCTCTCTACCTTACATCTACCTTACATTTATTCGCACATTATAAAATTTCATATTTATATGCTATAATGTTAAACAGAAAGAAGGTGTCCGTATGGATTTTGAATATTTGAAGAACAAACGCCTGTTGCTCGTTGATGATGAGCAGGAGCTTTTGGATATGGTTGTATCAATTTTAAAAGAGGAAGGTTTTAATAATATAGCAACTGCTAAAACTATCAAAGAAGCACTTGCTTTGGCAGATAACTTCCAACCAGAACTTGCAATCCTCGATGTAATGCTGCCAGACGGTAACGGTTTCTCTTTAATGGAACAGCTAAAGCAAAAGGGTGAATATCCCATATTATTTTTAACTGCCCGTGGAGAGGACGAGGACAAATTCAAAGGCTTTGGTCTTGGTGCAGATGATTATGTGGTTAAACCATTTCTGCCAAAGGAGCTGACATTTCGCATAATGGCTATCTTACGCAGAAGCTATAAAGACGAAAATCCTCTTATAAAATTACAAAACAGCGAAATTGACTTTGACCGTGCAGAAGTAATCAAAGGCGGAGAGCATATTGCTCTGACTGCAAAAGAACATGATATTCTGGCTGTCTTGTACCGCAATGCAGGTCGTATCGTAACAATAGATGCTCTGTGTGAAGCGGCTTGGGGCGAAAACCCTTTCGGGTATGAAAATTCTTTGATGGCTCACATAAGACGTATCAGAGAAAAAATCGAATTAAATCCCTCACGCCCCGTATCTTTAATCACGGTTAAGGGATTAGGATATAAGCTGATTGTCGGGGGTAAGTGATATGAAAAGTGTACCTAAACTAATACGCCGTTTTGTCGGCATTTTACTTTTCAGCTCAATTCTTTTAATCATCTTAAATATTGTCCTGTTAGTTGTATTTACAATGAGGCAGATACCCAATGCCCAACCGTGGAAAACTGCTGAAGAAGTCGTTACCGCCCTACATCAGACAGAGGACGGAAATTATGTACTGACAGACGAAATGGCTCTTGAATTAAGTGAAGCTGATGTCTGGGGCATTTTCATTGACAATGACACGAAGCAGGTAGTCTGGAAAACAGATAATTTACCAGACACCGTACCTACGACATACACTCTTTCAGATATTGCAAGCCTAACCCGTGGTTATATAAGCGACTATCCAACTTTTACGGGCGAAGCAGAAAACGGGCTTGTGGTGCTTGGCTATCCAAAAGAGAGCTTTTGGAAACATATGTGGTCGAGTTGGGATTATCAGCTAATCGCTAACTTACCTAAAACTGTTCTTACAGTATTGATAATCAATGTTATCGTCATATTTATTATCTATGTGACAGCGAATACAAAACTCTTAAAATCGGTCAAGCCCATTACAAAGGGAATACAGGATTTATCTGTTGGAGAGCCTGTGCAGATTAAAGAAAGCGGTTTGCTTTCCGAAATTTCCGCAAACATCAATCGTACCTCTGATATTCTTCAAAGTCAGAAATATCAACTACGAAAAAAGGAAACTGCAAGAGCAAATTGGATTGCAGGAGTTTCTCATGACATCAGAACTCCGTTATCTATGGTTATGGGGTATGCAGGTCAGCTAAAAGACGATGCAAATTTGACTTCTGAAGAACGCCAAAAGGCAGAAGTCATTGTAAGGCAAAGTAAGCGTATACAGAACTTAATCAATGACCTTAATCTTGCATCCAAATTAGAGTACAATATGCAGCCGATAAATCCTGCAAAGCAAAATCTGATTGCGATTGTTCGCCAAGTTGTTGTCGATTTTATCAATATGGATATTGAGGACAAATATCCGATTGAATGGCAAACAGAGGAAGCCTTAACTGTATGCCCTGTAAACGCAGATAAGAACTTATTAAAGCGGGCGGTTAGCAATCTCATTCAAAACAGTATCAATCATAATGAACAAGGCTGTAAAATTTATGTTTGTGTTGTGACTGATGATGGTAACTGCACGGTAGTTGTTGCCGATGATGGCGTAGGAACTACCGACGAGCAGATTGAAAAGCTCAACAATGCTCCGCATTATATGGTCTGTGATAATAATACAACCGAGCAACGCCACGGATTAGGGCTACTTATTGTAAAACAAATTGTGTCTGCTCATGGTGGAACAACCGTTATCGAACATAGTATCTATGGTGGTTTCGTTGTCAAAATCACTCTGCCGATAAATAACTGCGATGGCTAATTTCATTATCAAGGAAAGAGCCGATGATTCGTGAGTAGCCCACCGAACTAGTTTTTTATTCGGTGGGCTTTTTGTTATTATCTGCGAAGGTGACTATTTGTTTTATCAGGTCAAATTCACCTTTTGAAATAAAAATAGCTCCATAATGTTCTGCCATTTTTATATCCAAATTGTAGTCGCTTCCTGAAAGTAGAATAAAAGAAATGTTTCTATTATATTTCTTTACTGTTTGCAACAAATCCACACCTGTTCCGTCACGCATATAGAGGTCGGAACATATTAAATCAATCTCATTTTGTTTGAGAATATCTATTGCTTCCCGTACTCCTGTGGCAGTATATGTTTCAAAATATTTAGACAAAGATATATCTAAAATTTGCAAAAAACTATGTTCATCGTCTACAAGTAATATTTTCTTCATTGTTCCACCTCCATTCTGATAAGTACATTTTATTGTTTTCACCTTACAATTAGATGAATTTAATCTTACAGAATAGTAAGCTAAAAGAAGCAGGCAATTCCGTTCAAGAATTGCCTGCTTCTCTATAAGTGGCATAATAGTAAGAATTACAGCACACTAATTGTATCGACAATGGATGTTTCTTTCATTTTTCTAATTGGATTTCTTACTGCTAAGATTACTGCAATGACTACAACAACAATAATAATACCAAGTTCAACCCAAGGAACACTCCAAGCATCGCCCCATCTATAGGCTATAAGTTTGTCAAATAAAATCTTGTTGCAGACTATTCCCAAAACGCTACCGCAAATAGTACCTGTGATTGCATAGGTAGATGCTTCGGCAACAATCATTTTAGCCAGTTGCCTATTACTTAATCCAATAGCTCTAAAAGCCCCGTACTGCTTCATTTTAGCCGCCACACTCATAGCTATACTATTTATGATATTGAATAGCGTAATCAAAGCAATCAATACCAAAAATCCATAAATGAAAAGTCCAAAACAATAGTAAGCTCCACGAGTATTGCTATTACCCATTCGTTCATCAGAAAATGTATATTGTGAGCCTACCAAGCGGTGAATTTCATTTACATCCATTTCTGTTGCGTTTTTAGATAATTGTATATCAATGATAGTATAATCCACTTCTCCTGTCAGTTCCCTAAAGGTGTTCTCAGAACAAATAAGCTTTCCTACCTCTGGACGATTATTAAAAGGGCATTGAGATAACATACCGACAATTTCCATATCTGTTTGATTTCCATTCATATTTAAGGTAATGGTATTACCTACTTCAATCTCGTTTTGCGACTCAAAAACAATAAGCCCTGTATCAGTTTCTCTTTGTACTCTTTCTAAGCTGCCAGACAAGACATAATCCTTAGACCAATCGAATTGCATATCTTCATAGGAAATAAGGTCAATAACTGTTTCCTCACCATTTACAATTACAGGAACATCATAAGCAAACATTCGACCATAGACATTTTTTACGGCAGGATTTTGTTGTAAGTCCTTGATAAAATTAGCCTTTACAGAACAAGTATCCTCTGGACTGATAATAGAAATATCAGCAGTCCACGGCTGTAACGGTGTCAATGTATGATTCATAAAATCAATCGTTACTGAAAATGCAAGAAAGAGAATAATACTTACCGAAAAAGAGCTAACCATTAAAATAAAGTTCTTTTTACTTGCTTTAGCATGATGAATGCCAAGAGCAATATCTATTGTGAAAAACTTGGTGTTCGCCGCTTTTTTTACAGGTTGTAAATCGTTTGCATTTCCAGATACCGCAGCTAACGGAGAAACTTTGGATGCTTTCTTGGCGGGAGAACGGGAAGCAAGGAGAACGGTCAGTAAACCTAAAACAATACCCGCAATGATGCTCAGATAACTGATACTGAAAATAGGCATACCACCAAAAAATTCTGGGCTTAATTTCCTTAAAATCAAACACAATACCCAAACCAATACCATACCGCCGATAACACCAATCGGAATAGCAAAGCGACACCAACGCAGAGCCTCTTTTCGTACTAACCGCATCACTTGTTTTGGCGTTGCCCCGATACAACGAACCATTCCAAAAAATTCCGTTCTCTGTGCTACATTGCTATTCATACTGCTTGTAATCATCAGTACGCCTGCAATCAAAACAAGAAAAAATAGTATGATAGCAGTAGCATACACCTGTAACATAAAAGAATTACTGCTCTTTCCTAATAGTCCAAGTAATTCTGTGTTTTCGGACACTTGTTCATCAGATAGTCCAAACTGTTGTTTAATATCCCCTATGTTACGCTGAATGTTTCTGGTGTTGTTAAACTGTACATAACGCATTGTATAGTCGGAAGGATTACTATTTATATCACTTGGATAGATAGCTCGAAAGCCCTCGGTTGTCAAAAAAACGCCATAAGAGTCTTCGCCCATAAGTTTTGCAGCATTATCCATGAAGCCTGAAATGGTATACGACATTTCATCGCCGTCGGGCAAAGTAATAACTATCTGTTCTCCGATTTCCAAATTCAGCATATCTTTCGCATTGTTTGTTATCAAAGCTTCATTTTCGCTTGTGGGAAATTTGCCTTTATCCAATGTATCAAAAATTTCAGTAACATGGCTTTCACTACTACCGCATATCACAACATTTTTTCCTGATAAAGTGTAATCTTGCTCACCTCGATAATTCAAAACACTGTAATCAGCAAAGACAGCCACCTCTGGACGAGAAGATATAAGTGCGGCATCTTCATCACTGATGTTTTTTATTCCAATATGCCAGTTTCCATTTTCCTGTTGTGTCTGTAAAATTTGCCCTCTGATAAACATATCAGCCATGCCAAAAATAGCTGTTACTAAAAAGACCGCCAACACAATACAAATGACAGACATACGATTTTGCTTTCGGTGTACTCTTGCAGAAATCGGAACAAGGTCAAGATAATTTTTCATTCGCATTCCCTCCCAAGTCTGTCAGCACACCATCTGTAACACGCAGTACACGGTCAACCATAGAGGTAAGACTATTGTTATGTGTAATCATCAGTATCGTCTGTTGGTAATGTCTGGATGCTTTTGTCAGTAAATCAATAACATCCTGACTGTTTTTGCTATCCAGATTGCCTGTTGGTTCGTCCGCAAGAATTAGCTTTGGTTTTGTAATTAACGCTCTGCCAATAGCAACACGCTGCTGCTGACCACCAGAAAGCTGACTTGGCAAATGATTTCTTCGGTCAGTCAAACCAAGTAGCTCTAATATTTCCTCTACATCGGCAGCTTTCGGTTTGCGATAGTCTAAAAGAAGCGGAAACACTATATTCTGTTCAACTGTCAATTCAGATACAAGTTGAAAAGACTGGAAAATGAAACCAATATTCCTTCTTCTGAAAATAGTGCGTTCTTCCTCTTTCATTGTAAATAGATTATTTCCGTCCATTGTAATCACGCCAGAAGTCGGAACATCCAATGCTCCAATGCAATTTAACAATGTACTTTTCCCAGAACCTGACTCTCCAACAACAGCAACAAATTCTCCCTTTTCCAGAGTGAAAGATACATCTTTTAAGGCATCAACCTTTACCACGCCTGTTCCGTATGTTTTACATAATTTTTGTACTTTCAATATTTCCATATTCCGAGTACCTCCTTTCACAATAGAGGATAGCATTTCGACCTTACAGTCAGATGAATTTGACCTTACGATTCTGTAAGGAAAGACAATGTAAAAGTTGTTCCCTGTAATCGCTCACTCTGAACAGAAAGAACACCGCCTTGTTCCTCAACAATTACCTTTGCTAATGGCAGCCCAAGTCCAATCCCTTGACTGTCTGAAGTATTTTTGCTTCGGTAAAATCTCTTAAATATATGGTGTATATCCTCTTGGTCAATACCGTGTCCGTTATCTGTAATATATATCCTAATCATAGCGGGAGTTCGTTCCCACGAGATAGTGATTTTCCCTCCCACATCTGTATGGTCAAGTGCGTTTTTGACAATATTGCCAATGGCTTCGCCCGTCCACTCAATATCGCAATAAAGCATTTGTTCCAAGTCGCCATTTATCACAATTTCTTTCTTTTCATTATTCGCCCGTGTTGTCAATTCGCTAATTGCATGATTGAGAATGTTCGGGATACTGTAATTGGATTTTTCAAAAGAGATACTCCCTGCATCTATTCTTGTAATTTTCAACATGGATTGAATAAGTTGCTCAATCCTCTTTAATGCAGTTCCTATCTTTAAGGAAAATTCTTTGACCGTTTCGGGATTATCTGGCTCATTCTCAATAATTTCCTGATACATCATGAGCGCCGACAGGGGCGTTTTTAATTGATGGGATATATCAGAAATTGTATTTTTAAGAAACTCCTTTGTTTTTTGTTCTGTATCATTTTTTGCTTGAAGCATAGTAGCCAGTTGGTCAACAGAAGATAAGAGCTGATAAATAGTTCCCTCATTGGATTGCGGCAGGTGAACAGTATAGTTCCCATCTATGTAATCCTTAATGATGTTTTCTGATTTCCTATATAGTCTTTCCCTACGATACAAAAACAGCATTGTTCCTAAAAACAGAAGCAGCGTCCATAGAAATAACATCACAAACAGAGATGTCAGTATTGTATTTTTAACAGCAGATACATAAGGTAAATTTTCTATATCCGTGCTGTTTGAAAGACCAATTTCGGCTAAAAACTTATTTCCTGTAGTGCCTGCTTCCGTATTCATTAAGGCTGTTGCAATTACTTCCTTTGAAATTCCTTCTTCCAGTAAAGAAGTAGCAATCGCATTATTGTGTGTTAAAAACATTTCTTTGGTAGCCGCCGTTTGCGTGTCAATCACTATTATTCCTATCAGAAAAAGCAGCAGAACAAGAACAACAATGAAAATGCAATACCAACGGGTATGCTTGTCATGTAATAAGCTCATTCGTCCACCTCTTTCCACTGATAGCCAAATCCTCGGACTGTCAATAAATGTTCTGGATGTGATGGGTCTGTTTCTACTTTTTCACGCAGTCGCCGCACATAGACGGAAAGGGTGTTATTGTCTACATAATCTCCTGTGCTGTCCCATAGCTCGTCTAAAATAATACCTCTTGTAATGATACGGTTTGCATTCTTTACCAACAGGCATATTAAGCGGTATTCTGCGGCTGTAAGTTCTAATGTCTTTCCCTTTAATAAAACACGGCTGCCTAAAAGGTCTATCTTAATATCGCCACATTCCATAACTGTTCCTGTCCCTTGATTTGACAATCCTGCCCGCCGCAGCAACGCTCGGATGCGTGAACATAACTCGCCCAACTTAAACGGTTTTGTTATGTAGTCATCACCGCCGCAGTCCAGACCACGAATAATGCTGACTTCTTCATCGGAAGCTGTCAGAAAAATAATCGGTATCTGACTTCCATTCTTCCGTACTTTTTCACATATCTCAAAACCTGTTCCGTCTGGCAATGTGACATCAAGAATGAGCATATCGTATTTTTCTATCTCTGATAAATAAGTTAGAGCTTCCTCCACAGAACGGACAAAATCAACATCGAACCCATTTTTCTTTAACGAATATTGCAGTCCGTCTATTAAACTTACATCATCTTCTAATAATAAAATTCTATTCTCCATAATCTGTAACCTTTCTCCGCTTATCAACGGGCTTTTTTGAACTTTTAGGAATAAGCCACACCCGATTTATATTTAGGACACCCTCAATACGGTTTTCTTTACATAACCGTTGCACACGCCGCACCGATATCCCCCAAAGTTTTGCGGCTTCCTGTGCCGTCATATATTCAAACATTTCTGACCTCCTAAAATCGTACTGTATCTATTATATCCGTTTGAACGAACAATATCAACTATGCAAATGTGAATTTTTATATCTTACAAGTAGAGATTTTATATCCTAATACAAGAGATTTCAAACCGTTTAATAAGAACTCTCATTTCTGTAAAATATAATAGTAAGATTTTGCAGATACAAGGTGGTGAGTTTATGGACGCAAGAAACAATGATTTTGACTTCGATTTTACACCGATAGGGCAGGCTATCAAGAAAACAAGGACAGCAAGAGGTATGACCAGAGATGAGCTTTCCCGTATCGTGGATTATGACCCAAGACATCTGCAAGCCGTTGAAAATGAGGGGCAAAAGCCAAGTCTGGAGCTGTTCGTTCAGCTTGTGACAATGTTCGGTGTGTCGGTTGACGAATACATATTCCCAGATAAAGAGGTCAAGAAAAGTTCCGTCCGCAGACGCTTAGACGCAGAACTCGACAAACTAAACGATAAAGAGCTGTCCGTAGTTGAAGCAACTGTCAGCGGACTATGTAAGGCAAAAGAGCCAGAGGAATAAACCTCTGGTTTTCTTTTGCCGTTTTTTAATAGGCAGGACACCCATAGCCATAGATGGAGCTGCTTCCAACCGCGTATTGGTTTTGCCTGCAAGCGTCGCCAGAGTTGCCCTCCACGGTATAAACAACACCGTTTTCACTTTTCTCTACAATACCAACATGGTCGGTTTCTCCATCGCCCTCCCAATCAAAGAAGATAATATCGCCTGCCTGCGGCTCGTAGTTTCGGTCTTGCCATTGTCCGTTTGACCTAAACCAGTTTGAGCCGTCCACGCAGCCTGCAAATTTCGGGATAAGCCCGCTTTCAATATAGCCACATTCATTGGCACACCACGAAACAAAGCAGGCACACCATTCCACACGCCCGTCAAAGCCGTACCAACTCCAAAACGGCTGACCACCCTCGTTGCCGAGCTGTGTCAACGCCACCTCAACGATGGCTTGGTTTCCTCCACTTGTAAATGCCCGTCCGTATGGATAGTACCGAAGAACGTGGGCAACATACTGTGTATCTCCGTAGCTGTCCCAACCTAACCTTGATGCCTGCATCGTGGAGAACTCTACCGCATTGGCATAGGAATAGCCCCCGTAGTTGCTTTTCGCCCACGAAATATATCCATTCCCGTAATTATATCCCTGCAGGGCAAGCTTGATATGCTCCATGTCAATCGGATTTTCCACCTCGGCGGAAATAAGAGCCGCCTTTAGCTCCTGTACGCCGCACTGGATAGAATATTCTGGGTCTTGTATCCCATTCGGCTCGTGGGGATACCTTGTGTTAAAGCTGCCCTCCGCCGCCTGCATGGGGTCAAGCCCATGCCCGCCGCTTTCCTGCATCATTACCGCCTTAATAAGCTCCACATATTCAGGGATGCCGTACTGCTTGGCGTATTTCTGTATCAAAGGCTCATAGACTTCCACTTCCGCACTGACAGGGGTATAGGCATTGCTGCCACTTCCTCCGCCAAATAAAGAAACAGCGCAACCGAGCAGGACAACAATAAGGATAATCACAACGGAAATCCAACCACCTGCAATCAAAGCAGAAATCAATGCCTTTGTTCCTGCAATAATCGCCTTTGCATATATGTTTTTATATGCAAGCCAATAGAACTCTGGATTGTACAGATTCCGATATAATCTTTGAAACCTGTAAGATTCATTCTTTGACTTTTCCGTCAAACTACTTAATACTTGGATTGGATTTCTCAATGCCTCTCGCACCGTCCTTTCATATCGTATTAGTAAATAAGCTGCTCCCCTTCGCCATGTGAACGTCATTAACGTCTCAGACTACTATGGGAGCTGTGTGACCATGCCCGTTACCAGGTTTAGGTCATCCCCAGTTAGTATTTATGGAATTAGCGTTTCGTGTTGTCGGCACCGACTTTCGCCATTTACCCGCTGTCTTGCGGTTGTCCTTCCATGAGTATCGCTTGCTTTCATAACTGCGAAATGAAACCAACATGGAATAGCATACGTTTCAATCCTTTTCGTATGCGGAGTGCGGATTCCCCCACTCTGGCTATCGTTCAGGCAGTTTAGCTTTGTACCTCATACACGAATTTTTATTCTTGAATTTTCAGATACACAGGATTAGTATCTTATCATTCAGGCTTTTATCCATTGACAAAAGCGACAACATGCTACACTCCCCTTCGGGTTTCCCCTCTCGGATAAGTTGTAGAATAATAGGCTGTGATTTTTCATCACTTGATACTTTTACCTACTGCTTGCTAAAGGCAGTATTCCATAAATACCACGCCGCCGAATTTATAATGCGCTGGCGACTTCTGGGCGCACGCAGTTTCCCACAATGCTTTCCCATTGCTTTTCAAGTTTCCCTCATCGTCAAGCACCTCCAGAGAGCATAAAAGGAAGTAGCTCTCGTCCGATGCAAAGGCAAGATAGTTCCCTCGGTTGTTAATCAGACCGTATTTGTCGGTAAAGGCATCGTACAGACGGTTTAGGTTTTCCTGCTCGGTGCGTATCACTTCTTCGGGGTAATCGTTGGTCTGGTACTCAATCAGTTTTCGTACACAATCCCTTATTTCAAGCAGACCTTTGACACGGTTTGCCGCCGTCATCGACAGCGTGGCAGGGGTCATACGGTCATTTTCCCGAAAATAAATCCGCCCGTTTACCAGAGCATAAGAGAAGTTCCGCACGCTTGGGTCGGCAGGAATGGAATTGTCCTGTTCATCGGAAATCTCGTCAATCTCAACCTCTGGTATCTCGCCGTTTATCCGCTGCATCGCTTCGTGCAGAAGCTCGGAGAGGGGTCTGTCCTTATCTGCCTTGCAGGCTGGCTCTAACTTTCCGAAGCGTGTACTTTCAAGCTCCATTCGTCCAAGCACCATTTCGGGGTGCTGGACAAAATAGCTGTTCATCGTGATGCCGTTCTCATCGGTATCAAGGTGTACCCAGTCTGGCTCTACATCTATCACTCGGTCACGCTTCTGCAAAATCAAAATATCGCTTGTGACCTCCGTGCCTGCGTTAGCCCGAAAAGTATTGTCGGGAAGCCTTACCGCACCTAAAAGCTCGGCTCTCTGGGCGATATATTTCCTAACCTCTGGGCTTGCCTTGTCCATTGTTCCCTTAGAGGTAATGAAAAGCACTACGCCGCCTGTACGTACCTTATCCAGAGCCTTTGCGAAAAAGTAATCGTGAATAAGGAATTTCTGGGCATTGTAGCGGCTGTCATTGACACGAATATCTCCGAATGGGACATTGCCGATGACCACATCAAAGTGGTTGTCTGGGAGCTTCGTGTCCTCAAATCCCTCTACGGCGATTTTGGCTTTCTGGTAGAGCTGTCTTGCGATTTCGCCTGTCAAGGGGTCTATCTCTACGCCGTGGAGCTTTGAGCCTGCCATACTTTCGGGCAGAAGTCCGAAGAAATTGCCCGTGCCGCAGGACGGCTCCAAGATATTGCCCTGCGAAAAGCCCAGACGGTCAAGTGCTTCATACATTGCCTTGATAACAACAGGCGGTGTATAAAAGGCGGTCAGCGTGGACTCCTTTGCCGCACGGTATTCCTCTGGGGAAAGGCTTGCGTAAAGCTCCTTAAATTCCTCTGCCCACGCCACATTGTTTTCATCAAACGCCATAGACAGACCGCCCCAACCGACATACCTTGAAAGGATTTCCTGTTCTTCTGGTGTGGCAAGACGGTTTTCAAGCTGAAGCTCGTGCAAAAGGTTGACCGCAGCCATATTGTTGCGGAACTTTTCTTTTGCACTGGCAACGCCAAGTGCATCATCAGTAATGCGGTAGTTGTGGCGGTCAGCAGAGAAAACGGCAGGGGCATTGCTTTTTTCTTCGGGCGGTAGTTCTGGCTGTTCCTGTTCCAAAAGGGAACGGATATAGCCGATTTTCTCCACTCGGTTAATGGGAAATCCCACGCTGTTGTGGAATGTGACATCACGCAGGGAAACATCGCCGCTGACTGTTTCAATGCTCTCAATGACATAGCGGCGGTTATCTATCGTGATTTCCTTGCCGATAAGGTCGGCGTTATCCTGTGCAGGGGTTAAGCCTTGCTTCGCCCGTTCTACATACAGCCATTCCTCGGCTTCCTTATCCGCAACGGCTTTCCTTACCTTCAAAAGCCCTGCTTCGGCTTCTTCCTCGGTAGGATAAGTTAGTACCGTACCGTCATCAGTTGCATAGTATTCGTCACGGATATTATCCCAGATGGCATATGCATCATCGGGGTCTGGGAACGCATCAGAGGTCATTGTTATCTCAAAGCGTTCCTCTGGCAGCTCGGTTTCCTGCTCGGCGGCAATCTGTTCAGCGTAGGCAAGCATTTCATCAACCGCCGTTGGCTTTTCTGTTTCCTCGCCACGGCTAAACCATTCGTTTTCAAAGGACATTATCTCGGCAAGGAGTATTTCGTCCTCTGGGGTCAGTTCGGTATACTGCTCCAGAAATGGGATAAACACATCTCGCCCGAAACGCAGGCTTTCCATCTGCTCGTTGTAATAATCCTCGCCCTGCCGTTTCCATTCGTGGGCAAAAGGACAGTTCGGGGACAGACAGTAATCGTAATAATTCTTGATATGGGCGATAAGGTCGCCTTCGCCATCGCCAATATCAAAACGCCCGTTATAGTGGAAGTCCTCGCCGCCGATAGTGGCGGTAATCTCAAAATCGGTCTTGTGATACCAACCGATTTCCTTGCATTCACGCTCACGGTGCTGTTTTTCGTCCAGAACACCAAGCAATTTATTTCCCAAAGCAAAACTCAAATCCGTATAGCGGTCATTAAACTGCCTGTCATAAAAGGCAGGATGTTCGGAAAATCCGATAGAGAATTTGATACTGTCTGGCTTTTCTTCGGACGGTGTTTCCGTCCGTTGCTTCTCGGTAACAACCACTTTCAGATGGTCGTTTGCAGGGTTTTCCTTTAGCTTTTCCTCAAAATTCTCTCGGCTGTATTCCTTGCCGAACAGCGGAAACTCTACATTCTGGAGCGATACCGCATTTTCATTAAAAGCAGAGATTTCATACTTGTCCGCACCGATATACACCACATCGCCCTCATTGTAGAGGTAACGGAGTGGGTGCAGCTCCCGTAATTCCTCGCTAAAGCGGTACGCATTGCTTCGGCTGTAAGTGTCAGAGGTTTTCCATTGCACTTTAGAGAGAAAATCAAGGAGCTGCTGAACGGTGGCAGGGTCGGAAAGATGCTTTTCCATTTCCTCTGCGGTCACATCGGCAAGGTCGGTACGCTCCACCTCGGACAATAAGTCTTTCTCATATCCGCTTAAATCACGGATAAAATCGGACAGCCGCAAAGAGAACGTATCCCGTTTATCGGCAGGCGGAAGCTCACGCTTACTTTCAATAAATCGCTGCCTTGCCATTTTTCTCTGGGTGTCGATTTCATACTGCGGTGCAGAAACTTTTTCCAAATAATCGGCATAATGGTCTTTCTCTTTTTCATTCAGATAGCGGTTATCCTTGATAAGCTCACGCAGGCGTTTTTCCACCTTAGACCAGTTAAGCCGCAGGTCGGGGTCGGTGTATGAGCCGTGTTTTTCAATGGCAATGCCTTTCGCATCATGCCATTCACCGCCCTTTGTACCATCTGGATAGAAATGCGTACCGCCGCCTGTTCCGTATTCATTTTTGAGAAAAGCGATATTGCTTTTGCTATCCTTATTTTTCTGAAACTGTCGGTAAATACGGTATTTTCCGTCCTTTACGCCGCTTCCCCTTACAAGGGCAGAGTCAATGTCCTCCTGTGAAACAGAAAAAGCAGAGGATTTTTCGTCCTCTGCCTGCATCATCATTTCTATCTGTTCCTCTACGGTTGGGAGATTTGCAATAACCTCGCTTTCGTTGGCAACGCTTTCCGTGGAAAGCTCTGGGTCTGTTACTTGTAAATCAGTTCGCTGAGTATCGTTTCCTCGGCTTGGCTGCGGATGTTGTTCATCAGTCCGAGCCACTGCATCGGTGCTTTTTCTTTCAGCTCCTCCGTCACTCCCTGTTCCTGGCAGAGCTGCTTCGTCAGAAGCTCCAATCTCTGAAGTGCGGTCTGTTCCGTCTGGTACAGATGCTCGTTCAGTCTGCCCGATGTCAGCAGGTTGAGGTAAGTGACCCGTTTGTGCTGCTCCAGATAATCCCTGTGCATCATAGCGTATCTGCCAAGCGGAATTTCTGGCTCTGTCGGTAATGTGAGGTCGGGAATAAGATAATCCCCCTGTCTGGTGTAAGTGATTTGGCTCATTATTTTCGCTCCTTTCGGGTTGTTTTCTGCCTATATCATATTGATTTGCAGGATGCTGTGCAAAGGTGCGGTTTTGGTCTTTTACCACCATTTGCACATTTCTGATAGAGAGGGAGATTTCCCTAAGTGCCATTTCCGCAATATCGCTTGTGGCAATACCGATGGCATTAAGGGTCTGCGGTGTATTGAAATTGATAATATCCGCAAAGTCCTCACGGTCAAAATATCCAGTCGTGTCTATTCCGCATCGGCTCATCAGCATAAAGGCAACGCTGTTTACGGCAAGGCGTCTATAAATGACTTCGATATTAAAGTCGTCAAGCTCTTCCAAAAAGCTGTCCTTTACATAGTCTTTGAGCTGTGCGGTATAGTCCTGCAAGTTATCCTCAACAGCGTTCTTTGCCGTTTCCATTAAGACAGAAGCAAAGTCGGAGCTTTCCACATCGCCAAACCTGTCGGAGAGCCTTTCGATAACAGCCTGCTCGTATCGCTCGTTCATCTGCCATATCGGAACGGGTCGGCTGCCATAATAGCCCTCGTGGGTATCCGATACATCAAAGTAATATTTGAGGGTGTTCCTGCGTCCTTTTGGGTCGAAAACGGCAATGCCTTTACTGTCTTTGTTTACCCAACGCTTAAACTGCCTGTTCCAAGTTTCTATTTTTGCAACCGCAACGGCATCAGGGCGTTGGGCATAAATTAAGAGCTGCTCGTCAAAGCGGCACTTGTAATTGCGGCAGGCAGAGGACAAAAAGCTCTGCCACGCCTGTGGGTTTCTCGTGACCGTCTTTCCTGTACGCCGATACAGCTCGGTAATTAGCTGGTATTTCGCAGCCATGTGTGATGCACCTCCTTATTCTTTTTTCCTGTGCCTGCCCCTGTTTTTACGCAGGAGAAAAGTGTATTTGGTTTCGTTCCATGCGTTTTGCATAGTCGCTTAGGGCGTAGGGAACGCCGTCAATCTCTGCGTGGTCTTTATCCAGATAACGGCAGATAGCAAAGGCTTCCTCGCCGTTGCCATAGCAAAGCCTTATAACACCGCCGTCTGGAATAGCAAACAGGGAGTTGCCCTGACTGTCCGTAAAACAAATTTCATTCCCCTTGCCCACGCTGCACCTCCGCCAGAAAAGAAATGACCTTATTTGCCTTGATGCTCTTTTGCAGGTCATTGATGAGGGAAATATCCGCCACCGTGATACCCTGCATCGACAGAATATCGTCCATTGTCATAGCGGCAATGGCTTTTTCATCGGTAAAGCCTGCATCCAAAACCTTGTTCAAGACCTTGACCGCTTTCTGGTTTACTGCCATCGTAAAATCCTCCTATCGTTCTAAATCCTTGTGTTTTGGTGCTTTTGGGGGCGGCTCTGCTATCTTTGGCTCATAAGTGCTTCCGTTCCTTTCCATCAGCTCGGCAAACTCGCAGATGTGAAAAATGTTATTGCCAACCTCAGTATGGTACTCATCAATATAACGGCAGGAGCGTTCCGCTTTTTCCCCGTCTGCATAAGTGATGATGATTTTCCCACCATCTGGAATACGGAATTTCTCGTTGTAATGTGGGTCAATGAAACGGATACCTTTCTCGGCGTTCTGGATGTGGCGGTCAAGCCATTCCTTGATATAACAATAACAGTAAAAGTTATAGTCGCCCTTTGTGGGATTGCAGCGTATAAGAAAAGCGTGTTTCTCGGTATCTATGCGGAAACCGTACTCGGTACAGTAGCTGCCCTTCATCGCACTTTCGGGGAAACGCCTTGCAAACGCACTCATATCATAGCGGTTATGCAAAAGCCCTTTATCTTCCCGTAAGGCATTGATGACCGTATCAAGCTCTGCCTTAAATTCGTCCGACTTCCATTGGGGTCTGGTATCAAACCAAGTGGTATAAAAGCCGTAGCCTGTTGTAGCAAAATCCCCACGCAGATGACCGATAGTACCTGTCTGTCCTTCAATCTGTGTGCTGGAAGCATAGGTGTAGCTTCGCTCGGCAGGGGTTAAAGGTCTAATTTCCATATCAGCGTTCCTCCCGATTTCGATGTTTTTTCTGTGCTTTGACTTTGGCAAGGGCTTCCTTTGCCCATTGGGGCATTTTCTCTGGTCTGATTTCGCCAAGCACATCGTATCTTTCCCACCTGCCACGCTCGCCTGTGGCAAGGCAAGTGCCGAACACCGCCTGACCTCTGCCGCCTGTCGCACCGTGTCCTCCGTCAGCCAATATAAGCTGATAGGCAGAATGCTGATATTCGTACCGCTTCGGCTCGGCATTGATGACCACAACCTTGCCCACGATACTGTCATTTCTCTTATCTGGGATACAATCAGCAATAAGGCTCTTTACAAGGTCGATTTCCACACGCTGTCTTTCGTTATAGAAAGAGGTGTCCATTTCGGTTACGGCTACATTCTGACCTGCATACACAAGCTCTACGGCGTGTGTTTCTGCGTTTAACACCATACCGTAAGGGGCTGTGATTTCCTTGATTTCGTACTTGCCAAGATAAAGTTCCTTTGACTTTGCCGTACCGTCTGCACCTGTGGTAACCGTATCCACAACCTCACCCTTAGCTGCTCGCAGCGTTCCGTCCAAAGTCACAATATCCTCGGCGGCGGTAATCTCATAGACC
The DNA here is from genome assembly GCA_945868505.1 of uncultured Clostridia bacterium. Taxonomy (GTDB): domain Bacteria; phylum Bacillota; class Clostridia; order Lachnospirales; family Anaerotignaceae; genus Anaerotignum_A. The sequence continues at coordinate 41,684 of CAMBLO010000014.1, read as the reverse complement.
GCACCCTCTAAACCGCTGACAGCAAAAATCGGCTGATACAAGCCCTTGTCGCCCGCAACAGAGGAGAATACCTCACCAGACTTTTCTACGGTAATCGTGCCTTTCTGTGCCACATTGGAGCGTACCACCTCAATAACGGTAATGCCGCTTTCTTCTTCGGAGTTTTCCTGCACCACATCAAAAGAAACAGGCTCGGAATTCAGCACATAGCCGTATGGGGCTTGCACTTCCACAAGAGAGTAGCCCTTGCCGTATTCCAAAGTCTGCGGTGTGATAAGGTCGCCGTCTGCGGTAGTGTAGAAGGTGTCAATGGTGGTCACTTCGGGATAAGTGAAGGTCATTGTCACAAGGTTTCCGTCTGGGTCGTAAATCTGGAAGCCTGCACCTGCATACGGAATGGTATTACCCGTTTCCGCATCTTTCTTCACGATTTTGATATAGCTTTCAAAGTTTGCATTGTTGATAAGGTAGCGGTAGGTCTGACCGTCCTTGCTGATAAACGCATCAAAAGACTTCATCAGCTCACGTCCCTCCCAACCAGAGGTCTGCTTTACGGTATAGATGCCGTAAGGCATCTCCTTTGTCTGGGCAAAGCCGTTTTCATCGCAGGTCAGAATATCTCGCTCGGTTTCCTTTGCTTTTTCATAACTTCCTGCGGATTTAAGGAACACTTCAAATACCGCACCTGCTTCAGGCGTTTCAATCTGTGTTTCGCCGTTGTCGGTGTGCTTGATAATAGCAATATTTCCCTTGATAACCTGCTCGGTAACATCATTTGCGGCAGCATTGTATTCCACGGTGTAAAGCTCGGCTTTTGCACCTACCTTGTGGATTGTGCTGTCAATGAGATACCCCTCGGATGGGCTGATTTCTCGGATAGTCCAATCATCGCCGCACACATAATACTTCGTTGTAAACTGACCATTTTCATCTGTGGTGTAGGTGTCAATAAGCTCCTCGCCTTTATAGATGCCGTAAACTGCACCTGCCAGAGTTCCATCGCCCTGTGCCGTGCCTGTTTCCACATCGGATTTTGTCACGGTCACATTGAATTTTTTGAGGATATTGATAAAGCTGCGGCTTGTTACCTTATTCCATTCGATAGGGGCGGTCTGGCTTTCTGGAACGACATAGCGTACCGCCGTATCCACTTCCTCAACCACATACGGCGTATTGCCGCTGATAAGGACATTTCCAAACTTTGCAACGCCGTTTTTATCCGTTACGGCATACTCATCAACAGGCAATCCGCTAAGTGAAGTGCCGTAAAGGTGGAATGTGACACCCTCCACTAAGTTGTCCTCGGAAGTCTTGATAACCTCCAAGCTGCCACGCTTCAAGATGTTGTTAAAATTGACCGTGGTGGTCTTACCGCCGATAAGCGTTACCGTCTGGGTCTGCTGCGGCTCATAACGGTCAATAGACTGCTCTGTGATAGTGTAAGTCGCAGGGAATAAGCCCTCCACGGTAAGATTGCCGTTTTCATCAGTCTTTACGGTCTTATCAAAGCCGTCGCCCTTGATGTGGAAGGAGATGCCTGCCACAACGCCATCCTCAGAAGTCTTTTTCAGGTCAATCGTGCCTGTGGGCGTTTCCACATTGATATAGCCCTTTACGCTGTCAGCATTTTCCACGCCTGTCACAACATCCTGCAAGTTCGGGTCGCCGTAAGCAATGAGCTTGGCACTATCGCTGACTGACGGTACGCCGTTTCTGGTGGCGGTAATACGGACAGAGCTACTAATCGCCTTTTGGGAGCTGATAGTCAGCTTGTTTCCGTCCTTTGATACAGACACATTTGCATCGGAGCTTGTAAAGGAATACTCAGACAACACGCCGTTTTTATCAGTCAGCGTGATGCTGTATTTCCCGTCCTTATAGGAAAGCTCCTTTGTAATATCGTTTTTGCCTCCCGCCATAAAACTTGGGATAGCGTTATGCTCACTCATCAGCGAAACAATCTGGTCATAAGCCGCCCTTGCCCCGCTATTGGCATAATTCGAGCCAAAATGCAGGCTGTAAACCGTTGTGCTTGTCTGGCGGTATGAGCCTGTGGCTTCACGGCAGCCTGTAACGAACTCCCACACAAGGGTCTGGGTGGCAAGCCACTTTTCATCATCACTTCCCGACAAAGAATTTCTGTTGCCTTGATACCCATAGAGCAGGGCAAGCCCGACAGCCTTTTTCTGGTTGGCTGGCAAAGCGTTCCAAGCCTCCGAAGAAGCTTTTTTCAGTGTATTTCCTGTTTTCAGCGGTACTCCAGGCTGAATACAGAAAGCCGTTTCTCCGTCTACAAACATACGGTATTTGTAATTGCCCGTACCGCCTGCGGTATAACCGTTGATGACAGCACTTGAATTGTACCTCATTGCGTTTCCGCTGCTGTCATAGGTGTGGGAAAAACTAATTGTGCCAATGTCGCCTGCGGCAAATGCCGTGGTCGCAGGCATAACCGACAACGCCGTGACCGCAGCCATCAAAACAGCCGCAGCCTTTTTGAATAGTTTTGAAAATTTCATAGATACCTCCTGTTGGATTGTTAAAAATCTTGCCTGACTGACCGAAAAAAAGCTGCCCGTTTTGGACAGCTTAAAATATTTCTTTTTTCGGATAGTTACTGGCAGTATAGGGGGTGAGGTGTGGAGAGGGGGAAAGCGAAAAAAATGGCTATCCTCCAACGGACAGACCTCGCCCTCGGTGTGTGGCTTACCTTTCGTGAGCCTTGTTCCGCTGTAAATGGCGGTTGTAAAATTCCAACGCCTTTACAACAAAATCTGTTTCCTGTCCTCTGGGAACTGATTTGGGAATGAGCTTGGTTATCCGTTCATCACGGAAAGCTGGCTTTTCTTTCTGGTTTGGTTTTTCTTCCTCCATAATGCTTTGGATAACCTCATCCGTCAGTTTTCCATCTTGGCTAAACTTTTTCATTTTGATAGCCTGTGCCAATGAGGGCGTGGCATCGTTGTAGCCCATTGCTTCAAGCAGGGTGTATTGCTGTTCCTCGGCAAGATAAGAAATCTCTACCGCAGGACGAAAAGCAATCTGCCTTTCATCTACCATTTGGAGAATTTCGGGAACAAGCTCGGTCAAGCGGATAAAACGACGTACTTGTTCGTGACTATCGCCACTCTTTTCAGCTATTTTTTCTCGGCTCGTCAACTTCTGCACCATTGGTGCAGAAGTCAAATCAGTTCGCTCGCCTTGCCGTTTCATTGCTTCAAGTCGCATTTTGTAGGCAAAGGCTTTTTCGCTCGGCAGAATAACAGACCTTTGCAGGTTGCTTTCCACCATAACGATAATGGCTTCATCACGGGTAAGGTCTTTGACCTCGCATTTGAGTGTTTCAAGTCCTGCAAGCTCACAAGCCTTTTTTCTTCTATGACCGCTGATAAGCTCATACCGTCCGTCCTCTTTCAGCCGAACAGTAGCAGGTGTCATTACACCGTTTCTCTTAATGCTTTCGACAAGCTGTTCCATATCCCCGTCCATTAAAACCTTAAACGGGTGGTCTGGAAACTCGTCAATCTCCGATATGGGAATGTCCCGTATCTTGGAGAGTTTTGCTTCTTCACGGCTTTCGTCCGTCTGGAACAGGTCATCGTAAGCGGTCAGCTCGATTTTGGTTTCTCTGTTTCTCGCCAAGCTCTGCCACCTCCTTTGAAAACTGCTCATACGCTGCGGCAACCTTACCGCTTTTGTCATAGGCAAAAATGCTCTTGCCCTCTGCGGTAGCTTCTACCGCACGAATGGAATGAGGTATCTCAGTATCAAACACCTTGATTTTCTGACCGTAAGCACTTTTGACCGTTGCCGTGATTTCTTTGGAAATGTTGGTACGGGGCATTACCATAGTCATCAAGATACCGTCAATCCTAAGTTTGGGGTTGATTTGCCGTTTGACCATTGATACAGAGCGAAGCAACAGCTCTAAGCCTTTAGCAGAAAGATAGTGGGGCTGTGTCGGGATAACCACGCTGTCAGCCGCCGCCAGAGCGTTAATGGTTATCATTCCCAAGCTCGGCATACAGTCGATTACCACATAATCGTAATTCTTCTTAACCTCATTCACATAGGTTTTCAGAACACGCTCACGGCTCATGGCATTGATTAGCCTTACTTCAAAGCCAGATAATTCAATATTTGACGGAAGCAGGTCAACGCCCTCGCTGTGATGGATAATCCCCTGCGAAGCATCAAAAGATTTATCGTCTATGATGTTCTGCATTATGGTGGAGAGCGTGACGGATAAATCGTCTGGTCGGCTGTAGCCAAGAGCCATTGTGAGATTTGCCTGTGCATCGGCATCAATCAGCAGGACTTTTTTACCCTGCTGCACCAGACCCACGCCCAGATTGACTGCTGTGGTTGTTTTTCCGACACCGCCTTTCTGATTAGTCAGAGCAATTACTTTGCAATTTGACATAGCTGCGTCCTCCTTTCGCATAAATTTAGCCACTTTGTCAAGGTGGCTATGTAACCGTATCAGAGAACGCAGAACGCAAAAAAGCCGCTTACTCTTAAAATCAATAAGAATAAGCGGCTTCGTGGTAATCTGCCTTAGACATATTCAATTTTCATTCTCTTTACGGGAGCGTTGCTGACTTTGAAAATAAGCTCGTCAACAGGGTCAGTATATCTGCCTTGTTGTATGAGCTGATTTTTCAGCTCCACAAGGCTATGTATCAAAAGTTTTCTTTCGTGGCTATCCAAATACAGATGATTAAGTTTCTCTCTCATAAGCACACCTCCACTTCTTTGGCTTCATTATATATGAAAGAGAGGGAATGCTCAAACGTACAACATGAATTTACCAAGATACATTTCTAATTGCCTATCATTACTTGATGATTTTCTAACTCTTTCTTAGAAAGAAAAATTGTATTCGTAAATTTATATCTATCAACAGAATTTTGAATAATTGCTTGTGCATTATCTGTGAAATTTCCAGAAACAGCTATTATCATTTTAGAAATATACACAGGCTCTCCATTTACCAGTCTATACGGAACATTAAATCCCGTATTTATTTGATTAACAATCTCATTGATATTGGAAGTGGCTGTGCCGCTCATATTCCCTGCCTTAGCTTGAACTCCATAATACTCTGTTTTACCAAAAATATTTTTTGTAACTAAAATATAATCTTTTCCGAACTCCTTGTTTCCATGATTGAATATAACCTGTTCAAATCCAATTTTCTTAAAGAAAGGTGTTAAGTACAGCCTGCAAAATGCCATCTCATCTACTTCAAATATCCTATCCCAATAACACCCTTTAATCTTTCTTTCCACCAAAGTATCTAACTGGTCACAAAAATCATGACAATATTTATATACTTCTTCATAGTATTTGAACTCATCTATATCAAACAGAAAAGCAATAAAAAATGCTCTGAACGCAGGGTCATCATCTACATATTCATAATTACTTACCCAAACACCGTCCATATCTTCGCAGATTTCATACATAGTCTGCATATACTTTTTCATTGACCAGTCTTTATAAAAGCCATCGTAATCTCCTAATTTCTGAATTTCAACAAAAAGTGTATTTCCAAAACGACAGCTGTTTATTTGCTCAAAAAAGCCATCAAAACAATTACCACAAAAAACTGCATTTTCTTCAAAATCCATATTCAACTCAACTCTGTTGTTCTCATCTATATCTCCACATATCTCAATTATGCATTTTTCCATACATTGAAATGACCTTTGAGAATATTTTTCAATCTCTTCTTTGCTAAACATGGTTTTCATTTGTTTATATTCAACTCCTTATGCCGAAGCCACCTACTATTCAAGATAAGGAGGTGGCTACATAATCAAATAATTCCAAAATGTTTCAACGCATCCTTTATTGCTTCCACTTTCTCCGCTGTCGGATGTTTCCTCGGCTGTTTCAATTCTTCTACCGCATTAGGGGCATCATACATCGGCAAGCCTAAATCTCTCTTTACCTCTGCGATATATGCGGTATGTACTTTGAAGCCGTATTTAGCTTCTATGTACTCCTTTATCATTTTGTAGGTCACTCGTTCCTTGGGCTTGTACTCTTCGGCTCTTTTAGCGATACTATCAAGCGGAACTTTTCCCTCACCTTCGCCAAACTCAACTTTTACGTTGATATGTCCGTCTGGCTTTTTGTGGGAAAGCAGTACAACCGTCTCCACATGAACACTATGGGGGAATTGATCCACAGGCTGCACTTCCTTCACTTCGTAACCGCCCTCTTTCAGTGCTGCCAAATCTCTTGCCCAGGTAGCAGGGTTACAGGAAACATACACAATCTTCTTGGGGCTGATCTGCAGGATCGTTTCCAGCAACTTTTCATCACAGCCCTTTCTGGGAGGATCCACCACAACGATATCCGCCGAGATGCCTTCTTCTTCGTATAATCTGGGAATCACTTCCTCAGCTGCGCCTACGGCAAATTCCGCATTAGTAATACCGTTTCTTTCCGCATTCTTCTTGGCATCGACAATGGCTTCGGGAACAATTTCCACGCCAAAGACCTTTTTTGCTTTTCTGGCAAAGAACAAAGAAATGGTACCGATGCCGCAATACAGGTCAAGGACTGTTTCATCCCCTTGCAAATCGGCCAACTTTACCGCTTTGCCATACAGCACTTCTGTCTGCACCGGATTCACCTGATAGAAAGACAAGGGGGAAATTTCAAATTCAATGCCGTCAATGGAATCTATAATCGCATTCTTTCCCCAAAGGGTAATAACTTTATTTCCCAAAATCACATTAGTTTTTTCTTTATTCACATTCAAAACGATGGAAACAACGCCTTCTACCTCTTTCAAGCGTTCTACCAAAATATCGCTATGGGGTAGTTTTTTTCCATTTGCAACGATACAGACCATAATCTCGCCGCTGTTTCTACCGATACGGGTCAAAATATGGCGTACCAAGCCCTTATGCTTTTCCTCATCATAAAGAGGAATCTGAAATTCATTCAAAAATGCACGCACAATGCTGATAATCTCATCATTACATTCATTTTGCAGAAAGCATTTCTCTGTATCTACGATGCGATGGCTGCGCTTTGCGTAAAACCCGATGGCACAGCCATCCTTACCCTGCCTTACGGGGAATTGGGCTTTATTGCGGTAACGCCAAGGGTCGGTCATACCGATGGCGGGTTTCACCTCCACACCCTTGATACCGGCGATGCGTTCCAAATCGTCCTGCACCTTTCTCGTTTTATAAGCCAACTCTGCTTCATAGGACAAATGCTGCAGCTGGCAGCCGCCACACTGCTTCGCCACAGGACAAAGAGGCTCTCTACGTTCAGGGGAGACCTCCAAAATCTCCATCAGCTTGCCATAGCCATAGTTTTTTTTGACCTTTACAATCAGAACCTTGATTTTTTCTCCGGGCAAAGCACCTTCCACAAAGACCGTAAAGCCATCGATACGACCGATGCCTTCGCCATTGCTTCCCAGAGCATCTATTTTCATCTCGTAAATTTTATTTTTTTCTACGGGAATATTCATTCTTTTTCTCCTTCTATTTCTGTTTCAGAAAAGGGACATACTGTACCATTGCAGACACAGGGACGACAATGGGCAAAGCTGTTTTTCGGCTTTCCTACGCCGTATTGTAGCATTTCCCGCATTTCCTTCATGGTTCCCAGCACTTCATTCCGCACCTTCTGCGTATTTTTGATTTCAAACATATAATCCTGATAGACAATGCGCCCAAAAGGAGGCTTTTTGCCATAAACATCCTCCAGAATCAGAAAATATGCACCTAACTGCAAAAAGTCACCATGATGAGGGGCATCCTCCTCACCGATGCTGCCGCTTTTCAGTTCCACCGGCACAATTTTTCCGCCCAGTCGGCTGCGGAAAACATAATCCGGTTTGCCCTGCAGCTCATATTTTGCAGAATAGAGTAATTTGCCAAAATCTTCTTCGCCTTTTCCGCCCTTCTTTTGGTCAGCATAAATCAGAGCATAGCCCCGCACATCGTCCCTTGCGGTCAGTTTACGGATACTTGGTCTGCCATGCTTCACCAGCAGAAGCACCACCAACAGGAGGATGATAGCTACAATCATACAGTCTGCCGCTCCAAGGCTGCCCCAAAAACTCTTAAACCATTCCGCCATGCTTCATCCACAAATATCCCGCAGCAGCCGCCCCCGCGAACAGCAGCACTGCCACTTTCCAAAGGGTTCTTTTCAGCTTCAGCAAACGATAGCTTCTGCGGTGATATTCTTCTCCTTTCCAAAATCTACTGGCAAGGCTGTCCTCCAAATGCAGTCTTTCATTTCGTTCTGTATAAAGGCGGCGCAGCTCCTTCCTACCATACAGCCGTTCATAATACCACTGATACGGGCAATAATCGAATTTGCTGATTTCATGGGCGGATAACGTTTTTCGTTCCATTTTCGTGCCTCTTACTTATAGTCGCTCTTGCGAATATTTCTTGCCAGCATCCGGTGATATCCTGCCCAGCTGCCTTGGGTATTATCTGCCCCAATCATTTCTTCAAACATTTTTGTTTTCGCATCCATGTTGTCCGCACAATGGAGGATGAATGCTTCGATGGTCTCCGGCACCTTGGGAGAACCATATTCCAGTTCCCCATGGTGGGAAAGGATACAGTGCATCATCAGTGTCACCAGTTGCTTGGGGAAGCCTTCGATTTTCGCCGCCGTATCCCGAATCAGCTCTGCCCCCATGAAGATATGCCCCAAAAGCTGCCCTTCGTCCGTATAATCATTTTCGGGGAAATCGGACAGTTCCATGATTTTACCCACATCATGGAGCATGGCGCAAGCCACCAGAATATCTCTGTCCACATATTCATATCTGGGTGCCATAAAATCGCAAATCTGGGTCACAGACAGGGTATGCTCCACCAGACCGCCGCGGAAACTATGGTGCATGGTCTTTGCGGCAGAATGGTATTTAAAATCCTTACTGATGACGGGATGCTTCAGAAAAATCTCCTCCAGCAGCTTTTTGATATAAGGGCTCTGGATGGTTTTAATATAGCTCAAAAGCTGGTTAAACATCTCGTCGATATTTTTATCTGTACTGGGGATGAAATCCGCAGGGTCATATTCCCCTTCCCGACTGCGGCGGATACGTTTTACATTCAGCTGCAGCTCATTATTAAATGTGGTGACAAAGGCATCAATCTTGATAAAATCATTTTCCTGAAAGCTCTGGATATCCTTATTCATATCCCAGACCTTCGCATCCACGATGCCCGTTTTATCCTGCAATTTCAAAGAAAGATAGGTTTTCCCGTTGCGGGATTTCATGCTTGTTCTGGATTTGCAGAGGTAATGCTCGATGACATTTTCCCCTTCCTTCAATTCGTTAATATATCTCATGCCAGTCCTCCGTTTCTATTTTTTCGGCATTGATTTCCGCTCATTGCATATACAGCTTCATTTAACATTACATTACATTTCATTATACTATACTTTCCTGAAATGTACCACGCCTTTTTCCCCTTTGGAACAAATCCATATTTTCCCCGTCAAAAAAATATTAAAAGAATCTTACGGCCTGCCATATTGGTTTTTTCTGTCAGGTATGGTATCATAAAATAGATGAACTGTATTTCAAAGGAGGAATGTTTATGAAAAAAAGAATTCTCTGTGGTGTGCTTTCTGCCGCCATTCTTGTGGGGCTTTACCCTGCCACAGCTCTGGCAGAGGAGTCTATTACTGAACTGACCACACCCATGGATTTCCGCAATGTGAATGAAGATAAGGACGGCCCTGGCTGGTATTGGGATGCCAACGGTCAGACATTGACACTAAAGGACTTCCGCTATTCCGTGCCTTCCGGCAAGCTTGAGGATTCCGCTGCCATCTATCTGCCCGATGAAAGCTATGTAGAGATTGAAGGGGATAATAACCTACTGGAAACAAAGTCCTACCATTGCGATGCTTTCTATTGCGAAGGGGAGGTCAATTTCTATGGTGACGGCAAGCTGACCCTTTCTTTGGATAGCTATGGTGCAAATGCCATTTATGTGGAAAAAGGCCCCCTGCTCATTGACGATGAGGTTGAGATTACCGTTGAATCCAAAGGCTATATCATCTATCTGAATAATGCCAAAGGCAAAAACCCCCTTATCAGCATCAAGGATGATGCAAAGCTTATCTTCAACCAAAAAGACCATAAAGACCGCAACATCCTCCTGACAAAGAAATCCAGCGTGGAGACCTCTCCAAACTGGCTGGATTATGCAGAAGTAGAGGATGATTGGGATAAGGATTATATCAATCTGGTGGCTAAGGAAACCGTAAAGGCGCCGGAAAAGGAAGAACCCCCTGTTTCTCCTGAAAAACCCGAGGACTCCCAGAAGCAGAACGAATACAAGATCGTTGTAGGCAGTGCTGATATTCTCAAAAACGGCGAAGTTTCCTACACAGCCGATGTGGCTCCTTACCTGAACAAGGACGGCTATACCATGCTGCCCCTGCGGGCACTGTTGGAGGTTTCCAATCCCGAACAGAAGGTAAATTGGAACAACGGCACAAAGAGCGCACATACTTTTGTAAACAACAAGCTGGTGAGCATCAAGCCCGGCGAAACTACTTATACAAAGGTAACAGAGCAGGTGAAACTGCACACTCCTGCTGAAACAAAGAATGGCAGATTGTTCGTTTCCCTGAGAGACTGGATGAGCATTATGGAAATCGATGTTTCCCAGATGGATTGGGATCCCGCAACAAAAACCGTTACACTGACATATTGATGACAGAAAAAGCCCCTGAAAAGGGGCTTTTGTGTTATAATTAAAGCATAGCGCATAAAAACAGAAAGAGAGGATTCCCATGAAAGAAGCGACTTTTACGTTATACGATAAAAACACTTGGCCCCGCAGCAGCCATTTTGAATATTATACCAAAGGCTTTGTCAAATCCGTCAACAGTATCACTGTGCGACTGGATGTGTCCCATTTTCTGGAGGAGACAAAGAAACGGGAGCTGCGGTTCTTCCCCGCCTTTGCAGCCATGACAGGGCAGGTCATTGCCACTATGCCGGAAATGTGTACCAATGTGGATGAAAACGGAAACCCCGGGTATTATTCCTACCTGAACCCCAATTTCACCATCTTCCATGAGGATGACAAAACCTTCTCCGATGTTTGGAGCCAATATGATGCTGATTTTGATACTTTCTACCATAACATACTGACAGATGGGGAAACCTATCAGGATAAAAAGGGCATCAAGATAAAAGAAGGACAGCCGAAAAACTTTTTCTGTATCTCCTGTGTGCCTTGGCTTAGCTATGAAGCCTATTGCCCCGTCAATTATGGCGGTATGCCCAATCTTTTCCCTATTATCACCTTCGGGAAATATACAGAAGAAAAGGGCAAAACCACCCTGCCCCTTACCCTGACCATCAGCCATGCTGTAATGGACGGATATCACTTATCCGTGTTTTTCAACAGCCTACAGGATGCTTTGGATACATTTTAAGGAGGCGTTTTTGTGAAAATCGCAGTCAGCGCGTGCCTTTTGGGGCATAATTGCAAATACAACGGCGGCAACAACCGCAGCCAAGCTGTTCTGGATTACATCAAGGGGCATGAAGTCATTCCCGTCTGCCCGGAAGTAACGGGTGGTCTGCCCATTCCCAGAATTCCAGTGGAATTGCGGGATGGCAAAGCCATCAACGCCAATGGAGAAAATGTAACGGAATTTTTCCGCAAGGGTGTGGAAAAAACAATGGAAAAACTAGCGGGGGAAACGATTGACCTTGCTATCCTCCAGCCCCGCAGCCCTTCCTGTGGCTGCAAACAAATCTATGACGGCACATTCACCAAAACCCTTATCGACGGCAAGGGTATGTTTGCCCAAGCTCTGGCGGAGGCAGGCATCCCTATGATGGATGCAACTGAAATTCCTGAAAAATAAATCGAATCGTTTAAAAAATATGCCCTGAACATTTTGTTCAGGGCTTGTCTCATTTTTTTCCAGAATATTTATTTTGCAAAAAATAATTAAACAGAATAAGCAGAGGTGCCATAACGGCGTAAAATATAATATTTTCAGGGGTAAAGTTATACGTATTGGATACCTCTCCATATTCCAGAAAATATCTGCAAACCATTCCCAAAAGCGTCATACCAACGGATAACAGGCAAACCTTTTTCCACTCTTCCTTCTTATAAAAATGGAATACCGCTTTTCCTATCTCACAATATACAAGAACAAACAAGGCTAATTCGAGCCCTTTCAACGGAGAATAGTCGCTCCAAAGAGGAAAATAGAAGCATCCGAAAAAAATCACAAACCCCCAGAGAATCACCTTTATTACGCCGACACGATTGTTCCTTTTCGCCCAGGCAGCCAGAAAACCCACTCCCACACCTGCTAAAAGCAGTATGAAAATCAAAATATAAAACGGGTTCATTCAATCACCTCATTTTCTCTGTCTTTTTTTCATTGTATCAGGTGGCCCCTTTCTGTTCAACAAAATAAAAAAAGTGAAAGAAAATCTTAAGATTCACAGATTCTCTTTCACTTTTATTTTTACATTACAATACCTTTGCCAGGAACTGTTTCAGACGGTCGCTCTTAGGATTTTCGAAAATCTCTGCAGGAGTCCCCTCTTCTACCTGTTTACCATCCGCCATAAACATCACACGGGTGCCAACTTCCTTTGCAAAGCCCATTTCGTGGGTTACAACCACCATTGTCATGTTATCATGGGCCAGCTGCTTCATTACTTCCAGTACTTCACCAACCATCTCAGGGTCGAGGGCGGAAGTAGGTTCGTCGAACAGCATCACTTCGGGTTCCATGCACAGAGCACGAACGATGGCGATACGCTGTTTCTGACCACCGGAAAGCTGAGAAGGATATGCATTGGCTCTGTCTTCCAGACCAACCCGTTTCAGCAGTTCCATTGCCATTGCTGTGGCTTCTGCTTCGCTTTTTTTCCGCAGCTTCATGGGCGCGATAATCATATTTTTCAGTATAGTCATGTGGGGGAAAAGATTAAAATGCTGGAACACCATACCCATTTTCTGACGATGGACATTGATGTTTGTTTTTTCATCGGTGATGTCTGTGCCTTCAAAGAAAATGCTGCCGCCTGTGGGCACTTCCAGCAGGTTCAGGCAACGCAGGAACGTAGATTTACCGGAGCCGGAAGGGCCGATGACAACGACAACCTCGCCCTGTTTGATTTCTGTATTGATCCCGTCCAGGGCTTTGATGGCACCGCCGTTATAATATTTCTGTAAATTTTCCACTTTAATCAAAGTTTCATTAGCGTTCACTGTTTCTCAACCTCCTTTCAAGGATACCCACCAGATATGTGAAGAACATTACCATTACCAGATAGATAATAGCAACGCCGATCAGGGGCATAAATGCATCATAAGTACGGCTGCGGATAATGTCGCCGCCCTTTGTCAGATCCTGCAGACCAACATAGCCTGCAACAGATGTTTCCTTCAGCAGCACGATAAATTCATTTGCCAATGCAGGCAGCACGTTTTTGAATGCCTGGGGAATGATGATATACCGCATGGTCTGCACGAAATTGAAGCCCAAGCTGCGGCCCGCTTCAAACTGCCCCTGGTCGATGGACATGATGCCGCTGCGGAAGATTTCTGCAACATACGCACCAGAGTTCAGACCAAAGGCCAATACTGCTACAAGAACCTGATTATTGGACGATACCAGAATGACAAAATACATGATCATCAACTGTACAACAACGGGTGTACCACGGATAACAGTCAAATAGATTTTGCAGAGCAGGTTCAGCACAGAAAGGATGAATTTGCTGAAGCCCCGCATAGAGCTGCCGTTTTTATCATAAGTAGAGCGGATGATGGCGATGATGATACCCAGAACGATACCCAGCAGCACTGCAAAAAATGTGACTTTCAAGGTAACTGCCAGACCGTCTGCAATATATCTCCAACGATCATCCTGAATGAAGTTGAATATGAATTTTTCTTTCAAGCTCATTGGAAACATTCCTCCTTCTTTCCATTTTCAATCGCAAAACAGGGGTGGACTTTCGCCACCCCTGAATCATTTTTGTATCAAGACTGATTGAAATTATTCAGCGCTGATGTATTTGTCAATGATTTCCTGAACTGTACCGTCAGCGATCAGTTCTGCCAGTGCTGCGTTAATCTTTTCTGTCAGTTCGCTGCCTTTTGCCAGACAGATTGCATAATCTTCTACTGCATATTCTGTATCCAGAATTACCAGACCTTCATTTGCTGCAACGAATTCTTTTGCGGGTTCATTGTCGATAACAACGCAGTCGATTTTGCCCTGTGTCAGAGCCAGAACAGCGTCAGCACCCTTAGGGAAACGTTCTACTGTACCAAAGCCATCACCTTCAATGTCATCTGTTGCGTAGATGTCACCGGTTGTACCTGTCTGTACACCTACTACATGAGAAGCGCCTTCTGCGAACAGATCATCAACGGATGTGATATCAGAACCTTCTTTTACGATAACTACCTGTACGCCTGTTGCGTAGGAATCAGAGAAGTCAACGCTCTGCAGACGGTCTTCTGTTACTGTCATACCAGCCATACCAAAGCTTGCTTTGCCGCTTGTTACTGCGGGGATGATGGAATCGAACGCCATGTCTTCAATCTTGAAGTCCATGCCCAGTTTTTCAGCAATTGCTGCACCGATTTCAGCGTCGATACCAACTACGTCGCTGCCTTCGTAGAATTCGTAAGGAGGGAATTCTGCGTTTGTAGCCATAATCAGTGTTTCGCCTGTTGCTGCTGCATCATCTGCTGCAGGTTCTGTGGAGCCGCCGCAGCCAACCAGAGAAGTTGCCATTGCAAATACCATTGTTGTAGCCAAAAGGTCTTTCATAAATTTTTTCATAATAATCTTCCTCCCAAGTTTATACACTTTTTTTCGTGCTATTTTATAAATGGAATTATACTCGCCAAGTGCATAAAATACAATAACCAAATTTAACTATAAATTATATTTTTTGAAATATTTTTTAGTTAAAATACACATAAAAAGCAGAATCAGCATAAAAAAGGCGGTTTTCTTTGAAAAAACCGCACTTTTGTTTCCTGTACAAGCCTGCATAAAATAATGCATAAATCCATTTTATACACAAACCGTATACAGTGTTCTTTTGATCTGCATCATATCTCCAACCCCACGCATCAATGGACGTTCTTATTGATAAATTCCGGTTCTACTTTGGAATACATGATCTTCTGTTCCGAATACAGACCATAATAGCCGGAAAGCATATAGCTGATGGCGCAGCAAAGGGCATAATAGGCTGTTCCATGGAAGCCAAACAGTTCAATGCAGAGCATGATGGATGCCAGTGGGCAGTTGGTCACGCCGCAAAAAACCGCTGCCATCCCCAGGGAAGCAGCAAAGGTAGCAGGCAGACCCATCAAAGGCCCCACGACACAGCCAAAGGTCGCCCCAATAAAGAAGGAAGGGACGATTTCGCCGCCCTTGAAGCCAGCCCCCAGCGTCAATGCTGTAAAGAGAATCTTCAATAAAAATGCCTCCGTTTTTGCATCCCCATTTAGGGCTTTGACGATAATATCCATGCCTGCACCGTTATAATCCCTACAGCCTGCCAAATAGGTCACCCCAATCACGATACAGCCGCCGACAAAGACCCGTACCATAGGATTTTTGAAATATTTGCGATAGGCATGACCTGTTTGCTCCATCACGATGCAAAACAGGACACTTAGCACCGCACAAAATATCCCGAGTACTGCTACCAGCCAACTGGTCTCCAGCCCGATGGTTTCCGGGATACCCACGATTTCAAAGGCAGTAGGCGTAATGCCAACAGCCTTGGAAAGGCCCGATGCCACCAATGCAGAAATGATACAGGGCACGATGGCAGAATAATGCATGACCCCAACGGTGATAACTTCCATGGCAAAGATCACTGACGTCAGCGGTGTGCCAAACAAGGCCGCAAACCCCGCCGCCATACCACACATGGTCATAATCCGTTCTTCTTTTTCATTCAATGCAAAATTTCGCCCAAAGCTGGAAGCAATGCTGCCCCCTAACTGCAGTGCCGCCCCTTCCCTGCCGGCAGAACCGCCAAATAAATGGGTCACCACTGTGCTGAAAAAAATCAGCGGTGCTGTTTTCAGGGTAACCGGTTCATTGGAGCGCACAGCCACCAAAATGAAATTTGTCCCCCTATCCTTTTCCATCCCCGCCAAACGATAGGCCAACACAATGGCAAGACCACCCACAGGCAAAAGCCAGATCAGCCAAGGATTTGCCATACGAACCTCTGTTGCCCATTCCAATGCCAGATGGAATGCAATCCCCACCAGACCTATGACGAAACCAATGCAGAGCCCTCCGCAGGCCCACATGACAAAATGAATGAGATTATTCTCACTTCTATCTATTTTATCCTGATATTTTCCAAAGAAATGCTTGCCCAAAGGGTCTTCCCTCCCCTTTCCATTTTTTCTACAGTAGTATACATCAGTAAAATTCTGCCTGCAACCATTTTCAGGCAAGAAAAATGCCCGACTTTTTCTCGTCAGGCATTTTCTTTCATACTTTATAGGGGTCATGGAGCAGTGGCTTGCCCTCTTTATCCAGTAGAGGGGTCAGCCCGCCGGAATATCCGCCGGAATGGTAAAGATACTGTATCCCAGTTTCCCGATCCACCCATATTTCCGTCACATTGCTCACACCTTGGCTATAAATCTTCTCAAATCTATCCTCCACTTTATCGCCCATGTATTTTGCCATAGCTTATTCCTCCTCTTTTTCTTCATCCTCTTCTTCCGCCTCCCAAAGAGGGATGCTGACAACAGCCTTAAACAAATCCCCATCCACCTGAATACCAAAGGTACCACCCTGAATTTCCGCCAAGCTTTGGGTGATGGAAAGACCTAGACCGGAGCCTTCCGTGGTTCTGGAAGCATCCCCTCGAACAAAGCGTTCCGTCAGGCGGGTCTCATCGAAATCAATGGGTGCCGCAGAAATATTTTTCATCACAAGGATACCATAGCCATCCATTTTGAAGATATCCACATAGACCCGGGAATTGGGCATGGAATACTTGATGACATTGGAAAAAAGGTTTTCCAGAATACGCCACATGTGCCCGCCATCGGCATGGATAAAAACAGGCTCCGCGCAACTGATTTTAAAGGTCAGCCCCACCGCTTCCATCTTATCCTCCATCTCGCCCATAGCCTGCAGGGTCAGCTGTTTATAATCCACTCGCATCTTTGTTACGGTCAGATTGCCGCTGGAAGCCTTGCTGGCTTCGATCAGGTCTTCAATGAGCTGTTTCAGGCGATAGGATTTTTCATGAAGGATATCCACATAGCCGCTGGCTCTTTCGTTTTCCAGTTCTTCCTTTTTCAGCAGATCCACATAGGAAATGATGGAGGTCAGCGGCGTTTTCAGATCGTGGGAAACATTAGTGATCAGTTCCGCTTTCATACGTTCTCCCTTGACCGCATCATCTACGGCATTTTTCAGCCCTACTTGGATATTCGCCACATCCTCTGCAAAATTCAGGAAGGAAGGCGAAATCTTATTCAGCTCCAGAGGATAAGAAAAATTCCCCTTGGAGCTTTCTTTAACAGAAACCATGATTTCCTTCAAAGAACGCAGGGCACGGATGAACCAATACATACACAAAACATTGAACAAAACCAAACCGATGCCCGCCAACAGGCTGAACTTCCCATATCCATAAAAGGGAGCCATGACCATTATGCCCATGATGACGCAGTTGCCCAGACCATAGCACAGCATAACGATGACCATCCAACCGCGAAAGGTCTTGCCCGTAAAAAGCTCACTCATTCTGCGGATAGATGCAGAGATCCATGTATTTCGGAAAAAGCTTCTGTCCTTAAACTGCCTTGTAACAGAAAGAACATAACTCAGCAGCACCGCCACTGCCACCAGATAGAGGGTGCCCAAAACAGTCGCAAAGACATAGTTCCAGAAAACGACACGCCCCTGCAGGATGATTTCTATGAGGGTCGATGCCACAGTAAATGCAACCCCATAGAAAAGGAACACCAGAAGGAAATGAATTTCATTATACAGGCGGTCTACCACTGTAAACTGTATTTTACCGCCTTTTTCCTTCTGCCCTGTGACCCGCATCAGATAGATCATGCACACCAAAAGCCCCAGCAGAGACAAGGCAAAAACCGCAAACAGGATAGGGATGCTCTGCTTTGCAAAGCCAAAATCCTGCCACAGGTCATAAAATTCATCCCCGGGCAAAAGAGGATCCCGAATGGCACCGTAAAACTTAAAATTGCTTTTCTCCAGAATAGAGTTATCATATACATCGAAATAATAGGGGTTTTCCCCAAGATGGTCACTGCTGAAGCCGGCAGACAACACCAGCGTACGCTCCGCTTCGCCGATCTCGCTCTTGGTCGTATTACCGCCGATCACATTTCCGTTTTCGTCCTCTACATAATAAAGAAAGTTTTTCATCCCATCCAGATAACGGACGCAGTTTTTATATTCATCCAACTGTCTCTGAATATACATTTTATAATAAGAAGGCAGGCGGCTTTCCACCAGTTCTTCATATTCTGTCAGATTTTCATGGAGGCTTTCCGGAATGTTTCCATAAATCATCAGACCATCGTAAGTCTCATTGACCTCCGTATTTCCCGTGATGACCCCATCTACAATACCATAATATCGTTTAAAGCCATTGAGCAGTTCTTCCCGATCCACAGCCAAACCTGCTTCGATGCGCCCTTCGCTTTGGTAATAGATATCTGCCAGCACCGCCTGATCCAATGTATTGCTGAAAAACTCGCGGAATTCTTCCGTATCATAAACGGCATCCGCATTGATGACATCCCAGCTCCACACCTTGGAAATATTCACACCCACGATGCCGCAGAAGAAAATAGAGATAGCACAGGCAAAAAACAGCACTGCCGCAGTGACTTTGAATTTCATTTGATACACTTTAGATTTTTTCGATTTTGTAGCCAATCCCCCACACCACCTTCAGATATCTCGGTTCCTTTGGATTGATCTCGATTTTTTCACGGATACGGCGAATATGTACAGAAACCGTATTTTCCGGAGCAAAGGAAGCTTCATTCCAAACCTTTTCATATATTTCATCAATAGAGAACACTTTTCCCGCATTTTCCATCAGCAGCTGCAGGATGCCGTATTCTGTGGCCGTCAGCTTGATTTTTTCTCCTTCCACCCGCACTTCTTTGGCATCCTTATCCAATTCGATGCCGCCAATGCGAATGATATTGTTTTTCTCCGCAATGCTGCCCAAAGCCGTATAACGGCGCATGAGGCTTTTTACACGAGCCATCAGCTCCAGAGGGTTAAAGGGTTTGGTGATATAATCATCTGCCCCAAAATTCAGCCCCAAAATCTTATCCGTATCCTCCGATTTGGCAGAAAGGATAATAATAGGAATATTCAGCGATTCCCTGATCTTCACTGTAGCATTCAGCCCGTCCATCTCCGGCATCATGACATCCAGCAAAATGAGGTGAATTTCATTTTCTTCCAATGCCTGTAGGGCTTCCAGACCATTATAGGCCTTAATGACGCGATAGCCTTCCTGTTTCAAATAAATCTCTATGGCATCCACGATGCTCTTATCATCATCACAAACCAGAATATTAAATTGTTCCATACGCTTATCCCCCTTTTTTCAAACTACTTCCTAGATTATATCATACATGATTTCTTTTACAAAAAAACAGTTTTTTCCTTGTAAATCCTTACAAAAATCTTAAGATGTCGAAAAAAGATATTTTTTGAAAAAATTTTCAAAAAGTTAAAAAAATGTGTTGACAAAAATATGATCCTGCTATATACTAATTTTCGTTGCGGGTCATTAGCTCAGTCGGTAGAGCACTGGACTTTTAATCCAGGTGTCCCGGGTTCGAGTCCCGGATGACTCACTATAGAAACCAAGGTATTGATTACCTTGGTTTTTTGTTTTGATCGAAGAAAACCTTCCAGAAAAATGTTGTATTTCCTTGCAAGATACAATATTTATTTTTTATGGAAGAAATTTTCTCCTATTTACAAAAGAAAAAAGAGGTGATTTCATGGCAAAAGATATGACAGTCGGTTCCCCTGCAAAGCAGATTTTATATTTTTCCATTCCTCTGCTCATTGGGAATCTGTTTCAGCAATTTTATAATATGGCGGATACCTTTATCGTAGGCCGTACCCTCGGCAGCAATGCATTGGCGGCTGTGGGCTGCACCGGCGGGCTGACCTTTCTGCTGCAGGGCTTTGCCACGGGTACCACCGCAGGTATGTCCATCGTCACAGCCCAGCGCTTTGGTGCCCAGGATGAGGAAGGCGTAAAGCGCAGCTTTGCCGTTTCCTGTCTCATCAGCATTCTGGTGACCATCGCCCTGACCGTCTTTGGGCTTTTGGCCACAGGTCCCTTGCTGCGGGTTTTGCGTACCCCTGCGGAAATCTTCGATGATGCGTATCGTTATTTCATCTTCATTGTAGGAGGATTGGCCTCCTGTATGCTGTTTAACCTGATGTCCAACGCCATGCGTGCCGTTGGGGACAGCATCAGCCCCCTGGTCTTTCTGGTCATCGCCTGCGTGCTGAATATCATTCTAGACTGGACTTTCATCCTGCATCTGGGTATGGGTGTAGAAGGTGCAGCTATTGCTACCCTTGTGGCACAGTTCCTTTCCGGCTTTCTCTGCATTTTTTATATCAAAAGGAAAGTTCCCGTCCTACAAATTGGTCTGAAGCATTTCAAATGCACTGTAGAGGACTGGCGGCGGCATTTCAAACTGGGGCTGCCCATGGGGTTTCAAAGTTCTATCATTGCTCTGGGAACCATCGTCGTGCAATTCGCCCTAAACACTCTGGGTACCACAGAAATCGCAGCATATACGGCTGCATCCAAGCTGGATAACTTGGGTATCCTGCCGCTGATGTCCTTTGGCATCGCCATGGCGACCTATGTTGGACAGAACCACGGCGCAAATAAACCCCACCGTATCCGTCAGGGCATTTTCCAGTGCAGCCTGATGTCCATTGCTTTTGCAATTTTTATCGGTGTCATCGATGTATGCTTCGGCGACAGCCTTTCTGCTCTCTTCCTGACAGGGGACGCTGTTGCCATCAGTCTTTCCCATGAATATCTGATCGTGAACGGGGTCTGCTATTCTCTGCTGGCGCTGCTGTTCGTGTTCCGTTATTCCCTGCAGGGGCTTGGCTATAGCTTTGTTCCCACAGTGGCAGGCATTGCCGAACTGGTGATGCGCAGCATTTGTGCCATTGCGCTGACCTCTGCCATCGGTTATGCAGGCACCTGTATTGCCAACCCAATGGCATGGGTCGGCTCTCTCACGCCCCTTTCCATCGCCCTGATCCCTGTTTTAAAACGGATGCCGAAAAAAGCTCCCGAAAAAGAAATCCCCGTATAAGCCAAAAGTCCCAAATCAAATGATTTGGGACTTTTTTCCTATGTATCTTATTTTACTTCACCTTCTGCGATGGCATCTTTTTTCGCCTTTGCAGTTGCTTTTTTCTTCTTTGCTTTTTCGCCAGCAGTTTCTTCTTCCAGCTTTTTCACTTCTTCAAATTCCCGTTCCATATTCACACCCGCCATGTCATACCCACGGATGCCTTCGTTGGGGTCATCTGTCAATGCTTCACGGCTAAAGCTATTGACACGCTCAATGCCTCTTACATCATGGAAAATGGATGCTGCCCCGTTGGTACAGCCGCTTTTGCACGCCATACCTTCAATCAGATTTTCTTCCAGTCTGCCGAAAGAAGCCAGCTTCATGGCTTTGATACATTCTTCGATACCGTTGCAGCGGATAGGATTGATTTCAGTTTCAATGCCTTCCAGCTTCGCCACACGGCGTACGCTTTCCGCTACGCCGCCGGTTCTGGCAAAAATGCGTCCGTAGGAAGAAGGATCTCCCGCAGAGATTTCTGTCAGTTCTGCCAGATCCATATTTCTTGCGTCGAAAATAGCTCTCAGTTCTTCAAAGGTCAGTACATAATCTACTGCGCCTTTTACATCTTCCTGCTTGATCTCAACCTTTTTGGCTGTACAAGGGCCAATGAAGATGATACGCGCCTTTTTGTCTTTGGCACGGATGGCTCTTGCCATAGCGATCATGGGAGAAACTGTGGTAGACACATGATCCATATATTCAGGGTGGTTCTTTCTGACATAATCTACGAAAGCAGGGCAGCAGGATGTTGTTTTCCATTTCTTTTCTTCAATAGTTTTCACAAATTCTTCTGTTTCCGACAGGGCCACCATATCGCCGCCGATGGCACCCTCGACCACCTCATAAAAACCAAGCTCCTTGATACCGGCAAAGACCTGCCCAACCTTTATCCCGCTGAACTGGCTGGCCACCGCCGGCGCAACCACAGCATATACGTGATAGCTGGTATTGTTCCAGGAATCCCGCAGCAGTGTCAGCACATCCAAAACGAAGGATTTATCCACAATGGCACCAAAGGGACACTGATGGACGCAGGCACCGCAGGAAATACATTTTTCATGGTCGATCATGGCTTTTCTGTTTTCATCCATCTTCACGGCACCAACGGAGCAGGCACGCATACAGGGACGCATAACTTCACTGATGGCACCAAAGGGACATACCTGTTTGCAGCGACCGCATTCGATACACAGTTCCTGATTGATATATGCTCTGTGGTTCACAATGGAAATGGCACCCTTGGGGCAGTTTTCCTGACATTTATGCCCCAAACAGCCACGGCAGGAGTCACTGACTACAAAGCGGTCGATGGGGCATTCATCACAAGCAGAATCCAATACATTGATAACGAGATTGTCTTTTGTAGGTTCTAAAACCAGATGCACACGATCCTCTATAATGTGGCGTTCCTTATAGACGCAGCAGCGGAATGATGCCTTGGGGCCGGGAATGATGGATTCAGCAATCTCTTTTTCTGAGAAAAAACCTTTTTCCAATGTCCCCTGGAAAAAGCGGCTGGCAACCTCTTTATTTACCAGATATTTGATGTATTGTACGTTACTTTCAAAATTATTCATTGACCTTCCTACCTTCTTTTCAACAAAAAACATTACAACAAAAGCGCACGCCCAAAGCACATACTGATACGTTCGGAAACATACGCTCATCCTATCCAAAATTTCATCTCATATTGTTACTTTTATTCTCATTCTAGCATACATTTATTTCGCATACAAGGTAATTCCGTCGGAAAAGTGTTCAAACATTTATAAACTTTTCAAGGTTTTTTATATGCTTTTTACTCTATCTCTATTTCAAGTATTTGTTGAACTTCCCTATTTTTTCCAGAAAAAGAAAAGACCTTTCCCGTGCCATTTCTCCCAAAGAAAAAAACCTCTCTCTGCAGGAAAATAGAAAGAGGTTTTCGGTTACTTTTTTCAATGATTTTCTATTTTTGATTCCAATGGCAAAACGATACGCATGGTCGTTCCCTTGCCAATCTCGCTCTCCATGGACACCTCACCGCCGTGCAAAACTGCGCCATGCTTGACGATGGAGAGCCCCAGACCTGTTCCGCCGCTCTCTGCAGAACGGCTGGCATCCACACGATAAAATCTCTCAAAAATACGATCCTGTTCTTCTTTGGCGATACCAATGCCTGTATCTGCCACCTCAAGAAGGAGTTTTTCTCCTTCCTTTTTCAAAGTCAGCCGCACTTCCCCCTTGGGCTTGTTATATCGAATGGCATTATCACACAGGTTATAAATCATTTCCGTCAAAATCTGTTTCACGCCATAAAGCTGCGCAGGCTCTGTCTGCACCAGAAGCTTCACCTGCCGTTGCTCCGCCTGGGGCTGCAATCTTTCGCAAACCTCCTGCATCAGTGCATCCATTTCCACCAATTCCTTTTCCAAAAGGCTTTCCTTTTCATCCAGCTTGGAAAGCTTGATGATATCCTGCACCATGTTGATGAGCCGCTGGGCTTCGTCGTAAATCTTCTCTGCAAAATGACCCATATCCTCCGGGGGGACAATGCCGCTTTTCATAATTTCCGCGAAGCCGGAAATAGAAGTCAGGGGCGTTTTCAACTCATGGGAAACATTGGCTGTAAATTCCCGCCGCAGCCGTTCCCGCTCCTCCTTTTCCGTAGCATCAAACAGGATGAGGATGACCCCGGCAGTTTCCCCATCACGGAAAACAGGGTTGGCATAAACCTGACAAATCTTTCCGTTCAATTCCAGCCGTTCCTCCCGATGCTCACCCGCCAGTGCGCCTTCCACCCCTCGGCGGAATGCCTCGCTGCGGTTCAGGGAAAATACATTTTTGCCTTCTTCCACACGGTCGATTCCCAGCAGGTGCAGAACTCCTTCATTATAGGAAAGGATATCCCCTTCCCCATCCAGCACCAGCAACCCCTCCTGCATATTGGCTGTAATGGTATCGAATTCTTCTTTTCTGCCCTTCAATTCTGCCATCTGCCGATGAATCTCCCGATTCTGCGCAGCGATACGGCGCAGCAAGGGGGTTAGCTCTTCATAAACCTCTGCCCGTTCGGGATGCTCTAAATCAATTTCATTGATGGGGCTGGTGATATTTTTTGCCGTCTGGAATGCCAAAAACAGAGAAACACCTACCATAACCGCCAAAATCAGTACCAGCGGAAAGGCCATGGTGAAAAAAATCGCCAAAATGCTCATGGTTTCCACCGCCAGCCGCAGGACAGTACCATCCTTCAACTGCAAAGCGTAGTAAAGGGTTCGCTCCGAAAGGGTCGAGGAATTCCGTTTGCTTTCCCCAGTGCCCCCTTCCATGGCTTCCATGACTTCTTCACGATCTCCATGATTCTCCATGGCGGCGGCATCTGCCACAGAATCGTATAAAACTGTCCCATCGGCAGCAATCCAAGTAATACGGGTATCTGTATTCTTGACTTTTTCCAGATATTCAGTCCCATCAAATTCAATCCCACGGGCAATATAGCTGGCTTCCCGCTGCAATTCCTCTGCCATTTCCACAGAAGAATACCGATACATCATCCCCATGATGAGAACGGAAACGGAAAGCATCACTGCCGTTGCTACTAAAAAGATGGCACGAAAAATACGATTTGTCATAGGTTTCCTCCTATTTTATATCCCACGCCACGGACTGTCTCGATATATCCCCCGCATTTGCCCAGCTTTTGCCGCAGGGTGCGGATATGTACATCCACCGTGCGGTTTTCCCCGTCAAAACCGTAGCCCCAAATGCTGTTCAGCAGTTGGTCCCTTGTCAAAACACGGCCTTGATTTTCCATCAGCAGGCAAAGCAGTTCAAATTCCTTCAAGGTCAAAACCACCTCTGCGCCATCCACCCACACCTCATGGCGAGTCTGGTTGACACTGAGGCTGCCCATGCTGTAAACCACTTCTTCTTCGCTTCTTTCCGTACGGCGCAGCAACGCCTTTACCCTTGCCAACAGCTCCATCATGCTGAAGGGCTTTGCCACATAATCATCGGCACCGCTGTCCAGCCCCATGATTTTATCGTATTCACTGCTTTTTGCCGTCAGCAGGATAATGGGCAGTTTTTTCGTCCGAGGGGATTGTCTCAGCTTTTTCAAAATACTGATGCCATCCTCCTCCGGCAGCATCAAGTCCAGCAATACCAAATCGGGCAGCTTTCTTTCGCAGGCATACCAAAAAGCGGAAGGCCTTTCAAAGCCTTCTGCCTGAAATCCTGCACTCTGGAGGGTATACGCCACCAATTCCCGAATGCTGTTATCATCCTCTACCAAATAAATCAGCATGAAAACACCACCTTAAATCAAAGACTGCTCGTTAATCATCAGCTTGAATTGCAGCCCCAGCTTTTCCGCCGCCTTGCGGCACAAAACCATCCGTTCCAGAAAAATTTCAAAATAGTCCATCACAGAGCCATAATGGGTATCCACCGTCAACTTCAGCTTAATCAGGCTATGCTCCTGATTGATTTTCAGGACGGATTTTTCTACGGAATAGTTTACCCTGTCATGGATATCGAAGGTATTCTGATCCTGATTGCGAACACGGCTGCGGCGCACATCAGATTTATCCGCCAAAATCAACGCAGCGGCAATGGCATTGACGGGCACGCCTGTGCCTTCGTCATGGTTGCCGATGGCTGTCACCACCGTTGCGATATCCTCCGCAGGCAGATCCATCCTGTCCAGAATACGGAAGGCCATAACTGCCCCGCTCTGGGAATGGTCCACCCGATTCACCAGATTGCCGATATCGTGCAGATAAGCGGCAATCATGCCCAGCTCCACTTCATGCTGAGAATAGCCCAAGGTTTCCAGTATATATTTCACCGTTTCCGCCACCTTTGTCACATGAGCAAAGGAATGCTCCGTATAGCCCAATGCCGCCAAGGATTCATCGGCTTTTTGGATATAGGTACGGATTGCATCATTTTGTTTTATTTGTTCGTATGTGATCATTTTCTCTCCTCTTCTGCCACCACATGCTGTCCTGTGATGGAAAATTCCACCCATTCTGCGATATTTGTGGCATGGTCGCCAATGCGCTCCAGATATTTTGCAATCATCAGCAGGTCGATACAGAATTCCCCGTTGGATCTGTCCTCCCCAATGAGGCTGATGATTTCTTCTTTTACTTTGTCGAACAGCTCATCCACCACATCATCGTATTTCATCACAGACCGTGCCAACTCCAAATCCTTCTTTACAAAGGAATCCACGCTGTCCGTTACCATTTTCACCGTCGCCCTTGCCATATCCTGAATATGCAGCTTGCTTTTGGTATCATGGTCAGTCATAACAGCCATAATTTCTGCGATGTCCCCCGCCTGATCGCCGATGCGCTCCATATCGGAAATCATCTTCAAGGCGGAAGAAATGGCCCGCAGGTCCTTTGCCACAGGCTGCTGCTGCAGCAAAAGGCGCATACAAAATGTTTCAATATCCCGCTCCATACGGTCAATTTCGTTATCCTTTTCAAATACCGTCTGTACCACAGATGTATCATATTTGATGAGGGCAGAGACAGAAGCCGTGATTGCTTCTTCGCACAAAGCCCCCATTTTAATCAGTTCCACGTTCAACTGTTCCAGTTGAGAATCAAAACGACTGCGTACCATAGCTTAACCAAACCTCCCTGTAATATAATCCTCTGTGCGTTGGTCTTTTGGCATAGAGAACAATGCTTCTGTTTTATCATATTCCACCACTTCGCCCAGAAGGAAGAAGGCCGTGTTATCGGAAACGCGGGTCGCCTGCTGCATATTATGGGTCACCATGATAATAGTGTACTCTTTTTTCAATTCCAGCGCAAGTTCCTCGATACGGGAAGTGGAAATAGGGTCAAGGGCGGAGGTGGGTTCATCCATCAACAGCACCTCCGGCTGTACTGCCAAGGCACGGGCGATGCAAAGCCGCTGCTGCTGCCCGCCGCTCATCCCCAATGCGTTCTTTTTCAGCCTATCCTTTACTTCCTCCCAAATTGCCGCATCCCGCAGGGCTTTTTCCACAATCTCATCCAACTGCACCTTGGAGCGGATGCCATGGGTTCTTGGGCCATAGGCGATATTATCATAGATACTCATGGGAAAGGGATTGGGCTTCTGGAACACCATTCCCACCCGTTTCCGCAGCAGGTTGATATCCATGCCTCTGTAAATATCCTCCCCATCCAGCAGGACCTCTCCTGTGATTTTGCAGCCCTCCACCAGATCATTCATACGGTTCAGGCTTTTCAGCAAAGTAGATTTGCCGCAGCCGGAAGGGCCGATAAATGCGGTAATCTCCTTTTCGGGCAGCTTTAAATTAATATTTTTTAAGGCTTTGAAATCACCATAGTATAAATCCAGATTGGATACAGAAATTTTGCTTTTGTCCATTATGCTTTTACACCAGCTTTCTTTGCAATAAAGGAGGACAATGCGTTGATGCATACCACCATCACCAGCAGAATGACCGCTGTCGCATAGGCCTGCTCCATATATAATCCTTCATTCAACAATGCGTACATATGTACCGCCAAGGTACGACCGGAGGAAAACAGCCCATCCGCCACCTGCGCCGCTGTACCTGCGGGGTAGAGCAGAGCCGCCGTTTCCCCAACGATACGCCCGATGGCAAGGATGACACCTGAAAGGATGCCCTGCACCGCCGAGGGCAGAACCACTCGAAACACCGTCCGCAGCTTGCCCGCCCCCAAGCCAAAGCTGCCTTCTCTGTACGCATCGGGCACGGCCTGCAAGGCTTCCTCCGTGGTTCGCATAATCAGGGGCAGTATCATAATGGACAGCGTCAAGGCACCGCCCAGAATGGAATAGCCCCAGCCCAGATAGATATTGAAGAACAGATACCCAAACAAGCCAAATACGATGGAAGGAATACCCGATAAGGTTTCCGTTGTCAGTCTGACGATGGGAATAAATTTGTTTCCCCGCTTTGCGTATTCCACCAGATAGATGGCGGAGCAGACCCCTGCAGGCACCGCAAACAAGAGAGACATCAGCGTAATGGTAATGGTATTGATGATGGCAGGCATCATGGAAACATTAGATGTATTATATTCCCATTCAAACAATTCAGGCTTCAGATTGGGGATGCCCTTTGCCAGAATATATACCAAAAGAGCCACCAGCACCGTCAATGTAATCACCGCAGAAAGCACCACCAATACAGCAAGGAAGAAAGAAAAGGGATTTCTTCGATACGCTGCTATCCTTTCTTTAAAGGATTGTTTATTCATGGCTTCCATCAGTCAGCCCTCCTTTTTAGCATGGAAAAACAAAGATTGATGATGAGGATAAAAACAAACAACACCACCGCAGTCCCCAGCAGGGCCTGTCTGTGCAGATCTGCCGCATAGCCCATTTCCATAACGATATTGGCTGTCATGGTTCTGACACCGCTGAAGATGCTATTGGGGATAACAGGCTGATTCCCTGCAATCATCACAACTGCCATGGTCTCTCCGATGGCACGACCAACCCCCAGAATGACCCCTGCCAAAATTCCCTGCTTTGCCGCAGGCAATACGGCGAAAAATACGCTTCTTTCATGGGTCGCCCCCAAGCCGAGGGAGCCCTCATAATATGCCATGGGAACGGCACGGATGGAGCTTTCCGATACACCGATGATGGTAGGCAAAATCATGATACCCAACAGGATGGATGCCGTCAGGATGCCTTTCCCGCTGCCGCCGAAAAGGCTCTGCATCATCGGCACAATCACTACCAGACCAAAAAAGCCATATACGATAGAGGGAATCCCTGCCAGCAGCTCTACCGCAGGCTTTACCACCTTATACAACTTTGTCGGGCAGAACCATGCCAGAAATACGGCACAGAGGATGCCTAGGGGAACACCGATGATAACAGCCCCCGCTGTCACATACACACTGCCCACGATCATAGGGAAAATACCATAAATATCATTGGAGGGTTTCCATGTCTGCCCCAACAGGAAATCTGCTGCACCAATCTTTTGAATGGCAGGAACGCCATTGGCAAACAGGAACACACAAATCAGTGCCACTGCCAAAATAGATAATGCCGCCGCTGCTGCGAAAACCCCTTTCATCACTTGTTCTTTCATTTTTCCTCTCACTCCTTTGAGATACTTTCCTTCTTTTATCGATTCTCTACAAAAAGTATAAGAAAGAAAGGTTAAATGAATTACCGCAGTTACGTTAAATCTGCGTAAAATATTGAAAATGAAAAAGCAAGGTCTGTATGGCGAATACAGAGCCTTTCCGCTTCCGTTTGCCATACAGACCTTGCCTACGTTTTTTGCTGCTTTTTTCTCTTTTGTAACTTGTATGTGTTGGGAGACTGTTACGATGAAAAAGTTTCTTTTTTACTTGTTTTACTGTACTTCAGACCAATCTGTTACCGCACCTGTGAAGATGTCCTTAACCTGTGCGCTTTCCAGACCATTGACTGCATTTGCATGGTTGACTACCACTGCAATACCATCCATAGCGATAACAGTAGAGGTCAGGCCTGCTTCCCGTTCGCTGTCTTTCAATTCTCTGGAGGCCATCCCGATGTCGCACATGCCTTCGATGGCGGAAGTCATACCTGTTGTGGAGTCACTCTGCTGCACTTCGATAGAAGCCTTTGTGTTGATAGCCAGATATGCTTCTTTCAGCTTTTCCATAACGGGTGTTACGGAAGAAGAACCTGCTACAATAACCTTGCCTTCTACCATTGTGCTTTCAAAAGCACCTGTGCTGCCCTGACTGATATAGCCGTTTTCTTCTACTACCGCCTGTCCTTCGTCACTCAGAATGAAGTTGATGAAATCCTGTGCCGCTTCGCTGACCTCTGCGCCTGTTGCGATGTTGAAGGGTCTTGCTACGGAATATGTACCGTTCTTGATATTTTCTACGGTTGCTTCCACACCGTCAATGGACAGTACCTTTACGGAATCATCCAGAGAACCCAGAGAAACATAGCCGATAGCATTTGTATTCCCTGCTACGGTTGTCATCATAACCGCAGTGCTGTTTGTAATCTCTGCCAAATCTGTTGTCATGTCGATCTTTTCGCCGGCATCATTCTTTTCTTCGATTCCGAACAGTTCGATGAAGGCACCTCTTGTGCCGGAGCCATCCTCTCTGGATACAACCGTGATCGCGCCGCCTGCTGCTGCGTTATCTTCTGCCGCAGGTTCTCCGCTGCCGCCGCAGCCTGCCAGCATACCTGCCGCCATTGTCATCATCAGACCAAAGCTTAACATTCTTTTCATTTTATTCCTCTCCTTTTGATTGCTTTTCGTTGTTTTTATTTACAACCCAAGTATATGTCCCGAATGTTAAATAAAAAATCATGTTTCTGTTAAATCCATGAAAAAAAATGCATTGTCCCTTATCATTTGTTCCGATTATTTTCATCAATGATTTCTATTTTCTCTATCATTGACTTTTATGTACGAAAGTGTTAGCATGATTTGAGTTTCTACATAATATAATTATTATTTTTAAAATGCGAGAGTAAAGTCATGTATATCAAAAATAAAGTATTCATGGGTTCCGTTTTCTGCATCGCCAGTGCCTGTCTTTGGGGTGTTTCCGGTGCAGCGGGCCAATATATGTTTCATAATACAAATGTTTCGCCGGAATGGCTGGTTTCCATTCGTATGCTGTTGACAGGGATTTTCATGCTGGCCTTTGCACAGATCAAAAAAGGCGGTATGCTGCAAATCTGGACAGAAAAACAGGATAGAAAAGAGCTTATCCTGTTCTCTCTGATTGGTATGCTCTTTATGCAGTATGCTTATTTTGCAGCCATCAATTTTTCCAATGCGGCCACCGCAACGGTACTGCAATATACCGCACCCATCATGATCGTGGTATATCTGGCCTTTCGCCAGAAAAAGCTGCCAACTGCCATTGAATGTGTTGCCGTTGTCGGCTGTCTCATCGGTACAATCCTGCTGGCGACCCATGGCAATCCTAAAAGCCTGAGCCTTTCCCCTGCGGCATTGTTCTGGGGGCTGCTCTCTGCTGTGGCATTGGCATTTTATACGGTCTATCCCGTTCGCCTGCTGAGCCGCTACGATACCATGCTCCTCATCGGCTGGGCCATGCTCATCGGCAGTGCCGTCATGAATATCGTCCATCCCTTCTGGCATTGGCAGGGCAACTGGGATGCAACAGGTATCTTTTGCCTGATATTCATTATCGTTTTCGGCACCATGGTGCCCTATATGATGTTCCTCAATGGGGTGAAATATATCGGCCCCACCAAAAGCAGTCTGTATGCTTCCGTGGAACCCCTTTCCTCCACCATCGTTTCCGTGGTTTGGCTGAAGGTGCAGTTGGAATTTATTGATTATGTCGGCTTCTTTTTCATCGTCATAACTGTTCTGATGCTTTCCTTTGCAAAACCCAAACCGAAAAATCCATAAGAATAAGCCTCAAGTCTAAAATGAACTGCTGTTCATAAGACCTGAGGCTCTTTTTTATGTTGCACTCTCTTCTGCTGTTTCCAACTGCCCTTTTTCCCAGTTCTCCACTTCTTCCTTTAAGCAGCTCAGCTGCAGGATACAGCCGATATAAAACAGGAAATACAGCACAAAGGGAATCAGTATCCATCCGCCGATGTTTTCCGCGCCTTCGATGGCGGCGGCAAAATATACCGCCAGTTCTGCCAGCAAAACACGGTTTCGGCTCCTGCGGATGCCCTTTAGGGTATCTGCTTCGCCGCCCTGTTCCGCTCCTGCATCGGCAATAGCAGTCAGAATGATATACATGAAATACATGCGGATGCACAAGATGAAGATTGCCACATAGGGGCTGACCGCATTGTATAAAGGAATGCGGTCGCCTGTATAGTTCAGTACCACCATGGCTATTTCGTACCAAAGGAGGACTTTGCCAAAGCCCCGGATGCGCTCGATGCCGGGCACCGTCCCCTCCAAAATATCAATGGCACCCAACAGACACATCCAGCCGAAAAAATCGAAGATGATATCGAGACCAAGGATATTCACATCAATCAAGAATACCAGCATAGCTGCACGGATATTCCCAACAGCTTCACTTGTCTTATTCTTCATAGAGGGCACCTCCCTTCAAGGGAATGGTTACCAGACGTTCTCCCTGTAATGTATAAATACGCATTTCATAGGGGTTTTCCAGAAAATCAAAGGTTTTATTCAGGCTTTCTCCCCATATACCTCCACTCTCCATCAAAGAACCGTCCCAGTCCTTTCCTGTGCGAAAGCCGCACCAAGTGCTGCCATCGGAAGAACTGCCACTTCCGTTGGGGCTATATCCCCGCATCCCTCCGGTCTCCCTGTCCCAAAGGTATGCATCCGTCATTTCCGCAGGGCAGAGATACAGCGCAAGAATTTCTTCCTTTTCCTTCCACTCTGTTCCTGTATATTCCAAATAGATTGCATAGGTCGCATCGGGGGAAATGGTCTCATTGAATTGAGGCTCTTCGTTGCTGAAATTCATAAAACTAAACAGATTCCCTCCGCTCATTTGCATCCCCCATTCGAAACAATAGGATGCCTCTGCTATTTTCCAATCACCATACTGGGTATACGCGCCATTTTCCATTTTTTCTTTCAGCTTTCGTTCTGCAAAGCTGTCCCCATTATAAGACCAGCTTTCTTCTCCCAGCAATGCAACCTTCCAACTGCCTTTTGTTTCCTCCACCGTACGGAAATAGAGAAAGCGTTCCGTTGCAGGAACATCCTCATAGGCATCTGCATCCGTCGTGTCTATGATGTGCAGCATTCCTTTTATAGCTCCGCTTTCTTCACGCTCAAAAAAATACACGCCATCATATCGCATATCCTCATAAAATTTATATTTGTAATCGGCCTTTGTGCCTTCCGCCAACTGCGCACCAAAGGTTTTTCGGTTTTCGACATATTCCTGCAGCGCCCATTCCTTGTAGCTATCAAATTCCGCCTGGGGCACCGTCAATGCCAGTTTCCCCAAATCCTTTTCATAGATGGCTTCATAAAAAATCGAAATCGCCATTTCCGGGGAAGTCACATCAAAATATCTTGCATCCTCCAGCAGCAGTTCCAAATCCTCCTTCGTTTCCACCTCGGAGGTATCAAAATACTTGGGCGCATAGGCATAGCTGACAGAAGCCAGACACAGCACTACGGTGATACAGCCTGTGGCGAAAGCCGCCCCTTTGGGCGCACGACCGAAATCGGCAATCCGCTGCACCCTTGTCTTGATGTTCTTTGCCCCATTCGCCATGGAGGTAGTGCCTATGCGGCTGGCATGGCGGCGATCTGCCATTCCCAGCAAAAGCATCCCATACTCCCGCTTTTCTTCCCCTTCCATCCGTTCCAATGCCCTCTGGTCGCAAAGGGCTTCGCTGTCATTGCGGATGACACGGCACAGCCAATATACGAAGGGATTGAACCAGTTCAACGCCTGCAGCAAATGCAGGGCAAAATTCACCAACACATCATGGTGCTTCAAATGCAGCATTTCATGGAGCAGTATCTTTTCATCGATGCTTTCCTCCATGCTTTCGGGAATCACCAAAATGGGCTTCAAAAATCCGCATAAAAAGGGCGTTTCAAAACCACCGCAGACCTTCACCCGCTCCTGCTTCGGCAAATGATATTTCTCTTCTGTGGCACTGATTTTTTCTTTCAGAGAGGGGGACGCTTCCCGTCCCTTTTTGATCTCTCCCCGCAACTTTCCGTAAATCACTATGTCATAGACCAACACCACAAATACACCTGCAAGATATACCACAAACATCATATCCGTCACAGACCATGCACCAACGGGAGTGCTTCTCAGCAAGGAAAGATTCCCGCCCTCCATCCCAAAGGGAGCGGAAAGAAGGGAATTTCTTCCCATCTCCACCATGCCACGAATCCGCTTCATCCCCTCCATCCAGATATTATTCAGAGCAAAGCCTGTGGAAAACAGCCGTACATTGGCAGGCAAAATGGCCCGTACCAGCAGCACCAGCCACACCAGATAATGCCAGCGGGCACTCAGCTTATCCTGAAAGATTTTTTTGAACAGCAGAAGCATCAACCCCGTTAGAGTAATCCCCAGAGTAAAATACAAAACCGTCCATAGATTCGTCATACATCCATCCCCTCCAGAAGCCGTTTCAATTCTTCTACCTCTTTCGCTGTCAGTTTCCCTTCTTCCACAAATGCCGTTACCATTTTCCCCGCAGAGCCATGGTAAATCTTATTCAAAAAGCTTTCCTGCTCCTGTTCCACGCAATCCTCCCGCTTCACAGCCGCCCGATACGCCTTCGGGCTGCCGCTGCTTTCCACCATGCCCTTGTGTTCCAATCGGCTCAGGAAAGTATACACCGTATTTTTGTTCCATTTCACATCCAGCGCATCCATAATGTCGCTTTGGGTCACTGCCCCTTTTTCCCAAAGAATCTCCATGATTTTCCATTCGCTGTCTGAAATTTTATAATCCATAAAAGCACCTCCCCATTCATTTCTCCTGCAAACTACAATTGTAGTCTTACTTATATACTACATTTGTAGTCTGCTATTGTCAAGAAAAAAGACCCAACTTATCCCTTGAGGATAAATCAGGTCTTTTATGTAGCTTTGTCTTAAGGTTCCCTGATTAGAATTTCTTTCTTGTCAGGAAATCAGGAATCTTGATTTCGGATTCATAATCATAGTCCAAATCTGCAAATCTTCTTGCAGCGGGGCGTGCTTCCTCCGCAGCAGCTTCTTCGACAGGAGCTTCTTCTGTTCTGGGTGCAACAGGTCTCTCTTCTGTTCTCATCCCTGCATCACCAAATGTTCTCTTAGGCTCTACATGGGGAGTACCATCATCTTCCAGACCTGTAGCGATAACTGTAACAACAACCTCGTCGTTCAGTTCTTCGTTCAGTGTTGTACCGAAGATGATTTCTGCTTCGGGATCGATTGCTTCTCTAATCAGTTCTGCAGCTTCTTCTGTTTCCATCAGACCCAGATTCATATCGCCGCTGAAATTGATCAGGATATGTTTTGCACCTTCGATGGTTGTTTCCAGCAGAGGGCTCTGGATTGCCATTTTTGCAGCCACTTCCGCTTTGTTTTCACCGCTGGCACGGCCGATACCCATGTGCGCGATACCTCTATTTGCCATGATGGTACGAACGTCAGCAAAGTCCAGATTGATCACGCCGGGTTTGGAGATCAGGTCAGCAATGCCCTGTACGCCCTGCAGCAGGATTTCATCCGCTTTGCGGAATGCTTCTGTCAGTGTTGTTTTCTTATCGATGATGCTCAGCAGTCTCTGGTTAGGGATGATAACCAGTGTATCTACGTTCTTTTTCAGTTCAGCGATACCCTTTTCTGCGTTGCCCATTCTCTTTTTGCCTTCAAAATTGAAGGGCTTTGTCACAACGCCTACTGTCAGGATACCCAGTTCTTTGGAGATGGAAGCAATTCTGGGCGCTGCGCCAGTGCCTGTGCCGCCGCCCATACCGGCAGTGATGAATACCATATCGGAGCCGCGCAGAGCCTGTGCGATATCATCCTGTGTTTCATCAACGGATCTCTGACCGATCTCAGGGTTGCCGCCTGCACCCAGACCTTTTGTCAGTTTTTCACCAATCTGGATTTTTGTTGCAGATTTGGATTTCGCCAAAGCCTGTCCATCTGTATTGATGGAAATGAATTCTACGCCGTCCAGACCATCTTCGATCATTCTGTCTACAGCGTTGTTGCCGCCGCCGCCAACGCCGATTACTTTTATCTGTGCCATATTACTCATAGGGATATCGAATTCGAGCATTATATAATCTCCTCCTAAGTCATTTACAAAATTCGTTAACTTATATTATACACGAAAAAAAGCCCGATTTCCATAGAAAAAATAAGTTTTCATAATATTTTTTGCTTTTTTTCTCGAGTATTTGCAAATTTTTTCAATCAGCATCTATCATAATCCCTTTTTTCTCTTTATTCAAGAGAAAAATGCGGATTCGGCTGAAATTATGGAACATTCTGGAGCCATAGACTACCACTGCAGCCAGGGAGAGGTCGATGCTTAACTGATTGCCCAGCCAAATGAGAGCCATGGCAAACATACCATTGCAGAAAAGGCCTGTGGCAAAAACCTTTCCCTGAAATCTCCCCTGCAGATTGGCATAAACGCCGCCCAGCACAGAATCCAGACAGGCAAGAATCCCCATAGCCACATAAGCAGAATAGCCGGGCGGAAACACGATGCCGCTGCCAATGCCCACCACAACGCCAATGACCAGCCCAATGATCGGAATCAACATTCTGCTCCCTCCTTATGGTCTGTACAGCTCAATGATATATCTGATTTTTCCGTTTTCCTGTGTTACCATAAACAGGCGATCTTCCAAATTTTCCATCTGTTTTAATTCCTCCGGTGTCATGCTTTCCGCTGTGGAAGCATCCGCGAAATAGCTGACCTCACAGGCTTCGTCCACAGGAACAGTGTAAGAAGCGTTGGTTTCCATCAGGAAATAACCGTTATCGGTATAGCCATGAGTCTCTTCAATCCAGAATTTACGATTCAGATTCAAGTTTTCATTTTCATCAAATCGGATTGTACCGATAAATG
This sequence comes from uncultured Clostridia bacterium, assembly GCA_945868505.1. Lineage (GTDB taxonomy): Bacteria > Bacillota > Clostridia > Lachnospirales > Anaerotignaceae > Anaerotignum_A. The sequence continues at coordinate 4,669 of CAMBLO010000014.1, read as the reverse complement.
TACCTGCCTCTGCAAAATCAGGCAGTTCTTCTGTAATCAGGTGCCATCCATCCTGTTCAGCAGACTCCTCTTCCCGCACCGCAAGGAACAAGCCATCTATCTGAATTTTATCCTTTTCCGTATAGGCTGTCAGGCGCAAAGGCAGTTCCATCTCAAATTCTTCTTCCCCTACGATCAAAGGCATAGCAGGGTTGGTATCCTCTGTCAATTCCCGATAGGTCACCTCCAAATCAAAATCCATTTCCAAGGAACCGTCCAAGGATTCCAGCCTTTCAATCTCAAACTCGTAGGCTTCAAACTGTCTTTTCCCTGTATAGCTTTCCTTCAGGATAGAAGTGATGATATCCTCCGTCAGGTCTGTCAGCATTTCCGAGGGTTTTTCCGCCGTATCATTGCTCCATGTGATGGCAATTTCTCCGGATGCCGCAGGCATTTCCGTAGAAGGGTCTGTCTGTGTATCCTGCACCTGTGTGCCACAAGCGGTCATGCCAAAAATCATACTCAAAGTTAACGTTGTTACCAATGCTTTTTTCATTCTGTATCTGCCTCCTTTGTATTCTCCTTCACCAATGCTGTCTGGGTATAGGCAGGCACTGTTACTGACACTTCCTTGCGAATGGTGATCTCGATGCCCCAAGGGGAAAGATTATCCACCACACCGCCGGGAAATTTCAAAGCGGACTGCAAAATATCCGGATCGCCCACCGCTTTGATCTCAAAGGGTGCTGCCACACGGACACCATTCACCATCACGATAGAGCCCGCACAGGTGATGGCACTCTTCCCCACCATTCGCTGTCCATTGATGGAAACGGCTTCTGCCCCTGCGCCGTTCAGCTCATTCACCACAGAAAGCAAGTCCTCTGCATGAACAAGATAGGCATTTCTGTCGCCTCCCATATTGGTACTGCTGTCATTCATGGTAACGATGACACCTTCGCCGCTGATGGCAGTCAGACCTGCAAATGACTGTAATTCTTCAATCTCCACGCCGCTGTAAGTGCCCTCCTCATATTCCTTCAGGGCTCGTTCCAATGCTTCATTTTGTTTTTGCAGGGCATCCCGTTCCCCCTGCGCCTGATTCAGAGCAAGGGTCACTTCGGATAAACGCTGGTTTTCCGTGGAAATCCGCTGCTGTTTTACTGTATTATACTGTACGCCGATGATGACCCCCAAAAGGATGAAGGTCCCCGTCAGTGCAATAGAATAGTGATGTCTTGTCATCTCTTTACCTCACTAAGTCACTCAGGCAAGCTTTGCCTGCTTTTTCGTTCCTCATAACCGAAAGGAAGCCCGCTGATTCCGCTGATTATGTCAGATATTGAAACACCACATTGGCCTTAGGGTTGTCCAATGCGCTCAGATCCAGAATACCGCGGTCCTCCTTGGGGATGGTTTTCATGATCTCCGCCATATATTTGATCTTCATATCGCCATTTTCCATATTGCCCAGATGGATTTGAACCTGATTCACATAGGCGTAAATATCTTCGGGATTGGAAACATCGATCTCAACTACCAGATCCAGCAATTCATATTTCTCCATCATCTGAGAGATACGCAGCACCACATCCAACGCTTCCGGATTCTTTACAGGAATCACTTCCCCTTCCGTAAAGCTGCTGAAGGAAAGGCCTTTTACCAGAGGCAGGGCTTCATGGTATACATCCTGCACCTCCAGCACGCGGCCTTCTTCATCTATGTAAAGGTAAGAGCCCATATAAGGGACATATCCTCTTACCTTCCTTTCTTTCACCTTGATGACCATGGTATCGGGCAGCTTTGCAGAAAGCTTCGCATCGGCAATATAGGCACTTTGTTCCAATGTTTTTTCCGCCTTATTCTTGCTGAATAAAAACAGATTATCTCCCGTGGAAAGACCGATCAGTTCGCACAACTGGGATGTGGTAAAATGACTGGCACCTTCGGCTTTGATCTCCTTCACTGCAAAAACAGGAGAAAACAGAACACAGGCAAACACCACAACAACTAATACCCCGGCGATGACTACCTTCTGATCAATGCCCTTTTTCTTTCTAGGCTTCTGATAAAAATCCAGTTCATCCATCAGATCGATATCAATCATATCCTGTTTCTTTTTCTTCGGTTGTTTTTTCTTTTTGTTAAACATTCTTTTTCCTTTCCTATGTCAGCCTGATATCGCCGCCCAAAAAAGAAAAGGCGTCCTCTATCTTTTCATAGCCCCGCTCTACGTATTCCGAACCATGGACACGGCTTTCCCCCTCCGCCGCCAATGCTGCCACCAAAAGGGACGCACCACAGCGCAAATCTCTGGCAAAGACCTCTGCACCATGGAGCTTTTCTACGCCATAAATCGAAGCATTTCGCCCCGAAATACGGATATCCGCCCCCATGCGGCAGAGTTCTTCCCCCTGAGAAAAACGGGCTTCGAACACTGTTTCACTAATCATACAATTTCCTTTCGCCAATGTCAACAAACTCATCACCAACGGCTGCATATCCGTGGGAAATGCAGGAAACGGGCCTGTTACAATGGTAAAATCCGACAAAAGCCGCTTCGGTGGAAGCATCCACAAAAGGTCGCTGTCCTCCCATAAAAAACGACATCCTGTCATCCGCATCACTTCCAGGACTGCTCCCATCTGTTCCCGTTCCAGCCCTTTCAACCGCAGTTCTCCCCCGGTCATGGCAGCAGCGCAAAGGAAGGTGCCTCCTTCAATGCGGTCAGCAGGAATGACATAATAAGCACCGTGGAGGTCTTTCACCCCTTCCACCATAATGCTGGCAGTCCCTTCTCCGTAAATCTCTGCACCAATGGCCCGCAAAAACCGTACCAGCGAAACGATTTCCGGTTCTCGTGCCGCATTGTGGATGACAGTGACACCCTCCGCTTTTGATGCCAGAAGGAGGATATTTTCCGTGGCACCAACACTGGGAAAGTCCAGATAGATATGTTGACCCAAAATCCGCTCTGCCTTGCAATCCAGCACATAGCCCTCCTCCTTTATGGTAACCCCCATTTTTTCAAAAGCCATCAGATGCAGGTCTATGGGGCGTTTCCCAATGGCACAGCCCCCGGGATAGGCCAGCTTTCCCTTCTTTTCTCTCCCCAAAAGCGACCCCAGAAAAAGGATGGAGGAACGCATCTTTCGTACCGTTTCATTGCCAATCTCCGTTCCGCTCAGATGCCTGCTGTCAATGGTAACTGTCCGCGTTTCTTCGGAAAGAGAAACCCTGCAGCCCAATTCCCGCAGGATGTCCAAAGTCTGAAACACATCACGGATAAGAGGGATATTTTCCAGCACCACCTCATCCTCCGCCAAAAGGCTGGCAGCCAATATGGGCAAGGCAGTGTTTTTGCTGCCCCGCACAGCGAATTCACCCTCGATCTTTCTCCCACCCCGCACAATGTATGTCCCCATGCTCTTCCCTCCGAAAAAAAATCTTACACATATCATATCCCGGGACAAAACTTCTTGTGCTTTTCCACTGATAAATGTAAAATTGAAATAGGAATGATTCACCCGTTGAAATAAGGAAGTCTTTTTCCCTTACGGGAAAAACCACTAACCCTCGGCAGCACTTCACCCCTTGCACAGGCTACGCCTATGGAGACGGGGCTTGTAAACGCTGCCTCACCCGTTGACAAAGGAGGTTTTAATTATGGAATTGAAAAGAAATATCCTTGATATAGAAGGCTTGAAGGTTGGTCAGGCGGAAAATCCCGAAGCGAAAACAGGAGTGACCGTTGTGATTGCAGAAAAAGGCGCTGTCTGCGGCGTAGATGTCCGCGGTGCCGCCCCCGGCACAAGGGAAACAGACCTCTTAAATCCCATCAATGCCATGGAAAAGGTACAGGCCGTTGTCCTTTCCGGCGGTTCCGCCTTTGGTCTGGAAGCAGCCAGTGGCGTCATGGATTATCTGGAGGAAAAAGGCGTCGGTTTTGATGTTGGTGTGACAAAAGTTCCCATCGTCCCCTCTGCGGTGCTGTACGATTTGGAAAACGGAGATCCCTTCACCCGCCCCGACAAAGCCATGGGCAGACAGGCCTGTGAAAATGCCTCCGATTCCATCCTGCTGGAAGGCGACCACGGCGCAGGCTGCGGCACAACAGTAGGCAAGCTGCGGGGCATGGAATTCTGCACCAACAGCGGCATCGGCTCTTGGTCTGAGGCAACGGAAAACGGTATCAAGGTAGCCGCTCTCATTGCTGTCAATGCCTTTGGGGATGTCTATGAAAACGGCAAGATCATCGCCGGCACAAAGGATGACAACGGCAACTTCATTTCTACAGAAGAAGGCGTCATCCAACTGGCATCCAGCCTTTCCTTTAGCGGCAAAAATACCACCATTGGCGTCATCGCCACCAATGTAAAGCTGACAAAGGCCCAGGCCGCAAAAGTAGCCGGCATGGCTCACGATGGTCTGGCCCGTTGCATCCGCCCCATCCATACCACCATGGACGGGGACACCCTTTTCTGTCTTTCCACAGAAGAAATCGAAATGCCCACAGCTCCTGTGGATGTGGTTGGCATCTTGGCGGCAAAAGCAACCGAACAAGCAGTGCTGCAAGCAGTAAAAGCGGCAAAATAGGGGGCAGCGCCTATGCAATCCCCCTTTAGGTTTTCCAAATCTTTCCGCAAATTTCTGCAAAAAAATGCAAATTTTCTATTTTCTGATTTATTTC